>CAZSXW010000001.1:0-325302 GCA_964610385.1 uncultured Actinomycetota bacterium
GATAAATGAGATAAAGAAATACAGCGGGATCCAGTTTGACCCCAAAGTGGTGGATATTTTCCTTGATATAGTAAAAGATTTAAAATAAAAGTAATACTTACCAGTTCCGCCAGATCCTTACCATAAAAGACTTTACCTCCCTAAAAGAAAATCTATCTCACGTATCTGTCTATCTGTCAAAGGTCCGAACTGCATCGCACCGGCATTTTCCTCGACCTGCTTCATATTTCTAAATCCAGGTACAGGTATTGTCCGCTTGCTTCGAGCCCATATCCATGCAAGAGCCCCCTGAGCAGGGGTACGACCGCTGCTGGTAAGAATATCACGTACTGCATGAAGCTTTTCAAGAGAATCACCACTCGGTTTTTCATTCTTAAAATATTTCATCCATTTTGACTCATTGTCTCTGATATCATCCTCCGGCAACCGCGATCCTGCTTTAAATTCGCCCGCAAGAAGTCCCATAGCCAGCGGAGTTCTGTTAATGCTTGCCAGATTATATTCTTCGCATAGTTCCAAAATCTCTCTGGCATCATTTAAAACATTTAACTCATGTTCGACAGCAGTATATTTATCATTCTCCGCCAATAATCGGGCGCATCTAGCATCATCAGTATTCCACCCATAAGAACGTATATACCCTTCCTTACATAGTCTATCAAGTTCGATCGATATAAATTCAGCTTCTTCAGGCAGAATTGAACCAACATGAATCAGGTAAAGGTCTATATAATTGGTTCCAAGGCGACGCAGTGACGCCTGACACTCCTGCCTGATACGCTCCGGTGATAGATTGCTTCCGGTAACCTCGCGGTTCATTACATCAAAAGTGTATCCAAATTTGGTTGCTATGACGACTTTATCCCGCCGTCCCTTCAAGGCACGCCCTAAGACTCCCTCACTGTGTCCTACTCCATAAACTGCCGCCGTATCAAAAAAAGTAATACCGAGATCAAGCGCCCTGTGTATTGCATCAGTTGATTCATTATCATCTACATCTCCCCAGCCAAGAGGCTTATCGCCTCTCCAGAACACGCCGCCTATTGCCCAGCAGCCCAAACCCATAGCGCTTACTTCTATATCGGATTTCCCCAATTTCCTTTTCAACACTGTATCCATTAAATATCATATCCTTTTATTTAAGAATATCAGTCCACTTTTCCTTAGTTCAATCTTTATTTTAGTCAAAGGCAGGAAAAAATAAAAGACAGGCCATTATAAGTGGCGGAGAGGGAGGGATTTGGTCTTCCGTCTCGCTTTGCTCGCTGCAGAGCCGCAGACTCCTTCGTTAACACTCAGTCCGTCTTTTCAAATCCCGTAAAATATGCGCTTGGGGCATATTTTACACAATTAAAATCTGCTGAACTCATAAACTTCAGTAATTCTATGGCGGAGAGGGAGGGATTTGAACCCCCGGAAGGTATAAACCTTCAACGGTTTTCAAGACCGCCGCATTCAACCAGACTCTGCCACCTCTCCAGCAAAGACAAATTATAGCATAAAATTATGATTTATTAATCTTGTTCCGGCCAATAGAATTGATACTGAATATGATATATAAAAATATATTAATTACCTTTTTTAGCAGAAATGGTATCGATTCCGTTCATATAAGGCAGCAGGACTTTCGGTATCTTTATATTACCGCTGCTGTTCTGATAATTCTCATAAATCGCTATCAGGGTCCTTCCTAATGCACAGGCCGTGCTGTTCATAGTATGTACTAGTTCTTTCTTTTTCCCATCCCGGTATTTTATATTAAGTCTTCTTGACTGAAAATCAGTGTCATGGCTGCAGGAAGCCAGCTCTCTATATTTACCCTGTCCGGGAAGCCATGCCTCAAGATCATATTTTTTAGAATTAGGAGTACCGATATCTCCTGTGCACATATTCACAATTCGGTAATGAAATCCCAATCCCTGCATGATCTCTTCCAGAACACCCCTTAATCCTTCATATTCCTCCCATGATTTCTCAGGGTGGGCAAAAATAAACATCTCGACTTTATCAAACTGATGAACTCTGAACATCCCTCCCAAATCTTTACCATAGGTACCGGCTTCTCTCCTAAAACAGGTAGAAAAAGCAGTGTACTTTAAAGGAAGGGAATCCACATCTAAAAACTCATCACTGTGATAGGCACACAACGGCACTTCGGATGTCCCGATCAAAAATAAATCATCAAGTGCAGTCTTGTAATACTGTGTTTCTTCTACCGGTAAAAAACCCGTACCATACATCGCCTTTTCTTTTACTAAAAATGGCGGCAGCAATGGTGTGAAGCCTTTCCCCATTAAAATCTTTAAGACATATTGAATCAAAGCCAGCTCTAACATAACTGCCTCGTTTTTTAAAAAAACGAACCTTGAACCGGAAATCTTTGCAGCCCTATCTTCATCCAAGATATCAAGTTTTATACCAAGTTCTATATGGTTTTTAGGCTTAAAATCAAATTCGGGTTTACTGCCAAAATATGATTGAACTAAATTGCCGCTCTCATCTTTTCCCACGGGAGTAGAGCTGTGAGACAGATTGGGATATTTTGAAAAATGAACTAAGAACTTTTCATCAAATTTCTTAAGCCTGGCTTCCAACTTTTTTAAATCATCATTTATTTTTTTCATCTGATTGATTTTTTTATCCCTGTCACTTCCTTTAAGCGAGGGCATAATTTTTGAAGCATTATTTTTATCGGCTCTCAGCTTGTCTACATTCAATATAAGATTCCTTCTGTCCATATCAATTTTAATACCAGCGTCGACACTTATCTTTAAACCTCTATTTTTAATTTCTTTTTTAAAAATTTCAGGATTTTTTCTGAATAATTCTAAATCAATCATTTACGCTTCCCGCTTTAGATATTATCTTCCCACTTAGGATATGAACCTAAGATTTTTACCATATATACGCTTCTTCTAAGGACTTCAATGGCTTCAAAGACATTTTTATCATGCAGGTGACCATCCAGGTCTATCATAAACACATAATCTCCAAGATTCTTCTTGGCGGGTCTGGATTCCAGCCGGGTCAGATTGATATCTCTCTGGGCAAATTCCTTCAGTATATTATAAAGGCTTCCCGGTCTGTCCTCTTTAAGAAAACATACCATTGAAGTCTTGTCGCTGCCAGTTCTAGGCTGAATCTTATTTCCAATAAAAACAAATCTGGTCTTGTTATCCTTGTTGTCTTCAATATCACTCTCTATTATTTCAAGACCATATATTTTTGCAGCAATCTTTGTCCCTATTGCTGCAACATCATCATCTTCCTTTTTTAAAATTCTTACCGCTTCAGCAGTACTGTTGGCGGCAACGATCTCGACTCCCTTCAGGTTAGCAGCCAAAAATTTTCTGCACTGGGCAGTCGCATGGGGATGAGATATGATCCTGCGTATTTTACCAAGCTTGATCTTCTTCTTACCGATAAGGCTGTGCTTGACGGGAATAGTCACTTCTCCAATTATTTTTGCCTCGCTTTCAAATGTCAGAATATCCTGGGTAATATTTACCGAACCCTCAATAGAATTCTCAATAGGTACCAAACCCTCATCGGCTTCCCCTTTATCCACACTTTTTATCACTTCTGTGACTGTAGAAAACGGTATTTTTTTTATCTGACTTATATCTCCTACAAATTTATCCAGTGCTTCTTCGGTAAATGTTCCCGGTGGTCCTAAGTACGCTATTTTTTTATTTACAGCCATATCAAAAATAAAAAATTTGATAATAAAAAATAATATCTACAAGATTTATTGATTAAAAATAATATAAAACAAAATAAGTTTTTACAAGTCAGATCATTCTACGGCTCTGGCAGGTAACCCTCCGGATTATTGGGAACACCACCAACCAAGACTTCATAATGCAGGTGGGGTCCCGTGCTGTTACCTGTATTTCCCATAGCAGCGATTATATCACCTTTACTGACTTCATCTCCCACTTTGACATAAATTCTGCTGAGATGAGCATATACCGTGCTATAACTGGCGTCATAAAGACCGGGCCCATGATATATGACTAACTTCCGTCCGTAGCTTCCATGCCATCCCGAATATATGACAACTCCGCTGGCAGTAGCCTGTATATTTGTGCCGACATTATTCGCAATATCCAGCCCCTTATGTCTGTGACCACCTCTCCACGCCCAGAACCTCGAGGTAATATCTCCATTGGTAGGCCACATATCGGGAGTATGGTCTTTCAGGTACAGATGGTTCTCCATATCGATTTTATCCTGGGATAGCACATCAGATAATTCGGGAGCCACTTCTAAAAGATTTTCCAGCAGGGTATCTATATCATCCAGTCCCTGCTCCTGGTCGCTGGTGTAGTAATAAACCTCATTGGGGTCTTCTTCTAATTTAATGTCGGAACTCAGATCTGCAGTATAGACTGCTACCTCTTCCACATATCCACCTTCTCCGGTTATATCTCTTACCATCTGGTCAAGTTCTTCTACCTCTTCCATATAACTTTCCAGAATTTTTGTTTTGGTCTCGATTTCTTTGGTCTTCTTGGCCAGATTTGCCAGCTCAACTTCCTTGTAGTTTACTTTGTATTTCACTCTTTCAAGTTCTGCTATTTTCTCATTTAACTTTTGACGGGTTGCAAAGAGATCTGAAACCAGAATAACTGCAGCAGCCAGGAATATTATTAATACCACAAATAATAATCTTAAAGCATTATGAGAGACTTTTACTTTTCTTACTCTGGATTTAGCATCCGAGAAGAACAATAAAGTAAAAGATTTATTCTTTTTTTCCTCCATGCAAAAATTTTTTTAACTTTTGAAATTAGATATATTATTATAACCGATAAATGTAATATGGAAAACCTTTTTATCTTTAAATAATACTGACCCGATCTTATTCTTCCATTATAAATTTGTATGTAGCCGTATTATTACCCATAAATTTCTCATCCTGCACCGGACCAGCAGTTATCTTGAGTTCACATTTTCTACCCGGATAAGCAGTAATCGCCGGTAAAGCTATCACCCTTCCTTCAAAAGGACCAATAGAACTTATGACATATTTTACTTCATCATAAATATTATCCTGAGTACTATATTCCATAACTACGTCTACATTATTTTCCATCACATTGCCCTGATTTTCTATTTTTATAGCTATAGTTATTTCAGAGCCCTTAGCTATTCTCCGGTAATCCCCCTGAACATTTATTTGTGGAGGATCAAATTCTATACTATCCTCAATGACTGCTACACCCCTTATCTCCGAAATTTCAGCTTCAGCTTTTATTCCAGAAATAAGGTCCACAACATTTTGAGTATTAGTAAGATCTTTATCTTGAAGAACTTCTGAATCAATACCTATGGTTAAATCAGAAATTCCTAAAAGCTCCCCTGATTCCTGCAGCTTGTCCTGAAAATACAGGTAGATCTCATCGCTCATATACATATATAAAAATGTATTTGTTATCTGGTAAGTAGATATATCATCCAGTTCTTCTATCGCGCTAAACAAGGCAGGCCTAAAATCTTCATAAGCCTTACTCCTGGTCTCGAATACCAGCTCCAGATATCCATGAGCAACATCAAAAAACTCCGGAGGCCTTAATTCCTTGCAGTTGGCTAAAATAACTTTGTTCTCTTCGATTATATCCAGAAGTTCACTTTCTAAATCCTCACGGGACAGATTCTTTGCCTGTTCCAGAACATTAAAAAACCTATAAGAGACCCGGTTGGATTGCTGAACATATATAGAAACCGAATTCACATAATTAGAGATAGTGAGTCTTTCTTCATCGCTTAACTCTACCCTGCCCGCCTCGCAGCTCCATAAACCAGAAATCCAGCTTATGATCACCGCAGCAATTATAATCATTATTATTAGAGTTATGATTATTTCTTTTCTTCCTCTTCTTTCCAAAAAAAACCTTTCTGGTAAAAATAAACTAAGATTTAAAACGGCAGCAAAGACTCAAATACATTATACAAACGAATATTACAAAACTCAATTTATACACTGAATTTAAACAGAGCTACATCTCCATCTTTCATGATGTAATCCTTCCCCTCGCGGCGGACCAGGCCTTTCTCTCTAGCGGCGGTATAAGAACCGGCATCTATAAGATTTTGGTAGGCTACTATTTCAACACATATGAAACCTCTTTGGAAATCAGTATGGATTTTACCTGCAGCTTCAAAAGCAGTAGTCCCTTCCCTGACGGTCCAAGCCCGTAATTCCGGCAGTTTTACAGTAAAGAAACTTATAAGCCCTAAAAGCTTGTAACACATTCTTATCAGCCTGTCTATACCCGATACTGGAATCCCAAGTTCTTTTAGAAATAATTTTCTTTCATCCGGTTCCAGCTGTGAGATTTCCTCCTCGATCTTTACACTTATAGATGTAACCTCAGACTTTTCCCTGGAAGCATATTTATAAAGGTCAAACACCGCTCTTAGACCATCTATTTCCTTACCAACATCAGATTCATCGATATTTGCCACATATATGATAGGTTTGTAAGTCAATAAAAAAAGCTCTTCAACAATCATCATCTCTTTATCATTAAACTGCATACTTCTTACCGGAATACCTTTTCCCAATCCTGATTTTATTTTTTCCAGTAATTCACACTCATCCACATATTTTTTATCCCCGCTCTTTGCCATTCTATTTGCCCTGTCAATCCTTTTTTCAACAGTTTCAAGGTCGGCCAGAATCAATTCCATATCTACTACTTCAACATCCCTTATAGGTTCTATATCAGTATAGGTATGAGACACTTTTTCATCTCTAAAGCATCTTACTACATGAATCACAGCATCGACTTCACGAATATGAGAAAGAAACTTGTTTCCAAGTCCCTCACCCTTGCTTGCACCCTCTACCAGTCCGGCGATATCTACAAATTCAACAGTAGCATGAGTTATTTTTTCCGGTTTGACCATACCGGCTAATTTTTCTAATCTTTCATCCGGCACAGCCACTGTTGCAATATTAGGCTCAACAGTACAAAAAGGGTAGTTTGAAGCTTCTGCTCCTGCAGCAGTTATAGCATTGAATAGAGTACTTTTACCCACGTTTGGCAAACCTATTATTCCAAGCTTTATTATTTCCTCCTTCCCTCTGGTTTAAATAATATTCACAACCGCATGTTTTTAAGTTATTATAAATAAATATTATTTATCCATAAACATATATTAAAATTACGGTTTAATATTATCATTACCTTAGAAGAAAGGAAATAAATTGAAGTACAGAAGCACGTCAATAAGGATTTTATCTGCAGTAGTTGTTCTTATTTTTTTGTTGCTTCTATTATGTTCATGCAGGGAAACCGCTACAGAAACTGTAGAATTAGACTCTAATGATAAGAGTAGTTCCATTGACAGAGAAACCACTGCAAAAACTATAGAATTAGGCTTTAATGACAAGGGCAGCTTAATCGAACTTAAAAAGGGAGATAAAATAATAATTCTGCTTGATTCCAATCCTACTACAGGATACAGCTGGATACCTGGTGAAGAAATAGATTCAACTATAGTAGAACTGACAGATTCTGAATATTTTCAGACAGAGAAAGAAGAAGGGATGGTAGGTGTTGGAGGCTTTGAAGTCTTTACCTTTGAAGCTAAAAACAGCGGCCAGACAGAAATCATTCTTTACTATCAGAGACCATGGGAAGAGGCAGAGTTAAAAGATGAGTTAATTTTCAATATAGAGGTAACTGTTAAATAAGATTGACCAAATCCTTAATGAACTGAGTTTAGGTGTAAAGGGAGTCAAGCTTCTTATTTACCCTGATTTCGTTTAAGCAGATTTTTTATTTCTTCCAGCTCATTCAACATATGTTTAAAAACAGATATATTTTCTGGCTGTATGCTCTCTTCTTCTTTCTTGATCATGCCGCTTAAATAGTAGGAAGGATTCTTTATTCGCCCTATAATCAATTTCCTTACTTTCTCAAGTTCTCTTATTCCGTTTATTTTCAACTCAGCCTTCTCTCCCTGTTTTCCCCCAGCTCCTGCAGTCTGCACGTGAATGGTCCCAATATTGTAATATCTCTGCATAGGTCCCTGTATTACATCTACATTAGTTATTTTTGAATATGGAACAGTGACATACTTCTTCCATACCACCCCGCCTTTCATCTTGACTCCTTCATCATCAATATAATACTCCAGAGCTCTGAAAGCCGCCGGAATCCATATAATTATGGGTATCATAATCGCAATCCAGATGAAAACTGTAATTATAACAATCCATAAATCAATAATTAAAACGAGAATCATCCAAAAACATATTCCCAGTATAAGAGAAACCACCCATGTTATAACCCAAAGGGTTTTTAGTTCCTTTTCCGGTTTTAGTCTTATTATATCCATTTAAACTCCTCCAAACATCTACTAATAAAAAAAATAACGTCAGCATTACCGTTCTTATATATAATCTTTAATTAATAATATCATAACAGTAGTCACATAAAAATAATATAAGATATAGTAGTAAGAATAGGAAATGATTCTTTAATAATTTTATATTAATTTATATTTTATCCTTCTGAAACAGCGCTTTAAGATTTCTCGGTATCACACTAATATAATCCTGTAGATCCAGAAGATTCAATTTCCGGACAACTGAAGATGGGATCTTTTCAAACGGTAAACTCTGAAGTAAAATTTCGGTTTCCTCTGCAGTAAATTCTCCCACATCTTCAATGCGGTCTATAAAGGATTTATTATATGGACAAACAATCTGACATTTCATACATCCAACCAGGCAATGGTGAGACTCGTGTTTAACCCATGGCGGAAAATCTCCCGGTTCCTCATTAAAAAAAGTTAAACACTTCTCTGCATGAATTAAGAAACGTTTGGTATCAATAGCTCCGGTAGGGCAGCTTTTAAAGCAGGCTTTACAGTTCAGGCAATATTCCAATTCTTCCTTTTTATACCAGTTTTCGTAATCACAGCTGATATTTGAGAAAAAAGAAGTCAGATGAAAGAAACTGCCAAAATCTCGAATATAGGAAATATTATTTCTACCATACAGACTTAACCCGCTGTAAGCTGCAATCAGTTTTTCCGGCAGCCTGGCAGGCAAAACTTTATATCCCGTACCCTCCAGATAACAATCAAGAACCTCTTTTATTTTTTGATCCATCATTCTCTGACCCACATAAACAGGAGGAATTAAAACAGTGAGACGTTTATTTCTACTGTTAAAATATATTCTACTACGTGGACGTGGAGCGGCAATGACAATTACAGATTCCGGTTTAAAATGATCTTCTTTAACATTATATGAAAAATTACTTAAGTATATTTTATACATCACCTCATCTATAGATTTATTTTCATATAAACCATTGATTTCATCTTCAAGTTCCTTCAACCTTTTAAAAGAAATAATACCGGCCCTGTAATTATATTTTTTTAAAAAGTTATTTAAATCTTCTATCAAGGTATATCCTCCTATAAATCTTTATATATTAGATAAAATATTTTTATTTTTGTGATGATACTAAAAACCTCACCTGTGTAAAGACGAGTTTTTCTCCCCTGTCCAGCTTTGCCTGCAGCTGTTCTAAATGCCGCAAGTAGCTTCCTACACTGAATCCATCTATAATCCAGGGGACTGCCTTAAGAAAATAGACAATTGCGCCAACGTCCTTGAATTCTATTTTTCCTTTCCATTTCCTTGCTTTCTTTATTTCAAAGCCGGCATTTATGATATCGCTTTTTATATTTTCAAGCGCCCAATTCTTGTATTTCGGAGAAACACCAAAAACTCTTATCAGATCATTAAGGTTATCACCGCCGACCTGCTGAGTTAAGAAAATTCCTCCAGGCCTCAAAATTCTGAACACCTCTGTAGCACTAAAAGCGCTGTGCCTGTTTAATATAAAATCAAATTTTCCATCCCGAAATGGCAGCCGGCCGGACGCATCAATCTCAAAGACCTTTACTCCCAGTGGCTCAAGCCGTCTACGTGCCACTTTGACGTTGGGTCTATAACCCTCTATTGCCACCGAATAGCCGGTGAATGGAGCAAAAGATGAAAATATTTCTCCTCCCCCTGTTCCCATATCGAGAACAGATCCTGCTTTTCGAATAAATTCCGCGGCAAGTATCTCATAGCTCCACGGCTCTTTCTCACCGTGCGTTCTGTTTTTTATATATGAAAAATCCCAGCCTTCAAATACGGCGGATTCGTCTTTCTTCCATTGTAGGATTAATTCATTTTTGGCCATGTATTTATTTGATTCGATCAGACAGCCTGTTTTTTGTTATATGATTGTATAATTTAATCTAATGGTGGAGATGAGCGGAGTTGAACCGCCGACCTCTTGTCTGCCAGACAAGCGTTCTCCCACTGAACTACATCCCCACTGTACTGCAAATATATCCTTGATTAAAATAACATTATAAAACTAAGCGATTAATAATGTAATACCCGGGTGATAGATCTTTATATAATATACCTATTTTTAACGAAAATAATCAGAATTTAAATTTCTTTTTGATAAAAAGATTTTTACAGGCTTCTACAACGTTAGTATCATAAAGTATGCCCTCATTGCTGTCGATCTCCTCTAAAGCTTTATCTATACCCAGGGCAGGACGGTAGGGCCTATGAGAAGACATAGCTTCTACCACATCGGCAACAGCCAGTATCTTTGCTTCCAACATTATATCCTTTTCTTTTAAGCCCATAGGGTATCCTGAACCATCTAACCTCTCGTGATGCTGCAATATGATTTTTTCAATAGGATACGGGAATTCAATATTTTTTATAATATCGTATCCGGTTCTGGGATGGGTTTTTATCAGCTCATATTCAACATCAGTCAATTTACCCGGCCTTGACAGAATAGAAGCGGGTATAGTTATTTTCCCTATGTCATGGATCATTGCTGCAGTACCCAGAGCTTCAGTTTCTTCACTGGAAAGCCCCAATTCTTCAGAAATATTAATTGCCAGATAGGCGACTTTTTTCTGATGGCCGGAAGTATATGGATCCCTGTTTTCAGTTATTGAGGCCAGAGTATTTATAGTATCATTAAGAGTTTTTTGCAGCCTTTTATAACTTTCCTCTATCTTATACTCTGCCTGTTTTCTTTCAGTTATATCAACTATTACTATCCTGAAACCGGCTCTTTTATTATCTACACTGTATATATCATTGTAGTACATGATAACCGGGCACTTAATACCGCTTTTTTTTAATATAGTATATTCGCCGACACTTCTACCATTATGTTTTTTTAGATTTTTCTGAAATTTTATCCTTTCTTCAGGGATTATTATTTTATGTATATATAGTCCCTTATTAACATCTTTTAATAAATATCCGGTTAGCTTATAAAAAGAACGATTGGCAAATATGACCTTACTACTCGAGTCTGTTTCCACAATCATTGTCGGCAGCAGCTCGGCCAGTTCTTTAAATCTTTTCTCGCTTTTCACAACTTCATCCAGGGCTTCCCTGCGTTCTCTTTTAATCTCTGCTTCCTGAAGTTCTTTCTTAATGGAAGGCACCAATCTCACAAGATTATCTTTCATCAAATAATCATTGGCACCTTTTCTAATAGTTTTAACGGCAGCATCTTCACCTACAGTACCTGATATTATAATAAGAGGAATTTCGGAATTCTTTTGCCTCAATAAATTAATGGCATCCAGCCCACTGAAGTTGGGCATATTATAATCGGATAAAACTATATTCCATTCTTCTTCATCAAGTGCCGCCTTCATTTTCTTCAAGGAGTCGACGCGTTTATATACAGGATCAAGCCCATCTTTCTTGATCCTCCGTATAAGCAATGCTGCATCATCTTCAGAATCTTCGGCAATTAAAACTTTGATTTTCTTTTTTCCCATAATTTATCACCTTTCAGGCGGAAATTCATTTAGCACAAGCGGGGTATCTTTTTGGTATACGCTCTTATCCTATTTAAAAAATCCTTACCTTCTCTTTTTAATTTACCACTGTAGTCTTCTAATAATGCGAATATTACAGCAGCAATTATTATAGTCAAAGACTGTTTTCTTACAAAAACAGCTCTACTCATAATTTTAAAATTCCTGCTTATATCTTTAAAATACATGTATATCTATAATTTATTTGTGTACATTAATATAATACAAAAAAATAACTTATATATTTTAAACATTTTTTTAAAATTTTTCAATATATGATTTTATAGAAATTTATTATAGATATATTTAGTAAAAAAAATATAATTTTTAATAAACATTTTTTATTAATAATAGAAATATTATCCAAGATTTCAAGATTATATAAGGAGAACCGTAGGTCTTTCAAAGGTTATGACTTAAATCAACGAAAATAAAAAAACAAACTGGTGGAAAACAGTTTGATTTAGTATTGGTAGGCGAAGGGGGACTTGGTCTTTCGTCTCGCTTCTCTCGCTGCAGAGCCGCGGACTCCCTCGCCTACGACTCAGTCCGTCCCTTCAAGTCCCTAAAAACATGCACCTATGGCATGTTTTTAATAATTTAACTTCACAGATTTAACTTTAGATCTATTGGTGGGCGAAGGGGGACTTGAACCCCCATGTCCTTTCGAACACTAAGTCCTGAACCTAGCGCGTCTACCAATTCCGCCATTCGCCCCGATCCAGCCAAATACTGACTTTATATTAACTGGTGAGCTCTTATTTTATCTTTTTTATTTTCAAAATCATTTTATAAATCCGACTATTACACTAAGTATCAAAATTAATATCACACTGATTATTACGGATACAATTTTATAATCCTTTTTCTTAATAAAGTAGATGAGTGAATAAAACAATACAACAATAGGGATAAGTATCAATAAAAATATTCCTGCATAATATAAAATTGGTAATTTTGATTCTGCCGAAGTCGTAAAAAGGCTATAGAATGCTTCAGGTTTTAGAATATTTTTTTCAAGGTCCTTTAAATTCACAAATTCATCATTAGAAACTATGTTTAAGAAAAAACCTGTAATCATTAAGACTATTGCTACAATCAAACCAAAGACTATTATCCTGTATATATTTTCATTCAACACTCTTTTTTCTATTTTTTTATACATTTTTTAACTTTGCTGCTTAATAATTTAATATATCAAAAGCTCTTAAAAACATAAGTGTCCCTATTAATATATATATCAAAAGAACAATGACTACGATATTTTTGTTTTTAGTTTTACCTACCATAAAAGAACCTGTAAGTGCACCAAAAAAAATGCCGGTTACAAGCGGAATTGTCAAAACAGGATTTATATAACCGTTAAAGAAATAGACTATCGATGAAACAACTGCGGTTATTCCAATCATATAATTACTTGTAGCAGCAGCAACTTTTATTGGTACATTCATCACCAGATTCATTATAGGAACCTTGATAAAGCCGCCTCCTACTCCAAGCATACCTGAAAGAAGTCCTGCAAAAACAGCAAATGATGAACCATAATAGACCTTTTTTACTTTATACTTTATTTTTTGGCCCACAGACTCGTCAAAATATTCTGTATCAAATATTGTCTTTTTTTCTGCAGTTTCGCCTTCCATTTCTACCCGTTTTATTAATGTCTCCTGCTCCACTTTTAGATTTTTTCTTTCCGGAGATATATCTTGCTCTGTTAGTTCAGCCACCGGTATTTTTATTGTACTTGTATATCCCATAAATCTCTCTCTTAAAAATGTAGAGACTCCTGCAATCGTTGCAAAACTGCCGAAGATTATGAATAAAACATTACTTTTAAGATAAGATACAGCTACACTTCCTGCAACAGCTCCTATAGTTGTAAAAATCTCGAGAGTAAAACCAAGGGGCATATTTATAATATTTTTTTTGAAAAACCTTGGTGTTGCTGAAAGAGAAGTTACAAGAACTGAAACTATACTTGTACCAATTGCATATTTAATAGGTATTTTTAAAGCAAGTGTCAAGACAGGAACAATTATTATTCCTCCTCCAATACCAATAATCGAACCTATAAATCCTGCAAAAACGCCAATTATTAACAGATATAAGAAAATCATTTTATGTAATTTTGGATAAGTTTTTAATAGGGATTACCTTGTCTATTTCTAAATATTCGGAGACATCATTTAAAATACTTTTTATGGTTACAACTTTTAGATCTTTATGTCTGAGGATTGTCATATGATGCTCTGTCCCTTTTAGGTTAGATGCTAACTGATATATAAATTTACCATTTTTATTTAGATAATATTTTTTGAACAATAAATTTATCATAATTAATTCTAAAAGGAAAATTACATTTAAAATATTCCCTTCTGATATTGTTAATATCTTCTTTACCTTTAGTGTTTTTTTCTTTTATTACCTCTCCAGTTTTTTCCGCATTACGTTCTTTGCTGAAAAAATTGCCCAGAGGATAAAATACCTGGAGCTGACCACATGTCCGGAATTCAATGACCATTTTGCTGCCAGTACTCTTTTTCCTGAATCAAGTGAGATAATATAATATGGTACCTATCGGATAATATAATCGTTGAAAACAGGAGTGTAACAAATTCTTTAGCAGGATTTATTTGAAATTAATATTTACACTATTTTTCCATATTCTTTTCCTCATCTTTAACACCATCAAAAATTTCAACCGTCCACTTAGCTGCATTTCCGCACACTGACGTACAGCCCCATTCATGTGCCCCAGCTTCCTCAAATTTTTCTGATTCGTCAGGATCGGGGATATAGAATGATCTTCCGAATAATTTTCTGTGTATCTGAGAACATGTTATACTGCCATATTCTTTAATAAATTTTTCATGAAGTTTTTTAACAATAGAGGCCAATCTCCTATTTTTCTTTGAAGCCCTGGGATCATCTGGATCCACCCCTATATCAGAAATTTCTCTTCCCAACTTTAAACTAAGGAAAAAAATACCTGCAAGATATGCACCGCACATACCGTCTCCCTCCATCCCACCACCTGCGCCAAAACCGCTTAAAGCTTTAAAAAAGTCATCATTATTGATCTTATAAACATCCATCAGAGCTTTAATCGTGCATTGCGAGCAATATCTCCACTCTTTCTCATATTTATAAGCTAGATCGTATGCTTTTTGCTTTTTTGTTTTTTTCATTACTAAGTTCCTTTGAAAAAATATTATTTTTTAATCTTATATTTTGACCAGATATACTTCGTCAAATACTCAAGGTCGGTATAGAAATGTTAAAATGATTTTCTTTCTAGCATCCGTAATAAAAGGAACCCTAAAACTTTCACCAGATTATAATTTTTTAATTCTCAAAATTCAGTTTTTTCTTAAATATATCTGGAATAAAGCAACCATTAAAATAATTAATGGTAAATTTGTAATCTTTTTAATACTGCAGTAATAAGATGCTATATGTCCAAGATTAAAAGTGAATGGCTTTCACAGTTTCAGAATATTAATAGCAAATGAATTTACATTATACAAGCTTATTATTGTATATTCAATAGACATGTGAAGAAAATTCATCTTAATTTAACAGTTATTAAAAGTAAAGTCTAAAAATTAAAGATTT
Source organism: uncultured Actinomycetota bacterium (assembly GCA_964610385.1). Classification (GTDB taxonomy): domain Bacteria; phylum Actinomycetota; class Humimicrobiia; order Humimicrobiales; family Humimicrobiaceae; genus CAZBSE01. The sequence goes on from CAZSXW010000001.1 coordinate 15,505, forward strand.
TATTATTTGAAAAAACATACATGGAAAAAAGTAGTTGCATTAATAGAATGAAAATTGTATATTTATTAAAAATAAAAAAATTTTTTAAAATGAAAAATTTTTCATTAATAAAGTTCAATCACTAATAAATCGAAATTATATCCAGTTTTATAGTAAAAATCGTGATTAATCAACAAGTTCAACCATCATAAAGGAAAAGGGGGGTGATTTAGTAAAACAAAATATAACAATAATACAACAGGAACAGGAGGTGGAAATACTAAAAGATTAAAGCGTTAATAAAAAAGTGAATGGCTTAATGTTATTTGAAGATTAATGAGGAAAATATATTTAAAGATTAACAGTTTTGCCACGTTTTGTACCTTAAAGTGAAAAGAAAGGAATGATTATAAGATGAAAAAATCATTACTATGGTTAACGGTTATTATACTAAGCTTATCTTTGATTTTAGTGTTTTCATTTAGTGGCTGTAAAACAACAGAAGAAGCAGCAGAAGAGGAAGAAGCTGAGGAAGCAACTGAAGAAGTAACAGAAGCAGAAGAAGCAGAAGAGGAAGAAGCTGAGGAAATGATAGAAATAGCTATGGTTGTTAAATCAGTGAATTCTGAATTCTGGCAGTCAATGCTTGCTGGAGGGGAACAATTCGACGAGGAAAATGAAAATGTTAATGTTACCCCTTATGGCCCCGATTCTGAGACAGATATAGAAGGAGCTATTACAATTCTGGAAAATGTCGTAACAGGTGGACCTGATGCAATAGTAGTTGCATCACAGTCAGGAGAAGGTGCTGTACCTTCAGTAGATGATGCAATGAGCAAAGGTATACCTGTTGTAACAACTGATACTATTATACCAACCGATGTAGTGTGCCATTTGGCAACAGATAATAAAGCTGGTGGAAGAACTGCTGCCGATGCAATGATTGAGACTCTTGAGGCTAATAATATAGAGAAAAAAGGAACCGTAATTATACTTCATGTAGTAGTTTGTGATACAGATACTCTGAGGGGTGAAGGTTTTGATGAAAGAATGACCGAACTTGCTCCGGATATTAATATAGTTCATTCTGCTTATGCTGATGACCAAGTAGATAAGGCAATGACTATTACAGAAGAATCCGTTACTGCTTATGATGATCTTATTGGTATATTTGGAATTGATTACAATATTGGAGAGGGAATAGCTCTAGCAATCGAGCAGGCAGGACTCCAGGACGAAATAATGATAATAGCTTTTGATGACTCTGAAGCTGAAATAGAAGCACTGAAAAAAGGCGTTATCAAGGCTCTAATTGTTCAGGATCCTTACAAGATGGGATATGAAGGATGTGGTATTGCAATTAAAGCTTTGAACGGTGAAGATGTACCCGAATATGTAGACACCGGTGTTAAAGTGGTCAAGAAGGAAGACGTAGAATAATAACAGATATAGGTTATAATTATAATTTATGAAAGACGTTGTAGCGTTATTATTTTCTAAAAGTTTACGGGCAATATTAATTAGTAATATTGCCCGTAAAAAAATAAGATTGTTCATACAGGAAATTAATTTAATCATTTAATCTTTATAATTACAGTATAACCTATATCAATATATTTGTGGTAAAAGTAATACGAGTAAAATTCTTGCAATTTTAATATTTCCAGTAATCGTGACGGAGGAAACAGGTGGTTTCAGAAAATAAAGAAATAATTAGAATGGAAGGAATTTACAAGCAATTCCCGGGTGTGCTGGCACTTGAAAATGTAAATTTTCAAATTAATGAAGGGCAGATTCACGGGATTGTAGGTGAGAATGGTGCAGGTAAATCCACACTAATTAAAATACTTACCGGGGCCCTTCAGCCTACCAGCGGAGATATCTTTATTGACGGTAAAAAAGTTATAATTAGCGATCCAATAGTTGCCCGAAATTTTCAAATCGGTGCAGTCTATCAAGATCTGACTGTTGCAAAAGATTTAACTGTAGCTGAAAACTTTTTTCTTGGACAGATTCCTAAAAACCGGTTTGGATTTGTTAGCTGGAGAAAAATGTCCAAAAGAGCAGCTAAGGTTTTAAATGAGTTAAATATTAGAGTTGATCCCAATATGATTCTTGAAAAACTTACTGCGGCTCAGAAAGAGATGGTTCTTATCGCAAAACAATATTTTAAAAGTTACAGGGTAGTTATTTTTGATGAACCTACTGCACTTTTAACCAGCAAAGATACTGAAGAGTTATTTCAAATAATACGAAAGTTAAAAAAAGAAGGTGTTGGTATTATTTATATATCACACCGGATAGAAGAAGTCTTTGAAATTTGTGACAGGGTAACGGTACTGCGTGATGGTAAGAAAATTGATTCTATTCCGGTTAATAAAACTACAATAGAAGGTCTTATTTCGAAGATGGTTGGTAGAAATATTGATGATATGTATTCCATAACCCATCAACATTTAATTAATGAAGTGCTCAGAGTTGAGAATTTATCAAAGACAGGAGAATTTGAAAATATTAATTTTTCTGTTAATCGTGGTGAAATTTTTGGACTTTTTGGGCTTGTAAACTCAGGTACTACAAAAATAGCCCGAGCTATATATGGAGCTGAAAATTTTGACCAGGGTAACATATATATAGATTCAGAGGCTGTGAGAATAAATTCTCCAGCTATGGGGGTAAATAATGGTCTCGGTTTTCTCCCTGAGGACAAAAAAACTGAGGGGCTGGCTATAAAGTTATCTGTCAGGCATAATATAAATCTGAGTTCTTATCCAATGATATCAAGAATGGGTTTTGTAAAAGGTAAACTGGAAAACAGAAATGCCCTGGAACAGGTTAAATCATTGAATATTAAAACCCCCAGTATAGAGCAAATAGTACTAAATTTAAGTGGTGGGAATCAGCAGAAAGTTGTCCTGGCAAAGTGGCTGGTAAGTAAGTGTAAAATTTTTGTCTTTGAGGAACCTACTGCAGGAATTGATGTGGGAGCAAAAGAAGAAATATACAAAATTCTGGAGTTACTTATAAAAAAAGGAAGTGCCATCATCATGATTTCCTCCTACCTTCCCGAATTAATAGGTATAGCTGACTGCATTACAGTAGTCTATGAGGGAAAACAGATGGGAACCCTATCGAGGGATAAATTCGATGAGAAAAAGCTTCTCCAGCTTGCTTCTGGTGTTAATTTAAAGGAGGATAATGTTAGATGATTAAAGATAAAGTCAAAAAAGTAATAGCTAATATTAGAAGATTTACAGGCAGATTTCATGAAATAAATATCTTTTTGGTATTAATTGTCTTAATTATTTCTTTTGCATTAATAAATAATAGATTTATAAGCTTTGGTAACATTACTAATCTTCTAAGGTCTACATCTATTATTGGAGTTGTCTCGATCGGTATGACGTTTATTATTATTTCTGGCGGTATCGATCTTTCTGTAGGTTCGGTTTTAGCTTTAAGCAGTGTAATAGCAGCAAGATTGATGGTAGCGGGTGTTCCAATATTTTTATCAATTATAATCAGTCTTGCAACAGGAGCACTGGCGGGGCTTATAATGGGTATAATTATCTACGAGGCTCGGGTTCCTCCGTTTATTGTGACATTAGCAGGACTAAGTGTCTTCAGGGGAATTGCGATGCTTTTAACAGATGCTAAAAAAATTATTGGCCTCCCTGAAAGTTTTGCTAATTTTGCCGTTATAAGAGTTTTTGGCGTGCCGGCTATGGCAATCGTTTGGCTGTTTCTTATTGCTATCGGTGTGATTATTACCCGTTTCACTGTATTTGGAAGGAATATTTATGCCATCGGCAGTAATCAAGAGGCTGCAAGATTATCAGGAATAAATATTAGAGCTTCAATCTATAAAGTTTATGCATTGGGTGGATTTACTTCAGCAGTTGCAGGTATTCTTATGACTGCGAGACTTGCTGGAGGATCTCCGAGCGCAGGAGGCGGATATGAACTTGATGCAATTGCTGCTACTGTTTTGGGAGGTACCTCTCTTACCGGAGGAATTGGAGGAGTTTTTGGTACATTTTTTGGTACTATGATCATTGCCACAATTTCTAATGGTGGCAATATTATGGGTATTAATCCTTTTGTCCTTGAAATTATTATTGGTATTTTAATAGTATTGGCAGTGGTATTTGACCACCTGCAAAAAAGAAGGGGGATTTAGGCAAAACTAGAGAATCTAGGATGTTAAAGGTCAATTAATAAAAAATATATAAAGAAAGGTATTAATAGTACCATGTCTATAAATGAAAAAAGTCTTAATAATTTATATAAAACTGAAAAGTCAATCCTTGAAGTATATGGTAAATCAGCGGTAATCACAGGAGGAGCCAGGGGAATTGGTAAATCTATTGCTCTTCTTTTATCTTCGCTTGGAGTGAAAGTAGCTATTATTGATGTCACATCCAATGGTGAATCCGTGGCAGAAGAGATTAGAAAAGCTGGAGGTAATGCAATATATATAAAAGGAGATGTGACTGATAGTGACCGCATGGAAGAGTGCATGTCAAAGGTAGCTGAGGAATTTGGCGGAATTGATTTTCTAGTAAATAATGCCGGTATATCAGATCAAGTAACATTTGAAAATTTAAAAATTGAACAATGGAACAAGATGCTAGAGGTTAATTTAACAGGTTCATATATCTGCACAAAATCAGCACTTAAATATTTAAAACAAAACAAATCTTCAAGTATTGTAATGTTTTCATCCGGTTCTATAATAACAGGAACCGGAGGATGCTCGGCTTACGTTGCCGCAAAAGGGGGTATAGCTAGCTTAACCAGAGCTCTGGCACGTGAACTATCTGCTTATAACATACGAGTGAATGCTGTTGCCCCGAGGAATATTCGGACTGAGATGTTGGAAAGTGTATTCAGCAAAGATGAAATCGCTAAAAAAGAAGAACATATACCTTTAAAGAGACTTGGAAGAGTAGAAGATATTGCAAATGGTGTACTGTTTTTACTCAGTAAAATGTCAGACTATATTACTGGAGAGACCATATTAATTGATGGAGGAAGAACGTTTCTGGGTTAAATATACGTCAAATAAGTTAATTGGCATAAGAATATGAAACAGGATTATATACTGGGAATTGACTTTGGAACTCAATCGACGAAAGTTGTAGTATTTGATTTTAATGGTATGGTTATCACATCAGCTAAAGAAGATATTTCTCTAAATAGAGTAAAACCCGGCTGGGCTGAACAGAATGTAGAACAGTGGTGGAATTCTCTTTGTTCAATTTTAAAGCCTTTGTGTAGCAGCATAGGCTCACACCGAATTGCCGGCCTGGCGCTGGCGTATCAAAGGGAAACATTCGTACCTGTTGATTCAAATTTTAAACCTCTAAGGTCTGCTATTACCTGGATGGACCAGCGGGCAACTCTAGAAGCGGAACAGGTAAGAGAAATTATTTCAGATAATCAATTCTATAACATTACTGGTAAGTTTCTGAATACAATTCCATCCATAATGAAGATTAAATGGATAAAAAATAATGAACCTCATATTTTTAAAAAAATAAACAAAGTCCTTACTGTTGGTGCATATATCAACTATAAACTTACTGGCAGAGCAATTGATTCAGCTGCAGGTGCCGATACAACAGGATTGTATGACATCAAGCAGGGCAGGTGGTCTGATGAGCTGCTATCCATTATCGGATTGAATCAGAGTCAGCTTTTTGATGTAAAACCATCAGGTTTTAAAGCGGGCCAGGTTACCAAGGAAGCATCCCGATTAACAGGTCTTAACGAGGGAACTCCTGTTTTTCTGGCAGGCGGAGACGGCCAGGTATTCGTTATAGGAATGGGTGTAATAAAAGAATCAGAAATGGCTATAGGAATAGGGACAAGTGGGACCTGTGGTATTTATGGAACCAGGATTGATCTAAAGAGCGGTAGCAGGACACTGGTATCCTGTATTGATGGTTTATATATCCATGAGTCAGTTATCATATCAGCTGCTAATACTGTATCCTGGTTTATAAAAAATATTGATAGTGCATATGGGGAAAAACACAATGTATCTTACGAAGAAAGGCTTGATCGGGCGATCAGCACTATACCTCCGTGCAGTAATGGGCTTGTAACCATTCCTTACTGGAGAGGTTGCATGACACCGTATAATGATCCTAATACAAGGGGTGCAACTTTAGGCTGGTCGGACATACATACAAAACTACATTTTTATAGATCTATTCTTGAAGGTATCGCTTTTGAAATAAAGCTGATTATGGACGCCTATGAAAAAAATAACCGTGCAGAAATTTCTTTAATAAATGTCGGTGGTGGTGGGGCTGCCTCAAACAACTGGTCCCAGATATTCGCTGATGTAATAGGTAAAAAAATCAACATATCTGATACTACAGAGAATACAGCATTAGGTGCTGCCATTATGGCTGCTTATGGCCTGAAGATATACGGAAGTATTGATTCTGCAGTAAGCAAAATGTTTAGAATAAAAAAATCGTTCGTGCCTGATAATACAAAATCTTCAATCTATAATAAATTTTTTAATGAAATATACAAGGAATTATATCCGGCTGTACGAAAATTTTTAAAATATCTTGGCTGTTTTGTTGTAGATTCAAATAAATAAAACTCATATAATTATAAAAAATACTGGTCATAATCAAAAAAAACAGGTTTTTAAATATATATTTTGACATAAATAATAATCTTTCTTAAAGTAGCTGTGTTAATTATATTATTTGAAATACAGGTACTCTATAATTTATTGTAAAGCGAATTTTTATTTTTTGTATTTCAGCATTTTGAAATGAAAAAAATTTTAAGATTAGAATATTTCTCTTTTTTATTATAATATTTAAATAGAGGTAGATATAATGTTTGATAGAAAAATTATGGCCCAAGTTGCCGAAATGTTTTATGTATATGGAATGAGTCAAACAGAGATTTCGAAAAGACTTAATTTCTCAATAGCAAAAGTATGCAGAATTATAAAAGAAGCCAGAAAAAGAGAAATCGTACGTTTTTTAATCGAAGATTTGTGTATCAGACATTATGAATTGGAAAAAAAGATCAAAACAAATTTCAAGCTGAAAGAAGCGATAATTTATGCTAATAACCATACTGATAAAATATCAAATAATATTATATTTGATGAGGTAGGAAAAGTAGGTGCTCAGTTTCTAGAAAGAAATTTATCAGACAATATGAACATTGCGGTTGGAAGCGGAAGAAGTCTCTATTTCCTAGCAAAGAATATTTATAACCAAAATAGAAATAATGTTAAAATATTCCCCTCTAATCTTCCTGTAGATTATAAAGATCCGGATCTACAAAGCAATAATATCGCCAGAATTATTAGTGAAAAATTAGGCGGAAATTATTATCCATTGAATCTCTCGATATTTTTATATGATACTAAAAATAAGAATTATTATTTAAAAAAAATGTTATTTGATGGGATCATCAAGGACATGTCTGAAATAGATTTTCATTACAGCAGTCTTGGTTCCTTTTATGGAGATTCCGAATCACTTCTACTTGCAGGATTAAAGCCTGAATTCTTTGAACAGGCAAAATCAAAGTCTGTAATTGGGGAATATGGGCTGAATTTATTTAATAAAAATGGAGAGTTCGTAAAAATTGATTTTCAAGAAAAATTACTTTATTTAGACATTAATGAAATTCTGAAAATAAAAAATAGAGTTCTTGTTTCATTTGGAAAGTACAAAGTAGTACCGATGAGAAGTTTACTAAAATCAGGTGTAATAGATATAGTAATTACTGATAGCAAAACTGCTGAAGATATACTAAATATATAGTATATAGCAAACCCAATCCAGGTCTGGAATCAACCAATCAGTATATGCAACATACATTAATAGCATAACACTACTGCTGCCGGTATGTACACAGGCCACCGGATTTATCATGCATCTTCAAAATCCGGGTCCGGTATCAATTAAACTGCCTGTAACATTCTATTGACAGACTGGTAATACCAGCCCATAGAGGTTTAAAATTATTTGACTGGATCTCAAACATTATTTTGTAGTGCTTTATAAAGTACATGTTTGCTATAATTATATAAATTCGAAAGGAGAAAATGTTAAGAAAAATATTTTCAATAATCTTAATATTATCACTAATTTTTTTATTGGGCGTTACAGCATGTAATAAAGCAGAAGACACTGTGGCTGAAGAAAAGGTAGAAGAGGAAACAATCACTGAAGAACCATCCATAAAAGTCCCCTGGAAATTAAGTACCCAGGATGAGCAGTGGCAGAATATGGAACCTTTAACCATATCCAAGGGAGAAGTGAAAGGAGCCAATATAACCATCGTAGACCTTTCGTCTCCCAAACAGGAAATAGATGGTTTTGGCGGAGCTTTTAATGAAAAGGGCTGGAAGGCGCTTTTACTTTTAACTCCCGAGGAAAGAGATGAAGTATTAAAAGAACTTTTTGACCCGGAGGAGGGCGCCAAGTTTAATATCTGCAGGGTACCGATTGGCGCAAGTGACTATGCAATCAGCCGCTATACATTAGATGAAACTAAGGATGACTTTAATATGGAGGATTTTTCCATTGAACGTGATAAGGAGTATCTTATACCTTATATAAATGCAGCCTTAAAATACAAAACAGATTTAAAGATTTGGGGATCGGTCTGGACTCCCCCTACATGGATGAAGACAAACGGAGCCTTTGATAGCGGAGAGATGAAAGATAATGACCAAGTGTATGAAGCATTTGCCCTGTACCTCGCCCGTTTTGTTGAAGAATATAAGGATGAGAATATCGATATATATGCAGTTGCCGTACAAAATGAACCAACGATTAATACCAATTATCCGAGCTGCCTCTGGACACCGGAGCAGTTTTTGATTTTCATCCGGGATTATATAGGGCCTTTATTTGAAGAAAGAAATATGGAAACGGAAATAATGCTGGGTACAATACAGGACGGTGATTATTACGCTTACCCGGAAACCGTGCTGAGCGATCCAGTGGCTAACAGTTATGTATCCATAGTTGGTTTTCAATGGGAAGGACTCAACTCTGTAGCAAAAACAAGCAGTGAATATCCTGATAAAAAAATCATGCAGACAGAAACAGAATGCGGTAACTTTCACTGGAAACCTGGTTTTGATCCCGACCGTCCTCAGAATGACTGGGCATACGGCATATATACCTGGAACAAAGTAAAGTCTTATTTTGATGAAGGGGTGAATTCATACCTGTTGTGGAATATGGTACTGGATGAAGAGGGAAAGAGTATAGATTCTGAGAGACCCTGGCCTCAAAATGCGGCGGTTGTCGTGGATAAAAATACAAAAAAAGTTATTTACACACCAATGTTTTATGCATTCAAACATTTTACTTTTTTTGTAGATCCAGGAGCCAGATATATAACAGTTAACAGTTTGGCAGATAATACAATTGCTTTTCTAAATCCAAATGGTGAACTTATTATTGTATTACAAAACGATGAACAGAACCCAAAAGATTTAAATATATGTATTGGCGAATACGCATTTACTATTACATTACCGGAGATGTCCTGGAGTACCCTTACTGTACCATCCCTTTAAAAAATTATTGTATCTTATCCAGCTCTGCAACATAAGGTTTTATATCAATAATTGATATACCGTTGGGCATATCCATATCTTTTATCCTGAGCATATTGCCGCCTAAATTTATAAATCTCACTATTTATAGGCACATATAATTTGGCCTTTAATTAATTATTTTAAGATTTATATTTAAAAATATTAATTTTTTTAATTTAATACTTGACAATATTAATAATTTACATTATATTAATTAATAATTTTAATATTTTACTACAAAGGTGGTGAAATGACTCAGGACTGGAAAGAACTTACAGAGATAACTAAAGGCGCTGCAGTTGAAGTAGAGAGGGTCAGGCTCAAACACAGCGGTGTTGCTATCGAAGGTCATTTTGAGTTACCACCTCTTGCTCAGCTGACAGTGGAAGAGCAGACATTTATAACTGCTTTTATAAGATGTAATGGTTCTATTAAGGATATGGAAGAACTTTTTGGGATAAGTTACCCCACAGTTAAAAACAGACTAAGCAGGGTTGCGGGAAAGCTTGAATTTGTTGAAATCAACCCTCCTGCTTCAGGCACTGAAGTGCTTAACCAGCTTGATCGAGGAGAAATATCCGTAGAAGATGCAATAAAGAAACTTGGAGGTAGTAAATGATTCCGCTTATGATTAAACTTAATATTAAAAGAAAAGACCAGAAGGGGCAGGAGGGCTTTAACTTATGGCTTCCTCTTTTTTTGATATGGTTGATTGCCCTTCCACTGATCTTGCTGCTGACCCCTATAATTTTAATTGCTGCACTTGTCCTCTGGCCTACAGGCAAAGGAAGATATATTTTGTTTTTGTATCTCGCAATTTTTAGACTGACCTGGCACATGTCAGGAATTAAAATAGACATACAATCAGACAAAAAAATATTCTGTTTAAATCTAATATGATGATAAAGGAGATGAAGATGAATGAAGAAAGAAAAAGAATCCTGGAAATGCTTTCGGAAGGGAAAATAAGTACAGACGAGGCTGAAAGACTCTTATCAGCACTCTCACAGGAAAGCGAAAGCAATCAGGGCGTGGTGAACCAGGGTGTTGTAAGAAATGAGCCAAGATATCTAAGAGTGATGGTAGAACCCGGGCAGGAAAGCAAAAATAAGGACAGGGTAAATGTCAGAATACCGATAAAGCTCATCAGAGCCGGTTTGAGAATGGCCTCCTTTATCCCTAAAGATGCACAGGCCAAGGTAAATGAAGCCCTGCACGAAAAAGGCATAGAAAAGGACTTCACCAATATTAAACCGGAAGACATCGATGAAATCTTGGCGCAGATCAATGACTTCACCGTGGATGTGGAAGGAAAGGAAACTGTCAAAGTATTCTGTGAATAAGTCATAAGACCACGTAACGAAAAAGCCCGGTGGAAAGCCGGGCTTTTTTATTTCCGGCTGTTGCTGCTGACCCTCAAACTCAACTTCTTAAAATCCTCTTTAAGATTCTGATACAGCGTTCTATACACTTTATAATGCTTCCTATACTCCTCTGTATTGCTGGGAATCGGATTTGTCTCAGACACTTCAGTGATAATATTTTTAACAGCATCCCGGACTGATGAATAGACTCCAGTACCAACTCCGGCTAAAATAGCTGCACCGTATGAGGGACCTTCTTCTATATTTAATGTTACTATTCTGGTATCAAATATGTCAGATATTATCTGTCTCCAGAGCAGTGACCTTGCGCCTCCACCAAATAATACTACCTTATCTGAAGCTATTCCAAGATCCTTCATCAGATTCAGACAATCCAACTGAGAATAAGCTACACCTTCCAAAATAGACCTGGCAAAGTGGGATCTATCATGTGAGTAAGATATGCCAAAAAACACACCTCTTGCATTAGGATCAGCATAAGGAGTCCTTTCACCAAAAAGATAGGGCAAAAAAATCAGCCCCCTGCTGCCTGGTGGTGCTTTCTCTGCTTTTTTATCCAGCAGTGCATATCCAGATAATTCCTCACCATTATTAGAAGAGATCTTGCTTCCAATTCCAAAAGTATCATAATACCACTTGTAAGAACCTGCTGCAGATAAAGTCACACCCATAAGGTGCCATGATCCCTCAACTGCATGACAGAAGGAATGCAGTCTTCCTTTAGGATCATATACCGGTTTATCCGAATGAGCGAATACTACTCCTGAAGTCCCGAGGTAATCCGAGATCAAACCTTCATATACTATTCCCGAACCTACCGCTCCTCCTGCCTGATCTCCTGCTCCGCCTACAATAGGTGTTCCCTGCTTTAGTCCCGTAAGCTCGGAAGCTTCTTTAGACACATAAGAAGATACTCGAGCTGACTCGTATACGGCAGGAAGCAAATTCCTGTCAATAGAAAGACCTGAGATTATTTCATCCGACCATTTTCTCTTTTTTATATCTAAAAGTACTGTACCGGAGGCATCAGATACTTCTGTTGCATAAGTACCGGATAATTTGAATCTTATATAATCTTTGGGAAGCAATATCTGAGATAATTTTTTATAGTTATCTGGCTCGACCTCGGCCAGCCACAGTATTTTTGGCGCGGTAAAACCATTAAGGGCCTTGTTATAAGATAATTTTATAAACTCCTCTTCCCCTCCAAAAATATCATATATCCTTTGACACTGAGAAGAAGTACGCTGGTCACACCATAGGATCGCGGGCCTTATAACCTTGCCTTCTTTATCCAAAAAAATAGAGCTGTGCATTTGTCCGGATAATCCTATCGCTGATATATCCTTGGGATCTATCTTAGATTTGGTCAGAACCTCTTTAATAGCGTGAACTGATGCCTTCCACCACTGCCCTGGATCCTGCTCTGCCCAGCCGGCCCTTGGTGCGTCTATCGAGTAGTCCTTTTTAGCTGATGCAATAAGCTTACCTGATCTATCAATCAGTATGCATCTTGTCGATGTAGTCCCTATATCAAAAGCTACAATATAATTCATAAATAATTCAATACCTTATTACTTTACATTCAAAATATATTCGTTTAAAAGGCTTTCCAGATATTCCTGCTTTCCAGAAGAGTTATTTATCTTTTTCAATCCAAGCGCATATTTTTCAAGAGACTTGAAATCAACTTTTCTTTCCACGATCTCTTTACCTATTCCCGTACTATAGCTTTTATACCTCTCAGAAATAAACTCTTCTAATATACCGTCCTCCAATATCTTTTGTGCCACTTTTAAACCTTTTGCAAAACTATCCATTCCAGCAACATGAGCATAAAAAATATCTTCAGGCTTGAAAGATGCTCTCCTTACTTTTGCATCAAAATTCAATCCACCTTTTGTAAAGCCTCCCATTTTCAGCACTTCATACATACAAAGAGTGGTGGAATACAAGTCTGTAGGAAATTGATCTGTATCCCAGCCCAGCAGTAGATCACCCTGATTCGCATCAATCGAGCCCAGCATTCCATTTATTCTGGCAACCATCAGCTCATGCTGAAAAGTATGTCCGGCAAGTGTTGCATGGTTTGATTCTATATTAAGTTTAAAATCCTTATCCAAGCCGTATGATTTCAAAAAAGCTATTACTGTAGCTGCGTCAAAATCATACTGACTCTTAGTAGGTTCCATTGGTTTTGGTTCTATTAAAAACTGCCCGTCGAATCCTATCTCATGTGCATAATCCACAGCCATATGCATGAAATATGCCATATTTTCCTGTTCCAGTTTCATATCTGTATTCAGCAGTGTCTCATAACCTTCTCTACCTCCCCAGAAAACATAATTTTCCCCACCAAGTTCCTTTGTTACCTCCAGTGCCTTTTTGACCTGGGCCGCTGCATAGGTAAATACATCAGCATTGCAGCTTGTTGACGCCCCGTGCATAAATCTGGGATTGGTAAAAAGATTAGCCGTACCCCATAAGACCTTTATCCCAGTATCCGATATTATCTTTTTTATCAATTCAACTATCCTATCCAGGTTTTTATTTGTCTCAGATAAGGTATCGCCTTCAGGAGCTAAATCTCTATCGTGGAAACAAAAGTACTCTACTCCTAATTTTTGCATAATTTCAAAAGCTGCATATATTTTTTCTTCAGCTATCTTCATTGGAGTAGATGCACCATGCCAAGGACGAACAGCAGTAGGTGCCCCGAACGGGTCATCTCCTTCCTTACCCATGGTATGCCAGAATGCCATTGAAAATCTTAGATGCTCCTTCATAGATTTTCCACCCACTATTTCATCTGCATCGTACTGTCTGAAACATAAGTCTTTCTTAAACTTATCCTTCGTATATTCTACTTTACTTACATCGGGAAAATATTCCTTCATATGATTCCTCCATTTAAAAATATTTGACTTAAAACTATTTTACTCAAAATCTTCTCCAAATTAAACATAAACTTGGTCTTAAAGTCTAACCACTTTTCAAGGCATCATCGAATGCTCCTGTATGCGGAGTTATATTTATTTTTTTTACAAAATTATAAGCCTCTACGGCGCCCCTCAACCTTTCCATACCAGAGTCTTCCCATTCTACAGAAAGCGGCCCATCATAACCTATATCATTTAATTCACGAATAATAGATGAAAAGTCAACATCTCCCCTGCCCGGCGAACGGAAATTCCAACCTCTCCTGGTATTACCGAACTCTAAATGTGAACCAAGTATTCCGTTTAATCCATCCAGAGTCAAAGAAGCATCTTTTATATGCACATGATATACTCTATCCGGAAACTCCCTTATCATAAGATGGGGCTTAATCCCCTGCCAGAGAAGATGGCTGGGGTCAAAATTCATTCCCAGAGTCTTCCTGTAATTAAAAGCTTTAAGAAGTCTTATAAATGTATAATAATCAAATGCTATTTCTGTAGGGTGTATTTCAAGAGCAAACTTTATATCATTTTTATCCATTTCATCCAGTAGCGGCGCCCATCTTTCTACTATAGTATTGTAACCCTCTTCTATCATTTCCTCTGTTGTCTGCGGGAAGGAATACCAATAATTCCAGATAGGCGAACCCATAAATCCTGTTATTATTTTTATACCCAGGTTTTTCGCAGCCTTTATAGTGTATTTGACTTCCTGTATTCCCCATTTTCTAATAGCTTCAGGGTCATCGGCTACAGTAGATGCTGCAAATCCTTTATGCCTCTTATCAATTACATCTCCTACAAGCTGCCCTGATAGATGTATACTTATAGCCCATGTTTTAAGATTATGCTTTTTCAGTGTATCTTTTACCTGCTTAACATAAGAATTATCTTCTGCAGCTTTTTTAGGATTTATGTGTTTTCCCCATGTACCAAACTCCAGTCCTTCGTAACCTATCTTAGAAGCGATTTTGCTCATCTCCTCTAACGACAAATCAGCCCACTGCCCTGTAAAAATTGTAATTGGTCTCATTCTTTAATCACCTCACCTTCATAAAATTATATATTTGCCATCAAAACCTATTCCATATCTACCCATACGTTACCCTTACTAGCACTTTCAATAGTTTTTGTAATGAATCTCACACCATCAATGCCCATATCTATAGTAGGATACCCTGCTTTGGACTCATCTACTTTTACACCCGAGAGTTTTTTCAGCAATGAATCAGCAAAAGAGGAATATATATTCCCAAAAGCTTCAAAATAACCTTCAGGATGCCCTGAGGGAATTCGCGAAAATGCTGCAGCTTCGGAAGAAATATATCCACATCCCCTGGAATAAATCTGAGGAGGCTTTCCCTTCTTGACCACCTTAAGGTAGTTACAGTTTTCCTGCTCAAATTCCACTGATCCTTTAGTACCAAATACACGGACCTTCAGAGCATTATCATAGCCTATAGCCACTTGAGAACACCAATAGCACCCACTTGCTCCATTATTATATTTCAATAATATTTCAGCATTATCATCCAGCTTCCTCCCGGCACCAAATCTGTCCAGGTATGCTATCAATCTCTTTATTTTTAATCCTGTTATAAAACTGACGATATTTTCTATATGGCTGCCAATATCCCCCACACAATTTGATTTACCTGCCCGCTTGGGATCAGTTCTCCATTCTGCCTGTCTGTTACCTTCTTTCTCCAAAATATCTACCAGCCAATCCTGAGGATATTCACCCATGACCATACGTATATCTCCAATATCGCCTCTCTGGACTATCGTCCGGGCTTCTTTGGCCATAACATGGCCGGTATAAGTATAGGTTACTGCGAATAGACAATCGTTTTCCTTTGCCAGTTTTTTAAGTTCCAGCGCCTGATCCAGATCCGTGGTCAAAGGCTTATCACAGACCACATTTATACTCTTCTTTAAAAAAGCTTTAGCTATATCATAGTGTAAAAAGTTTGGAGTGACTATAACCACGAAATCTATTCCGTCTTCACGTAAAGCTTCTTTTTCAGCCATTTCCTGATAAGTTGGATATGCGCGGTCTTTACTCAGGCCGAGACTGTTACCCATTTCAAGTGTTTTATCTTTTATACTGGAGAAAGACCCGGCTACAATTTCGCTTTTTCCATCTAATGCTATGGCTTTTCTATGCACGTCACCTATAAAAGCTCCAGGGCCTCCTCCCACCATGCCATATTTAAGCACTTTTGCTCCCGAAGTCTCTTTGCTTGGTTTAATCGGCATAAAGACCACTCCTTTCTATATAAAATAAATTTTTTCCAGTGTCTCTATAAGCTAAATAATATACTAAATTATAAAATTTTTTTATTCTTTTGCGGCCCACAAGAATCCTCTTTTTGTGATAGTCAGCGAAGGTTCGGAATTGGTCCTTTTTTCATCATGGCCCAAAGAATTGTAAAATACCCGTCCTTTGCCCCAGTACTTCGTCCAGACAACAGGAATCTCTACCGGACCATTATCTGCATGAGGACCGGTAAGGGCGGCATTTTCTTGGAAATTCCAATTTCCAAAACCAAAATCAAAATTCATCTCTGCTTTTCCTTCCGATTCAAAAGTACCTGACTTGGGAGGAACTTTAGTAGTAGCCAATATATTGACCGCAGGATCTACCTGGAGATAATACTGCTCATCATAGACCTTGAAATCATCGATCCCTGACATTATAGGATTATCTCTGTCTTTTATATTGACCTCATACTCAATTCCATTACCATCAATTCCTGCTGCACCTACATGCGCTACCAGTTGTCCTCCTGCCATAAACTGCCAGTCGGGGCTGCCTCTGAACCCATCACACAGTCCGGCATGACATCCAGCGATTCCGACACCACCAGCAACTGCCCCAAGCACCGAATCTAATTGTTCTACTGTCAGTTCTCCCATGGTCCAGTGCGGAACAATGAGATTCAAGCTTACTAACTTCTCTCTGTCACCGTATACCTCCAGTTTATCCGATAATTCAACTTCAAAATCATTTTCCTCAAGTATCTTCTTAAAAATATGGGCGACCTTTTCCGGTTCATGTCCATCCCATCCACCGTAAACTATTAATGCTTTTCTTTTCATGAATAAACTCCTTTTCTTATAAAATTTTTAATTTGTCATTGTAATATCTACACACATATTAAACAGAGCAAAAATCTGTTTAAAACAATATCTCTATCGTTCTGATACTCATATTACATATGTATATCAATGCTGCAAACACCCTTACTTTTTTTCCCTGTTGTCTCTATTGGTCCAGCTCAAATTCCGGAAGTCCCATTTTCAGCGGCATCGGCCTTTCACACGTACTCTTCATCTCATAGTATTTGCCCTCTTCTGATGATTTGAGAAAACTGAACATAGTCTCCAGGACATGATAAGCCATCTCCCCACTGGCCCTGTTCTTTCTTCCGGACTGGATTGCATATACCATATCTGCAAGACCCACACCACGGCTGTTCTCATTGTAATCAAACTTAAGTGGTACGTCTTCCAGTGGACTCAGCTGCTCTCTCCTGGGTATTTTGCTTGGAAATCCCAGCCAGTCTGAATCCTTTCCTTTCCTTATAGATAATTTCCCGCCAAACATATTTGGACCTCCGTATGGATCATCATCATTCATATACAGTGTCCCTTCCTTACCATATATCTCTATTCTTGGTAAAGTCGGATCCCAAACATCAAAGCTCATCATAATCGTTGCGGTTACATTGTTTTTAAACTCCATCACCCCGGTAATATGTGTATCCACTTCTACACTGATCTTTTTTCCATAATTAGGTTGGCTTGTTATAGTCCTCTCATTAAAATATTTCTTGGTATTGCCCAATACCCTATTAACAGGACCAAGTAATGAAACGAGTGCCGTCATATAATAGACCCCCATATCAAACATGGGACCTGCACCTTTCTTATAGAAAAAATCGGGATCTGGATGCCATACTTCATGCCCGTGAAAAGCACAAAAAGCGGAAGCAGCAATAGGCTCGCCGATACTGCCATCATCTATAAGTTTTCTTGCCGTCTGTAATCTTCCACCTAAAAATGTATCCGGAGCAGAACCAATGTATAAGTTCTTACTATTTGCAAGCTCAATCATTTCTTTTCCATCATCGAGATCAATAGCCAAAGGTTTTTCCGTATAGGCGTTTTTCCCTGCTTTTAAAGCAGCGAGACATATTTCTGCATGTGATTGCGGATTGGTTAAATTAAGAATCACACTTATATCCGGGTCATCCATTATCTCCTTGACACCACATGCTTTGGGTATTTTATACTTTTCTGATTTCTCCTTTGCTCGTTCCATGATTTTATCGGCACATGCTGCAATCTCCATAACAGACCATTTCTTGGAATTCTGTATATAAATATCAGATACATTCCCGCATCCTACAAGTCCAATTTTTAATTTACTCATGAAATTTCCTTTCCTTTTTCAAAAATTTTGTCTATATTAATACAGAATTGGTTAATACAATGTTACTTCGTACATTAAATTGCCAATTCATTCCGTAGTGGCAAGGAGGGGGGTATTTTTGCTAATTCCCCTCCTTGACACTCCTTCCATTAGAATCCAGGTAAGTAAGCTTCGTAAGACCCGGATTCATAGTCGACAACCGGGGTTTCCATATAATTCCAATATGGATCCCACTGCTGTCCTACTTCCCATCCTTCATCAACAATCGTGATGACGAACGGTGCTAGCTGATCAGTTTCATCAATAGGAGATTGAATGATCAGGTCAGTAATCCATCCATCTGATATTGATTCCATTCCTGCCTTGCTTCCACCCAGGGATACTGAAGGTATCTCACCTGGCTCATAGCCTGCTTCTTCTAATGCAATTCCTACACCTGCACCCATATCATCGCTGTGCGACCATATTAAATCAATATCATCACCATAGCTGGTAATAAAGTCAGACATTATACGAACAGCTTCATCCTTTACCCAGTCTGCTGGTTGATTTGCCAGAACTACAAGTCCATCATTAAGTACATCCTCGAACCCTTCTGTTCTTCCAATCGATGCATCCTGGCCTGTAGCTCCTTCTACTATGACTATATTGCCCGAATCACCAAGTATATCGTTTGCTACTCCTCCTGCAACCTTACCTTCTTCATAGTTATTCGGACCAAAATATAAAGCTGTGTATGGTACTGATTCATCTACAGGTGAACCGTTACCCATAATTATAACTATTCCTGCATCATATGCCTTCTTTATACCTGTAGCTATTGCCTGTGAATCAACGGGAAATATAACGATTGCATCAGGCTGCATTGCGATTGCATCATCCAGCTGGCTGGACTGAAGCTGCGCATCAAATTCTCCATCAAACATAAACATTTCAATACCAGCTTCATTCAATCGCATTTCCAGGTTTTCAGAATACAGAGGTGGGTATGGTGATTGCATACCTATATTCAGCAGTACGACAGTTTTTTCACCTTCTACAACTGTAGTTTCCTCAGTTGTTGCCTCAGTCGTCTCTTCTTCTGCAGCTTCCTCAGCAGCTGTTTTACATCCAGACAGTGAGAACACTGCTACCATTGATACTGTTATTGCTATTACTAAAAGCAATAATAAGGTTTTCTTCATTTTCTAACTCCTTCTTGTTTATTGGTTTTTACAAATAGACATGTAAGATTTATTTTAGGAAAGATTATCCTTAAATAAATCTTACTTTTTTTTCATAATTACCTCCTTTTAAAATCCACATTTATTTATATTGACTATAAGTACTTCTTTTTTTGAATATTAATTGCATCAATGACAACTATTAAAATAAGCAGCAGTCCTCTTATCATTTCCTGGATAAAAGATGATATTTTCATAATCACCATTGCGTTATTCATAATACCGAGAAGCAGAATACCCTGGAATGCCTTATAAATACTGCCCTCTCCACCTTCCATACTTATTCCGCCAAGCAATACGGCAGTGATAACAAAAACAGCAGTGTCTCCTCCGATCCTGCCTGATGCTATATTTAATTTCCCCGCCAGCATGACACCTGCCAGTCCTGCCAAAAATCCAGTTATGGTAAAACAGATTATCCTTACCATATCTACCTTGATACCAAAGAACTTACTTGCGGTGGCATTACCTCCTATGGCAAATATATGCCTGCCGAAAATCGATCTCTGTAAAATAATCTCAAATATTATCAGCAATACAATAAAGACGATTACCGGTAAAGGTATCCTAAAAACTTCGGTTTGAGAGATCAACACAAAATTTTCATTGGTGCCTTTTAGGGTATGTTCCTTTGTAAGTGCAAAAACCACCCCGTTTAAAAAGACCATCATACCCAACGTGACAGCAATAGAAGGCAATTTAAGCTTGGTGGTAATCAGACCGTTCAGCAGGCCGATGATAACACCTCCAAGGATACCGGCGATTACTCCTGTAATTACACCATAAGATTGGAACATAACTGCCAGCGCTGCACCAAATGCCATAATAGAACCGACTGAGAGGTCTATCTCGCCAATAATAATCAACATTGCCATTCCGATTACAATCATTCCCTCAAAAGATATAGTCTGGAAAATATTGGTTATGTTCTGAAAAGTCAAAAAATAGTCTGAACTTATCCACAAAAATATACCTATTGCCAGTATTATCAATAATATTTTCTGCTCTACTATGAAGTTTCTAAATCTTTCAGCCTTCAATTCTTCTCCTTACTCTAATATCAATGATTATGGCAACAATAATCAAAAATCCTTTCACTATATTCTGGTAGGCATAAGGGACATTATATAGTGTCAGAACATTTATAATCACTGCTAATAACAGCACACCAATAATTGTTTTAAATATGCTTCCTTTTCCACCAGCCAGACTTGTCCCACCGATCACTACAGCAGTTATAGCATCAAACTCAAAACCTTCTCCTGTTACCGGACTTCCTGTTGTCATCCTTGAACTATAAATTAAAACAGCTATGGCAACAGATAAACTTGATATTATAAATGCTATAGTCCTTATCCTATTAGATCTAATACCCGCAATCTCCGCCGCTGTAGTATTGGTACCCACGTATTTTATTTTCCTTCCTAAAGTCGTGTTATTAAGTAATATCTGATAGATAACTGCAATTATAAAAAATATATATACATGAACCGGTATTCCCAGCAATTTACCCCTTCCGATAAATCCATACCAGGTACCGGTGACTCCTGCTATAATAGCTCCATTGGTATAGAGCAGGGCCGCCCCGGCATAAAATGACAGCGACCCTAAAGTCGCAATAATGGAGTTGACTTTAAACTTAGTGATGATGAAACCATTTAAGAAGCCTATGACTACGGCCATTGTCAATGGTATGATGATTGCCAGAAAATTATTACTCTGCTGAAAAGAGATAGAAACTACGTTAAGCAAGGAAAAAACAGAGCCCACTGAAAGGTCCAGGCATCCGGTGATTACTACTAAAGTCATACCACAGCTTATAACTCCTATTACTGTGACCTGTTTTAATAGATTCACAAAATTACCGGTGGTCCGGAAACTGGGCGTGGTAATAGAAAATACCACAATAAGTAAGATCAATATTATTAACTGCGACTGGTCCCTTAATATGTTAGTAAATTTACTTCCTTTTTTATTCATCTACACTCTCATTGCCGATCTAATAAGATTTTTTGTCGTTACGTCCTTGCCTGAAAATTCATCACGAATTTCACCTTTTGATAATACAATCACCCTGTTTGCAACCCTTTTCATTTCCTGAATCTCAGAAGACAAGATAAATATTGACACCCCCCTGGAAGCCAATTCTTTTATTATGTTATATATTTCTTCTTTACTTCCTACATCAATTCCTCTTGTGGGATCGTTCAGGATCATTAACTCCGGTTTTATGGTCAACATACGGGAAAAAATGACCTTTTGCTGGTTCCCCCCACTAAGGTAAATTATCAATGTTAATACAGAAGGTGTCCTTATTGATAATCTTTTTATATATGTTTTAGCAAGCTCTATTTCCTTTTTGGTATTCATAAAGAATTTATTCTCAACATTAAATAACCATAATGGAGAGATATTTGCGCTTACATTCATGTCCAAGAAGAGGGACTGCAATTTTCTCTCTTCCGGCAGGTAGATGATTCCATGTTTAATAGCATCAGCAGGGTGTTTTATATTTATCCTTTTTCCTAAAAAATAAATTTCCCTGGATTGCGCCGGCCATAGACCTACAATGCTTTTTACCAGTTCATCTTTTCCGGACCCCATCAAGCCTGCTATTCCAAGGATCTCTCCTTTGTACAATTTCATATTAAAATCTATTATCCTATTCCTAATTGAAAGTCTTTTAACTTCAAAAATTACCTTCTGCTCCTTTAATACACTTTTTTTTGCTTGCTTCAATTCTCGCCCTATCATCAAGGAAACTATTTTATTTGTATCAAACTCACTTTTTTTCAATATGCCCTGGTTTTTTCCATCCCTGAAGACACTCAATCTGTCAGCGATTCCGACAACTTCATCAAGTCTATGCGATATGTATATTATGCTTATCCCTTTTTTCTTTAGTTCCTTAATAATTAAAAATAGTTTTTCCACTTCTTTCTTGGTCAGTGAAGAGGTGGGCTCATCCATGATTATGATTCGTGCATTTTTAACCGTTATAGCCTTGATTATCTCTATGAATTGCTGTTCTGCTGTAGTAAGAGAAGCTAATTTTCGTCCCGGATCTATATCAATATCAAACTCTTTTAGTATTTTTCTCGTCTCAATAATTAATCTTTTAAAATTGACAAAACCGGGGATCCTGCTTCTCGGCAATTTACCCAGGAAAACATTTTCGGCAACAGAAAGTTTCTGTATGTTTTCCAGCTCCTGGTATATCATACTGATGCCAATAGCCCGGGCAGCATCTACATCGCCAATGGCTACTTTTTTACCCTCGAATTTTATGGTCCCCGAATCCTTCTTGTAAGCCCCTGACAGGATCTTCATAAGGGTGGATTTACCAGCACCATTCTCACCGACAATTGCATGTATTTCACCTTTTTTCAGGTTAAAATCAACTTCATCTAATGCTACGGTTCCAGGAAATGTTTTTACCACTTTTTTTATTTCTAATAACAATTACTTCTACTCACCTTTTTTAATTTTATAGATAAAAAATTTGCATTTTCTTATAAATCTTAAGTGATTGTTTAAATCTTTATAATAATTTATCTAACACCACGCCTACCGAACCAACCAAACCAGCTTTCCTTCCCAGTTGTGAGTATTTAATCCTGATATTTTTTTTGATCGACGGTAAAATATTAGCTTTAGCTACTTCAGCAATTTTATTTATAAAGGAGTCCCCTGCTGTCGTATATTCCCCACTAATGATTATTAACTCCGGGTCTATGACAGCTACGATTATGGAAACCGCTATACCAAGCCAATATGATATTTCATCCACAATTTCTTTTGCCAGACCATCTCCGTCATTAAAACACTCAAATAAGACCTTCGATTCAACTTTAAAATTATTATCTTTATACTTCTTTGATAAGATCGAGTTTTTAAATTCTGATAAACTCATATATTCCTTCACCAGGTCATTGATTCTGACTGTATTTACCAGCGCATTAAGACAACCATTATTACCGCAAACACATTTAGGGCCATCGGGACTTAACTTTATATGTCCAAATTCACCCGCAAAAAGATTTCCGCCTGCTATACTCTCGTTGTTTATAAAAAATCCACCACCTATTCCATAGCCGGTCAAGATTACTGCAAAATTATCTATTTTTTTTGCCAGGCCGAACATCTTCTCCCCATAAGAACGGACTCTGTTTTCATTGCTAACATATACATCTATTCCCATCCTATCTTTTATTATTTTGGCAATTTTGATATTCTCCCAATTGGACATATAAGGAAGCAAACGAATAATACCACTCTTTTCGTCCACTATCCCAGGCACACCAATCCCGATACCTAAAATTTTACTCTTTTCTATGCCAGCCTCTTTAATCATTCTTTCAAACATTTCAATCATACTGGAAATTATTTCTTCATGATCTGCCTTAATGTTGTTCTTAAAAAATCTCTCGACCATGATATCTGCATTGTAATTTGCCAATATTCCCTTTATTTTCTTTGGACCCATCATGGCACCGATGATATAACCAGCATTCTCATTAAACTTTAATAATACCGGTCTCTTTCCTCCTTCTTTTGTAGATTTTCTTAAACCTGCTTCCAAAACCAGATTTTTTCTTATTAACTCTGTTACTATATTATTTATGGCCTGCTGAGAAATATTGATTTTTTTGGCAATATCTGATTTTGTAACGGTGTTTTCTTCTCTTATTATATTTATGATCGATTTTGTGTTTAGTTTCCTTATATGTCTAGGTTTCCTGGGATCCATTAGAATAATATATTAGTTGTTAAACTTAGTTTAAATACTACATTGTTAGACCTAATTTGTCAAGTATTTGTTACTTTTGTTATTAAAAAATATAAGAACTTTCTAATACATCTATAATTAGCATATAAGAAACAAATAATTATAATTTACAGGCTGACACAGGAAAAGCACCACTTAAATTTTAAGGGAATTTCAAATCAAATTTGACTGCAGAAATCAAATACGTATTAGAAGAACATATTTATGATTTACTTATTTTTTAACCTTACAAATCTTCCTGTAGGGATAATGGTCATCTTTATCTCTCTGTTTTGCGAGATCCTTTTATCTAAATATTTCTGGATATCTTCTATCTTTTTAAATCCCATTTTTTCAGTTTCTTGGCGAGAAAAATCTGAATAAAGAAGGACTTCTTTTTTTGTAAGGATCTTAGATATTGCCGCTGCCTTATGACCGCCAAGAATAAATTCTTTGGCTATCTTTCTACTTAGATAGTTATAATCATTACGACCCGTCATCCACTTTTCAAATGTATCATCCCCAAACCCTTCACAGCAGGAAGCTGCGAGAATTATTGTCCCCTTATCGGCTGTTATTTCCTTTACATTTTCCAGGGCCTTATGGGATTGATATAAGTTCATATCCTTAGGATAACCACCCTGAGAAGTTATCACAATATCAGCAGCAGATTCCACTTCACTTGCGTATATGGATTCATACTTCTTTATGCCTTCCAGATAGGCATCGTTATTCTTCCCGGCCACAGCAGCAATTATTTTTTTTTCGTCGTTTAGTATTACATTGAATATAAAATCAATATCTGCCAATTCACCTGCTTCTTCAATATCCTCTCTTACCGGGTTATTTAAAAACCTGCCCGCAGTTGATCTCTCATCCAGCATCATTGAATGGTTTGACCGGATGGAATTTC
Organism: uncultured Actinomycetota bacterium; assembly: GCA_964610385.1. Taxonomy (GTDB): domain Bacteria; phylum Actinomycetota; class Humimicrobiia; order Humimicrobiales; family Humimicrobiaceae; genus CAZBSE01. Next base: position 40,754 of record CAZSXW010000001.1, read on the forward strand.
TGGTACATATTCCAGGCATGACTGCCTTGGCCCCTCCGCTGAACCCCGCAAAATAGTGATATTCAATATTGCCTGTAACAATCAGAAGATCATATTCCAGCACTCTTTCAAAAATTTCTACCGGTGTCCCTTTTGAAGTATGACCTATTAGTTTTGACTTTGAAGTATCCGAGTCTATTGTCTCAATATTGTCATAAATATAGTCACCAACAAGTCTCCTTTTTTCATCATCACTGTGACCGCGATGAATACCCAAACCCAGCACCACTAATATATCCTTATCCTCTATTCTTCCCTCTCTTAATTCATTTACCAGCAGGGGCAGAAACTTATATGAGGGACAGGGTCTGGTAATATCACTGGCAATAATACAGGCACTTTTCTTTCCTGAAGCAATCTCCCGCAGCTTCCCTGAATTTATCGGATTTTTTAAAGCGTCGGCTATGATCCTGTCTTCATCTAAAACAAGACTGGTGCTTTCTCCCGAGATTATATCCAGTATATTTTTATCAGGGATATTTAATGCTATATTTTTTTTCCCAAATGGGATATCGACCCTAATCATCTGATTTCCATAATCTTTTTTGCTTTTTCTTCAATAAGCCCTAGATCTACCTTTCCGTAAGTGTTACCGCCTTCCACAGCTGCTCTGGCCACACTGACCGCTACAGCCGGAAGTACCCTTTTATCAAAAGGTTTTGGAATAATATAATCTTTATTAAGACAGTCGCTCGCTATTTCGGAAATAGCTTTTGCTGCAGCAAGCTTCATATCTGTATTTATCTCTATTGCCCCCGCATCCAGAGCCCCTCTGAAGATACCGGGAAATGCAAGTACATTATTTACCTGATTTGGGTAATCGCTTCTTCCGGTAGCTATAATGTCGACACCGCATTCTTTCGCTATTTCCGGCTTAATCTCAGGCTCAGGGTTTGACAGGGCGAATATAACCGGGCTCTTCTTCATCCTGCTTATCATCTCTGCATTCAATACATCTGCTACGGAGACACCTATAAATACATCGGCATTCTCAACTGCATCAAAAAGGCCTCCATTTATATTCTCCGGGTTTGTAAACTCGGCCATTTTCTTTTTGGGGTCATTTAAATCTTTCCTGTCTTTAGAAATTATTCCCTTGCTGTCACATACTACCATATCCGGTACACCTATATTACTCAACAGACTCACAATAGATGTCCCGGCCGCTCCTGCTCCATTTATTACTATTTTCGCATCCTTGATGTCTTTTCCGTAGATTTTTAAAGCATTAAACAATCCAGCTAAAACTACAATGGCAGTTCCGTGTTGATCATCATGGAAGATAAGCATATTTGTCTCCTTCTTCAGCCTATCCTCTATCTCAAAACATCTGGGGGCCGCTATATCTTCAATATTAATCCCTGCAAAAGAAGGCTCCAGAAGCTTTATGGTATTGACAATCTCATCACTATCCTGACTGTCTATACAGATTGGGAAGGCGGATACTCCTCCAAACTGCTTGAATAACACACATTTTCCTTCCATCACCGGAAGAGCCGCTCTGGCTCCCATATTACCAAGGCCCAGGACAGCCGATCCGTCAGATACCACCGCTACCATATTGCCCCTGGCAGTATAAGTGTTTATTTCCTGCGGGTTTCTGGCGATCATACAGCAGGGCTCCGCCACGCCAGGAGTATAAGCAAGAGACAGGTCATGCTCGTTTTCAGTTTTTACCTTACTTACTACATCGATCTTGCCTGCGCTCTTTTTATGCATTTCCAGTGCTTCTTCATAAATACTCAATTGTTCCTCACTTTATTATTGATTATCTTAATAATTATTTATAATACCTGCTTTATTTTTTTTTGCATCTATTATAAATAAACCGCTGGATTTTAATAGTTCCCGCAATAGACTCCCCACTCAAAAAAAGATCTATAATGGATGAAAACACAGCTGGTAGGGCAAGGCCGACTGCTTTTTGTCTTAAAGGTATAATTTTATAAATGATAGATTATGACATATAATAGCATTTATGGAATTCTATGCAGGCACGGACATAGGAAAATACAGGGAAAAAAACGAAGATTCCCTTTATGCCGAAAAATCACTTTTTATCGTAGCTGATGGAATGGGAGGACACAGGGCTGGAGAGGTTGCCAGCAGGGTTGCCGTTGAATCTTTTACCGAAAGCTTTTACCGGATCCTTAAAGATAAAAAAGCATATCACCTTACTCCCGAAAGTAATAAGATGCTGCTGATAGAAAGTATTAAAAATGCCAACAGATCGGTTTTCAGCCAGTCAGAAGAAAAGCCCGAATTCTACAGAATGGGTACTACACTTACAGCATGCTATATCCAAAAGTATATGGCATATATAGTACACATAGGCGACAGCAGACTTTATATTAAAAGAAGCGGGATCCTTAAACCATTGACTTCAGACCATACCATAGTCGGAGAATTGTACAGGAGAGGAGAATTGAGTTACGAAGATACTTTCAACCATCCTCAGAAGAACTATCTTACCAATGTCCTAGGAATCGCGGAAAGTATAAATCCCGATTTCCTATCATATAAAATCCAACCTGAAGACATACTGATTCTATGTTCTGACGGCCTTAATTCCATGCTTAAGGATAGGGAAATAGCCGAAATCATTGATAAATCCAAAAGTCCCAGGGATATTACTAAAAATCTTATAAAAGGTGCACTAATAAAAGGCGGTCTGGATAATATAACGGTAATAGCGATAAAAATCTAAAATATGCCCGAGCAAGGATCAAAAAAAAATAAATTAATCTCAAAAAGATACAAAATAATCAAAAAAATAGCTTCAGGGGGAATGGCTGATGTTTTTTTGGGAGCTGATTTAAAATTAAATCGGAAAATTGCTATAAAAATTTTATCTGCCAACAATGCCCGGGATAAAAATTTTGTAGCAAGGTTTAAGAACGAAGCACAGACTCTGGCCAAGCTCAATCATCCCAATATTGTACAGGTGTACGATTGGGGAGAGTTTGATAACTCTTATTTTATCTGCATGGAATATATAGAAGGAGACAACCTTAAAGAAATAATAGAAAAAAAAGGTATACTACCGCCCAAGACAGTGGTTGGTTATGCAGTGCAGATATGTAACGCCCTTTTTATGGCTCATAAAAATAATCTCATCCACCGGGACATCAAACCGCAGAACATACTTATAACGCCGGAGGGTAAGGTCAAGGTCACTGATTTCGGGATTGCAAAATCACTTAATATGGATGTGACCAAAACATTGAATATAATAGGAACAGCCCATTATATATCACCTGAACAGGCAAAAGGTGAGGTACTGGACCACAGAACAGATATTTACTCGCTGGGCATAGTATTATATGAAATGCTGACCGGAGATGTCCCTTTCAGAGGCGACAGTTCTATTGATATCAGCCTTAAACATATAAATGAAATACCGGTAAAACCATCTGAATTAATAGAAAATATACCTCCAGCACTGGAAAAAATTATAATGCACTGTCTGGAAAAGAATCCTCAATCGCGTTATCCTACGGTAAAGGAGCTGGCAGATGACCTTAGGAGGTATCATACAGGCAAGGATTTAAGTTTTACCGCCGATAGGCAAAAAAAAAGCAGAACCGGATTGCTTCTCAAAAAAGTAAGATCTAATTTAGCTGTAATCATCATGGCCGTTTTCATGACTGTCTTCCTGGCTCTGTTTATATTTTACAGTTTCAAATATTATAACTTCAGGGCAGCTGCCATTACATCGGTCACGGTTCCACCTATCGAAAATATACCTGCTGGAAACGCTGAAGACATAGTCAAGCTGTTTGGTCTTAATCTTGTAATAAAGGACGAAATCTATGACTCCAAAATCCCATATGGATTTATTATAGAACAAATCCCGGCTCCAGGAGAAAATATTACCACCGGTGGCGATGTTAAGGTAATAATAAGCAAGGGTCAGGAAATCACATCTATATTGACTCCGAACCTGATGGGCCTCACCCTGGAGGAAGCTTCGGAGATACTGGAAGAATACGACCTTACCACCGGAGAGATTTCCAGAACTTACAGCAGTACATTCGAAAAAAATCTTATTATAAGCCAGAGGCCGGCTTATAAGGAAAAAATCGAACCGGGTGGAGCAGTTGATATAACTGTAAGCGAAGGCAGCAAAACCGTTATTATTCCCAATGTCATCGGCCAGGATTATATTTATGCCTCAAATTACTTAAAATCTCTGGACCTGTTGCTAGTGGATAGTAAAGCTCCGTGTACAGATATCATAAAAGAACCGGGAAAGGTCATTGAAGTAATACCTCTCCCCGGTTCCGAAGTGGAAGTAAAAACCCTGGTAGAACTTATCATCTCTACCAATGAACCGCTGGTACGGGCCCCGGATCTCATGCAGCTGAGTTTAAATCAGGCCAGAAATATACTTGACTCGCAAAATATCAGTTATGAAATAAGTTATATAAATACAGACTATGTAGTACAGAAAGATTTAATTTTAGGGCAAAACCCTGAAGCTGAAACCTATATTCCCATAAATTCAAAAATAATACTGTTTGTCAGCAACTAAACATTTTACTCCAGATTAAAAAAACCCATTCGCTCAAATTTTTCTGCTCTTCTGGATTTTAATTCTTCACCGGAAAGATCTTTATATCTTTCCAGGGCACCTATTAAATATCTCCTTACAATTCTTACCATCCTCCTGGGTGCATTTTGTGCACCACCCATAGGCTCATGAATTATTCTGTCTATGACTTTAAGCCTGAGTAGATCTCTTGAAGTCAATTTAAGCTCTCTTGCCGCCAGCTTTGTACCGGAAGGGTCTTTCCACAGGATAGCTGCACATCCTTCAGGTGAAATAACCGAATAAGTGGAATTTTCAAGCATTGCTACTTCGTTTCCGACTGCCAGAGCAAGTGCTCCACCACTCCCGCCTTCACCGATCAAGACTGCAATTATAGGCACTTTTACTTCAAACATAAGTAAAATGCTGTTGGCAATAGAACTTGCCTGCCCATCGTCTTCTGCCTCGAGATCGGGATACGCTCCCGGTGTATCTATAAAAGTGACTATCGGAAAACCAAACCTTTCAGCCAGCCTCATAATTCTCTGTGATTTTCTATAACCCTGAGGTATGCTCATACCAAAGTTATGTTCCAGCTTTTCCTTTATATCCTTACCCTTTTGATGGCCAATAATAGCAATAGTTTTGCCGTTAAGTCTTCCAAGTCCTGTAATAATGGATCTATCCTCTCTGGTCAACCTGTCACCGGAGAGTCTTACAAAATCTTTAAAAATGCCATTTATATAATCCAGACATTGAGGCCTTCCTTCATCTCTTGAAAGCTCCACAATTTTCCAGACCCTTCTGGCCTCCCTTTCCACCTTTTTGTAACTCTCGATTTTTCTGGTGAGATCCCTTTCTGCATCCTTAAAATGTATACCACTGAAAAAAGGTACCTTTTTTAATTTTTCCAGTTTTGATAATGACTGTAGTATTTCTTTAAGATAATTTTTGGGAATCTCTTCCAGCTTCTTTAAATCCATCTTAATCCTTGAATAAACTTAACAATTTAGCAATCGTCCCCTTGAGTTCGCTTCTATTTATAATCATGTCTAACTGCCCGTTCCTCAAATTCCTCTCTGCACTCCCAAAATCAGAAGGAAGGTTCTTTTTTATGGTCTGTTTTACAACTCTCGGCCCCGCAAAACAAAAAAGAGCGTTGGGCTCAGCAATTATTATATCTGCAATAGTGGCAAAACTGGCACTTACACCTCCGGAAGTAGGATTAGTAATAACTGTAATAAACGGGATCTTATTTTCCCTTACCCTGTTCACACTTGAAACTGTCTTAGCCATTTGCATCAAAGATACTATTCCTTCCTGCATACGTGCTCCGCCGGATGTACAGAATATAATCAGGGGAATTCTCTTTTCAATACAGCGGTTGGATAAAAGCCTGATCTTCTCCCCTACCACACTGCCCATACTTCCACCCATAAAACTAAAATCCATAATACCAAGGGCAACATCATGTCCGTCTATCCTTGCCTCACCGGTCAGAACCGCTTCTGCAAGACTGGTTTTAAGCTTGGTTTCTCTTAATCTTACACTGTAGGATTTAAGATCATAAAAGTTTAAAAAATCAACCGAATTGATGTCTTTGCCCAGCTCGATAAAACTGTTCTCATCTATTGTTATCTGAAGTCTGTCTCTTGTATTTACATAATGGTGATGGTTGCAGTACGGGCATACCCAGAAATTTAGGATAAAAATCTCATTTTCAATATTCTTGCTGCAATTACTGCATTTAACTTTTTTCATTTACCTTCCCAGCTATAGATACTTTTTAAATCCCAGAGTAACATTGTGACCACCAAATCCCATGGAATTGGAAAGCACAACTCCGATTTCCCTTTCCTGGCTCACCTTTGCAGTATAATTTAGATCACACTGCTCATCCGGATGGTCAAGATTTATGGTAGGAGGAATTATATTATTTTTTAAAGCCATTATCGAAGCTATAGCTTCGATTGCACCCGATGCGCCCAGACAGTGACCGGTCATTGATTTGGTTGAATTTATATTTATATTATATGCATATTTGCCAAAACACTTCCTGATCGCATTACTTTCGATAACATCATTCAAAGGAGTCGATGTTCCATGAGCATTAATATGGTCTACTTCCTCCAGGGCTATACCCCCTTCATCCAGACAATTTCTCATACACCTTGCCACATTTACTCCCGATTCTTCAAGTGCAGTTATATGATAGGCCTCTCCTGAAAGTCCATAGCCAAATATTTCACAATGTACTACTGCATTTCTTTTCAACGCATGTGAAAGCTCTTCCAAAATCAGTATCCCGCATCCCTCACCCATTACAAAACCATCTCTGTCCCGATCAAAAGGCCTGGAAGCTTTCTCGGGTTCATCATTCCTTGTAGAAAGAGCCTGCATATTGGAAAACCCTGCCATTCCCATCGGAGTAACAGCTGCTTCGCTCCCACCGGCGATCATAACTTCCGCATCGCCCCTTTTTATTATTTCAAAAGCATCGCCTATGGCATTGGAACCAGCCGCACACGCCGTAGTAGAAGTGCATACCGGTCCTTTAGCCCCACTCATTATAGAAACCTGGGCGGATGCCATATTACATATCATCATAGGAATAAGGAAAGGACTCACTCTATCTGCACCTTTGGTAAGCAGTTTCTCATGTTGTATTTCCAGCGTCATGAGTCCGCCCACTCCGCTGCCTATATATACTCCTACCTCGTGCTCATTTTTAGAATTGACCTTAATACCGCTCTCCTTTATAGCATCCAGAGACGCAGCAACTGCAAATTGAGCAAATCTATCCATTCTTTTTGCTTGTTTTAAATCCATATAATTTTCAGGTTTGAAATCTCTTACCTGTGAGGCTATTTTTGAACCTATCTTTTCAACATCAAATCTGTCGATTCTGCTTATACCTGATTTACCCGATACCAGATTTTCCCAGAACCTATTTACTTCAAGTCCTAATGCAGATATTACTCCTAATCCGGTTACAACCACTCTTCTACACCTATTTTTTTTCTTCATTGATTATTCTCTTATATAAAAATTTCGTCTTTTTTATTAAATACCCATTCCGCCGTCTAAACTGACCACGGTACCGGTTATATAATTAGAGTCATCGCTGGCTAAAAAAAGCACTATATTCGCTACGTCTTTTACACTTCCAAGTCTTTTTATAGGAATCTGCTCCATTAATTTTTCTTTTACTTTATCACTTAATTTTTCAGTCATTTCCGTTTCTATATAACCCGGTGCAATAGCATTTACCAGGATATTTCTACCTGCAAGTTCTCTTGCCAGAGTCTTGGTAAGCCCTATTATTCCTGCTTTCGACGACGAATAATTGCTCTGACCCGCATTACCGTGGACTCCTACTATTGAGGATATATTTATTATCTTTCCACTTCTTTTCTTTATCATGTTCCTTGCTACATACTTGGAACATATAAAGGCTCCCGTAAGATTTATATCGATTACTTTTTGCCATTCATCAAGACTCATACGAAGTATTAGATTATCCCTTGTGATCCCCGCATTGTTGACAAGAATATCGATCCCTTCTTCTACAGCCGTAATGTTTTCTATGGAGCTCTCTACATTTTTTTCGTTGGTGATGTCCACTTCCATAAAATTTACTCTTTCCTTGCCGTGAGTCGATTTAAATTCTCTTAAAGTCTTATCGCCCTGCTCGCGGTCAATATCAAAAATATATACCACAGCACCTTCTTTTAGAAAAGTACTGCATATCTCTCTTCCTATACCCCTGGCACCGCCAGTTACCACGGCAACCTTATCCTTTAATCTCACTGATAATTCCTTCCTTCCGGAGTGTGTTTTCCATATACTTGATGTCTTCCATTTTATCAGTATTTAATACTATGACTTCCTTGTCTCCTACCTCGGCTATCCTTCTGACCAGACCTGACAATACCTTGCCCGGACCGACTTCTATAAAAATATCCATGTCCATATTAAGTAAATATTTTATACTGTCCACCCATTTTATGGGATCCGTAAGCTGACAGGTCAATACTTTCGCGATATCATGTTTATTTCTAAAAGCTACCTCGGTAGTTGAAAAGAAAGGAAGGTTTAAATCCATAATTTCCACATTCTTATCTATAAATATTCCCAGCTTATCCGAGACTTCTTTCATTAATGGACAATGTGATGCCACACTTACCTTAAGGGGTATTATTCTTTTTACTCCCTTTTCTTTCAGCCTCTTTATCGCCCCTTTGACCGAATCTTTATATCCACTTATTACAATTTGCGTGTAATCATTATAATTGGCAATAAAAACCTTTTCATTAAAATCCTTTAAAACGTCCTTGATAAAATTTATACTCACTCCCAAAACAGCGGCCATCATTCCTTTAATGCTGCTATCGACCTGGTACATGCATTTACCTCTATAACTGACAAGCTCTACTCCCTGCTTAAATGTGAATGCCCCGCTGCTGTAAAGCGCACTGTATTCCCCAAGGCTATGTCCCAGTACAGTACCAATAAGAGTTTTATCCAAAGAAAGCTCCTGCATTATATAATCATTCAAGGCACAGCTTAGGCAATAAATCGAGATTTGACTAAACCTGGTATTATTAAGCGAACTTTTGACATTTTTTCCTTTAATGATTTCGATTATATCTTTTCCTATGATTTTACTCGAAATCTCAAAATATTTTTTATATTCGTTGTTGGTCTCCAGAAAATCGATTCCCATATCTGTATACTGTGAACCCTGGCCGGGAAACATTAAGATAATTTCTTTCATATCTTCAGTATTCCTATTCCTTCCATGATCCGATCAAAAAACCTCCTAATCAAGAGCAAACATTATTTCTACCGTACAGGCAATATCACCTCCGACTGTAGCTTTCCCTTTTGCCTTCCCGATCTTCCTTTTGAAATTTTCCATTTCTACCTCTATCACCAGCTCATCTCCTGGTCTGACTATCCTTTTAAACCTGGCTTTATCTATACCTGCAAACAATACCAATTTACCTTTATTCTCAGGCAGCATAAGTAATGAAACCGCTCCTGCCTGGGCAATAGCTTCTACCATAAGAACTCCGGGCATAATGGGGTTAGAAGGAAAATGACCTTTAAAATAATACTCCTCCTGCCTGACATATTTTAAAGCCTTAATCCTTTTTCCAGGTTCCATATCTATAACTTTATCAATTAAAAGAAAGGGATCCCTATGAGGAATTGCATTTTTAATATATTCCCTGCCCATTTCTTTCATTAATTAAAATCCTTTCCTATTTAAAACTTAATGGTAGAAAATAGAATTCTGTAGCTTTAAAATAGACGGAACTGTACTTTTATAGTTTCATATAAAGACTTTCTTTTTAGACCTTATTTATAATACAATTTAATCAATATTTAAAATAAACTCCGGTTTTAATATGTCAGATTTTAACTTAGACAAATATTACAAATCCCTTAAAACCGATCATATGGGAAGAAGACTTATTTATTTAGAAAAGACCGACTCCACTAATAATTATGCTTATGAACTTATAAAGAAAAGAAAAGAAAAACCAGACAGCAGCCTCAAGGAAACAGTAGTACTGGCCAAGACTCAAAAAAAGGGAAGGGGTAGATTGGAAAGAGAATGGATATCGCCTTCAGGGGGACTCTGGCTCAGTATAATACTTGAAACCAGCCTCGATCCCAGGGATCTCGTGGAAGTTACATTGATTGCAGCATATTCCATAGTAAATATTCTGGATAGAGATTACGGTATAAATGCATCTATAAAATGGCCTAATGATATATACTATAAAAAACTAAAGTTAGGCGGGATCCTTACCGAAGCTGAAAAAATGGCAGACATGACTTATTTGATCACAGGTATAGGTTTAAACGTAAACCTTACAAAAGAAGACCTTGCTCCATACAGCATAAAAGCAACATCAATCAAAACAATACTGGGCAGAGATATAGAAAGAGAAACTCTCCTCGCAAATATACTGTTTGATTTTGAGACAGATTACGAATATTATTCAAGCACAAAAGATTTTAAGACTATATTTAAAAAAATAGAAAAGAAGCTTAAGTTCGGCTAAACAATAAGGTCTCAGCAATTAAAAGAAAAAACTACGCCTCGGTTTTCATTGCCTTTTTATTGGCAATCATTCTTTCTTCAGCGTTACTTACTACCAGATCAATATTTTGCGATTCTCTGGTCTTTATGTCAGACCCGATAGCAACGCTCATGGGCAGATTGGGTTTACTGTTCTGCTGGCATCTTAACTGTATTCTTTTAGTGACATTTTCTACATCCATTTCATCTGTATTTGGTAAAACCATAATAAATTCATCACCGCCCCATCTTACTACTACATCCTCGTTTCTGAAGCAGCTTTTTAATACTTCTGCAAACTTTCGTAACAGCAGGTCTCCCCTTTCGTAGCCAAAATTATCATTGATTTCTTTCAGCCCGTTGAGATCGCAAAAAATAATACTCAAGGGCAGCTGTCGTTTTGTGTTAAGTCTTTTTAATTCTTCTTCAAAAAAAGCACGGTTATAAAGCCCGGTCAATTTATCATGGAAAGAAAGATACCATATTTTTTCTTCAGCCTTCTTCTGTTCGGTTATATCCCTGTAACTCCATACTCTTCCCATTATCCTATCATCGCTCTTTAAAGGGGCTGATGAACATTCAAAAAATCTTCTATTTTTCAGTGCGATGATATCAATACTGTCCTGCTCCGAATCATGCAGCTCCCGGATTATTCCTAGAAATTTCTTCCGATCTGCTACCTGTTTATTCATAAGATCCAGTATTTTTTCATCTGTTTCCTGCTTAATGAGTTTTTTTGAGATCTTCCACAGTGATAGAAACCTGTTATTGTACATTAAAACCTTTCCCTGCTTATCGGTTACGTAAATACCATCTAGAGTAGAATGAAGTATTGCTTCAATCTTAGATTTTCCTCCTTCGATTTCCTCCTCTGCCTTCTTCTTTTCTGTTATATCCCTGGATATACCGAAAGTCCCTATTATCTCACCCTTTTTATTATAAAAGGGCATCTTTGTTGTTGACACCCACCTATCATCCTTACCATGCCAGGTTTCTTTTTCTTCAATATTTACTATGGGTTTTTTTGTTTTTATTATGCGCTGCTCATCATCATAAGCCTTTTTTGCATGTTCTTTGGAAAAAAAATCAAAATCAGTCTTTCCTATTGCATTATCCGGTTTTTCTACCCCAAATTTTTTAGCGCAGGCTTTATTTATAAGTATAAACCTGCTTTGCAGGTCTTTAAAATATATACTGTCAGTGATGCTGTCCATAAGTGCATTCATCATTTCTGACTCACGGATTTCTGATTTTTTATTCTCTTTCATTTTCACCCATAACAAAGTTATGCTGATTTAAAATAATATAGCATAAAATAATATAATGTTAAACATATCCATCCATAAGCAAATCCATATCCAGCAATATCAAATAAACTTAAGGATTTTAAGTTGAACAAACAAAATATTAAATTTTTTACTTAATCATGGTATATTTATTCAGTGTCATTAGAAGTACCAAAAGAAAAAATAAAAGTTAAGATAAAGACAAACTCGGCCATAGTAGTTGGTTATATACATATAATGCCCGGGAGCAGGGTCATAGATTATATAAGATCCCAGTTTAATAAATTCATTCCAGTAACAAACACCACAGTGTATCCTCTGGAAAAAGGAGTAAAAGAAGACGTAAACATCAGCGGCAAATATGATATTGTTTTTTTAAATGTAGAAAATATCCAGATGATAACTGTCATCAAAGAGGAATCAGACAGTAAGAAATAACTTTCATATCAGTGGCTTTCCACTGGTTATTCTCTTTATCAGCATAGGAACAACTTCAAAAATATCTCCGACAATACCATAATTGGCAACCTTGAAAATAGGCGCACTCGGGTCTTTGTTTATAGCAATTATGATATCCGATGTCTGCATACCGGCAAGATGTTGAATCGCTCCTGATATTCCGCAGGCAATATACAGCTTCGGATTGACAGTTTTCCCGGTCTGGCCAACCTGATGAGGGTAGGATATCCAGCCCGAATCAACTGCTGCCCTCGACGCTCCGACTACTCCTCCCAGCAGATCTGCAAGTTCTGCCAGCATAGAGAATTTTTCACTGCCTCCTAATCCCCTGCCTCCTGAAACAACTACATCATAGTCGGTAATATTTATATTACTATCCTGCTCTTTTTCTGTTCCTATAAGTTTATATTTAGTCTTGAATTTAGACTTATCAATATTTATGTATTCTATTTTTTTACTATAATCTCCTATGCTTTCTTTTATCTCTTTCTTTTCCATTACATGAGGTCTTACAGTCGCCATTTGCGGTCTTGCATTCCTGGTTATAATAGTAGCCAGGATGTTGCCGCCAAAAGTCGGTCTGGTCTGGAGAAGTATCTTCTTTTCCTTATCTATTTCCAAGCCGGTACAATCAGCAGTAAGACCGGTTTTTAAGACGGCGGCCACCTTTGGAATAAGCGTTCTTCCAAACCAGGTCGCCCCGGCCAGAAATATCTCAGGTTTATATCTGGCTATTATTTGTACCAGAGCCTTGGTATAAATATCATCCAAATTCTTAGAAAAAACAGGATTATCCAGAAGATAAAGTCTTTCCAGCCCGTATTTAAATGCTTCCCGCGCACTTTCTTTAATACCACTTCCTATAGCAACCGCGGATAATTGAACTCCCAACTGGTCGGCAAGCTTCCTGCCTTCACTTATAAGCTCAAACCCTACATCCAATATCCTGCTTTCGTTTGTTTCAAGATATATGCATACTCCACTGTAATCCGAAAAATCTTTTTTTTCTTCTGTAAGACCTGAGATCTCTATAGAATCAAATTTACATACATCGATACAAGCTCCACAGAACACACAATTTTGGCTTATCACTGCTTTGCCGTCTATTATTTCGATAGCATCATAGATACAGGCTTTTTTACAAAGTCCGCATCCTGTACATGTTTTTTCATTTACTTTGATTTCCATAAAAAGCAATCCCTTTCTTAAACCACGCTTAGGTTTTTTAGCTCTTTGTAAAGCTGCTCGACCTTTTCTTCAGTGTTGCCTTCAAGTATTTTTATCTCGTGCTTTATATTAGGAGTAAAGATCTTTATCACCTGGGTATAAGACCCGGAAAGCCCTACTTCATCTTCTTTTGCTCCCAGATAAGCTGCATCCCATACAGGTACCTGCAGATTTTTTGCCTTCATTTTACCGCGCAGGGAAGGTACTCTCGGGGTATTGATATCTTTGACTACAGATATTGCAGCAGGAAGATTTACCTCAAAAGTCTCATATCTATCTTCCATAAGACGCTTTACCTTCATTTTATTACTGCTAATCTCAGATATATTGCTGGCATATCCTATAAAAGGCATATTAAGTCTGTGGGCAAGTTCAGGTCCGACCTGGCCGGTATCCCCGTCAAGAGTCTGTTTTCCAAGTATCACCAGGCGGCATTCCCCTATTTTACAAATGGCCTTGGCCAGAGTCGTTGAAGTAGCCCAGGTATCAGCTCCGGCAAATGCCCTGTCAGAAATAAGTATTGCTCTATCGGCCCCCACCGATACGGCTTCCCTTAAGATTTCCTCGGATTGAGGTGGCCCCATGGTAATAGCTATAACTTCCACCTCGTCAATGCCAAGCCTTTCTTTTATTCTAACTCCTTCTTCTATGGCATAAGCATCAAAAGGATTTACTATATTTTCTATCCCTTCCCTTACCAGGGTATTTGTTTTGGGATCGATTCTTATTTCTGTGGTACCAGGTACCTGTTTTATACATACTACAATCTTTATTTAAATCACCCTTCCAGGATTTTCCTCAGATTACTCCTCTTTTGATCATATCAAGTGCAATTATATTTCTTAGTATCTGGTTGGTACCCTCATAGATCTGAGTGATTTTTGCATCCCTCATCATCTTCTCCAAGGGATATTCTTTCATAAAACCGTATCCCCCAAATATCTGCACGGCGTCACTGGTGACCTTGATAGCCATATCGGATGCAAATACCTTTGACATCGAAGATAGTCTTGAAATGTTTCTTTCTCCGCTGTCGATCACCCTCGCAGTGTGATAGACAAGCGCTCTCGCAGCTTCTATATTTATAGCCATATCTGCCAGCATGTGCTGTATTGCTTGAAAAGAAGATATGTGGGTACCAAACTGCTTTCTTACTTTGGAATAACCCAGAGCCTCCTCAAGTGCCGCTTGTGCGACTCCCACAGCCTGGGCTCCCACCACAGGCCTTGACTGGTCAAAAGTCTTCATGGCTATTATAAAGCCCATTCCTTCTTTACCCAGTATGTTCTCTTCCGGAACTTTACAGTCAGTAAAGATAAGCTCTCTTGTGGCAGAAGCCCTTATTCCCAGTTTATCTTCTTTTTTCCCGAATTCGAAACCAGGAGTACCTTTTTCAACTATAACAGCACTCATACCCCTTATTCCCTTTTCAGGATCGGTTATGGTAAAAATGACATAAATATCGGCTTCCCCACCGTTAGTTATCCACTGCTTGGTACCGTTCAATAGATAAAAACCCCCTTCTTTCAAGGCCGTTGTCCTTATATTGCCGACATCACTTCCTGCCTCCGATTCCGTCAATCCAAAAGCTGCAAGTTTCTCTCCACTGGCAAGCTGCGGAAGATATTTCTTTTTCTGTTCCATACTTCCGGAAATAAGTATCGGTATGATCCCAAGACCGGATGCTGCATAAGAAGTAGCTACACTCAGGTCACCCCTGCTTAATTCCTCTGTAGCAAGACAGATCTCAAAAATACCCGTGCCCATGCCTCCGAACTCTTCAGGTATGAATAATCTGAAAAGGTCGCTTTTTGCTATTTCCTTTAATATTTCTCCGGGAAATAATGCTTTCTCATCCATTTCCACTCTAACAGGAACTATTTTCTCATCTACTATCTGACGGCAGATGTCAACTATCATATTTTGTTCTTCAGTTAAAAGATATTTCATAGGTCCCCCGATGGTAATTAATTATAGTACCAGTTTAAAAAAAAGACGGCGGTATAATCCAATAGTTTCACCATTTGGCTCTTTAAAAGGTTTTTAAGTAAAGATTCGTTCTGAAACTTTATAAATACAGCAGCGTCTTACCTAAGGGAATTTAAAGCTTTTACATACATTTTTAAAAATAAGTTCTAATAAAAATTCTTTATGAATATAAACATTACCAGGACAGTAGATAACATAAAAACAGGAGTAAAGACTTACGGCCGCAGCACGGCCGTCAATCTGTCGTTTGCCCTGGTCTTTGCCGTCCTTATGGCAATTTCAGCAAACTCTTTTATATATTTACCATTTACGCCGGTTCCCATTACCACCCAGGTATTAACGGTTCTTTTATCCGGCCTCTTTTTAGGCAGCAGGTGGGCACTTGTAAGTCAGATTTTATATATACTAATGGGTCTTATGGGGCTTCCGGTATTCAGCGGATTTAAAAACGCAGCTCTGTTCCTAACAGGCCCTACAGTTGGTTATGTGCTGGGGTTTATAGCTGCTGCATTCATTACGGGATACCTATATGAAAACATAAACAAAAACGCCGATCACTATCTGGGTGAATTATCTTCATGTTTTATCTCCTGCCTTACGGGAGTGGCAATAATCCATTTCTTTGGTTTCACATATCTATTCGGTTATTTATTCAGAATATACGGCACACAGTCGATATCATCTTTACTGATAATGACATGGAAATTGGGAACCCAGCCTTTTCTTATTATTGACCTGATCAAGATTATCACTGCTGTATCCCTGGTAAGTCTCAACAAGATAAGAGAATGAGAAATATAAAAATAAACGACATCACCATACGAGATATCTTTCAAAACACCGAACTGGAATTTATAGATACAAGGGTTTTTAATAAGATACTCGGCTGCTTTAGAGATACAAAATATGAAAGCCTGGAAATACTGGGCGGTTCGAGTTTTGAAAGAGTACTTGAAAGCAATCTTAACCTTACGCCGCTGGAGTTTATCTCTTATATCAAAAATAAAATCCCTTCCATTCCCCTGCAGATACTGATCGGGGCAAAAAATTTAGGAGGGCCTGAGGTCTATTCAAAAAATATAATAAAAAGATTTGTTAAGCAGTGTATAAAAAACGGGATCGATATATTCAGAGTATACGATTCACTAAACGATCTCGAAAACTTAAAGTTTACAATCTCCACAATAGTCGAAAACGACGCCAGGTGCCAGGGAACTATAATATATGATGATCTCCAGAATATCGATTTCTATCTTAAGATTTCAAAAGAACTAAAAAATCACGGCTGCAGCAGTATATGTATAAAAGACGTTGAATCAACCATTCTGCCTCAGAGAGCGTCCCAGCTCTTTGCAGGCCTGAGCAGTGAAATCAAGATACCAAAATTTTTCAGTGCTTCGGACCTCAGGGGACTTCAAATACTTAATTATTTTGAAGCCTGCAGCAATGGCTGCAATGGAGTGGATTTAAGTTTGCTGCCGTCTTCTTATAATAATTACAACTCCACAATCTTCTCATATATCCTGAGTCTAAAAAATACAAAAATCTCACATGAACTGGATTATTCAAAAGTCGTCAGGTTGGGAGAAAATATAAAAAAATATATCTACCCTTATATAAAACAGGACCTGTATTCCACAAAATTTATTTTAAGCGACTCAAATAAAAACCTGCTTCCAAAATGGCTAATATCAAGTATTTATCATCAACTACAGGAAATCGGTGAGACCAAAGAAGTGGATGCTGTACTGGAGGAAGTTTTTAATATAAAAAGCGAAATAGGCAGCCCTTCACTCTCAACTCCCGTAGGTCAGATAATAGGAAGCCAGGCAATTTTAAACACCGTCATCTCCGATCACAGATGGGAGATCTTTTGTGACGAAATAAAAAAGCTGATATGGGGCCACTTCGGTAAACTGCCCAGAAAGGTCGATAAAAAAACCCTGGAAAAACTCGAAGACAGTTCAAATAAAGAAAACGGCCTGATAGGTATGGAAGTCAAAGATATTTATGATCAGTGTAAAACAGAGTTAAAAAATCTTTCCGGTAAAGAAACTGATATTTTGAGTTATTGTTTCTTCCCTGAAAAGACCAAAAAATTTCTTGAAGATAAAAAAGAAGGCAAGAAGAAAACTGCAGCTGAAAAAAGCCTGTATTTTACTGGTTCCAGATTTAGCGGTAAAAGAATCGGAATCGATCCTATGGCCAGACTGGAAAATTTAGATACCGGTAAATTAAGAGAAATAACCAGCATGGTCGAAAGCAGTAATATAGAAGAAATCAAACTTGAAGTAGAAGGAGTAAAAATTTCCATAAATAATCCGAAATATAGTCCAACAGCCAAAATCACCAGTAAAGAAAAGATACAGGAAAAGCTTGAGAAAAAACCTTCAGATATTGTGGAAATCAAATCCCCAATCGTAGGAACATTCTATACATCATCAAGCCTGGACTCTCCCGCGTTTGTAAATGTCGGTGATAAAGTCAAAGAGGGAGACCCTCTCTTCATAATAGAAGCAATGAAATTGATGAATAAAATCTGTTCTGAATATAACGGTGAGATAAAGGAAATCCTGGTTTCCAACGAAGAAGCCGTAGAATTTGATCAAGTGATAATGATTTTAAAGAAAGCCAAAAAGTAGTCCTATGTTTAAAAGAGTACTCGTCGCCAATAGAGGAGAGATCGCATTAAGGATAATCAGAGCCTGCAGGGAACTGGGTATTGAAAGCGTTTCAGTCTATTCCACAGCAGACAGGGATTCCATTCATACCAGATTTTCGGATAAGAGTGTCTGCATAGGACCTCCTCCACCTGGCAAGAGCTACCTTAATATTAATAATCTGATAAGCGCTGCTCAAAATACCGCATGTGACGCAATTCATCCCGGTTATGGATTTCTGGCAGAAAATCCCGAATTTGTGGATACCTGCAAGAAGAACAATTTTACTTTTATCGGGCCCACATCCGAAACGATCTCACTTGCAGGAAACAAGTCCAGAGCCATAGAGATAATGAAAAAAAATAAAATACCGGTGATCCCTGGTTCAACAGGTAATGTGACCAATATAAGAAAAGCGTTTAAACTCGGAAAACGCCTGGGTTATCCCGTGATTATAAAGGCATCTTTCGGCGGCGGAGGGAAAGGTATGAGGATTTGCAAAGACAAGAGGGAACTTGCCGCCTACTTTCCTATGGCGATAACCGAATCCGAATCTTCTTTTGGAATAGGTGAAGTTTATCTTGAAAAATACATATCTAAACCAAGACACATCGAATTTCAGATAATCGCCGATAACTTCGGTCAAATAATATGTGTGGGAGAAAGAGAGTGCTCTATTCAAAGAAGACATCAAAAACTTATTGAGGAAGCTCCCGCGGTAAATCTGTCTCCCAAAATGGCTATTCTGATGCGTGAATTCGCAGTAAGAGCTGCCAGGGTTATAAACTATAAAAACATTGGTACAATAGAATTTCTAATGGATGAAAAAGGACATTTCTATTTTATAGAGATAAATACCCGTATTCAGGTAGAACACCCGGTCACGGAAATGGTTACCGGTATTGACATGGTGAAAGAACAAATAAAAATCGCTTCAGGGCAGAAAATTAAAAATATAAGAGATGACTATAAGCCCCGGGGACATTCAATAGAGTTCAGGATCAATGCAGAAGATCCGGATGATGATTTTAAACCCTGCCCGGGAAGGATAACCGAAAGTTACCTGCCCGGAGGACCGGGCATAAGAGTTGATACTTTTATAAGCTCGAATTGTGAGGTTTCGCCTTTCTATGATTCCCTTATAGCAAAACTCGTAGTCTGGGGCAACACAAGGAAACAGGCCATATCCAGGTCAAGCAGGGCGCTGGAAGAATTCAGAGTAGAGGGGATAAAGACCACCATACCTTTCTATAAGAAGATAATAAAGAATAAAAATTTCATAGCTGGAAATATCCACACTCATTTTATCGAGGAAGAAATAAAACAATGAAAAAATCTAATAATTATAGATTTCTATCAGCAGACCTTCCCTGTCCCTGAGGTAGAGAGCGTTATGGTCATTATTCCATACCGGTTTTGGACTCCCCCAGTAAAACCTTCCTTCCTCATCTATGCCGCTTCCGGAAAAAAGATAAACGGCAGAACCGGATTTTAAAATATAGCTTCCAAACTCATAAGTATTGGTGGCGCTGTCTTTTACAGTCCAGCCGTAAATGTCAACCGGATCATCTCCGGTATTTTTTATGGCAGCATATTCACCATTTAAATTTAAACCGTCGTTTCCAGCTGCATCATAATTCAATTCAATTTTCACCAGATCGATTTTTGATTTCTGCCACAAACCCAGATCACTTGACCTCGCAGTCCGCTCTGCCTCCAGAAACTTTTCAGTATATTTGATATCAGGCGGACAGGTATAGATATTGGCAAATCCCCTTTCTATCATTTCAAGATTTACAAATAGGTCTTTTACAAACACATATCTCAGCAGACGGCCGTACATATCCGCTTCGGATACATCTTTTTCCAGAACTACTTCCTTTCCCAGAACTATGACCTCAAGAACCTCTCTGGCTTCATCAAAAAAATACATTCCCTTTTCGGGTGTATTGATCCCTATTAATCTCACCCTCCTGTTGTCTGAAAGGACTATAGTATCTCCATCCAATACTTCTTTTACCATAAAACAGTCATCTGAATATTGAGTTCCGGCTTCATCTTTACTGCTGTCTTTGTGATAATCATAGTAATACAGACCACAGCCGTAAAGAATAAAAAGCACGGCTGCGGTCAAAATTAAAAGTATTTTTTTAAGTGCGGCCATCTAATCTTATTTTTCACGAAGTTCTGAAAGTTTTTTCCTGATTTTACCGTTCAACCTTCTTTCAAAAGAAAAAAACGTTCTCTTAGAGTCCTCCTTCATTTTCTTTATGTCTTCTCTTATCTTACTCTTATAATTATTGATCTCATGATTAAATTCTCTGGTTGACTTTCTATAGACATTTTTCCTAAAAATGACCTTCTGCTGTAGATAATCAGACGTTACTACAAATGCTTTTCTATAATCATCCTTCTTACCTATCAGCCCCTCTATAACATCGTCTGCCGACCTACCTCTCCTGGAAAATATTACTTTTATGCCGTTTACGATCTGGATACCTGTGACAGTCTTATCACCTTTTCTGGCATCAAAAACAACTACTACATCACAATCTTTCTGACTTCTATACCAGATCAGATCTTCTATTAACTTTTCTCTTAAGTAGCTCAGGCTTTCACTGGCCAGTCCTTCAGATTTAAAAAATCTAAATATGAAATTATATCCATCTATTACCAGTAAATCTTTACTTTTGGTGTTCTCTTTCAATTTGCTCCTGTATCCTGTATAAAACGATTCCACTTGCTACTGAAACATTCAGCGATTTTATGGTACCGTTTAGTCTTATTGATACCATGACATCACAATTTAAGCCGGTAAGCCTGCTTATTCCTTTGTCTTCACTTCCAAAGATCATCGCCATGGGAAATATAAAATCAACATTATCCAAATATTTAACCCTGGGGGTCAAATCCAGCGTGGTGCCGTAAATCCAGAATCCTCTTTCCTTTAATTGTTTTATCGCACTTATAATATTTATTACCCTAAACAACTTTATTTCTTCCAGAGCTCCGGCAGAAATACTGCTTAGTCTCTTATTTACAGAAACGCTTCTTCTTTTAGGTATAATTATCCCTTCACAATCGAATGCAGCGCAGTTTCTTATTATCGAACCGAAATTTCCCACATCAGTTACGCCATCTAAGATAACCAGCTTTTCTCCACCAAGACTTTCACTGCTTAAGAACTGCTCCAGGTCATAATAATTATATGGAGATACACGGGCAATAATACCCTGGGAGTTGACATTTTTAGAAGAAAAGCTGTCAAACCTGGCAGATTCGAGTTCAATAATTCTTATATCTCTGCTTGCGGCTTTCTGAATAATCTTCTGTATTTTTAATCCCTTTTTTCTATTTCTGTCGAGTATGATTTCATATATCTTTCTTCTACCTGCGTTTTTGGTCACCAGTGAAAAAACTGAATTTATACCGGATAAATACTCATGACCTGTTTTTTTATCCATTGTTTTCTTGCTTATTTGAATTTATCATATATCTATGTGCAGCTTTTAATCGCCACCATTTTCCCTGAGTTTCCAGATGGTGCCTTCTTTTCTATCCTCAAGTATTACACCTTTAAGTTGAAGGTATTTCCTGATTTCATCAGCTTTTTTAAAATCTTTATTATCCCTGGCTGTTTCCCTTTCCTTTATCAGTTTTTCTATCTCCTGTCTTTTGATCTTAACCCTGCCTTCTATATTCTTCGCTGCCCCCGAAATTTCGCTTTTAAAACACAGTCCCAGTATCTCACCCAGCTTTTTTATCTTATCAAATGCACTGGAAAGGCTGTCCTTCATAGAAGCACCGATCCTAAAATCCGGTTTTTGAATAATACTGTTTATGCTTTTAACAAATTCAAATATATCGCCTATTGCCCTTGCTGAATTAAAGTCATCATCCATAGATTTTTTAAAGTCATCTTCAAGTCTTGTAGTGAAAGAGCCGAGTTTTAATATAATATTACTATCTTCTTCTCTTACGGTATCACTGCCTGATAGCTTTTCTGCCTGCTCTATTAAAAATTTTATATTTCCCATAGTATTTGTAATTTTTTCCACAGCTTTTTCAGCCTCATTAAGTTTTTTCATGCTGAATTCCAGAGGGCTCCTGTAATGTGTCGAAAGAATATACATTTTGATAGTCTCAGGAGAAAAGATTTTTAGCAGATTTTTCAGTACCCAATTTTTTTTCAAACCCAGAGACTTAGACATCTTCCCTGCTTTTACTTCAATCATACCGTTGTGCATCCAGTATCTGACAAAATCTCCCACCTCCGGAAAGGCAGCCTCAGATTGTGCAATCTCATTTTCGTGGTGGGGGAATATCAGATCTATTCCGCCGCCGTGAATATCAATACTTCTGCCCAGCAAGGCAGTCGACATTGCAGAACATTCAATATGCCATCCAGGTCTTCCCTTGCCCCATGGACTGTCCCAGGACGGTTCACCTTCCTTAGCCTTCTTCCATAAGGCAAAATCAATACTGTTTCTTTTTTCAAAATCATTTTCACCGATATCCTTCATCTCAGCTATATTCTGCCTTGAAAGTTTTCCATAATCGGCGAATTTACTTACTTCAAAATAAACATTGCCGTCCACTTCATAACCATAACCATTCTCCATTATCTTTTTTATTATATTTATTATTCCGGGAATCATCTCCGTTGCCAGCGGCATGTTAGTGAAACCGCCTATCTTTAAGTTTTCCAAATCTTCAAGGAATGCCTTTATATACCTGTCAGTTATCACTCTGCAGTCGACTTTTTCTTCATTTGCCTTTTTTATTATTTTATCCTCGATGTCTGTAATATTCTGTACATATTCCACTTTATAACCAGAAAACTCCAGGTAATTTCTGACCATATTAAATACAATAATTGGCCTGGAATTACCCACGGATATATAGTTATAAACAGTAGGGCCGCAGACATACATTCTGACTTTCCCGCTTTCTATCGGCTTAAATAGTTCTTTTTTCCTGTGCAAGGTATTATAGACTTTTAAACTCAATACCTGCCTCCTGATATTCAGGCAGTAATTACCATGTTTGAAATAATAAAATTTGAATTATACTGCTTCGGATTCTACTTTTTCTTCTTTCGGGTCTTCCTTATTTCCTTTTCCAGAAATTCTATCCTGGCACAACAGTCACTTAAAATCTCATTTATTGGGTCGGGTAAGTTCATTCTATGAAATTCATCAGAAAGCACTTTCTCCCCGCCTATTTTTACGATCCTTCCCGGGATACCAACTACTGTACAATTATCGGGTACTGATTTTACAACCACTGCTCCTGCTCCGATAATCACATTGTTTCCTATTGCAATAGAACCCAGTACCTTTGCTCCAGCAGATATGACCACATTATCACCAATAGTAGGGTGCCGCTTTCCCTTTTCCTTTCCTGTCCCTCCAAGGGTCACTCCCTGGTAAAGTGTGACATTATCACCGATTTCAGAAGTCTCCCCTATCACTACACCCATGCCATGGTCTATGAAAAAACCTTTTCCGATCTTCGCCCCCGGGTGGATCTCAATGCCGGTAAAAAATTTACTGCTCTGGGATATCCAGCGGGGAAAGAAGGGAACTCTTTTCTTGCGAAGCCAGTGGGCTATCCTGTGATTTATAACCGCATGTACTCCTGAGTAAGTAAATAAAATTTCAAGAGTACTTACGGCAGCAGGATCTCTTTCTTTCGCAGATTTTATCAGTTCTTTTAATTCAGCTATAAGTCCCATAATTCAACCTACCATAATAACATAATATCTTTTATATATTTTAAAGTCTGATTTACTCTTTGTATACATTTTTTTATATTTATGCCACTTGCAATTATCTTATTCATTAAAATCTATATTTTTATTATTGTCAAAAGGATCTAGTCAGTCCTTAAGCATATCTAAAGCTAATTTTCTGTATATTGCAGCCCTTGTATTTCCATATGAAGATTTATTGTGGGGATTAGGCAAATCTAAAACAGGGAATCATATACCATGCTGTCAAAAACATAAAGACTTTATTTTAGCAGAACTACACACTGCGCGGCAATTCCCTCTTCTCTTCCGCAGAATCCAAGACCTTCCGTAGTAGTCGCTTTAATATTTACAATGTTTTGTTTTATATTAAGAACTCCGGCTATATTTTTTTTCATTTCATTAAAATACTTAGAAACATTCGGCTCCTGCACTATCAAGATCAAATCCACGTTTACAATTTCCAGGCCCCTTTTTTCCATTTTTTTCCTTACCTCATCCAGCAGAAGAAGACTTGATATGTCCTTGTATTTTTCATCACTATCCGGAAAATGAACTCCTATATCACCCAGGCCGCAGGCACCCAAAATAGCATCCATCAAAGCATGAACAAGAACATCAGCATCGGAATACCCAACCAATCCCATATGATGGTCTATCTCAACCCCTCCAAGTATTAATTTCCTGCCCGCTTTGAAAGCATGGACATCAAATCCTAATCCGATCCTCATAAAACTCCGATCTTTTAAAAAAATTTTTCATTTTACGGTTATTTCCTGTTGTTCTTGGTTATAATAAGCTCTGCCAAAAATAAGTCAATAGGAGTAGTTATTTTTATATTCTCATGCCTGCCCCTTACAATATTGACCTTATAGTTCATTCTCTCAACCAGACAGGCATCATCTGTACCGGTAAAATCATCTTTTCTTGCTTTATTATGAGCTTTTAAAATAATATCATAAAAGAAAACCTGCGGGGTCTGAGCATTCCATATCTTATCCCTTGAGATAGTCCTATCGATGCTGTTCTTACTGATCATCTTTATGGTCTCCCGCGCCGATGCGGCCATTATCACGCCTTTTACCGAAGAGTCCTTTTTGTTTTCTCTTATCAGAGTATTGATCAACAAATCTATCTCCTCGGGAGTAATAAGTGGCCTTACACCATCATGAATAGAAACTATCTTAGTATTGCGGGGGACTTCTACAAGAGCATTATAAACAGATTCCTGTCTGCTGCTGCCGCCTGTGACTAATTTTTTTACCTTGTCAAAGGCATATCTCTCAATTATATTCTTACGGCAAAATTCTATATTATCTTTAGGTACTGAAATATATATTTCTTTTATCTTTGAAGACTTTTGAAAGGCACTAATAGTATGAGCTAATATTGGTTTACCATATATATTCATAAACTGCTTGCTGATATTCCCTTTTAACCTGGTTCCCTTTCCAGCTGCTGTAATTATCGCTACATTCATAAGTTATTATCACTACTATTAATTTGAAAAACCGCTTACTACTGAATATATAAGTTTAATAATTAAACAATATCCTGTTAAACGCTATATTTTAATTTTTGGGAATGTTCCTCCTTTTCTATCATACAGTTCGTTATATAGGTAGTATTCTGAAAACTTCTTTAATCTATCAAACAAAGCTTTAGCATTGGCTTTTCCCATACCTTCGACTTCAGCTAAATTTTCTACATTTGCATTTAGAATATTTTTTAAATTACCAAACTTATTGATTAAATTAATAATTATTGGTTGAGGAAGTCTCCTTACTTCAGTGATTATTCTAAGTCCTCTTGGATGTACATTGAACTCCTTTAGATTTCCCTCAACTTTATAGCCCAGAATCTTTGCGATATTATTTAAATCAAGCAGCTTTTCGGCACTGAGCTGGTTTATCCTTTCTCTTATATCGAACGGTTCACCAGCGACATTATGATTTGCATAATCACTTATTATATTCAATGAATCACTGCCAACATTGGCCATTAACTCCTCAACCTGCATGCTTAATAATCTTCCGTCAACACCCAGTTCATATATATATTTTTTGACTTCTTTCTCGGTTCGCTGGACGATACTTGATCTCTGAAGCACACCTGTCACATCGAAAAGCGTGACTATATCTTCAAGTTCCCTTATGGTCAGACTGAATTGAAGCTCATCCAGGCCTTCCTTATATTTTTCAAGCGTTTGTAATGCCTGATTCGCCTTGGATAGGACTACCCTTGGCTCTTCAAGCATATACCTGATATCGCCTTTATATATCGTGACCACATCTCTTTTCATTGAAATGGAAATAACCAGGGTATTGGTCTGCTTGGCTACTCTTTCCGCTGTCCTGTGCCTTGTACCCGTCTCGGAAGTTTTGATCTCCGGATTGGGGAAAAGGTGAGTATTCGCATACAAAATGCGTTTGCCGTCAGAACTTAATATAATAGCACCATCCATCTTAGCAAGCTCGTAAAATTTTGTTGGAGAAAAACTGCATCCTACATAGAAACCGCCATTTACCAGCTTCAACACTTCTTCCGAATCTCCAACAACGATCAACCCCCCTGTCCTTCCCTGAAGTATATACTCAATACCCAGCCTTAGCTCTGTTCCGGGAGCTACCTTCTTCAAGCAATTAAATAGTAATTCTTCTTCCTTTTTTTTATTCACTGTCATATAAAATCAAACTTTTAATACACCACTTCTACTTAACTTTTTAATCTCAAACCTCATTTTTTTATCTTTCGCACTAACTTCGATCTTTTGGCCCGACTTAACTTCGCCGCTTATCAATTTTTCGGAAATAGGATCTTCTATCAGATTTTGTATGCATCTCCGCATAGGTCTTGCGCCCATTGTGGAATCATAGCCCTTTTCCAACAGTAGATCCTTGGCACTTTTTTTAAGTTCTATCATAATCCCCTGGAGTTCAAGCTGCTGCTGTACTCTTGACATCATCAGATCCATAATGCTGTAAATCTGCTTTTTCTGTAATTTATGAAATACTATGACCTCATCGACCCTGTTTAAAAACTCAGGCCTGAATGCCTGCTTCAGCTCACTCATTACCTTTTCTTTTATTTCATCGTAAGAGAGATCATCAGTATTGATTTTCTTAAATCCCATAGGGGTATTTTTCTGTATTTCCCTTGCTCCCAGGTTAGAAGTCATAACAATAACAGTGTTTTTAAAATCCACTCTCTTACCCTGAGAGTCAGTAAGATGACCGTCTTCAAAGATCTGCAGTAATATATTAAAGACGTCAGGATGTGCCTTTTCAATCTCATCGAGAAGTATCACGCTATATGGTTTTCTTCTCACCATTTCCGTAAGCTGGCCACCCTCATCATATCCCACATATCCCGGTGGTGAACCCACTAACTTTGATACTGAATGTTTTTCCATATATTCCGACATATCGATCTGTATCAGCGCCTCTTCTTTATCAAACAAAAACTCTGCTATAGTTTTGGCAAGCTCTGTTTTTCCCACGCCTGAAGGACCCAGGAACATAAAGGAACCTATTGGCCTTCTGGGATCCTTAAGACCGGAACGGGAACGCCTGATAGCTTTGGAAACTGTTTTTACTGCCTCATCCTGACCGATCACCCTCTTATGAAGCTCATCTTCCATTCTAAGAAGCTTGGAAGATTCACTGGAGGTAAGTTTATATACCGGGACACCAGTCCAGTTGGATAAAACTTCAGTTATTTCAACTTCACTAACTACTTCCTTACTGGTTTTTTTACTCCTTATATTGGTCTCTTCAATATTCTCCTTTTCTTTTACCAGACGCTTCTCCTTGTCACGAAGCTGGGCTGCCTTCTCAAAATCCTGCGATTCTATGGCCTTCTTCTTTTCCCTGACAGTCTTTTCAATATTTGCACTCAATTCCTTTAAATCAGGAGGAGCAGTTAAATTTCTTACCCTGACCCTGGATGCAGCCTCATCTACCAGGTCAATAGCCTTATCCGGAAGAAATCTATCTGATATATATCTATGGGATAACTTGGCAGCTGACACTATGGCATCTTCAGTTATATTAAGGCTATGAAATGCCTCATATCTGTCCTTTAATCCCTTCAAGATTTCTATAGTCTCATAGACCGAAGGTTCATTTACAAAGATCGGCTGAAATCTCCTTTCCAGAGCCTTATCTTTTTCCACATATTTTCGGTATTCACTTACTGTAGTAGCCCCTATAGCCTGGATCTCTCCCCTTGCCAGCATCGGTTTTAATATACTGGCGGCATCTATAGCCCCTTCAGCGGCGCCAGCGCCTACTAGTGTATGCACTTCATCAATAAAAAGTATAATATCACCGTCATCCTTGATCTCACCCAGTACTTTTTTTAATCTTTCTTCAAAATCTCCCCTATATCTTGAACCGGCGACTAGAGCTCCAAGATCAAGTGTAAATATCTTCTTACTGGCAAGATTCGAAGGGATTTTACCTGAGCAGATAAATTGTGCCATTCCTTCAATAATGGCGGTTTTCCCCACTCCCGATTCTCCTATAAGAATAGGATTATTTTTAGTCCTTCTGGAAAGTATCTGGATTATTCTTTCGATTTCGCTTCTCCTGCCTATCAGCGGATCAAGCTTCCCTTCCTTTGCCAGTGAAGTCAGATCTCTTCCATACTGCAGTAACATTTTAAGTGATTTTCTTTGATTCCTTACAGACTGAGATTTTTCCGGTTGAGAATAATAAGACTGCTTAGCCAGAAGTTCCTTAACTTTTTCCTTTACATTATCCTGAGTGACTCCCAGGCTGTTTAATACCCTTGCTGCTACTCCTTCTCCCTCTCTTAAGAGCCCCAGTAGAATATGTTCGGTCCCGATATAATTATGCCCCATTTGGAGAGCTTCCCTTAAAGAAAGCTCCAGAACCTTCTTTGCTCTGGGGGTAAAAGGAATATGCTCGTAAGATTCGGAAGTTCCCTCGGTCACTACATCTTTTATTGCATCCCTTATGTCCTCAAAATCAATATTAAGTTCTTCAAAGACTTTCGCTGCAATTCCTTCCTTCTCATCAATCAAACCCAGTAGTATATGCTCGGTACCTATATAGTTCTGCTTTAAGAACCTGGCCTCATCCTGGGCCTTTACAACTACTTTTCTCGCTCTTTCTGTAAATCTTTCAAACATTTAATTATTTCCCCTTAACATAGTTATCCGGATAAAATCCCGGATTAGCTTTATACATTAATATTTTAGCATATTTAAGCAAACCAGAGTAATTAAAACAAAATCACGGCCTGGATCTATTCAGGTCGCAGTACGGGAAAAAGTATCACATCTCTAATAGAGTCGCTGTTGGTCAATATCATAACCAGCCTGTCGATCCCGATTCCCTCTCCACCAGTAGGCGGCATTCCGTATTCAAGAGCTTTAAGGAAATCAACATCGATCCGGCCGGTAATCCTTTCTTCCTCGCTTTTACTTTTTGCCTGGTCCCTAAACCTATTCAATTGTTCACTGGGATCGATCAATTCCGAAAAAGCATTGGCAATTTCTTCTCCACCGATAAAGAGCTCGAATCTTTCAGTCAAATTTTCATCTTCAGGATGTTTTTTAGCCAGCGGTGATATTTCAATGGGATAATCTTTAATAAAAGTCGGTTGGATAAGCTTCGGTTCTACCAGCGCTTCAAAGATTCCATTGATAATCTTCCCTTTTCCGGAGTCTTTTTCTATTTTAATGTCCAGATTCTCCGCTATTTCAAACAATTCTTTTACGCTGCTAGTAAAACTTATTTTTACTTTACCAAATTTGTCAATTGCTTCAAGCATGGTAAATCTTTTCCATCGGCCTCCGAGATCAATATTATTACCCCTGAAAACAGTACTTGATTTACCGATAGCTTCATTGCAGACAAATTTTATCAAATCCTCTGTCAGATCCATCATATCATTATAATCAGAATACGCCTGGTAAAACTCAAGCATGGTAAACTCGGGATTATGTTTGTAGGATATACCCTCATTTCTAAAATTCCGATTTATTTCAAAAACCTTTTCAAAACCGCCTATGATTAACCTTTTTAAATATAATTCCGGCGCGATCCTTAAGTAAAGATCCGTATCTAGGGCATTGTGATGGGTTATGAATGGCCTGGCTGCCGCGCCACCCGGAATAGGCTGAAGCATCGGCGTTTCGACTTCTATAAAACCCCCTTCAGTCAAAAATTTCCTTACAGCATCTATGATTCTGATCCTGGTTAAGAAAACATTTTGGACCTCTGGGTTTACAATGAAATCCAGATATCTCTGCCTATATCTCAATTCCTTATCTTTAAGACCATGCCATTTCTCGGGAAGTATTCTTAATGACTTGCTGAGCAGTTCGAATTTGGAAACATTTATTGAGAGTTCTCCTGCATGGGTTACAAAGGTAGTACCTTCCACACCTACCCAGTCACCAATATCGAGGTTCAGGAATTCACTATATTTTTTTTCACCCAGATTTCTTGAATTTACATACAGCTGAATTTTACCCGTAAAGTCTTTCAAATCACTGAAAGTAGCCTTGCCGTGTTTCCTAAAACCGGTAAGCCTTCCTGCTATTTTAAAGATGTCGCTGACACTTTCATCTTTTTTTAGATTTGAATAGATTTTTTTTATATCTATTACACTGCAGTTTTTATTAAATCTGGTCTTATATATTTTCTTTCCGCTTTTCCTTAAATTCTTTACTTTTTCGAGTTTTGTCCTGAGCGCCTCACCAAAAGGTTTTTCCGATTCTAAAAAATATTCTATTCCGCCGCCAAATATTTTTTTACTATCTCTATTATCCGGCTTTAAATTTTTCTTTTTTTTCTTTTTTTCCATTTTCCAAAGATCAAATCTTTCTATTTGATTCTTAATATCTTTAATCTTCTGGTTTCGTTTGGTGTCTTGACTATCACCTCATCTCCAATCTTTCTTCCCAGCAGCGCACTGCCCATTGGAGATTCATCAGAAATCTTACTTTTTTCCGGGTCAGACTCGATTGAACTTACGATTGTAAATTCCTTTTCTCTTTTTCTGTCCAGGTCTTTTACTGCTACGTTTGCTCCGAGGTTGACTATTCCTTTATTATTATTTTTCTTTATAATAATATAATTACCTAAGATCTCATTTATCTGCTCTATTCTTCCTTCTATGAAGGCCTGCTCGTTCTTGGCATATTCATACTCAGAATTTTCAGCCAGATCTCCTCCCGACTTCTTTGCATCCTTCAATCTTCCAGCAATTTCCTTCCTTTTGTTATTTATAAGGTCTTCCCTTTCTTTAAGTAATTCTTCATAACCTTCTTTGGTAAGACGATATTCTTTCATAGATATTTCTCCCTCAATCTCCAAATCTTTATTTTTTTATATATTTCTCTTTAATACTTGAATATTAAAATGTAGTTATTTAATTGAGGTATTATATTGTATGATATATAAGATGTCAAAAATAAATATCTTATTAACCAAACCTTCCTGTTATATAATCTTCCGTCCTCTTATCTCCGGGGTTGGTAAAGATCTTATTAGTATCATCATATTCAATCAATGTAGCAGGTTCATCAATTTTTTCAGTCAAAAGGAAGGCTGCTTTTTGAGATACTCTCGCAGCCTGCTGCATATTATGGGTGACTATTACTATGGTATAATTTCTTTTCAACTCATCCATCAGGTCCTCTATTTTCTGGGTAGATATAGGATCCAGAGCTGAAGCAGGCTCATCCATAAGTATTATTTCCGAGTTCACGGCAAGAACTCTGGCAATACATAACCTCTGCTGCTGCCCACCTGACAGATCCATTGCGTTAGTATTAAGCTTATTTTTGACTTCGTCCCATAGAGCTGCCTTCTTTAAGCTTCTTTCTACAAGTTCACTCAGCTGCTGTCTTGTGTACTTTTTATGAAGCCTGGGTCCATAAACAACATTCTCATAGATTGTTTTGGGGAAGGGATTGGGTCTCTGAAATACCATCCCGACTCTCTTGCGTAGATTAACAACATCTATGTTATCCTTGTAAATATCAATCCCATCCATTCTTATTTCACCTTCCACCCTGGTATTTGGTATCAGCTCATTCATTCTATTGAAAGTCCTGAGAAGTGTAGATTTTCCACACCCTGACGGTCCTATTATCGCGGTTATATTATTTTTTTGGATATCCATACTGATGTCTGTCAGTACTTTTACCCTGCCGTAATAAAAACCAAAATCCTTTACTCTTATTTTTATTTTATCGTCAATCACCGATTTTGAATTCACATCATCCATCAGTATTCTAATTTCTTCTTATAATTCTCCATTTTCCCAGCCAGATCACCATACTTTAAAGCAAGTATCTGGATTGCCATAAGTGCAGCATTTTTTGCACCGTTGATAGACATACAGGCGACAGGAACACCCGAAGGCATCTGAACTATAGATAATAGAGAATCCAGTCCTCCCAGCTCAGAAGCATTGATAGGTACACCTATTACGGGAATATCGGTATAAGAAGCAATTATGCCCGGAAGATGTGCTGCTTTTCCCGCTCCTGCGATTACTACTTCTATGCCTTTCTCTTTAATAGCTTCTGCAAACTCTCTTGTCTTGTTGGGCATCCTATGCGCCGAGAGGATCTTTTTCTCATAAGCTACTCCAAATTCCTTCAGGATATCTGATGCTTTCTTCATCACCGGTTCATCAGCAACACTCCCCATTACTATAGCCACTCTTTTAATTTTAACGGTCATCAATAACCCCTTTCCGTTTTAAATGCAATATCATTTCTATATTGAATACCTCTGAACCTGATCCTTCCTAATGCTTCATAAACTTTTTTTCTTACTTCTCTGAAAGTCGAAGCTCTGGATACCACTCCCAAAACTCTACCCCCGTTAGTCACTACGTTACCCTGCTCCATTTTAGTACCTGCATGAAAAACAATTATGTCATCGCTTCCCTTGAAATAATCAAGTCCCTCGATTATATCTCCTTTTGAAGAACTCTCCGGATAACCTTCTGATGCAGCCACGACACAGATACATTTATTTTCATCCCACTCAAGCTTCTTTTCATCAAGCTTTCCATCTATACACTTCAGGAGTAATGGGACTAAATCTTGTTTTAGTCTTGGAAGCACCACCTGAGTCTCAGGGTCTCCAAATCTACAGTTATATTCAAGCAGGTAAGGCTCCCCATCACTTACCAGTATTCCCGCGTACAGAATTCCCTTATACTCGATACTTTCTTTTGTCATTGCATCTCCGGTTGGAAAAATTATTTTTGACAAGATCTCCTTATAAGTATTTTCATCGACTATGGGTACAGGACTATAACTCCCCATGCCGCCAGTATTTTTCCCCTTATCGTTATCAAATATTCTTTTATAATCCTGAGCGGGAGCCATGGGAACAATACTGTGGCCATCACAAAGGCACAGTATCGATACCTCATAACCGTCTAAAAAATCCTCGATTATTATCCTGTCCCCCGAGCTTCCAAATTTGCCTCTTTTAAAACAATCCTTTACCGCTTCCACTGCCTGCATCTTATTATCCACTATTACTACACCTTTTCCTGCTGCAAGGCCATCGGCCTTTATGACTAAGGGAAAAGTCTTTCTTTTATTGATATAACCTATTGCCTTATCATAATCTTCTTTTTTAAAAATGATACCTTCCGCACTGGGGATACCGTATTTCTGAAGTAATTCTTTTGCAAAGACCTTGCTTCCCTCCATAGCAGCAGCAGCCTTGCCTGGACCGAAGATCTTATGACCTCTCAACCTGAAATAATCGACTATTCCGTCCACCAGTGGTGCTTCCGGACCAACCACAGTCAGGTCTATTTCTCTTTCTTCCACCAGATTTAGAAGATCAGCAAAGTTCTTTTCTGAAATATTTATATCAATGCATTCCGCTATCTCTGAAATTCCCGCATTACCCGGAGTTGCATAAATCTTTTCTACCAGTGGGCTCTTTGAGATTTTCCATGCCAGACAGTGTTCCCTTCCTCCACCACCTATTACCAGGATATTCAATTTACTCCTTTACCTAATTTATCAAACAATAAGCGTCGATCTTTTATTCTGATCAAATAATCGGCTTTCTATATCACGGTTTTTCATGATGATCTTGCTTCTTTCGGCACCTACGCTGACCATCGAAACTGTTACCTTTACAATCTTCTCAATATTCCTTATATAATCACGCGCCTGCCTGGGGAGATCTTCAAAATTTCTTATCCCGCTTATATCTTCACTCCAGCCCTGGTATTCTTCATACACTGGAGTACACTTATGCAGTATAGTCTGGTGACAGGGCATATAATGGTAAACTTTGCCGTTATATTTATAACCGGTGCAGATCTTGACCTTTTTAAGACCGCTTAATATATCCAACTTGGTCAAAGCAATGCTATCTACGGAGTTAAGCATAATGGAATATTTCAATATAACTGTATCTATCCATCCGCATCTTCTGGGTCTCCCGGTGGTAGTACCATATTCATATCCTTTTTCCCGCAGGTAATCCCCAACC
Source organism: uncultured Actinomycetota bacterium (assembly GCA_964610385.1). Lineage (GTDB taxonomy): Bacteria > Actinomycetota > Humimicrobiia > Humimicrobiales > Humimicrobiaceae > CAZBSE01. The sequence continues at coordinate 75,305 of CAZSXW010000001.1, forward strand.
TTACTTCTTTCTTCAGTTGGAAATGGGCCGGAACCGACCCTGGTAGTATAAGCTTTCACCACACCAAGTATTTCGTCCAACCTGCTGGGACCTATTCCAGCCCCCACACATACTCCACCAGCAATCGTGGAAGAAGAGGTCACATAAGGATACGTGCCGTGATCGATGTCCAGCATGGTACCCTGTGCACCTTCAAACATCACTTTTTTATTATTATCAAGAGCTTCACTTATCAAAGAAGTAGTATTGACTATATATTTTTTTATCCTATTGCCATACTGCTTGTATTTATCAAAAACCTCATTCATATCAAGTGGGTCCAGTCCGTAAATTTTTTCCATGATCTTGTTATTCAGTTTTAATGATTCCTCAAGTTTGGTTTTAAATATCTTTAAATCCTGCAGGTCCTGCGCTCTTATTCCCATCCTCAGAGCTTTATCTGCATATACAGGCCCGATACCCTTATGGGTAGTACCGATTTTGGATTTACCCAGCCTGTGCTCTCCTGCTTTATCCAGAATTATATGGTAGGGCATGATCAAGTGCGCATTAGAGCTTATTCTTAAATTATCTGTACTTATTCCCTTGCTTTCAAGGTTATCCAGTTCTTTTATCAGGACTTCAGGATTTAAGACTACCCCATTTCCAATAATACAGATAACATCAGGGTACAATATTCCCGAGGGTATCAAATGCAGTTTAAATTCATCATTTCCCTTGACTACCGTATGTCCCGCGTTGTCTCCACCCTGAAATCTTACTACCATATCAACCCTGTTTGAAAGCAGATCGACTACTCTACCTTTTCCCTCGTCGCCCCACTGGCAACCGATTATAGCTACACTGGGCATTTACATCACTCCTTATATTCAATCTGAAAAGATTTGCTTAAATTAGAAAACAATGCATATTCTTTATTAAAATACATATCCACTTTTCCTATAGGTCCGTTCCTGTGCTTGGCTATTCTTATTTCAGCTCTACCGGTATGTTTTGATTCATCTTCTTCATAATAATCATCTCTATAAATAAACGTGACCAGATCAGCATCCTGCTCAATGGAACCTGATTCCCTGAGATCTGCTAAGATTGGCCTTTTCTTATCCCTTTTTTCTACTTCCCTTGAAAGCTGTGATACCGCTACCACAGGAACATTTAGCTCCTTGGCGATGCCCTTTAGGTTCTGTGAGATTTCCGTTATTTCCAATACCTTGTTTCCCCTGTAGTTAGTGGTGGACTGCATCAGCTGTAGATAATCAACGATTATCAATTTAACATCATTGACACTGACCATCATGCGGGCCCTGGCTCTTAGATCCATAACGGTCAAAAAGGCAGTATCGTCTATGTATATCTTACACTCGGACAACCTTTCCACCGCTCTGGCCAGCTGGCTCCACTGGCTTTCTTTTATCTTGCCTTTTCTAAGACTGTGCAGATTGATCTTTGCTTCCGCACTCATCAATCTCTGTGCCACCTGCTGTTTTGACATCTCTAGTGAAAAAATAGCAACCGGGATTTTTTCTAACATCGCCACATTCCTGGCCATACCCAGTACAAAAGAAGTCTTCCCCATCCCGGGTCTTGCTGCTATTATAACAAGGTCCGAGTTCTGAAAACCCGATGTAAGCTGATCATAATCTATATATCCCGATGGTATCCCCGAAATATCAGACTTGGCTTCATGCAGAGCCTCTATCAATTCGTAGGCTTCGGTGACTACATTTTTCATTACTGCTACCTTTGCCTTTTCACTACTGCCGCTGAAATCCTTATATACTTCAAATATCAGTTGCTGTGCCCTGTCCACAGTTGAACTCAGATCTTCAGGGACTTCGTAACCCATGGTCGCTATTTCAGTAGCAGCATATATCAATTTTCTTAAAATAGAATTATTTCTTACAATCTGAGCATAATACTCGGCATTGGCAGCAAGCGGGACATTGCTTATAAGAGAATGGATATAGGTTTTTCCACCTACTTCATCCAGAAGACTTTTCTTTTTGAGATTATCGGCTACGGTTATTGGATCAGCAGGTTCACCCTTTATATATAATTCCATTATGGTGTTAAAAATTTCCTGGTTGGATTTTCGATAAAAATCTTCTGTATCAATAATATCCATGACCGATACAATAGCATCTCTTGAAATCAACATGGAACCGAGCAGGGACTCCTCGGCTTCTATATTATATGGTGGTATCCGTTCAAGCTTGCTGGTATCCAGCGGAGAGAGCTTCCCTTCCCTTTTGATTTGTTCATTCATAGAATTACTTTTTCTTTAAATTTTTCCCGGTTTCTTTTTCTTCCTTTTTCTCTTTTTTGGGGGAACCTTTTTTATCCCTGGCCTCCGTTTCGATCTGTTCAGACTTCTTTTCTTCTTTTATTCTCTTTTTTTCCTTTTCTTCAGCCGCCGCCTTTTCCTTATCCGCTTTGTAAGCTTCGATTAACTCTTTTGATTCCTCATCAGGTTCTACTATTATTTTTAAAGGGATTTTTATCTCCTTATATAATCTTAATTCTGTCTTGTATTCACCCAATTCTTTTATGTGCTCCTGCATTTCAATCTTTTTTTTATCTATTTCAACGTTTTTTTCCTCGAAAATCTTTTCAGCAATATCTTTATTGGTTATGGAACCGTAAAGTTTCCCCTCTTCTCCTGTTCTTACCACAAAAGTGATCTGTATATCTCCAAGCTTTTTAGACAGCTCCTCAGCTTCCGCTATATTCTTGGATTCCACTTTCAAAGCAGCTTGCTTTACAATTTTCATTTGATTTATATTACCCCTGGTTGCGGGTTTTACGATCCCGTTTGGTATTAAATAATTATTGGCGTAACCGGATTTTACCTCTACTATATCTCCAACATCTCCCAGTTTTTCATGATATTTTGTAAGTATTACTTTCAAATCTTCCTCCTATTATATAACTCAAGATTGTACCAACCGCTCTCTTTTTAACCTTCTGAAATTTGCCCATATATCGATCAACCCTAAAAAAGGCAGGATAAATATAGTAAATCCAATAAACAAGCCTACGATTATAAGAATGATTACCCTAAACATAATTGAAACCTTAAATCTTTCCAATATTCCCCACAGCACTACAATTCCAAGAACCAGGTACAGAAACCCAAACACAGCCAGCAGATTGAATCCTGCAATGTCTATAATCATATCAACTCTGCTCCCTGTAGTGGGGATCAGCGTTAGCGCCAGCCCTATGATCGCCCCCCAGCAATAGTACCACGGAAGGTCCCACTCTTTAAAAGATAAAAATGGTTTTACATCAACACGGTATTTCTTAAAAATCTTAGAGCTTGCTATATAATTTATCACACTCGCCATGGTAAATAACGATATTAAAATTCCAGGAACAATATAAGGGAAAAACCTCAGGATATCCTGTGTCTGCCGGATCACCGAATCGAGCTGGGACTGGTCGATAGACAATAAACTGGCATAACTCTGAATTAATTGATCATCTGCTATCTGATCCACATAAACATTATAATTCCTTAAGGCCTCAGCAACAAAATTAATTCTGCTTACAGCAGAGGTCAGCACAACATACAGTAAAGCTACTCCACAAAATGTTGCAAAAACACTTGTTACTATAAATAGCCTGCTTTTATTTCTGCCGATGAATCTCCGATAAATAAAGGAGACTGCAATTATTAAAATCATTGCCACCGGTGCAAATATATAATCCAGTAAAAATAGTACTATACAGGACACCACCGCGCAGATTATACCATCCCTTACCCTGCCGCTGATAACCAGAAGAGTAGCAGGAACCGGTATTAATGCCAATCCAACAATACCAAAAAGAGGCATGAAAGCTGCAAAAATCAGAATTATAGTAGTGATCAAAATAAGTATTGCCAGATTTAACTTTTTGACCTTATTATTATTTAAATTATCAAAGGACATATTAGGCTGCCGAGATTATATTTATCTTTTATAATAAGGAATAAGGGCTATTATCCTTGCCCTCTTAATAGCCATAGCTATTTTTTTCTGATGCTGTACACAATTACCTGTGGATCTCTTTGGTCTTATCTTGCCTTTATCAGAAATAAATTTTTCAAGCAAGCTGGCATTTTTATAATCAATGTTATCAATATTCGCCCTGCAGAAGTAACAAAACCTCTTTCTCTGTCTTATATTAAGCGCAGATCCAGTAGCACTTCTTGAACTTCTATCATTTCTTGTTTTTTTATTTTTCCTGGCCAATTAGATTCTCTCCTTCTATGTTTAAATTAGATAAAATTAAACTTAAAATGGTATATCTTCATCACTGAAATCAGCCTCTTCTATATTAGTTTCCTTGCTGCCGCTTATTCCGGACACCCCTCCTTCTGCTTTGGGATTTTTCTCTATCTTACAAGAAGCAAACTCCAGGCTTGGTGCTATGACATTAGCAATAATCCGTACTACCGATCTTTTCTGGCCATCCTTATCTTCCCAGCTGTCCTGTGAAAGCCTTCCGGAAACCAGGACTCTGTCCCCCTTGTTCAGACTTTCCGCACAATTCTCCGCCAGTTTATACCAGGCAGTTACATTAAAAAAACTTACCTGAGTTTCCCATTCGCCGGAATCTTTATTTTTTATATTCCTGTTGACCGCAATCCCAAAACTTGCCACCGGAGTACCATTCGGAGTAAACCTCAGTTCCGGGTCCCTGGTCAGATTTCCTAAAATAGTGGTATTATTAACACCAAATGCCATGACACTTCACCTTCTTATTATTGATTTATATCACTTAAGATTCTTCACTTCTTACAATAAGATGACGCAGTACTTTATCATTTATTTTGTTTATCCTATCCAGCTCCTCAATGATATTACTGTCACCATTAAAATACACTATTACGTAGTAACCGTTCTCCTGTTTTTTAATAGGATAAGCCAATCTTCTGCTTCCCCACTTGTCAATATTTGCAACTTTACATTTTTCTTTTTCCAGCAGTGAAGTAATTTTAGACAATTGCTTTTCAATATCTTCTTCTTTAAGGGATGGGTCAAAAATAATAACAAGCTCATATTTCTTCAATCTTTAGATCCTCCTATGGACTAATTTTAAAATTAGGTTCTGCCTTGAGGCAGAACAGAAAGATAATAAGATAAAAAAGGTTAAATCTGATTTTTCACCATTATTACCATTAGGGATATTATAACATTTGAATCTAATAATCAATAACTAATTAAAATGAAATTTCTTATAATTTATAACAGCTGTTCTATTCTTTATCCCTCATATATACATTGGTAGAGGGGTATGGGATCTCTATGCCTTCCCTGTCAAATCTTTCTTTTATCCTTTTTCTTAACTGCCTGGCAATAGTCCACTGCTGACCGGGCTTTACCTTACAGATGATAGTAAATACTACAGCCGAATCGCCAAGCTCACTTACGCCGCCCTCGCCTAATATTTCGGGCTTTTCCAAAATGAACTTTTTATATTTCTTATCGGATATCAATTCATCAAAGACTTCTTCCAGAACCCTCACTACTTTATCTATATTTTCTTTGTAATGGACTCCGATCTCTATCAGAGCTCTTGACCAGGTATGGGTTCTGTTGCTCAACTTGTTTATCTCACCATTAGGTACAAAGTGAAGAGTACCTTCAAGGTCTCTTATTACCGTGGTTCTCAGATTAAATCTTTCAACTGTTCCTGTTGTATCTCCTATAGTTATAATATCATTCACCTGATACCATTGTTCAAGCAGTATAAAAATCCCGTTTATAAGATCTTTAATAAGGCTCTGAGCACCAAAACCGATAACTATGCCTGCCACTCCTGCACCGGCAAGAAGTGGAGTCACACTTATTCCCACCTGATCGGCTATTATCAATAGAGCAGCTATAACAGAAATTATAATTATCAGATTAGAGACCACACTGGTAAAGGTGAAAGTCCTTTTTTTAATAATCTGTTTATCGTCGCTTATCTTCCTCTCCACCAGACGCCTGATCCTTCTGGCCACGATTATTACCACTATGATCACCACTAAAAGTACGGCTGCCACAATTACTATATTAAGCCAGTTATTCAGAAAGTTTTGGAATAGATTATCTCCAGCAATGTTCGAAATATCATTGTTATTCTCCATCTTTAACGCCCTCCCTAAATTTATCCTTATTTAGTATTATCACTTCTGAACCTGCTGTAAGTCTCGATAATCTTGTCTCCACTGTCATCATATACAGGGTTTAAATGACCTGTGAAATTGATAGTTGAAATATAAGGGAAACCCCTGTCAACTACAGCAATATTTATCGCTCCCTGGTGCAGGACGATAGACCTCCACCTGGGCAGGGGGATCTGGAGCCAGTATACCAGTATGGAAAGTATAACCCCTCCGTGAGTCACCACGGCAACATTGCTGCCCTTTTCATTTTCCTTTACTATATTATTAATTTCCATTATCGACCTTTCCTTTACCTGCTTGAAACTCTCTCCCCCCGTTGGGCAGTAATTATAAGGGTCACTTAACCATTGCTTGAATTCTTTACGGTAAATCTTTCCCAACTGCTCGAATTTCATTCCTTCCCATTTACCGAAATGCATTTCCTTTAGATTATCTCTGATTATTATCTTTAAATTCTTTCCCTTGTTCGTTTCATTTATGATATTTGCCGTATCCACAGCCCGTTTTAAAGGACTGCTGTAAATACTTGAAAAGTCTACATTAGAAAGATACTCAGCAGTAAGCCTGGCCTGCCTGATGCCTTCTTCAGTCAGTTCTATATCCTCATCACCCTGATATCTTCCTTCCCGGTTCCACAGTGTCTGACCATGTCTTATTAAAAATAGTTTTACCGCCATATAAAATTTCCTCTCTACTCACCAATTTCTATTAAAGTTCCAGAAAATTAAACTGACTGACTGTAGTCTTTCTTATATCTTCTGCAGGCGGAAAGCTGTACAGCAGTTTCCCTTTGTCTAATGCACTTATAAAAACATCACTATAAGAGCCGCCGCATTTAGTACAACTGTATTCAGATGCCTTCCTGTCTTCCAGGACTATCAGATCATTAAAACAATTTTTGCATCTTAATACTTTTTTGGCACCCGACTTTTTACCTCTTTTGGCTATCTTTTTCCCTTCAATCTCTACTATGTCAAGAGAAAAATCCATGACTCTGGCCGAACTTATAGCCGTACCTATTCCAAATGCATCTACTATATCCTTTAAATCCAGTATATCAGCCTCATCCAGGCCGCCGCTGGCAAATAACTTGATATTCTCAAATCCTCTTATATCCAGTTCCCACCTCACCTCTTCTAAAATCTTTTTAAAATTACCCCTTCTGGAGGCAGGGGTATCCAGCCTTAAACCGAATAAATTCTTGCCGAGTCCTTCAGCTACTTTCACTGCTTCAAACTTTTCATCATTAAAAGTATCTATAAGAGAGATCCTTCTGATTTTGGGATTTATAATCCTGTCAAAAGCTTTTGTTGCTTCTCTGGTATCACCCATGATCAGAATCAAAGCATGGGGGATAGTCCCTACCGGTTCCTTGCCTATCAGCTCAGCACCAAGTGTGGTAGAAACGCCGTCTGCTCCGCCTAAAAATGCACTCCTTTCTACCATAGGAGCGATTGCCGGGTGCATCCTTCTGGCTCCAAAACTGTAAATCAATTTATCCCCGGCGGCCAGCTTGCATCTCGCTGCCTTTGTAGCTATACCACTTGCCTGACATAATAAACCAAGCACAGCTGTCTCATATACACCAAAGTCAAGATACCTACCTTCCATAACCATTACCGGCTGAAAATTCCTGAACACTGTTCCCTCAGGCATACATCTTACCGATACACTATCCGTACCTGAAAGCAGTCTTATTGTCTCTTCTATTCCCGCTAAAATACCCCAATTGTATCCGCAGGGAAAACCTTTTAAAAATATCTCAGCTTTGACTACCGGATTTTTTTTGGTACTTTTTAATATCTCTTCCGTTCTTTTAAAATATATATCAGTCAGTCTGCCCTTTTTTATATCATCGGAGTCCGCGGTATGAAACATCTCCCTCTCCTTATATTATATTTACCTTAAGTACATTCTTCATCTGCTTCAGCGCAAATCTATGATCCTCGGGATTTAAACCAATCACTGCATCTTTTACTACATATACTTCATAATCCCTCATTACAGCATCCGCCACAGTATAAAGAACACATATACTGGTAGCAACTCCTGTGAATACCAATTTCTTGATATCCAATCTCTTCAATACATTATCTAAATCAGTTCTAAAAAAAGCAGAGAAGGTGCTCTTTCTTACAATGATGTCGGTACCCTGCGGCTTGAGTTCCTTAATGATTCTTGACCCTTCCGTGTTTTTAACTGCATGGGGCGGGAATATTTTAAATTCCCTGTCATTTTTATCATGACTGTCACACAGATAAATCACAGGGTAACCCTCGTTTCTGGCCTTTTCTGTTTCTCTCTTTACAGGCTCTATTATCCTTTCTACATGGGGGATTTTCAGCGGTGCCCCGTCTATTACAAAATCATTCAGCATATCTATTACTAAAAGAGCCTTTTTGACTTCCATATTACCACTCCATTGACCTATATTATTGACCAGCCGGATTTTAATATAATACCGGATTTATACACTTTCAGTAGTATAACTAGGATTATAATACCACCTGTGAGCTAAATTTTGTAATGATTTATGCCCGGGAAATTTGTATATTGTCTTTTTATCTTCATCTCTATAGAATTATACGGTAAATAATTTATCAAAAACTAAGACCCTTGAAGATAAAAATGAAAAAAAATAAAAACAGCCTGCAAAGTCTCTCTAGCCTAAGCATCTTTCTTGTCTTTGTCATATCTTTTCTGTTACTGCTTTCTTCATGTACACAGAGTATTTCTCTATATTTCGCCGATTATGAGGAAAACGAGTCTTATCTTGTAAAAGAGGTAAGGCAAATCGAGCCAGATAACTCACTCTATAAAAAAGCAGTAGAGGAACTCATAAAAGGCCCGGAGAACAGCGATCTTTACCCCACCATACCTTCTGATGTAAAAGTCAATTCAGTAGAGATATCGGGCGACACCGCTATAGTAGACTTCAGCAAAGAGATCATAACCAGTATTGATGAAATACCTCACAGCTCTACTACAGAAATCCTGGCCATCTACTCAATCGTAAACACGCTTACCGAATTTGAAGAAATAGATAAAGTAAAAATAACCGTAGAAGGCAGAGACAGCGGCCAGATAGACGGATTCTATATTGAAGATTTCTGGGGACATCTGGGCATCTATGAAGAATTCACGAGAAACGAAGATATAATAAAAAACCGTTAATGATAATCCCAAATATAAAATAATATGGCACAGGTCTATAAAAGTTCAGAAAGCTCCGACTTGTTAAAAGGTAAAATAAACGATATCCAGAACTTTTTTAAAAATACTTCATCATCTCTGGATAACAGGCCCCTGATCGGTTGGTTCTGCACTTATACTCCAGAAGAACTTATAATCGCCGGAGGATTCACCCCTTTAAGAATCATGGGGAGCAAAAAGATAACCAAATCTGAAAGCTACTTCCCTATAAATTTCTGCCCCTATATAAAATCAAGCTGGGACAGTCTGCTGTCAAGAATAAATAATCTTAAAGGGCTGGTATTTACCAACTCCTGTGATGGGATGAGAAGATTGTATGACACTGCAAATACCTACCTGAAAGACATACCCCTGTACCTACTGGATGTCCCCCGGCTCCGAGGAGAAGATTCTACAGTTTTTTTTCAATATAATCTTGCCGGTATGAAAAGATTTATCGAAAACACAGCCGGGGTAAAAATAAGCGATAAAGAAATAAGAAAAGCTGCGGCTCTCGTAAATAAAAAAAGAGAGCTCCTGGAAAAATTCAGCCTTCTCTTCAGAAAATTTCCCCGCTATATCCGTATTTCTACCTATTACAGGATCATGGAACTGTCTATGACATCCGAAACCAAAATCTTTGTAGACGAGCTTGATAAATATTTAAAACTAATAAAAGAATCAACAGCCAAAAATGCAACTGTCCCGGGGTCAGATGCGGAAAACATCCCTGGAATAATGATAATCGGTAATTTTATTACTGAAGATAAATTATGGGATATGCTGTCATCAATGAAACTGAGAATATCTTCTGATGACCTTTGCATCTCAAGCAGGTACTTTAAAAATCCTGTAGATACAGACGGAAGCCAGGATATGCTTGCCTCCCTGGCCCGGAGATATTTAAGTAAGTCTCCCTGCATGAGAATGGCTGACCTGGGCTTGAAGCTTAAAGAGATTGAAAATAACATAATAAAAAACAATATAGAAGGTATAATATTTATTAGTCTGAAATTCTGTGATACAGTATTATATTTCTTTCCCCTCCTGAAAGATAGATTAAACCAAATGGGAATCCCGGTGCTGTATCTGGAAATGGAATATAACAATTTTTCAGAAGGCCAGTTAAAGACAAGAATACAAGCTTTTTTAGAGATGCTGTAAAATAGACATAAAAAAAGATGGGATTAAAAGACAGATTAAAAACAGGGATACAGAAGAACTTAAATCAGAAATACATTAAGAGGCTGTTGAGTATAATCGCTAAAAAACCCATACTTTATACCTATGGAAGCACTTTTTCCTCAGTCTCTGATAAATACCTGAACATTTTTACTATAGAAAGCCTGAGGGATGCCTATTCAGATAACAGCCATCCGTTAGGATATGGATCACTCTTTATACCATATGAGATGCTGCACGCGCTTGAAGTCACACCCTTTCCCCCGGAAGTAATGGCAGGCTTTACTGCAGGACTCGGCATAGCACCGCAGACTATCAAACAGTCTGCCTCAAACTGGTATTCACAGGACCTGTGTACTTTCCACAGGAGTGCCTCCGGCGCATTAGAGCTTGATGTATTTCCCAAACCTGATTTTATCCTGGTCACCAATCTGGCCTGTGATGCCGCTCAAAAATCTTTTTACATATACTCGAAAAAATATGATATTGAAAAAAATTTCTATCTAATCGATGTTCCCTACCACTATTCAAAAGAATCTCTGAAGTATCTTACCGGCCAGCTTAAAAGAATATATATGGATATAAGTTCAAAAACAGGCAGGAAACCTGACTACTCTAAATTCAGGGAAGTCATAAATCTTTCAAATAAATTCAGAAACTGGGCCATCAGGGTAAATAAATTAAGAATGGATCTTACAGAGTATCCCCCTTATTTTAATGCTCTAAATTACATCCTTCCCTTTCATGTACTTTCAGGAACAGAAAAGGCAGTCACTCTCTATAAGCATATATACAAGGAATTAAAAAGATACCTGGAAATACAGCAGGGGAAAAACGTAAGTAAAAAAAACAGCCCCAAAAGGATCCTGTGGCTGCATCTCAAACCATACTATAAAAGCGAGATATTTGATATTCTTAAAAAAGAAAACTGCATAGTATCCTTTGAGGAGATAAATTATGTTTACTGGCCCGAGCTTGACCCGCAAAAGCCATTTGAAAGCCTGGCCAAAAAGATGCTTTCCCACTTCCTTGGTGGTAAGATCGACAATCGTATCAGGATGATCCTTAAACTTGCCAGGGAATATAAAATAGACGGAGCCATACTTTTTTCTCACTGGGGATGCAGACAGAGTAACGGCGGGGCAAGGATAATAAAAGACAATCTTAAGAAATTGGGTATCCCTACCCTGGCAATAGATGGAGATTGTGTGGACCGCAACAATTCATCTCAAGGACAGATAAAGACCAGGATGCAGGGATTTTTGGAAATCTTAAACTCTAAAACATAATCGAGAGAAAGGAAACAGATGTATACCTGCGGAATCGATGTTGGCTCGGTATCAACTGAAGCAGTGATACTTGATGGAAAAGATGATAAGATTTTATCTTACGCCATTGCCCCTACCGGCTCCAGCAGTAAAACTGCTGCAGAAAACGCCTTTAAAGATACTTTGAATAAAGCAAATCTTAAAAGCAAGGACATCAAAGCAATTATCGCCACAGGCTATGGTAGGATAAATATTCCCTTTGCAGATAAAAATATAACCGAGATTAGCTGCCACGCCCGGGGAGCAATATCTATATTTCCTGACCTTAAAACAGTAATCGATATCGGCGGACAGGACAGCAAAGTCATCAAACTTGAAAACGGAAGTCCTATTGACTTTTTAATGAACGACAAATGTGCAGCCGGAACGGGGAGATTCCTGGAAGTCATGGCCAAGGCCATGGAAATAGACCTTGAGCATTTCGCTCCCATTTTCATCAAAACGGACGGAAAGGTGGATATAACATCGACCTGTACCGTATTTGCCGAATCCGAAATAGTCTCACTTATCGGACGGGGAATAGATAAAAATAAGATTATAAAAGGACTCATTTATTCCATAGCAAACAGGATAACTTCAATGGTTGAAAGAATTGGGCTTGAAGAACCGGTTTGTATGACCGGAGGAGTGGCTAAAAATCTGGGAGTGGTAAAAGCACTAGAAGAAAAACTGGGAGTTAAAATAAATATTCCGGACGAGCCGCAGATAACCGGTGCACTTGGTGCAGCCTATCTGGCACAGAACCTGCATTAAATAGCAGAACAATTACAGTTCAGCTACGTACTTTTTAAAATCAACTACCTGGTATCTTTTCCCTCTTGAAATAATTTTAAATCCTTCTTTTTCCAGCAGCTTTTTCTGTGATTCATGTCCGCCCAGATATTTCTCATTTAGGAACCCATCGGCTTTTAGTGTTCTCCAGTAAGGAATATTTAAATTCCTACCTTCTTCTAACGATTCTTCGGCTGCATTAGCAGCAACCATTATAAAGATACCCGTAGTCAGTGAACAACAACCCTTTACCTTATGTTTCTTCGCAATCGCTCTGCAGATTTCTACAATTGTAATAATCTTTCCCCTGGGTATTTTCTTCATCAATTCCACTACCTCGCTTGGATTGACAAGCACTATATCGTCACCTTCTTCAGCTCCCATCTTGTGAACGGCATTATAGCAGGGGAATTTCTTTTCCAATTTCAATATCTTAGGCAGCCCTTTTTTATCTGCTAATTTTTCGTTCCAGGTTTTTTTCATATTTTAAAATCGTTATTAAAATTTTTACTTTTTCCTCAGTTTCAGATAGTATCCTTTTTTATCCGCTATCCTGTCAAGGATCGAATGTGCAAGTTTGGCCTTTTCTTTTATATCAAGTCCATTAGAATTGACATCTGCTTCTTCTATTGCCTCCTTTAATTCATTTACATCTAATACCGTAGCAGCAAGGCAGAAGTAACTCTTAGACCGCCCCTCATTAAATCCATTAAGGAGCTTCCAGAGCAGTTTTTCCCTCATTTTCTGTGATTTTCTAAACTCAGCCAGACCGTGTTTCTGAATGAAAGCAATATCATCTTCAAGTTTCTGGTAACACTTGAAGGAATCATACTTCTTTCCTCTTTCGCGGTGTCTTTTCCATTTTTCACAGGTCTCACTCTCATCACAATCACTGCAGAACTCAACATTCCTTTTGACTGCGCAATGTAATATAGAACATGGACCCCCAAGGCGCCAATCCGTTTTGCAGCCACGGCATCGGCTCTTTGTCTTCATAACATAACCGGGACAAAGGCGACAGGAAAGACCACATACACCTATTTCAGGATATTCAGATTTCATATCCCTCCTTTCTAAATAAAAGACATGCCTTTTATGTCTGTTCCCAGCGGTACTTGTTTTCTAATATTTCCAGCTTTTTGATATCACATATAAAACATAGTCCGTTATGGCAGCATATGAACTCGCCGCACTTACTGCACTGCCATTTCTTACTCTCTGATAATAAAAATTTATCAATCCCCTTATCCCTTATATAATTTAAATTATCAATCATGCTCATCCGGTACCGCTCCCTATAACGCTTATCTAGGGTTTTTAATCTGTCGCAGGGAAACTCACTGCATTCATAACAATATCTTATTTCCTTCTCCAATAAGAGTGGGCATTTCTTTTTTAAGAAGGCACATTTCTTATCCCTAGGCCGGCACCCATCACAATAGGGCATCTTTATGCCTTTTTCTTTTATATCATTTTTCTTTGCCAGATAACTGCTGCACAGGGCACAGTTCATTCCACAGGGCGCAATCAACTCTTCGTTGTTTTCCATATTTTTATTCTATCGAGAAATTGTACCTTCAGTGTTTTAAAGAATTACTCTATACTGCTAACAGTTTTTTACAAACTATTTATTAATAAGTGGTGGGCGATATTGGATTTGAACCAATGACCTCTGCGATGTCGACGCAGCGCTCTAACCATCTGAGCTAACCGCCCTCGGATATAAACTTTACCAGAGTATTATATACAATCAAATAAAAATATATCAAGATTCGCTTCGCCGTGTTTTACCTCAGTCGTGATAACTTCAACCAGATCGTTCACCCATCAACTTTTTCAAATTAGAGATCTCATCTTTTCTACCGGCTATTTTGCCGTCCAGCTTCATCTTAAACAATTTTTTCAGAACATCTCCAAATTTTTCAGAAGGTTTGTACCCCATATCCTTTAATGTATTGCCATTTATTTCAAGATGTAAAGAAGAAAGGTCTGTCAGATACTTTTTGATATTTTTAAGATATTTATTTCCCCAGCTGCAGGCAATGACCTGTAATTCGGGAGGGATATTATTTACTCTGTAATAAATAGTTGAATTCTTTTTTATGATACTTTTAAGATTCCTTCTGGTATCATTCCACATTTTATAGGTCTCAAGTATTATATTTACATCTCTCTTTTTAACCTTCATCTCAGAGCACCATCTCTCAATCTTATCAGGCTTAATACCCTTAAGAAGAAGGGTAAAAAGCAACCTCCACTTTTTAACCTCACTGCCTGTTTTATTATAATAATCTTTCATCTCGCCGTAATATTTCAATATCCTTTTAACCTGCCCTGTAAACTTTTTATCAACTTTTACTTTTATTCCTATTTTCCTAAGCGCATCAAGCTCATAAAGTCTTTCGATAGCCTCCAGAGGATTTTTTTCATTAAAAATATAAATAAGCTCATCTCTTATCCTGACACCGTTTAGTTTTGAGACTATATTCATATTTATAGTAGTCCTGGCCAGTTTTTCGGTCTGGCTGTCCATTTTAAACCCAAGCCTCTTCTCGAACCTTACTGCCCTAAAAATCCTTGTCGGATCTTCAATAAAACTCATTTTATGAAGGACCTTTATCTTCCTATTTTTTAGATCCTCCCTTCCTCCAAAATAATCGAGGATCTCGCCAAAATTTTCTTTATTAAGAGAAACAGCCATAGTATTTATAGTAAAATCTCTTCTGGAAAGGTCCTGTTTTATATTTCCCGACTCAACGCTGGGAAGTGCTGCCGGGCTCTTATAATATTCCACTCTTGCCGAAGCTATATCTATATGCTGCCCGTCACTTAATACCAGGACAGCAGTCCCAAATTTCCGGTGGCATTCCAGTCTGCAGTCAAATCTTGAAGATAATTTTTTTCCAAATCTTATACCGTCACCCTCCACCACAATATCTATATCAAAATTAGGTATCTTTAGGATTGCATCTCTTACAATCCCTCCCACCAGATAGGTATTATATTTTAAAACCTGTGAGACACCTGAAATTATCTTTAGTATCCCTTTTACTTTTTCAGGGAAAAATCCCCAGAAATTTTCGTAACTCCGGCCATGCAAGAACCTCAATACATCTTTTCTAGTGATAATACCTATGATCTTTTTCTTATCCGTAATGGGTACTCTTCCAATACCGTTTTCCACCATAAGATTCTGTATTTCACCGATACTGGTATTCGCATCGGCCCTTACAACACTCCGGGACTTAAAACCTTTTACGGGAGCATGCGAAAGACCATGGCCTATTGCCTTATCTATATCCTTCCTCGTTATTATACCTACCAGGTTTTCAGTATTATCTACAATGGGTATCCCCGAATGACCGTACTTTTTCAAGATTTTATCTACCTGAGCTATGCTGGCATCCTCCTTTACCACCCTTACCGGATAAGACATCACATCCCTTGCCAGCATCGGCCTTTTTATATGCTTTTTAAGGGATCCTATCAGCTTTTTTTCTACTTCTTTAAAAGCTATATCGTTTACAACTGCAGAAGCTGCCTGAGGGTGTCCACCGCCCCCTACCGCTTCCAATATCTCGGACACATCAACATTTTTATTATCACTTCTGCCGACTGCGTAAATCTTCCCTTTCATTTTAGCCCAGCATATAACTATACTTATATCTTCGATCTGGGATAATTTCCTGGTCAGCACAGAAAGCCCTTCAACAAAATCAGGCATTTCTGCCTGAGAAAGCAGGATCTCAGTTTCATTTACATTTATCTTTTTACAGTTCATTATCAACTTCTCCAAAAGTCTGTGCTGGTCTTCAGTAAGTGAAAGATTTAAAAATTTTGATACCACGAATAAATTGGCCCCTTTCTCCATAAGAAAGGCGGCTGCTTCAAGATCACTGGAGGTAGTGCCCGGATAAGTAAATGAGCCTGTGTCCTCGTATATGCCAAGGGTAAAGAGTGTTGCATCAAGTGGAGTGATACTGATCTTTTTTTCTTTAATAAGATTTACCAGAATAGATGTAGCAGCTCCCACCTCCCTTGAATAATCACGGGTTGCTTTCAGATCTCTGGAAGTCTTCTGATGATGGTCGTAAACTACAACCTCGATACCCTTATTATCCAGTGCCACTTTAGCCGGACCAAGCCTTGATGCAAACTTGGTATCGATTACTATGGCTCTTTTTATCTTTGAAAAATCAATACTCTTGGGGTCCAAAAGGGATGGAAGCTCATCTTCATAAAGGGTGATAAACTTTCTTACGTTTTGATTTATTGCGGTAGGAAGTACGATTTGAGCCCGTTTGTATATTTTCTTAGCCGCTACCATTCCAGCAAAAGAATCAAAATCAGAGCTCAAATGGGTTATAATTATTTCCATAAATAAATTGATCTATAAATCTTTATCAGTCTATATATTTATCGTAGGAGACTATTTTGGCAAGGGGTTTTCTTCCTCTAGCCCCACCTTCTTTAGCAGGGTAACCTAACGGTGTTACTGCGACCACTCTTACATTATCCGGAACATTAAGAAGGTCCTTTACCAGTTTTTCCTTAAATGCCCCGATCCAGCAGGTGCCCAATCCTTTTTCAGTAGCAGCAAGTATTAGATGTTCCAGAGCAATCGCCACATCTATAGGATAGCTGCTCATATAACCGCCCATCACCCCGTAAGCTTCATCTTCTTTGGCACAGGCCACAATAAGTATTGGAGCCTCCGCAAGAAAAGTCTGGTTATTGCATGCTATGGATAGATCACCTATTTTTTTCTTGTCCTTTACCACAATCAATTTCCACGGCTGGAGATTTTTAGCAGATGGAGCTTTTCTAAACGCCTGTAGTATATAATTTAATTTTTCTTCTTCCACTTCCTGGGGTTTATAAGATCTGATGCTTTTTCTGGATTCTATCAGATTCATCAAATTTGTGAACTGCTTCACTTTCCATTACCCCCTATTTATATTTAGAAATTTATTTTTCCTTTGATCTAAGCAATCAAATACTAATTTTAAATATTTAAGCAGACGCCCATTATATTAACACTATGGTTTTCTTAAGTAAAATCGTTTCTTACCACAGGCTGTGGACATGCATTTTAATATACTTCCGGTAAATCTCAGCTACTTTTTCCATCTGCTCATCAGTCAGTGGCGGAAGATCCGAAGCATTTGCATTATCTTCGATCTGGGATACCCTGCTTGCCCCCGGTATGACACAGCTTACACAGTCATTCATAAGTATCCACCGCAGTGCATACTGGGCAAGTTTTCCTTCAGGAAATACTTTCTTCAATTCCTCTACTGCTTCCAGTCCTACTTCATAGGGAACTCCCGAAAATGTCTCGCCCTTGTCAAAAACCTGGCCTTCCCGGTTAAAGAACCTGTGATCTCCTTTTGAAAATACGGTGTCCTTTTTAAATTTACCGGTCAGCATACCGCTTGCCAGAGGAACTCTTGCTATTATTCCTATATTTTTGTTTTTTGCCCGTATAAAGAAATCCTCGACAGGCTTAAACCTGAACATATTATATATGATCATAACGGTAGCCAGATTGGGATACTGGATAGCTTTTATTGCTTCTTCAACCTTTTCAACGCTTACTCCGTAATTCAGTACCTTCCCTTTGCTGACCAGCTCGTCCAGAACGCCGAAGACTTCCGGCCTTGAATATACTTCAGTAGGGGGACAATGAAGCTGGATCAGGTCTATGGTTTCAAGATCCAGATTTTTCAGGCTGTCATCAACGAAGGCTACTATGTTTTTTTTGTTATATCCTTCTGAAGTGTGCGGGTCCAGTCTTCTTCCCGACTTTGTGGCTATGTAGATTCTCCGGTTTACCTTTTTTAAAAACTTTCCAATGGCTTTTTCACTCAGGCCATCGTTGTATACATCGGCAGTGTCTATAAAATTTACTCCTTCATCCACCGCTTTTTCCAGGATTGTCTCAGCCGTTTCGTAACTGAATCTCGTGCCCCACTTTCCGCCAAGCTGCCAGGTGCCCAGTGAGACCTCGGAAATCTTAAAACCGGTTTTTCCTAAAGTCCTGTATTTCATATTAATCCTTTCTGCAACTCGATTTCCAAATATCTTATTTAAAGACGCTGTATTTATTGTAACAATAAAGCAGCCCAATGCAAATTTATAAACCTGTAAAACCTTAATCACATTATCAATCATACTTATATTTTCCATAACATTCTTACTGCCCACCAATCCAGCCTCCGCTGCGCATATAATAAGTTACGACTATGGAACTTTGCTTTACTTTACGGTAATATACCGATAATAAAGAGAATAACATCATTAAAGGAAAATCTATATCGTGAAAGCATTCAGATATTTATTCGTGTTTCTGCTTATACTTGTCCTCCTGGCGGCCTGTAAAAAAGTAGAAAAAGTTCCTGAGGAAGAGACTATTACAGAAGAGGCTGGTATAGAAGAGGTTGATATAGAAGAGGCTCTTATTGAAGAAAATATTCCCTCACTCAAAGATGTCTTTAAGGATGATTTTTATATAGGTACGGCAATAGGGCCTTCACAACTGGAAATACCCGCATGCACGCAGTTATTAGAGAAGCATTTCTCCAGCATTACCGCAGAAAATGCCATGAAACCTGAAGAAATCCAGCCCTTAGAGGGAATCTTTGATTTCAGAGATGCTGATAAAATCGTAAATTTTGCTGAAGATAACGGAATCGCTCTGCGCGGTCACGTGCTTATCTGGCATAATCAAACACCTGACTGGTTTTTCTTAGAAAACGGTGAAGAAGTCTCCAAGGAAAAATTAAAGGAACGTATGAAGTCTCATATAACCGAAGTAATGCAGCATTACAAGGGACAGATCTACGCATGGGATGTAGTAAATGAACCAGTAGACCCTGATACGCCGGATGGGTTTAGAAGAAACAAATGGTTTGACATACTTGGTGAAGAATACGTAGAACTCGCATTTCAATATGCAAGAGAGGCGGACCCGGAAGCAAAACTCTTTTTAAATGAGTATGACACCACAAACGCCAACAAGCGTCAAGCGATAATAGACCTTGTCAAAGAGCTCCAGTCAAAAGGCGTGCCTATAGACGGCATTGGCATGCAGATGCACATTTCACTTGAACAACCCACGCTTGAGGATTTCGAAGAAACACTAAAGGAATTTTCCGAACTTGGATTGGAAATCCAAATTACCGAACTGGACATCACTGTATACGAAAATAGAACAGAGTCATATTCAACCATAAGCGACGAACTTTTAAACGAACAGGGGCACCGCGTAAAAGATTTGTTTGCTATCATTGATAAATATAAGGAACATATAACCAGCGTGACTTTCTGGGGTTTAACGGATGAGCGAACCTGGCTCAGATCGTATTTTGTGCAGCGGAATGACTGGCCCCTGCCCTTTGATGAAGAACAAAAAGCAAAGCCTTTTTACTGGGGAATGGTCGATCCCCAAAAATTAACTCCCAGAATAAACAAAGCAAAAGCAATTGAGGGTACCGCTGATATTGACGGAAAAGAGGATGAAATATGGTATTTTGTTAAAGCTTTTTCTGATTTACCCGAGTCAGAAGACTTTGATCTGGAAGCAAAGGCACTCTGGGATGAAGAATATTTATATATCCTGCTTAAAGTAACCGATAAGAGTCCCGGACAGGATGATGCTGTTCTACTTTTTATTGATGAGAAAAACGAAAAGTCAGATTCTCTGGATGAAAATGACAGAATAATTGAATTTAATCTTGACTCCAGCTGTAAAGATACTGAAGATTCCGCTTTAAATAAAACAGCAGGCGGATACATTTTTGAGACCCGCGTTCCCTTTGAATATATAGAAGGAAGTGAAGGCACTTCAATAGGATTGGATATTCAGGTCAAGGACGGAGATCAGGCATTTATCAAATGGAATGATAAGTATGACACCGCAGGCCAGGTACCAAAATATTGGGGTAACCTTAGTTTCGTAATGGCACCCAGCGGGGCGACAGCATATTATGGAACTGCCGAAATCGATAGCATCAAGGATGAAGAATATAATGCAGGCAGTCCCCTGGTTGTAGAGAAATTTATTCAGGGAATAGAAGACGAAAAAAATGTATTCCAGGGCGCAACTGCAAAGGCCTGGGTGCTGTGGGATGAAAACGCGCTTTATGTATATATGGAAGTAAATGATCCCGTATTAAGCGTCTCCAGCACTACTGTTTATATGCAGGACAGTATCGAGGTCTTCATAGACGAGAACAACAATAAAACAACTTCCTATGAACCTGATGACGGCCAATTTAGAGTCAACTTTAATAATGAACAATCCTTTGGCTCTACCGGCAGTGTAGATGGCTTTGAAAGCGCGTCCCAGATCATCGAGGGTGGATATGCAGTCGAGGTAAAAATCCCATACCGAAGTCTGACACCGCAAGACGGCACGATTATCGGCTTTGACCTTCAGGTAAATGACGACCAGGGAAGCGGAGCGAGAGACAGTATTTCAAAATGGAACGACCCCACAAACGAGTCCTGGCGGTCAACTGCGGGACTTGGGGTTTTAATCTTTAGTAAATAAAAATTTTATTTATAAACAGTTCTATGACTATAATCAATTCTGCTCTTATATAATTCCATGATCCTTAAGGTAATATTACCGGGAAGTTTTTTCCCAATTACAAACCAGTCGATTTTCCTTACAGGTACCACCCCGGCAACTGAACTGGTTTTGAAAACTTCATCTGCATTTATGATATCCCGGTAGTGTATTTTCTTCTCTTTTATCCTTATCATGTTTTCTCTGCATATATCTATCACTACTTCCCTGGTGACACCAGGTAAAATATTTTGGGTCAGTGGAGGAGTATATACCGAACCTCTTTTTACCAGAAATATATTGCTTGATGCCCCCTCCAGTACCAGCCGGTCCCTGTTCAGAAAAACAGCCTCCCCTGCATTTTTTTTATGGGCTTCATCCTTTGCAAAAATATTCTCAAAATAGTTGATGAGCTTATGAGAATAGAGACTCCGTCCAACTGACTGCCTTTTTATTGAAGAAGAGATGACATTTATACCTTCAATATAATCTTCCTGAGGGTAGGGTCTTAGTTTTTCGGCAATTATTATAAGGTTTGGACTACTGCTGCTCGAAAAATGAAAATCTCCGTTATAAATTCCCCTGGTCACGATAATCTTTATATAAGAATCGCACACGATCAGGTTATTCTTTTTCACCGTTTTAATTACGGCATCCTTTAAATATTCATTATCAAAAGTGACCCTGTATTTTAATACCTTAAGCGAGTGAAACAACCTCTGAATATGAGCATCAAGCATAAACAGATTACCTTTGAAACCCCTAAGGGTCTCATACAGCCCGTCGCCATATAAAAATCCTCTGTCCTTTACCGATATTCTTGCTTTTGGTTCGATGACCAGTTTTCCGTTAATAAAAACGTATTTAAACATAGCAGTCTGCCCCGCAGAAATCTTATAAAAATTTTTTTAAATTCCCTGCCATAAAAAATCTTAGAGTATCTTTAAGTGCGATACTCTTATCCAGGGTCTCATTATATTCTTCTTCCGGAACAGAATCCTCAACTATTCCCCCGCCTACATTATAATAGAACTTATTTTTCTTTATAACAAATGTCCTTATAACAATATTTATATCCATACCGCAGTCGACACCTATATAGCCCAGTGAACCTGTATAAACATTCCTGGCGACCGTTTCCAGCTCATCGATTATCTCCATCGCCCTTATCTTGGGCGCACCCGTTATTGAACCCCCGGGAAATGACGCCTTTATAATATCAGAGATATCCACCCGCTTTTTTACCCTGCCTGTCACCGTCGAAACGGAATGAAAAACGGTCGAATATTTTTCAACTACAGCATGCTCTGCTACTTTTACTGTACCGTAATAGCAGAATTTTCCCAGATCATTTCGCTCCAGATCCACAATCATATTAAGTTCTGCCCTGTCCTTCATGCTCCCTTTTAGTTCCGTTATTTTTCCCCTGTCACTCAAGTCGTCCTTTCCTCTGGGCCTGGTCCCTTTTATAGGCCTGGTCTCTATGACATCTCCCTTCAGAAGTAAAAACCTTTCCGGTGATGAACTGCCTATACTGAAGCCGTCAAAATCCATAAAAGCAGAAAATGGCGCAGCGTTCTTTTCCCTCAGTATATAATAAAGGTCTATCGGTTCTACCGGCAGGTCTGCTTCGAACCTCTGCGTGAAGTTTGCCTGATATATATCGCCGTTATGGATGTATTCCTTGGCTTTCATGACTCTTCTTATGTAATCGGGCTTCTTGATATTTGATTTAAACTTTATACTGGATATCTTTTTTTTATAGTATTTTTCTATTATATTTTTTCTGATATCATCCGGCTTTTCAAAACCACTTAAAATGTCCTCTAATTCCTTACCAACCTTTTCTGTAAGTTCACCGTCCTTCACACCAGGATCCACATAATCATCTTTTAAGAAGGCCGCTTCAAAAACACCACTGCTTTCCTTTTCTTTTCCCTTTACCAGAAAATTTCTAATAAAGTACCACCTTTCCTCGATATGACTGTATGCAAGTACTCTGTCGTAATAATTAAGATAAAACACGGGAAGACCGATATCATCCAAAACACTTTGAGGAAGTTTTTCAATATAGTTCTTAAGGTCATAAGAAAAATAACCGGTAAAGCCGCCCCTGAATTCAGGCAGCTTTTCCTCCCGGCCTTTAGCTGCTTTCTCCACTCTACCGCCGCTTATATATACAAGCTTTATATTCCCTATTTCACTGCCGGAAGGGCTCAGGGTATAATTTTTTATATTCTCCTTTAGAAATGAAAGAGGATGCTGGTATGAATAATACCTTATACCTACTGGGCCAGCGGCAAACTCATTCTTATACCCCAGGCTTTTTATTACAAATTTAGGATCCCAGGCAATATAAGAAAATTTGGAATATTTATTAGGGTATAGACTGCTGTCTAAAAAACAAAGGTGATTTTTATCCTTTAGACTATACGCCGTATCCTGAGGCATCATTTTCAGGTCGATGGCCGAGATTGTAGAGAGGATGTTCATAGGTCAATGAAATTTTTAAGTATTTTCATTCCAACCGGAGTAAGAAAAGACTCGGGGTGAAATTGTATCCCTTCCAGCCTGTAATCCTTATGCCTTACTCCCATAACAATACCGTCCTGGGTGTGCGCTGTGACTATAAAGGAGGGAGGGATTGTGTCCTTTTTTAAAATCAGAGAGTGGTATCTTGCAGCTTCAAAAGGACTTTTAATGCCTTTAAAAATACTTTTACCGTCATGGTATATCATTGAAGTCTTACCATGGACAACTACTCCGGAATTTATGACTTCCGCCCCAAATACCTCTCCGATACACTGGTGACCCAGACACACTCCCAGTATAGGTATTTCTCTGTAGAAATGCTTTATCAGGTCTTTTGAAATACCTGCATCTGAAGGCCGGCCGGGTCCGGGCGAGATGACTATTTTTGACGGCGACATCCTTTCGATCTCCTCAAGACTTATCTTATCATTTCTTCTGACTTTTATATTCTCCCCTAAAATCCCCAGAAACTGCACCAGATTAAAAGTGAAGGAATCATAATTGTCTATCATAAGGATATCTATTTTTTTGGTTTTTATTTTTGTACTCATATCCATTCCCATATAATTATTTTAATAAAGCGCTGAACTCTTCTGTTCTCTAATAAAAGAAATTATATTAGAAGCTGGTCAAAATCTCAAAAGGAATATAGATTCTATACTAAAACTTTTAATTCCTTAATCTCTTAATTGATAAATAAAGACATTAAAGGTAAAATTTTATCCTATGATAACAGTAGAGAATCTTACCAGAAAATTTGGCGATATAACTGCAGTCGAAAACATTTCTTTTGGTATAGATGAAAGTGAGATATTCGGCTTTTTAGGTCCCAATGGGGCCGGAAAGACTACCACCATCAGGATGCTCTCAACACTAATTTCCCCGGATTCAGGGAAAATAATCATAGACGGAAAGGATACCCTAAGCCACGGTGAGTATATAAGACAAATAACGGGACTTCTGACCGAATCTCCCGGGATGTATGAAAAAATATCTGCCTATGAAAATCTTAAATATTATTCCAGCTTCTATAATATTCCGGATAATAAGAGAAAAGACAATATCGAAAAATACCTGAAAATGTTTGACCTCTGGGATAGAAAAGACGATCTTGCCGGCACTTATTCCAAGGGCATGAAACAAAAGCTGGCGCTGTCCAGGGCACTTATACACGAACCCAAGATACTGCTGCTGGATGAACCGACAGCGGGGCTGGATCCGGAAAGCGCACATATGGTAAGGAATTTTATTGACAGCTTAAAAGAAGAGAGAACGACGGTATTCCTCTGTACCCATAATCTTGAAGAAGCATCCAGTCTTTCCGACAGGGTATGCATCATAAAGAAAAAGATAATAAGGATCGCTACCCTTTCAGAGCTTCAGAGCGGCGACAGAGGTAAAAGGGTGGAGATTGTTTTTAGAGACGATGCGGACAGATATACCAAATTGATGAAAGAGATAAGCCAGATAAAAAATATTCAGACGGATAAAAACAGGGCAACACTGGTGATTGAAAATCCAGAGACATCAAATCCAATAATTTTAAAAAAAATGGTATACAGCGGGGCTAAAATCATTTACTTTAACCAGATAAAGGCAAGTCTGGAGGAAATATATCTGGATCTTATAAGGGGCGAAAAGGGGAAATGAAAAACGCCTGGATAATCTTTAAAAAAGAAATAAAAGAGATAATAAAAAACAAGAACATTTGGATGCCCATCCTGATAATAACGATAATATTTTCAATTTCCCTTCCACTCGGCTTTATTCTGGGAAGTTCCCATATCCTGGAAGATGAAGATACCCTGAATTTTATAAATAAGGTCTTCGGCCAGGTCGACGACCCCCTAAAAGTACTCATAGGATTTATTTTAAAACAGCTCCTCATTTTCCTTTTAATAATGCCTGCTATGGTTCCCAGTCTAATCGCTCCCGCTTCCATAATAATGGAAAAAGAAAACAATACGCTTGAGCCTCTGCTGGCAACACCGTTAAAGACATCGGAACTGCTTCTTGGAAAATCACTTACTGCACTTATACCTACATTTGTCATCTCGACCATTAATTTTATTATACTGGTTATAGTAGTAGATATATCCGCTTATATCAAAATGGGTTACATTCCCCTGCCCACCGCAGAATGGGTCATTGTAGCTTTTGTTTTAAGCCCCATACTGTCTTTTATAATCACAATGGCCAGCGTCATAGTCTCATCCAGATCTACAGACATAAGGTCAGCCCAGGGAGTAGGTGCAGTTATAATATTGCCCATCTACCTTATTATAGGCCTTCAGCTGGCAGGTTTCTTCCTTCTGAACATAACCTACCTTCTAATAGGCTGCCTGGTCCTGCTTGTAGTATGCCCATTTGTCCTGAGGCTTGCAGTCAAGATTTTTGACCGGGAAAACATACTTACCAGATGGAAGATGAAGGCTTAAAACAGCTAAACCCCCTTCATAAAATCTTCTTTTATCTTATCATCCAGTACCGGAGTGGGTCCAACCTTTGAACATACCCACGAGCCCAATCTATTTGCGGAATTACTTATTTCCTCAATAGAGCTGCCGTCTAAATACTTGATTATCACAGCAGCCGTAAAGGCATCACCTGCACCCACTGTATCGGAAACAGTAATCCTGTAGCCAGGGTGATCATAATAATTGTTTTCATTAACAAGCAGGCTTCCTTTTTCTCCTCTGGTAAGACATATAAGTCTTATACCGTATTTATCTATAAGACCTCTGCAGACTTCAATACTTTTCTTTCCCTCGTAGTAACCCATCAAATTCTTTATTATCTCCAGCTCTTCCACGCTGAGTTTCAATATAGTAGCAAATTCCATCGATTGAACGATTGTCTCAAGAGAATAGAAGTTCTGCCTTAGATTGATATCAAGTATCTTAACAGCACTGCTCCCGGACATCTTAAGAAAGTCAATTATGGTTGCCCTGGATCTTAAAGATCTCTGGGCAAGTGTACCAAAACATATGACATCGGCTTCTCCGGCCAGCTTTTTTAATCCCTTATTTAATTCCAGGAAATCCCAGGCCACATTTTCATTAATGATATAATCCGGCTGACCGCTGTTATCCACTCTCACATCAACTGTCCCGGTTGGATATATGGAATCTATCTGTATGTAATCTTTATCAAGACCGAGCTTAGCCAGAGAATCAAGAATCTCTTTTCCCAATAGATCGCTGCCGATTCTGCTGGCAATCAATCCATCCTGCCCTAATTTTTTTACAAAATAAGCAAAATTTGCCGGAGCACCCCCGAGTTTTTTGCCACCCGGAAAAACATCCCATAGTATTTCACCGATACCCACTATCTTATAGGACATTATTATTCCCTTCCGTAATTAAATAATGGATTAATTTTTTATTCTTATAAGAATTTTAACCGGATGGAATATTATTAGTCAAGTGGTTCGAGTCTCTTTGGGGCTACCGGATAGAATAGAACTAAGGATAATTAAAACTTAAGTTATTTTTCAATATAGTTATAAACCTTAGGTATTCTATATAAAATCCTTTAAAGCCTTACTGATGCTTGAATTCCTTAGTTTACCTAACGTTTTAAATTCTATCTGTCTAATTCTCTCTCTTGTAACATTAAATTCTCGACCAACTTCTTCCAGCGTTCTCGGGTAGCCATCATTTAATCCAAATCTAAGTTGAATAATTCTTCTTTCTCTATCAGCCAGAGTGCCTAGCACTTTCTGAAGCTGTTCCTGTAATAATACAAATAAGGCAGCATCCGAGGGCTTTTCAATTTCTGAATCTTTAATGAAATCTCCCAGTTGGGTATCACTTTCTTCACCTATAGGTGTTTCAAACGAAATTGGGTGCTGACTTATTTTAATTATTTCCCTTACCTTTTCAGGTGTAGAGTCCATTTTTTCTGAAATCTCTTCAACAGAAGGATCCCTTCCGAATTCCTGCATCAAATTCTTTTGCACCCTCATTAATTTATTAATATTTTCTACCATATGGACTGGTACTCTTATGGTTCTTGCTTGATCAGATATTGCCCTTGTAATACCCTGCCTAATCCACCAAGTCGCATAAGTAGAGAATTTGTATCCTCTTTTATAATCAAATTTCTCTGTTGCTTTGATAAGACCAATATTACCTTCCTGTATTAGGTCCAGAAATAGCATTCCCCGACTGGCATACTTCTTTGCAATACTTACTACTAATCTAAGATTTGACTCTACCAGCAGTCTTTTCGCTTCAATATCCCCGGTTTCAATTCTTTTAGCCAGTTTTACCTCCTGAGAGGCAGACAGCAGCTTTATGCTGCCAATCTTCTTAAGATACATCCTTACCGGGTCAATAATCCTCTTATAAGTAAATGTTTTCTCTGACTTTCTTTTCTTTAAGGGCACCTTTACTTCTTCAATTTTGATACTTGTTCCTATTGTAATCTTAAATCCCCCTAGCCTTTGTGAATAATATAGATTTTAGTAAAACCGATTAATACCTTTTTCTTAATCTCCTAAGTCTAGAATTCAAGTCATCTTGAGGTCTTCTATTATTATACCCTCTATACCCTCTTTGGTTCTCACTGAATCCTCTACTTTTTGGGGGCCTGGCTTCATTGACCCAAATGGTCCTATCTTTAAAACTGCTTTGATCATATTTTTCCATAGCTTTAGATGCTTCTTCCTCAGTTTCCATTTCTACAAATCCGAAACCTTTAGACCTTCCATCCAAACTTCTGATTACTTTGGCAGAAGTTACACTGCCTTCACTAGAAAATAATTTCTCTAGTTCCTCATTCGTCACAGAATATGCTAAATTACCTATATGCAATCTTCTATTCACTTTAATTTCCTTTCATCTTTTATTAATTTTTTCAATCTCTCTATATGTAAAACCAAAAATACCTAAATCAATTTCCTCTATAATAAGAATCATACTGCCTTGCCCATGCAAGTGTCTTGAAATGCAGAAGCCCTAGGGGCAAACCAAATGCATAGGGCAGGAGACCAGGTCTTTTAAACAAACTCCACAAAATCAAATTCCAGTAGTACCATCTTCCATCTTCTCTAATACCAAGAAACCACAATGAGGAAAACAAACCCCTGATATAATAAAAACTTACTTTTGTACGTCTTAATCTTTTAGGTTTATACTCTCTTAAAAATGTTCTTATTCTTTCAAAATAACATCTTGGTGAATAAATAGTTTTAAGCACTTTGCCATAACCCTCTAAAAGTGTACTTGCTTTCATTTTTGGGATAAAGTTCAATTTAAACAACTCTGAAGTATTATTATCACTACTATTTGTATTATCTATCAACCTATTGGCCTTTTTTAATCTCTTATACAGTCTGCTTTTAGGAGAAACATTAAGAATCCCTACCATTGCTGCAACAATTCCGCTTTTCTGAATAAAATCAATTTGATTCTGAAACACAGTATCTTTATCACTGTCAAAACCTAGTATGAACCCCGCATTGACTTCAAAACCCATGTTTTGAATTCTTTTAACGGACTCAAGCAGGTTCCTATTTTTATTGTGGTATTTGCCGCATTCCTGAAGCCCGTCAGGATCAGGGGTCTCTATACCGATAAAGACAGTGGCAAAACCAGCCTTTATCATCAACTCCATTAACTCATTATCATCCGACATATTGACTGATATCTGAGTACTTAAGGCAAATGGATATTTTCTTTCTTTTTGCCATTCCACTATTGCCGGCAGGACTTCCTTTTTTATAATGGCCTTATTGCCTAAAAAGTTATCATCAACAAAGAATACACCGGCTCTCCAGCCACGTTTATAAATCGAATCAAGTTCAGCGATAATCTTATCCCTACTTTTTATACGGGGTATTCTCCCATTGAGCTGAACCACATCGCAAAATTCACAATTATAGGGGCAACCCCTTGAAATCTGTATGCATACTGAATTATAGTAAGATAAGTTTACAAGATCCCATGCCGGCACAGGAGTTTTCTGTATAGCGGGAAAATCCTTCATAGAATACATCTTTTTAAGATTATTATTTTCCATATCTTTTATAAGAAAAGAAATTATTTCTTCTGATTCCCCCAGTACAATAGTATCTATATTGGAAAATTCTTTCCAATCCGTTGTAAAAAGAGAACCCCCTGCGATAACAGTCTTGCCGATTTTCTGTACCTTATCTACTACTTCCTTTGTGGAACGCTTCTGACCTATTATCGAACTTATCAATACATAATCTGCCCACTTTATATGCTTTTCCTTTAAAGTTTCACAATTCATATCAATTAATTTTTTCTCCCAGTGGGAAGGGAGCATTGCCGCAACAGTTAAAAGTCCAAGCGGTGGATAGCCTGCTTTCTTACCCAAAACCCTTAGGACTTTTTTTACATTCCAGAATGTATTTTCATATTCTGGATGAATAAGTAAAATTTTCATAAGACCTTCTTTTTATTTTTTTAAAGAATGATTCTCTGTTTATAAATTAATCTAAACAGAGAATCACTGGCGTGATAAATCAAGCTTGTATATAGCTTTTTAAAAACCTTACGCATGCTTGATTATTTGTTTTATCTTCTGAAGTTTCTGTCAGGTCTGCTTCTCTGTGGACGAGCTTCATCAACTCTTAAAGTTCTTCCTTCAAATTCTGAACCATTCAGAGCTTCCTTTGCTTTTTCAGCTTCTTCTGCACTTGACATCTCAACAAATCCAAAACCTTTGTCCCCGATAATATTGACGCTTTTAACCTGGCCAAATGGGGAAAATAGTTTTTCCAATTGTGAGTCAACAGTGGAGTAGCCGAAATTGCCAACATATAGTTTACTACCTTGCATACTTACCTCCTTAAATAATATTATTTCTCTGAAAGCTTGATAATATTTCTTTTGGAGAGGCAGTATAGAGTAATAAACCCGCTCTTAATTAAAATATCATTAAACAAAAGAGAAACCCAAGTATATTCTTAACTAACTAGAATGTCAAATTACATATTTAAAATGTCCTCTGCTATAGAAAAGATTTTATCTGAAATAAAATATATATTCCTATTAAACCACTAGTAGAACTTAATATTGACATATTTCCTTTTTCCTCTATGATTACAAATATTATAAATATTCATTTCACCGCAATTTATTCCAATCACCATCCAATTTAAATACATTCCAACTGCTATCTCCAAGCAAATATCACTTATACACTTTTTATAAGTTTTACGAAATCCATTGTTTCATAAAATAATCAATAACCCTATCTCGAAAGAAGGAGACATGAAAACTAGAAATTCAAAAACATCAAACCAACTCATGAAATTTATTATGGAGAAATGGATAAGCAAGCCAATCTATGCAGTATCTAAACTGGGTATTGCGGATATTTTAAAAAATGGTCCAAAAACTATTGAGGATATAGCCAGTATGAGCAATACCCACTGTCCTACCTTATACAGGATAATGAGGGCACTGGCCAGTGTTGGAATCTTTACTGAAGTTGAATATAAAAAATTTGCCCTTGCTCCAATGGCTGAAATGTTACAAACAGGAAAGTCTGGTTCTGTATATTCTCTGATGTTTCATTCTGATTGGAATGATAAAGCCTGGACGAAACTCATAGAGTGTATTAGAACTGGAAAAACTGCTTTTGATATAGCTCAAGGTATGCCTCTATTTAAATGGCTCGAAAAAAAACCGAAGGCAGCAGAACTTCTTCATGAAGCCAACAATATTAAAACCCGAAACTCGCATGCAATAATAAATGATTTCTACAATTTCTCCAGTGTGGAAAAAATTATAGACATAGGTGGAGGAAAAGGATCTTTACTGCTGGAAATTCTTAAGAAAAACCCTCATATTAACGGAATTATCGCTGAGCTTCCTTCAGTAATACCAGAAACGGATAAAGAAATTAAAAGAAACGGCCTTCAAAATAGATGTAGGACAAAGAGCTGTGATTTTTTTAAAAATATCCCTTCCGGCGGTGATGTATACATACTGTCAAATATTCTGCATGACTGGCCTAATAAAAAATGTCAAATAATTTTAAAGAAATACTATGAAGCAATGACAGATGATTCCAAATTACTAATTATCGAAATGATAGTTCCCGAAGGGAATAAGCCTTCTATTTCAAAATTGCTTGACCTTGAAATGCTTGTAATCACTGGAGGGGCTGAGCGAACCAAAAAAGAATTTATTCAGCTATTTGATCTATCAGGCTTTAAAATCTCAAGGATGATTCCAATGAAAGGAGAAGTTTCTATTATCGAGTTGACTAAACTTTAAATTCCCTAAAACCTTAAACTCTTACAGTGTTGTAATCTTTGCTTTTTTACGAAGTCAATTCTATAAATTCAGGGCCTCTATTGTATTATTGACTTTTTCTATATCGCTCTTCTCTATTAAACAATCCCCTGCTTTTGCATTCTCTTCTGCCTGTCTTTCATTTCTTGCACCACAGAGTGCTACTACACCATCCTGCGATACAAGGGCAGCAACAGATAATTGTGCTATGGATAGACCATACTTCTCTGCAATAGGTTTAAACTCATCTTCCAGAACGGAATTCACTTTCTTCCTGTTCTCTATGCTGAATCTGGTATCATCCTTTCTTAGATCATCGCCTCTAAACTCTCTATCAGGATCAATTTTTCCGGTAAGCAGTCCTTTAGCTAAAGAACTATATGCGAGCATGGTTACCCTGTTATCTCTACACCAGGGAAGAATTTCCTGCTCGACTTCATTATCAATAAGATTATACTTTTCCTGATCGACATCCAGCTGCCCTGCATGGTTATACTGCTTTAGTTGGCCAAGAGTGGCATTGCTGGCTCCTATGGATCTTATCTTTCCTTCCTTTTTTAAATCCATTAAAGTTTCCATTGTGTCTTCAATAGGTGTAGTCTTATCCTGCCAGTGTGTCTGATAAAGATCTACATAATCAATCCCAAGCCTGGAAAGACTCTGCTCAATTTCATATCTTATCGATTTCGGTCCCAGGAATCTATATACCTTCTCTCCCGATTCGTAAATAAAAAATAATTCACCCTTATCAAACTTCCATACCAGGCCACACTTAGTGGCAATAATAACCTTATCCCTTTTACCTTTGATGGCTTTGCCGACGATTTTTTCTGAAAGTCCCTTTCCGTAAGCTGGTGCGGTGTCAATAAGGCTTATTCCCATATCTATTGCAGTATTGATGGCTCTGATTGATTCAGATTCATTGGTACCTCCCCACATCCATCCGCCTATAGCCCATGTCCCAAGGCCAACAACTGAAACCTTTATATCTGTTTTTCCAAGCTTCACATAACGCATTTTTTATTTCCCATCTTTTTCCGTTTTTTTTAACTTATATCCATTTTATAATGAATATTAAGATTCTTCTAACACCAATCTAAAAATATGGAAAGAAAAGCCAATACCTTCACTTACGCGATTTAATTTTTCTTTTCTCTTCACACATATCGGAATAAGGGCAAAAATCACATGCGTTTTTTGCTTTAAACTGCTTTACAATAAACCATATAGTTACCGCAAGTGCAGCAATTCCTATCAAGACAATTAATATTATTTCTAACAACATACAATCACCTCATAAAAATCAACGTACAGTCTGACATATCCGCTTTTCAGCAATTAAATAAATAATTTTCCTATCTGATATACCAGAAGTGATATCACCCAGGCCAGCAGCAGTGTGTACCCTGCCTGAAAAAGCATCTCTTTCGTACCGGCTTCTTTCCTGAAAATCACCATGGCAGTAAGGCAGGGGAAATAAAGCAGGGTAAAAAGCATAAAATTATACCCGACCAGAGGATGATAGTTCTTACTGAGCGCCGTTTTTAAGGTATCAGACTGTCCCTCTCCTTCCTCGATGCTGTAAAGAGTACCCATCGTGGATATTATTACTTCTTTTGCCGCAATTCCAGAGATAGTGGCAACCGTCATCTTCCAATCAAAACCAAGCAGCCTGAATACCGGTTCCAGAAAATTTCCTATCCTCCCCGCTGCCGAATAGCCAAGCCGCTCACCTGCCATTTTGCCTTCTATCTCCGTAACCTTTTCGTCCATTTCCTCCTGGCTTACCACGCCGGACTGATAGGACTGCTCGATTTCGCTGATTTGAGCTTCGTAATCCGTAGAGTAGTTATTTCCTATAAGAGGAAATGTAAATAATATCCACATCAGTATTGATATGGCAAGTATGACTGTACCTGCCTTCTTTAAATATATCCAGGTCCTTTCCCAGGTATGGATCAATATTCCTTTAAGGGTGGGAACACGGTAAGGAGGAAGTTCCATTACGAAAGGATCTGACATACCCTTGAATCTTGTAGCCCTAAGCACCCTTGCCATTATGATAGCCATCAACACTCCTATTATGTAAATCGAAAATATGACGTTTCCAGCTATTTGGGGAAAAAATGCCCCGGCAAAAAGTATATAGACCGGAAGACGCGCTCCGCAGCTCATAAAGGTATTTATATGCATGGTCACCAGACGGTCCCTTTTATTCTCGAGTATTCTTGAACCCATATAAGCCGGTACGGTACATCCGAATCCAATAATAAGCGGGATGAAAGATTTTCCATGAAGACCGATCTTATGCATTATCCTGTCCATTACAAAAGCAGCTCTAGCCATGTATCCTGAATCCTCAAGGATGGCTATTGAAAAAAACAAAAGCATTATATTAGGTGTAAATATGATTACCCCGCCTACTCCACCTATTATTCCGTCGACCAAAAGAGAGGTTATAAGCCCCTCCGGCATAATACTGGTTATCAGAGCTCCTAATTTTTCAAAACCCAGTTCTATCCAGCTCATAGGGTACTTGCCAAGCGTGAATACAAACTGGAACATGAGCCACATTATCAGAGCAAATATTGGCAACCCAAGTATTCTATTGGTAAATATTCTGTCAACCTTTCCGCTCACATCCATTCTTACCTTATTGACTTCCCTATAAGATTCAAGCAATGCGCCGCTTATGAATCCGTATCGTGCCTCTGCGATTATGACCTCTGGAGTATTCCTAAGTATGCTGGTTATGTGTTTTATCGAATTTGCTATTTCTTCTTCAAGCTTGGAGTACTTTGGGCCTGCTGCCTTTTTTACAGTATCAATAACCTCATTATCCTGTTCCAGAAGTTTCACTATAGCCCACCTGTTATCAAACTTGAATTCAGGGATTTTTTCTCTCTTCAGAACTGATTTTATTCTTACGATCTCATTTTCAATTTCTTCTCCATAACTTATCTCAATTCTTTTTCTCTTCTTTCTGTTCAATACATCTATTACTGCTTCAAGTACTTCTTTATTACCCATTCCGCTTCTGCCCACAGTCTCTACAATAGGTGCACCAAAAAGTTCGGATAGTAATTCTATATCTATTTTTCTTCCACTTTTTCTGGCAATATCAGCCATGTTAAAAACAAGGACCAGGGGCGCTTTGAGTTCAATAAGCTGGACTGCAAGATAAAGATTTCGCTCTAAATTGGAGGAATCTATAATATCGACTACCACATCGGGCTTTTGATCAATAACGAAATTTCTTGCGATAATCTGTTCTGTTGAATATGCCGTAAGGCTGTAAGTTCCTGGGAGATCGACGACATTTATCTTGTATTCTTTATAGTTGATGATCCCGCTCTTTTTTTCAACAGTGACTCCGGGATAATTACCAACATGTTGTCTTAAGCCGGTTAGATTATTAAAGATGGTGGTTTTGCCTGAATTTGGATTTCCTGAGAGAGCTATGGATATTTCTTTTCTCATCCTTTGATTTCCCTTATAAGAATTTTCTCGGCCATTCCTCTTCCAATTGCAAATTTAGTTCCTTTGACCACTACGCACAAAGACCCGCCTCTTGATACGTCAGAGACAGTAAAAACTTCATAAGGTATAAATCCCATAGCACAAAGATGTGAGTTTAACCTGCAGCCTCCATTTATTCTTACTATCATGTATTTTTTTCCGGGAACAGCATCATTAAGTGATAAAATCCCATCACCAGACTGCGGTGCCTGCCAGTAATTTTTTCTTCTATGTCTAAAACCCCATCTTCTCATTTTATAAGCTCTCTTTATAAAATATTAGGCATGTCTAACTTTAATAGATTTATTTACTATTGTCAAGAACTTTTTAAAAAGGATAAAAAATAGAAAGAAAACCCAGATTATTTATTCCCTGTCATCATCATTGACATAGCTTGCAGGATGTCTTCCGTATTTGGCAAAATAGTTATAGTTTTTTAACCATCTGGGATAACCTTCGGGGCAAGTATCTATAAAATTTATAAATTTTATCATCCTGTCTAATGTTTCCTCGCTTATATAATGCTCAATATTACAGGCATCCAGCTTGGAAACTTCATCACTTACACCAAGAACGTCACTAAAAAATTTATAGATTTTATTGTGCTTCTCATAGACTTCTCTTGCCATCTGACAGCCCTTATCTGTAAGTTCCAGATATCCATATTTTTCATGTTCTACAAGACCTCTGGCAATCAATTTCCTAACGGCATCAACTACAGAGGGCGTTTTTACATTTAAATATTCTGCAATTTCCTTTACTCTGATTACTTTATTAGTAAGATTGATCACATACATTGCTTCAATGTAATCTTCCATACTATGTGATAACTTCTTCATAACATTTCTACTTTATATTTAACCTAAAAATGTTAGATTAATCTAACTATAGACCCAAACATGACCTTTGTCAAATTTATAAAAGCAAGCCGGTTTATTTATATATTAACTATACAACTACTTTGTTTCTACCTCCTGCTTTTGCTCTATATAATGCATCATCGGCATATTTTATTAAATTATTGATTTTTGTAGCATCAAAAGGAAAATTTGCGACCCCTATGCTTATGGTGAGATTACTATTCGGTTTGATCTTTTCCTCCCCTTCAAATTTTCCATTACTTACCACTTCCCGCAGTCTCTCGGCAAAGACTCTGGCATTTTCCTTATTGGTCTCACGGCATATCACAGAAAATTCTTCCCCTCCATAACGGTATATCCTATCAGTCGTTCTCTTATTCTCAATAAATACTTTACCTATTTTTCTTAAGATCATATCCCCCATCTGATGACCGTGAAAATCATTATATTTTTTAAAATAGTCTATATCTATCATAAGAAGCGACAGACTCTTTACATATCTTATAGCTTCATTTACTGTATCCCTTAAATCTATATCGAACTTTCTCCTGTTAAAGACACCGGTAAGTTCGTCTACTACAGTCAATCTTTTTATCTCTTCATAGTTTAATGCTCTCTCTATGGCAATTGATATTTCATGAGCAAGTATGTTTAAGAAGTATTCATGCTTGCTCGAAAAAGCATTAGTCTTTCTGGAATCAATATAAATGATCCCCTTTACTTCATCTCTTACTATAATAGGGATGCATATCATTGAAGTAGTCTGTTCTCCCTTGGGGATGCTGTATTTAAAATATGAATTTTCAATGTTACCGATAAAAAGTTTATTTTTTGTGGATAGGATATATTTTATCAGAGGCATTTCCTTGGTGAATTCTACCTCTTTGATACTTTTACCAAAACCTATTTCGCTCTGGAGTTTTACTCCTTTTTCATCTATTAAAATTATGGCACAGCCGTTGCAGTTTATTACCTTAAAAACCTTTTCAACAATCAGGTCACAGACTTTTTCGAGTTCAAGTTCGGATCCTATGGAACTTGCTATGCCGAAGATTGCTTTTAGTATCTTTAAATCGATGCTTTCTTTATCGCTCATTACTGTCATAAATAGAAACTTCTTTATTAAATTTTTAATTGATTTTTACTCATTTAATAATATTATATACCAAAGGATACAAAACCGACACAGAGTATACAACGCGTAGAATATGCCGGTCAAGACAAAAAAATGCTTAAATTCTCTGTTTTCGGGTATAATTAAATATATAAACAAAAAAATGATTAAATTATAATGGACGTCTATCTTTTCAGAAGGTTCAAAAAAGAGAAGGGGTTTACTTTAGTTGAACTTCTTATAATCGTAATTGTTGTAGCAATCCTTATTGGTATCTCTGTCCAGAGTTTCATATTACTACAAAATAGAGCCAGGGAAACAACTACCGAAGTTGAAATGAGCAATATTACAAAAGCACTCCAAATATACGTCACACTCTCAAGCAATTATCCTGAGGAAAGCGATTTTCCCGATGCACTGGAAGCCGCAGGGATTATGAAAAATGTACCCGAATTTGATATCTGGGAGAATCCCTATCATTATTCTTCTATTGCCGGTGTCACTTATACTCTAGAAAGCTACGGGATAAACCAGGTTGATGGTGGAGGAGACGATATTGTATATATGAACGGAATACTGATAGAAGACGGAGCCTATCCCAATGACTAAGGTTCAATTTACTCCTGATTTTCAGGCTTGAGTTCTTTTAATCTTTCCTGCAATTGCATCAGCAAACTCATCTGTACCTACAGCCGTAGGATCATCCCTGTCGGGCTTCAGATCATAGGTCACATATTTTCCTTCTCTTATATTTTCCGCAATTGCATTTTCTAGAAGGTCAGCGTGCTCTTTCTCTCCTATGTATTTAAGCATCAATACTGCTGAAAGCATCATTGCAGTGGGATTTACCTTGTTCTGCCCTTTATATTTTGGAGCGCTGCCGTGTGTCGGCTCGAACAATGCGATATCTTTGCCTATGTTTCCACCGGGAGCGACACCCAGGCCTCCAACCAATCCAGCAGCAAGGTCAGAAATTATATCTCCATATAGATTTGGCAGGACTATGACATCATAAAGCTCCGGTTTCTGTACCAGCTGCATGCACATATTGTCTATGATTCTATCTTCTGATTCTATATCATTATATTCTGACGCAATCTTTTTAAAAATTTCAAGAAACAAGCCGTCGGAATATTTCATTATATTTGCCTTGTGAACTCCAGTTACCTTTTTACGGTTATTTTTACGGGCATATTCGAATGCAAATCTGATTATATCTTCCGAAGCGGTAATAGAAATCGGCTTTATGCTTATGCCGCTGTCGCTTCTTATCCCCTGGCCCTTCTTTTCTTTCACAAAATCAATAAGCTCTTTTGTTTCAGCTTTTCCTTTCTCAAACTCTATTCCTGAATAGAGGTCTTCTGTATTTTCCCTGATTATTACAAGGTCTATATCATCGTATCTACTCTTGACGCCCAGGTAACTTTTACACGGTCTTACACATGCATATAGATTGAATAATTTTCTCATAGCCACGTTAACACTTCTAAAACCTACTCCCACAGGAGTGGTTATAGGTCCTTTTATCCCTACCCTGTTTTTCTTAAGGGAGCTTATGACACTTTCGGGGAGGACCGTACCCTCTTTTTCATAGATTTCCGCTCCGGCATTGACAACATCCCACTTTATATCAACTCCGGTCGCCTCAACCACTTTAACCATTGCCCTGGTTATTTCCGGCCCTATGCCATCTCCAGGTATCAGCGTTATGCTATGTTTCATAGATTAAACCCTTTATTTTTAGCAATATGTTTGATAAGCCCCCCATCACTTAAGATCTTTATCATTACTTCAGGCAGAGGATTGAATTCTAACTTCAGATTACCTGTCTTGTTATTGATTATCCCTTTCTTTAAATCTATCTCCAATATATCCCCATTTTCGATCTTATCAGTATTACATATCAGAACCGGTAATCCTATGTTAATACTGTTCCTGAAAAATATACGGGCAAAGGACTTGGCAAGCACCGCTCCCACACCAGCTTCTTTTATTACTGTAGGAGCATGTTCCCTGCTCGAGCCGAGACCGAAATTTCTTCCTCCCACCACGAAATCACCGGGCTTCACTTTTTTTATAAAATCAGGATCGGCGTCTTCAAGGGTATGCTTTGCAAGTTCAGTTATATCGGACCTCAAATGAAAATATCTTCCTGGAATGATCAAATCGGTTGAAATATCATCGCCAAATTTAAAACTTTTTCCCACAAGGATATTGGATTTCTTACCTTTTGCCGCCATTATCCCAAAACCTCCCTTGGATCTGCGATATAACCTTTCACAGCGCTCCATGCAGCCGTTGCAGGAGAAGACAGATAGATGAATGACTTTGGATTCCCCATTCTCCCTTTAAAATTCCGATTCTGAGTAGTAAGGCATACCTCTCCGTCACCCAGCACTCCCTGATGCACGCCTACACATGGACCGCACCCCGGAGATTGTATTACTGCTCCGCTGTCTATAAATGTCTTTATGACTCCCTTATCAAGAGCTTCAATGTAGGTGCGTTTCGAAGCCGGGACTACAATAAGTCTCACACCATCCGCCACTTTTTTATCCTTGAGGATATCTGCCGCAATTTTTAGATCACTGAAACGTCCATTGGTACATGTCCCTATAAATACCTGGTCTACAGTGACTTTCTCCAGGTTGCTTACAGGTAAAGCATTATCTACAGCATGAGGTTGTGATACCATTGGCTCGATGACCGAACAATCTATATCTATGACCTTCTCATATTTTGCTCCCTTATCAGCCGTGATTTTTCTGAAGCAACCCTTTCTGCCCTGGCTTTCCAGATATATTTCCGTTATCTCGTCGGAAGGGAAAATACCTGCTTTTGCCCCTGCTTCCACCGCCATGTTTGAAATAGTGAATCTATCATCTATGCCCAGCCTGGACCCTACCTCGCCGCCGAATTCAAGAGCTTTATAAGTCGCCCCGTCAGAAGTGATTTTTCCTATCAAATAGATTATTAAGTCTTTGGAAAACACTCCTTTATTTATCTTCCTGTTGAAATTCACTTTAATGGTATCAGGTACCATAAGCCATGTCTTAGCCAGTATATAACCTACTGCAATATCTGTAGAGCCCATTCCGGTAGAAAAAGCTCCTAAAGCGCCTGAAGTGCAGGTATGTGAATCCGCTCCTATAACTATATCGCCCGGACAGGTATAATCTTCCACCAGCAGCTGGTGGCAGATTCCCTCTCCTATATCTCTTAATATTGCTCCCGTTCTGGCAGCAAAATTTCTCATAACTATATGAGCATTTGAAAGCTCCTTTTTGGGACTTGGTGCAGCATGATCAATAAAAAAAATTGACTTATCGGGCTTTCTCACCATATCGAAACCTATTTTTTT
Organism: uncultured Actinomycetota bacterium; assembly: GCA_964610385.1. GTDB lineage: Bacteria > Actinomycetota > Humimicrobiia > Humimicrobiales > Humimicrobiaceae > CAZBSE01. The sequence goes on from CAZSXW010000001.1 coordinate 116,166, forward strand.
AGCCTGGCTTACCGCCAGGGGTCCTGTACCATCATGGGACATGACCACATCAACGTCCACAACTGCAATATCTCCAGCAGCAAGTTCTTTATGGGCATGCTCGCTTATAATCTTTTCTGAAATTGTCTTTCTCAAAAGAGACTCCTCTAATTTTGGTTTTTCTTTTTTTTCTTATAATTATTATAGATATACATAAGTTCCTTATCAAAAAGCGGTCTTTTCAGATCTACCGACATATCTCTTGACAGTCCCAGTATATCATTGGCCTGCTTGTCAGTAAGCTCTATGTCAAATTCTTTAAACTTATGCAGGATAGTATGAGAACCGGAATGTTTACCAACGACCAACTGCCTGGTCAGCCCCACTTCACTCGGTTTAAATACTTCATAATTTTTGGGATTTTTGATTACCCCATCCGCATGTATACCCGATTCATGTGCAAATATGTTTGTTCCAACGATTGCCTTCCAGACAGGAATAGCCCTGGACGAAGCTCTGGAAACATATTCAGCTATTTCTCTGAATTTTGAAGTCTTTATACTCAGTTCTATATTCTCGAGATACTTCAATGCCATTACTATCTCCTCAAAGGCCGCATTTCCTGTCCCTTCGCCCAATCCACCCACGCTGACTACCAGGCTGGATGCACCTCCTCTTATTGCCGCTATTCCGTTAGCAGTTGCCATGCCGAAATCATTATGATTATAAACTTCCAGAGGAAAATCAACAGCACTGACTATAGTGTTTATCAGAAGGAAAGTCCTGAAGGGATCAAACTTACTCACAGTATCACAGATCCTAAACCTATACGCACCTTTCTTTCTTGCAATAGAAATAAGCTTTAACAAGAATTCAAGGTCAGCACGAGTAGCATCCTCAGCACTTACTATGAAATTAAGATCATTCTGCCTGGCAGCTCTTATGGTCTTTTTCAGTTTGTTTATAACCCAGGTCCTGCTTTTCCTGTATTTTTCTTTGAGATGTATATCTGAAGTAGATATATTTATAATCACATTTTTAACTCCGCATTGAGCTGCTAACCTTATATTCTCGGGTTCAGCCTCACAGTAGGCAAATATCTTGCATTTAAATTTATCTTTCATTATTTCTGTGATTATCTCCCTTTCTATCTTCCCCAGTGAAGGAGTGCCCACTTCAATTTCAGGAACACCTATTTCATCCAGCATTTTGGCTATTCTTATTTTTTCGTTTTTGGAAAAAACTACTCCTGCTGTCTGTTCACCATTCCTTAAAGTTGTATCTATGATATTTATATGTCTTTCACTTTTTACTTCTTCCATCTTTTCCTCCATTTTTATGTACCCTGCTGCCAGTCGATTTTTTCTTGTATGATTTATAAGTATCAACGATCTCATTATCAAAAAGAGCCCTTTTAAGGGATACTGTTTTACCCCTTATTATTTCAGCCAGTTCTTCCGCCTCTTTCCTGGTTACCTTAAATCCAAGATCCTTCATCTTATAGATTATAGCATTGACTCCTGAATACTTGCCTAGTATTATACTCCTCTCCAGGCCTACATCTTTTTCATCGAATAACTCATAAGTTTTAGTATTATTCAATATGCCCGATGCTTTACTCTCGCTTTCATAAACAAACAATTTACCTCCTACTATCGGCTTCCAGGTAGGAAGGATCCTGTTGGAGGCTTTTGCTACATATTCAGACAGTGACCTGAAGTGTGCAGTGTTAAAGCCCATATCAACTCCCTCTATATATTTTAAAGCCATAACCAATTCTTCAAAGGCAGCATTGCCTGCTCTCTCACCTAGTCCATTAATAGTGGTATTGACATAGGTAGCTCCTGCTTTGATCCCGGCAATAGCATTGGCAATAGCCATTCCGAAATCATTATGGGTATGCATCTCGACATCTATTCCGATTATATCAATAATGTCTTTTACCCTTATGAAAGTCTCGAAAGGATCGAGGATACCCAGAGTATCGCAATACCTTAATCTATCAGCACCGGTGTCTCTTGCCGTTCGTGCAAATTGAAGAAGGAATTCCATATCAGACCTTGAAGCGTCTTCAGCATTCACCGATACATAGAGATTGAATCCCTTGGCATAATCTACACAGGTCTTTATGCTTTCCAGAACCCACTCCCTGCTCTTCATAAGCTTGTGTTCAATATGTATATCTGAAGATGATATTGAAATAGCCACTGCATCTACGCCGCAATCTATTGAAGCATCTATATCCGATTTTACCGCCCTGTTCCAGCCCAGTACACTACAGTTAAGGTCAAGAGAAGCGATCTTTTTTATAGCTTCCTTTTCATTTCCTCCCATTGTGGGTATACCGGCCTCAATCTGGTGTACTCCTATTTTATCCAGCATCTTAGCGATATATACTTTTTCATCATTTGCAAACACCACACCTGCGGTTTGTTCCCCGTCTCTTAATGTAGTATCATCAATTTTTATATTCTTTGGGTCAAGTTCTGTACCCGCTTTCTGTGAAAACTCGGTAAGTAAATTAAGTTCTCTCATCATTATCGCCCCTTAAAACACGTAAATATCCATAATATTCCTAAAAAATAGTTAAAAAACACAAATTTTTTAAATTTTTGTAGTAATTATATCACTTTTTACGAAAAATATGATATTTATAATAAAAAATTCTATTATTTTAAAAATAAGACATCTTTTTTTAAGATTTTCAGCCCTTTTTATTAAATAATGCCGGTACATTTTAGGTTTGTTAAGATGAAGTAAAAGAAATATAATTAACTTAGTCCAATATATAAGAAGTATTTAAATACTGAATAAAAGGTAATATATGATAAGTATTATTAGTAAACCAAAAAACCGTACAGCCAGAACGATTATATGGATCGCGCGTATACTGGGTTCCATAGCCGGAGCTTTCTGGGCACTGAGTCTTATTATAAGCACCATACAGGAAATTGGCATGCCCATAACAACCAGAGTCATGATCGAGGGACTAATCCTCACAGGCCTGATAGCAGTTATTTTGGCCGGTATTATTGTCGCATGGCGGAATGAAAAAATAGGGGGGATAATAACAACTGTAGCAGCTGCCGCGCTGTGCATTTTCTCTTATATTGATGCCGGTCATAATAAAATATTTGCTGTGATGATCTCGGGTTTCCCGTTCCTGGTATCGGGCGCATTGTTTTTAACAGGATGGTGGATTTCAAAAACTATCGATGTGAAATAGGCAAAAATTCCGCAGCATAAAAATAATAAACTATCGGATAGTAGATCTGGCGTATTGTTTATAGTAAAAATTTTAAAAAACAGAAACTTCATTTTTATATTAGCCTTCATCCTGGGATTATCGATAGGCAATTATATAGGATGGGTAAGACACCTGACCCTCCCGGCCCTTGCCATTGTCATGACGGTATCAATGACAGAAATCCCATTAAAATCGTTTCTTCCCTTAAAAAGTCTTATAAAACCCGTATTTTTGACCATACTTCTGAATTACTTCGTTTTTGCTGCAGTTATGCTTGCAATGGCATGGTTTATCATTCCGGAAAAAGAACTCTGGATAGGTTTTGTCATTATAGCTTTTGCTCCTCCTGGAGTAGCCATACCCCCTTTTACCAGCATATTGAGAGGAGATGTAAAATTTTCTCTCACAGGAGTAATCGGAGCATATATTGCAGCAGTCATTATCATACCATTGTCAGGCATTATTCTTATCGGTCAGAGTTTTATTCAGCCAATCATGCTTATTATTATATTTGCCGAACTTATAGCAGGGCCCTTGATACTATCACAGATATTTATAAGATTAAAAATTGATAAATATATACTTAAATTCAGAGGGCCCATCGTTAATTGGGGCCTGTTCATAGTCATCCTTTCGGCCGTAGGTCTTAACCGCAGTGTTTTCTTCAATGAACCGAAGACACTTGGGAAAATATCCATTATCTGTGTGGTAACCATTATAGGACTGGGATTCCTGTATGAGATTATAACCAAAAGACTAAAAATCGACCGCAGGCTCTCCAGCTGCATAATACTTCTGGGAACTATAAAAAACGGAGGTTTTGCTGTTGCCACTTCAATAGCACTTTTTGGGGACAGGGCATCTCTTCCTGCCGCAATATCGAGCGTTTTTCTGATAATCTTCCTTATTTATTTAAGTTTCCGCGCCAGAAAGACAGGTCGTAAACAATAAAATACCGGGGCCAATTACAAAACCGACCCCAGCATTTATTTTAATATAAATATAAAAACTTTCTTTCAGACCAGATCGATCAGTCTGTCAGCTTCTTCGAAACTCCAGCACCAGCAGTATTAAACTTACAATAACAGCCACTCCAAGTGCTGAACCAATAATGTAGATATTCAGATTAGCTAGAAACCCTATTACCTTATTGACCACTTCTTTCCAGACAAAAAGATTCATAAATTTATTTACAACAGCCACAACTGAAAATGCGATTATTTTAAGCAATACTAAAATTGTCACTACCTTGTTAAATACGGTCATTATTCACCCCCCTCCTTAAGTCTTTTCCAGAAGTTCTTCTCGGTCACTGAAATATCTCTATAAATTCTAACTACTACCGATTATAAATTCAACTAATACTTGATTATTTGAGGTAATTTTTTAGCCTGCTCAATCCAACCTCTTACCATACTGACTGTAAGAGGTTTACTTAAAATTTTAATACGATCATTTATTCCAATTAATATATTTTGAAAAACTTCTGGGTTTCTCTGAGAAAGTTCTGCTACACTGTTTATATTAGCCTCTTTTAAAAGATGAATATGTTCTAGATTTATGCCCCTTATACGGATCAGATCCGAAATGCTTATCCATTCAAGGATCAGACTATCACCAATCCCACTAGTATTTACTATTTTCTTTCTCCCCTCAGGGGAAGCACCTCTTTTCAACAGCTCACCTGAAGATTTTATGCCCAGCTTGGATAGTTTATCAAAATATTCCATGCCTTTATTCTTAGATTTTTCTACTTCGATCAATATATCTTTTAATTTCGGCTCTTTTATCTTTTTTACTACCCAGCCAATAATAGTAGCTATTACAACCACAATTATCCAGACTATAGCAATGATGCAAAATGTGCCGCTAACAAACTGCATTAAAATAAAAAAACCTTCCCTTTATCGGCTACTCACCGTAATTTAAATATTTTTTTGCCAGTGGATGATTAATTCTTTTCCATAGAGTTGCTCCTATAATGGTACCGATAGGAAAACCAAACATAGTTATTACTAAGATTACTCTGGTATAAGGAACTGAGAATGGTTTCCTTTTAATAATTCCTACTAAAGGAATTACATAAATTGCTATCCACACACCAAAAACAAGAATCAGTATCATAATACTCTGGGCAACATTCGCGCCAGTCATAACTACTCCCGTAGTCTCCGGTGAGGTAATGATTATTGGGATAAAAACAACAATATAAAGGGCCAACACTACAATTACAAACCAATATAAAGCTCTTATTCCTCCTAATTGCCTCCTGCCTTCTTCCAACTCCTGTTCAGGAGTCAAAGTAATAGTCTCGGCAGATGTTTTCAGCTCTCTTACCTGTACACCGCAATACGGACATACAACCGCATCTTTTTTTATTGGTTTAGCACAACTGGGGCAGTAGATCTCGTCCGGCTTTTTTTCTTGAATCTTATCATCAACCATTTTAATCTTAACTCCCTCGTTTTAATCTTAATATTTTAAATCCATTTATTTTTAAAGTTGTATCAGAGTTATAACAGATAAATTGTCCATCTCCTAACAACCAATTAAAATATCCAAAAAGTAGGGATTCTATATCCTGTTAAAGCTTCTTAAATGTATTAATGATATTATAATTCTATTACTTTTATTTAAAATTTGAAGTTTTTTTTTGAACTACCATTCATTATAGTCAATCAAGGTCGTTAAAATTTCAGGAAAATATCTTTTTTTTGTTCTCACCATAAATTAACTGTACAAAATATTATACTTTCAAGAAATCTATATAGCTTTTTAGTCTTTAAGAGTATATAATCATTATATAAATTAGTATATAGTATTTAGCCTAAATATTAGTTATATTTAATTAACATGGGCCAGAATCTTATAGCCTTATTAGGTAAAATCTCAAACAATATTGAAAAAATACTTCATATAAAAACCGATAAAGACAACAATTATAATATTATCGCATCCGGAACTGATATAAAAGGCAGAATTTATTCTCCCCACCCTATTAAGATAGAAGGTATTGTAGCAGGAGAAATCATATCAAGAGGAAAACTTGTAATAGGAAGGGAAGGAAAAGTAAAAGCAAATATCAAAACCAAAAATACGGTAATAGAAGGAAGTTTTATCGGCAACATAATATCAGCAGGAGAAGTTTCAATAACTTCCACCGGTAAACTTGAAGGCAATATTATTCAAAGAGATACTTATCTAATAATAAAAGACTGCGGCCTGTTCAAGGGCAATAATATAATTATAGACAATAAGAAAATATTTAGAATATCCGACAGCGATAAACTCTCAACCATTAGAATAAAACCCAAGAAAATATTAAAATTTTAAAAACTTTAATTATATTTTACACGCAAGTTATTTCCGGAATATAAATTTCCTGTCCTGAATTATAATTTAAGGCTGTCATCTATATCATTAAGCTGGAATTCCTCAAACTCATCTTCTTTCTCTTTTTTATCGGTTTTGACACTTACTTTTTTCTCTTCACCACTTTTTATTTTGGGTTTTCTCTTACCCATCTTTTTATCCTGACTGATCCTGGTAACCTTTCCGCTGAAAATTCCTCCCTCATTTATAATCAATGAGTCTGTTTTTATATTACCATCCACCACTCCTGTTTCCGTAATTTCAACTTTATCGGTGCCCTTTAAATTTCCTTCAAATTTCCCGACTATTTTGGCACCAACAGTGGTTACATTGGCATTGACAATCCCTTCTTTCTGGATTACCATCTGCCCATCTACTACTAATTCGCCTATAACCTCACACCCTATCTCTATGGACTGAGAAACATCCAGCTTTCCTTCTATTTTTGCCTTTTTCCCTACAATGGTCAGCAATGTCCTGGATTCTTCCTTATCAACAATTCCGCGTTCATCTGAATCCCTGCCTGAAAAAACCATATTTACCCTCCTTCTAATTTTTTAATATATAGTTATCAGTTCAAACCTGCTACCGTCTTTTCAATTTGAGAAAACAACTTTATAATATCATCTGATGCTTCCGCCTTTGGATATGATATAAAAACCGGTTCTTTTTTTAAGGATATTGATTTTTGATAGTGAACTAGATATCTTATCTTCTGATCAAATACAGTTAATCTGCCGCCGTATTTCTCTTTGAGAATATTTATTATTTGCCTGGGCATCTTCTTTCTTTTTTCAAAAGCATTAATTACAATTCCGGCAATCTTTATCTTAACGTTATATTTCCTTTCCAGGTTTCTAATTATTTTGCTAAGGTAATTAATATCCAGCAGAGAGAATAGTTCCGGCTTTATTACCACGATAACTTTATTGGCGTAAATTATTGATGTGGTTGAAAGAAGAGAAAAATTAGGCTGTGAGTCTATCACTATATAATCATAATCATCTTTGCTTATATTTTCTTCAAATATATTTTTTACTATTATATTTCTGTATAGTGCTTTATAAATTTTTCTCTCGTTTAAAGCTTTTTTTAACAGATAATCCGTCAGGCATTCCTCGATAAGTGAAATGTTGTTGGAAGAAGGCAGTAAATCGATATTATCAGTTATTCTTATAATATAATCCTTAAAATTTATATCCTTCCCTTTAAGGTAGTCAATCATAAGATTATCAATATTAACCCTGCTGTCATGCGATACTTTATTAAAAGCCTGAACAAGATTAATCTGCGGGTCAAAATCAATAAAAAGAACCTTTTTATCCCTTTTTTCCGCTAAATACCAGCCATAGTTATAGCAAATAGTCGTTTTCCCGGTCCCGCCCTTGGTGTTAAAAAAGACAACTTTTTCCATTCAACCCATTCCATTCCCAATCTTTATACTGAACTTAGATTTTTAAAATACTTTTAAAAGAATTGTTTTATTTAGATTTACAATGATAAATATAATACTATAATTTTAGAGTTAACTATATTATAATAATATTCCTTTTTAAATAAAAGACTTAATATTAAAATCCTATTCCAATGATTATAGATTACCTTTTCATAGGAAAAGTTATGGATTAACCATTAAGATTGCTGATTCTGTATATCTTCCTGATAGTTTGCAGATATTTATCAGCCCTTCAAGACACCAAGGGGCCTCAGTCTTATCGCCTTTTTAGATATCCCGGCATGGTGAGTTATATCTACTACTCTGCTCACATCTTTATAGGCCAGGGGAGCTTCTTCTGCGAGTCCGGACATACTCCCGGCCATTACTACTATTCCTTTCTTATTGAAAAGCTCCTTTTTAAGTTCACTTCCCTGTACTTTTTTCTTTGCTTTAGTCCTGCTCATAAGTCTTCCTGCACCATGGCAGGTAGAGCCGAAGCTTTCAGTCATCGCCCTCTCAGTACCCAGAAGGATAAAGGAATAGCGACCCATATCTCCCGGGATTATTACCGGCTGGCCGATATCCTTATATTTTTTACAGATTTCCTTATGCCCCGGCGGATAGGACCGGGTAGCACCTTTTCTGTGGACACAGACTTTCATCATACTGCCGTCAACATTGTGCTCTTCCATCTTGGCTATATTATGAGATACATCATAAATAACATTAAGACCCAATTTCTCTGAGGACTTGCCGAAAAATCTTTCAAAGGATTTTCTTACCCAGTGAGAGAGGCAGTGTCTGTTTGTCATTGCATAATTTACCGCACAGATCATAGCACTATAATACCTCTTCCCCTCGGGGGAAGACAGGGGCGTACAGGCCAGTTGCCGGTCTGCTAATTTTATTCCATACTTTAAAGCGGATTGCTGCATGACCTTTATATAATCACTGCATATCTGATGACCAAGTCCCCTTGAACCGGAATGGATCATCACCGTTATCTGACCCTTCTCCAGACCAAACAGGTTTGCTGCTTCACTGTCATAGATCTCATCTACAACCTGTATCTCCAAAAAATGATTTCCCGACCCCAGAGTCCCCACCTGGTTTATACCTCTTTCAATGGCACGGTTGCTTATAAAATCAGGGTTAGCTCCTTCCATACAGCCATTTTCTTCTATACAGTAATCATCTCCCTCCTGGCCGTATCCATTTCTAATAGCCCACGGGACACCTTCTTTTAGTAATTTCTTCAACTGATCTCTGGACAAGCTTATCCTGCCCTTTCTTCCCAGACCTTTTGGTATGTTGAAGGACAGGATACCCATTATATCTTTAAGATGCTTCTCGATATCACTGATATAAAGACCAGTCCTCATAATCCTTACCCCGCAGGATATATCAAAACCAACACCGCCGGGTGAAATGACTCCTTCTTCCTCATCAAAAGCAGCTACTCCTCCAATAGGGAACCCATATCCATAGTGAATATCCGGCATAGCATACGAAGCCTTAAGTATGCCGGGGAGAGTAGAAACGTTTACTACCTGATCGATAGTCTTTTCATTTACGGCATGGTCCAAAAGCTCCCTGTCAGCAAAGATTATTCCTGGGACCCTCATTCCATACCTGTCATCCTTTTCTACTTCCCATTTGTAATCATTTATTTTTTTAATATTGTAATCAGAAATAATAGACTCCTCTCTTCTCAGACATCAAATATGACCCTTCCTTTCCAATTGTAGTTTCTCCCGTCTTTTTTTACTTCCAGCATATGGTAGGTCGGTGCTTTAATGGCCGTTTTTATGATATGCATGTCGGGGTCTATTTTTTCACCGGACACTTCAGCTGACAGCTCTATACCGCCGTTCTTTTTGTGGATACTGCTTACCTCAAATCCTTCAAACAAGATATTATCAACTTCATGCCAGTAAAGCAGTTTTTCAAGCCACGATATCAGGAGATCTTCAAAACTCCCACTTTTCACGCTGATCTTCACCTTTCTTTTTTCTAAAGGTCTGATTTTCCCCAAATCACTAATAATAGAAAACATCCCCTCGCCGGCATTCTCAAATAATTCCCCTATTGTATTTCCGTAGAATTCCAGTCCTATATCGGAAACGTGCTCGATATATTTATATTTTTTAATTACTCTCCCGGGTTTCATCTTAATTCGTAAAAATCTCACAATACACGCCAATAATACTCCACCCCATTATACATTGACGGATCACTCTTCTTAAAGCCTGTAACCAGCATGTTATATTTTATCAGCAACTTAAAAAAAATTATAAACTAAAAAAATTATCCTGTTCTATTTAAAGATCAGAATCAAATTAAATAAAGTACTATAAAATTGTTTAATAAATCGATTTTTAGTGCTAAAATCTTTCGAAATAGAATAGACCTACGACACTTAATATAATTTGAGGAGGAATACAATATGTCACAATTCGGAAAACCTAAAGGTTTTTTAGGGAGATTGCTGGCAAAAGGTATGGCATGGGGTCATAGTGATTTTTATAAAAATACTGCCAAGACGCTTGACCTAAAATATAATGACAAATATCTTGAAATAGGATTTGGTTCCGGAATGTTTATAAAAAGATATGCTTCACATGCCGCAAAAATAGCCGGGCTGGATTATTCAAAGGATATGGTAGAACTGGCAAGCAGTATCAATAAAGATCTTATCAAATCAGGAAAAGTTGAATTTAAGCAAGGAAATGTATTATCTATACCCTGGCAAAATAATGAATTTTCCGCAGTCGTCGTAATTGAAACTTCTTTCTTCTGGCCAGAGCCGGTAGCAGCACTCAAGGAAATATATAGGGTATTATCTCCGGGAGGCCGTCTGGTAATTGAAATGGCATATAATAAAGATGACGGGCTGGACCATACTAAGGACATTAAAAAAATAAATTTGACTCTATACAGCACTCCCGAAATGGAAAAAATCTTAAAAGAATCAGGCTTTAGTAAAATAGTCATAGATTATTATAAAGCTTTATGGTTGCCGTTCAAAGGTTATATTGTCCCAAAAGGTATGATCGTCAAAGCTTTCAAATGAGCAGTAATTTGATTGAAAATAAATATTATTTTGATTAAAATAGAACAGGTTATTTTTTTAAATTTTTCCTATGTATAAATCTAGACATAACAAAAACAAAGGAAATTTAAATCCTACCAAAGTTTTAGAAATACTTCCCCACCCCGGAACCGACCTTCTAAATAATCAAATCACAGGCAAACCTATATTTCAAAGGAGCTTATATGAACAATAAAAAAACTACTGTTATACCAGTTATCAGCATCCAGGGTCAGAACTGCACCGGCTGTGTCACTTCAATCCTGTGCTCCGAATTTCCAGCAATCAAAAATGTACTGCTGCAGGATATAATACCAGGTTTCAAGCTTGATTTCGTATTCCATCCCAATATCATGACTGCAAGCGGAAACCGTGCCATGGAAATACTTGAAAACTCTTCAAAGGAAAAGGGCTATGTCTTGATCATTGACGGTGCTATCCCCACCAATGACAATGGAGTCCACTGCGTCACAGGTGAAAAGGACGGTAAAAAATATACCATACTGGAAGAGACTTTAAAACTGGCACCTGATGCACTTATGGTAATCGCTCTGGGGACATGCGCGGCATTCGGCGGAATTGCAGCCGCAAACCCGAATCCGACAGGAGCACAAAGTGTGGGAGACATCTTACAAGCCAACAAGATCAAAACTCCACTTATAAACATCCCCGGCTGTCCTCCTCATCCGGACTGGCTTTTCGGCACTATAGAGGAAGTGCTGGTAAAAGGATTGGAAAATGTACAGCTGGATGATTTAAAAAGGCCAAAGACTTTTTACGGACAGCTGATCCACGAAAATTGCCCCAACAGAGCTTATTTCGATGAAGGTAAATTTGCCAAAAAATTAGGGGATGAAGGGTGCCTTTATGAACTGGGATGCAAGGGGTCCATAACCTATGCCGACTGCCCCAAAAGACAATGGAACAGCAAAACCAACTGGGTCATCGGATGCGGAGCTCCATGCAGCGGCTGTACATCGCCCGAATACCCGGATCTTTTGGGAGATCTCTATGAAAAGATCATTGACGTAGAAGTCCCTGTTAATAAGAAAAAGACCGGGATCCAAAAAAAATAATTATTTTAGAAAGGTGAAATCGTGAAAAAAATCGTAATACACCCCATAACCAGAATTGAAGGCCATTTAAAAGTAGAAGCCGTGGTGGACAATGGCGAAATAAAAGATGCCAGTATAAGCGGTACCATGTTCAGAGGTATAGAAATAATGTTAAAGGGCAGAGACCCCAGGGATGCGGTTATGATCACTCAGAGAATATGCGGTGTATGCCCGGAGCCTCATGCCATAGCATCAGTCAGTGCAGTAGAAGAATATGCGGGACTCAAAGACAAGATCCCCGTAAATGGGATTCTTTTAAGAAACCTGATCCTTGGTACCAGAAGTATTGCCGACCATATACTGCATTTCTATATTCTAAGCGGGCTGGATTATATAGACCCGGCACAGGTCATGGAATATAACGGTGCAAATCAAGATTTAAACACTCTAAAATTTTTTCTCCAACAGGGATATTCAAAACCATTTCTCCCCAGAGATGAAATAGACTACAGACTTGATACAAAAACCACAAATATTGTAGTAGGCCATTATATCAAAGCAATGGATGTCTATAGAAAAGCACAGCAGGCAGCCACTCTTTTCGGCGGAAAATGGCCCCACGACGCTGCTGTCGTGTCCGGTGGCGTATCGCAGCGGCTTACAGCCGACAGGATTACTGAATTTATATGGAGACTGGAAGAGATAGCAGATTTTGTCAAAAATTATTATCTGCCTGATGTCATTGCAGTAGCTAAGGCTTACAATGATTATCTCGAGATAGGAAAAGGGTGCAGCAACCTGCTGGCATATGATTCATACCAGACCAGTTCCAACGGCAAGTACAATGACTATCTTTTTAAAGGCGGTCTGATAAATAATATCGATAAATACAGTAAAATAAACATAGATAATATAACTGAAGATATTACCCACAGCTGGTATCAGGAGTCCGAACCCCTATATCCGGGCGAAGGAAAGACCGAGCCGACAGCAGATAAAAAAAAGGCGTACTCATGGGTAAAATCTCCAAGATATGGCAGCATGGTTTATGAAGTAGGGCCTCTGGCAAGCGTCCTTACCACTTATTTTGGAAAAAAAGATCCCCATATTAAAAATATGGTCGACAGTTCACTATCCGAAATAGGTACAGACGTTTCCAGTATGTACTCAGTAGCAGGAAGACATCTTGCCAGGGTACTTTCTGCGAATATATTAGCGGACCAGCTGTCAGTATGGGCGCGTGAACTTAAAGTGGAAGAACCTACCACAGTAGAATATAATCCACCTTCTGATGGGAAAGGTATTGGGCTCTGTGCAGCACCGAGAGGAGCTCTGGGGCACTGGCTGAATGTAGAAGACGGCAGGATTTCAAACTACCAGGTGATTACTCCCACTGCATGGAATGCATCTCCAAAGGATAAAGACGGACAGCCCGGCCCCTATGAGCAGGCATTAATAGGTATCAAAGTAAAGGAAAGTCAAAGTCCTGTAGAAATTTTAAGAGTCATCAGAAGCTTTGACCCCTGTACCGCATGTGCGGTGCATCTTGTTACATCAAAGAAAGACTTAATAGGTAAATATAAAGTAGTCTGAAAATTTAAAAAAGCTTTTGCAGGAGGATTTATGATATTAACTGAATTTAAACCGTTAGAGGAACTGATTGAGAAACTGGAAGGTGAGAAAAAGATATTCATCATGGGCTGCGGCGGCTGCCCCGAAGGTGCGGATACCGGCGGAAAAGAAGTGCTGGCAGATTTTAAAGAAAAACTTGAAAAAGAAGGAAAAACTGTCACCGGAGTAATGGAAATTGACTTTCTGTGTCAGAAAGCGCTGATACGATCCAGGATAAAACCAAGATCTTCCCAGCTAAATGATTCAGATTCTGTACTGGTGTTCTCATGCGGGATCGGAGTCCAGGCAGTATCAGCAGTCATAGACAAGACCTGTCACCCCGCCCTGAACACAACTACTTTCGGAGGCATAACCGGAATGTGGCAGGGTACCGAAAGATGCGACACTTGCAGCGACTGCATACTGGACTACACCGGCGGAATATGTCCTTACACAGCCTGTCCTAAAAAATTGTTGAACGGCGCCTGCGCTGGACAGAGTAATGATAAATGCGAGACAGATCCGGAAAGAGAATGCGGATGGGTTCAGATCTACAACAGTTTGAAAAGAACAGGAAACCTGAACAGGTTACAAAAGTTTATACCTCCCAGAGATTATACAAAAAAATTGCCCCCATCAGCTTTAAGAAAAAGCAGACTATGGGCACTTGACGAGGAGGATGCGGTATGACTACAGAAAAAATAAAAGAATCAAAATTTGAGAAAACACTGAACAGCGGAAAATTTGCAGTCACCTGTGAAATAGGCCCTCCTAAAGGTGCAGAGATCGAAGAAATCGAAGAGGCAGCAGAATATTTAAGAGATGTTGCAGATGGGATAAATATAACAGACCTACAGAGTTCTGTAATGAGGCTGGGATCTCTTACCACCTGTTACTTTATAAAACAAATGGGTCTGGATCCTATATTTCAGATAACATGCAGAGACAGGAACAGGCTGGCACTGCAGTCCGATCTCTTAAGCGCCAGCGTATTAGGAATAAGAAATGTACTGGCTCTTACCGGCGACTACACCACTATCGGCGATCATCCACAAGCTGAACCCGTATTCGATCTTGACTCGGTTCAACTCCTATGGGCCATTAAAAAATTGGAAGAAGGATTTGACCTTTCAGAAAAGGAACTCACCCAAAAACCTTCCTTTTTTAAGGGTGCGGTAGTAAATCCAGGTGCGGATACAGAAGCATCTTACGAACTTCAGATAATAAAAATGAAGAAGAAAATAGACCAGGGAGCACAGTTTTTCCAGACCCAGGCAATATATGATGCTGAGGTTTTTAAAAGGTTCATGGAAAGGATACGCAGTGAAAACATCGATATCCCAGTCCTGGCAGGAATAATTCTATTAAAATCCGAGAAAATGGCCAATTATATGAACAAATTCGTACCGGGTGTGTTTGTACCGGAATCAATAATAAAAAAGATGGAATCGACTGATGACAAGGTCTCTATGTGCATAGAAATCGCATCCGGACTCATAGAGGAAGTAAAGCCATATTGTGCCGGAGTTCATATTCAGGCTCTGGGGTGGGAAAAACATGTACCTGCGGTAGTCAAAGACATTAGATAACACAGTGAAAAATCCAAAAAACATCAAAACTGTAATACTAGGTATCGGTAATATTCTGCTTGGAGATGAAGGTGTAGGAGTTCACACCGTTAAAGTACTCCAAAAAGAAAAGCTTCCTCCTGATGTGCTGGTAATAGACGGTTCAACTGCAGGATTCAGGTTGTTTCCAATATTTGATGAATATAAAAAAAGCAGATTCATAATAATCGATGCCCTTAGAATAGAAAAATCTTCAGAAGAGACTTCCCAAATTAAAAATAAAAAATCTTCTTCCCATGAAGGTATATTTGTCATACCCCTGGACGATTTTTACCATACAGGCGGTTTTAATCATCCGGGTGAAGGTCTTATCTCATTTCATCAGACTTCACTGATTGACGTGCTGAATTTATATTATCTAGCATATAAGGTAAAAATCAGGGGATATTTGATCGGTATTGATATATCCGAAAGTATAGACGGCGGCCTACCATTTTCTATGAATCTATCCCGCAAAATAGAACAAAAGATTCCCACCATCATTGATCTAATTAAAAAACATATAAACCCGTAAATTACTGGCGCCTGTACAGTCCCACAAGCTGTGCCTCGGTAAGAATACTGGCTTCCATCTCTCTTTCAATATCTCCTGCTCTCGTAAATGAACCGAGATCCAGCTCGGTTTTCAGTGCAAAGAGTTTGAAAAAATAACGGTGTGTTCCTGACGGCGGACACGGCCCCACATATCCGGGCCTTCCTGCATCTGTAACTCCCTCCACAGCCCCTGTCGGTACGCTGTTTTCTGGTATTCCTGTAACTTTAGGATCTATATTCCATACCGTCCAGTGTATATAGGTCCCTGCTGCAGCATCTGGGTCATCCACAATAAGTACCAGACTTTTCGCATTTTCAGGTACATCATTTATAATCAGCGGAGGATTTATATTCTCTCCATCGCAGGTATATACTTTCGGGATCAACTTATTGTTTTTAAAAGCGGTGCTTTCAATTTTCATAGTCCCTCCTTATATACTATACCAATTCAAATTTAATTACCTCTAATGTTATCATTTTTTAATTTTAATTTCGATTTACAACACAATGTCTTTAGAAATATCCGCCGAATAAACTACTTTCAAAATTTATAATGAAGAAATAATATGATAAAATAAATTCTGGTCAGATTATATAATTATATAAAAAATGATAGAAAAAGAGCTTCTGGATAAAATTAAAAAAAGACTTAAGGAAATAAATACAATCAGGGATTTAAACAGCAGGGATCTCAGGTTTAAAAACTGGCATGCAAGTACTGCAAATCTCCTAAAAACTCTGCCCTCTGATTTCATTATTGATATAAACGACTTTAGAAAGTTGACTTTTACCGATACCAAATACCACAGGGGAAAAAAGTTTTTCAATCCTGAAGATGATACCCAGTATAGAGAAGATCTCGATTCTGCAGCAAAGATCTTAAAAAAAATCATCTCAATAAAAAAGGAATCAGAAGTTCCAAAAAAGACAAAGCCAAAATCAAAAGCTGCAGCCAGAAAAGAGGTTAAAAGGGTGCCTGCTAAGAGAAAGATATCTACCGGCATAAAAAAACCGGATAAAAAAGTAAAAAAGACAAGGAGCAGATCTATTCCTAAAAAATCACCTGTCCCGAAAATAAAAAAGTCTTCTTCCGCTAAAACTAAGAAAACAAAAAAGAAATAACCAAAAGTCCGCCTGTATTTAAACTAATAATTTGCCGAATAAATTAGATTGTATATCTATTTTAATATTTCATGCCAGTAGTCATCAGCTATTGAATCAAAATCTTTTTGCGGGAAATCATCATCTAATATTTTCATATCCTCCTGTGTAAGCTGCCAGCCCAAAGAGTCAAGATTTTCTTTAAGGTGCTCTATTTTTCTCGAGCCGGGAATTGTTACCACATTTTTCTGGCTGATAAGCCAATTGATTGCTATCTGATTGGGTGTCTTTTTATAGATCAGGCATATTTTATCCAGTAGTCCTATTCCTTTTCTTGATAACATGCCTCCCTCGATAGGTCTCCAGGCAGTGATCATTACCTCATTTTTTTTGGCATAGTCTATAAAGCCATCGGCCTGAAACTTCCTATTTATCAGACTATAAGGTATCTGGTTGCAGATTATTTTATTTTTTGTACATCTTTGCGCTTCTTTAAATTGCCGGAGGTTAAAATTGCTGACTCCTATATATTTTACAATGCCTTCTTCCACCAGATAATCCATGGCTTCCATAGTTTCAGCAATAGGTATTTTGAAATTTGGGTAATGTATCATATATAAATCCAGGTAATCGGTATCCAACCTCTCGAGACTTCCCCTTGCGGCACTGATGACCTCATTATAATGCAGATTTACAGGAGAAACTTTGGTAGCGATGACCAGTTTTGACCTATCATATCCTTTGATTGCCCTGCCTACCAGTATCTCGCTATAACCCCAGGCATACATTTCCGCAGTATCAATATGAGTGATACCCAGATTCAATGCTTCCTTTATAATAGATATGTCTTTTTTATCATCATTGTCCGGATCATGGGCAGAGATACCGCCTACTCTGTATGCTCCAAAACCAAACACTGGTAATTCAAAACCACTTTTTAGTTTTTTTACCGGTATTTCCATATAGAACTTTAAAAAATTTATAAAAATAGCCCTAAATATTTAAGCCCCACTTTATATGGGGCTTAAATATTACTACCAGCGCATAAATTTTACTGTTATCACACGCTAAAAATTTTTAATAAAGATTGTTGAAAAGCAAACCTGATCCTAATACTGTTAATACGATGGCCATTATTAACCATCCTATCGTCCATATGGCTCCAAGAACAATACCTGCAATGTCAAAGCCCCTTCCGGCTGCACCTGCCTCACCTTTTTTTATTTTCCCAAGATCAATACCACCCAGTATAATCGGTATAATTGACATTCCTAAAAGACCTGTTACCAGAGCTGCGATGGCAAGCCCGCTTGGACTTTGATTCCTATCTGCAATCATTAGAGTCTCCTTTCAAAAATTTGTAATCTTAACTAATATTATATTCATATGAAGTTAAAAATGAAAATAAATATTTAAAATAATAAAAAAATACTTATCTATTATACTATTTACTTTTATATCTCTTCAGCAAGTGTGGATCTGGAAAGAGAAATATGCTTTACGCCCTTTATTGATTTTAACTTGGATTCCAATTGATAGATTTCGCTTATTTTCCCCCTGACTACTATCACTTCCAGGCACACCCTTGGATCAAGGTGGATGTGCTGTGTTGAGATAATGGTCTTGTGATAATCATGCTGGATATCCACCAGATTATCCATAAGCTCCCTCCTGTGATGGTCAAAAACCAGTACTATTGCACCTGCTGCATTTTTATCCGTATTCAGCCACTGCTCTTCAACAAATTCCTTCCTGATTAGATCCCGCAGTGCTTCAGAGCGATTGGTGTAATTTTTTGATTTGATATAACTGTCAAACTTTTTTAACAGATCGCTCTCAATTGAAACCCCAAATCTTTTAGTATCATCCATATAGATTATTATAGTTTTAATAAATCAATTTATTGTGCCTATTATTGCATATTTTATTTTATTATTCATTACCTAAACGTTACTTGCCGTTGTGTTCTTCCAACTATCCACTCCACTATTTTAATACCATAAGCAATTATCATATGGTATTATAATTTAAATATACAAAAACATATAAGTCATGCTATGCAATTTACACCTGCGTTTAAAATAGGTATATGGAATGCCTGGATCTTTTCAGTATTTTTTCTACTTATACCATATTCATTATTTTTGATAAACAGAGCCGCTTATAAAAAAATGGGCAATCCCCCTGACAGTGAGCCAGGAAAGAGCATTAAAATAATAGGTTATATCGCTACCGCAATATATTATATCGTTTTTTTATACACTATATTTCTACCGCTTAAACTGGGTACAGCCTGGTTCTATGCAGGTCTTATTATTTTCCTGCTGGCTCTTCTTATGACGATAACGGCAGGTCTAAATTTTATTACAACACCGCCAGGCAGGCCCGTAACTAAAGGATTATACCGTTATTCCAGGCACCCGATGTATCTTTCTCAATACCTGGCTCTTGTGGGAATAGGCATAGCTGCAGCTTCATGGATAATTCTGCTGGTCTCAATTGTATTTATGATCTTAGTAAAGATCTATACTGATTACGAAGAACAATACTGTAAAGAGCGCTACGGGGACAGCTATAAAGAATACCTGGCAGCGACACCGAAATGGATAGGTATACCAAGACTCTGAAATTTCATCCAAGCTGGTGCCCGAGGCCAGAATCGAACTGGCACGAGGCATAACCTCAACGGATTTTAAGTCCGTTGCGTCTACCAATTCCGCCACTCGGGCATGCCATTGATTTGCTGGTTAATATTATCAAAAATCAATAAGGCTGTAAATAATTCCGTCCAGTATGTCCTTCTCGCTTACCATTAAATATCTGTTTTTTGTAAGCTTTAGGACTGCAAGCAGAATTGCAGTACCTCCGATTATAATATCCGCCCTTTTGGGATTAAGCCCCGCCACCCTTTTCCTGTTTTCAAGACTCAGGCTGCATAATTTTTTATAGATTTCTTCCACCCTTTTAAAACTTAATATATGCCGGTGTATCCTGTTACTGTCATATTTTTTTAATTCCAGATCAACAGCCGCAAGGGCTGTTATAGTTCCCGCTACTCCGATCATAGAAACCGGGCCGAGGGAATTTATTTTTCTAATGACCTTTTTAAGGCTATCTTCGATAAAACCATGCATCCTCTCCAAACTGTCCTTATCCAGGACATTCCCGCCGATAAACCTTTCGGTCAAACTGACACATCCTATATCTATACTTTCGATAAGCTTTGGATCACATCTTTCATTACCAAGTATAAACTCGGTACTGCCCCCGCCGATATCCAGTACCAAAATATTGCCGGGTTTATTTTTTTTAAAGAAAGATGATTTTAAATCCGTTTCCTTTACCGCCCCATAAAAACTCAAAACCGCTTCTTCTTCTCCGCTAATTATATCGATACTAATCCCAGAATTTTTATATATATAGGAAACGAACCAATCACTGTTCAATGATTTTCTTAATGCACTGGTCCCGACCGCCCGGTAACTTCCCACATTATAGCTTTTGATCAAACCTTTGTAATCAAGTACTACATCAAGTGTCCTTTTTGCAGAGTCACTAAGGATAATACCTTTCTCTTCCAGACCTTTTCCGAGACGGGTTATTTTCATTTTTCTTTCCAGTGGCATGAACTTATTTTTTTGGTGATCTGCTATAAGCAGCCTTGTGGAGTTGGTCCCAATATCAATAGAAGCTAATTTCATTTAAAGTTATTTGTGCGTGTTATTAATCCCTGATCAATTTCTTCTGATTTCCCGGTTATAAAAAATCTTTATATTCTCCCACAAATCAGAATTTGAATAAACATCCTGTTCGGACATTGAATAACTATCGTTTTCGAGATCCTGCCCATCTCCGCTCTCTTCTATGACCACAGTCATATTTGTCTCATCACCGGCAGTCATATTAAACTGTTCTCTTGCTTCAAGCCTTATGGCTTCCTCTCCATACAGACTTTTTACCAGTGCAAGAAGTGCAATGTTTTCATTCCTATGCCAATCCAGTTCTTCTTCAAGTTCTATTATCTTTTCCCTTTTTTCAACAATGTTCTTGATTTGATTTATTGAAGTAAGGATAGTGATTAAAATAAAAAGTAAGACGATTACGACAATAATATTAATTTTAGCTTTTCTGGACAGTCTGCTGACAATTTTTATATCATCATCCATATTAATCTTATTACTATGTTTATATTACTTATCAATTTACTATATTGTTGCTACTTTAATTCCAGCTGCTGTAATCAAAATTCATCTAAATATTCATATAAGTATAAAACATATAATACAATAATCCAATATCCGCCAAATTTCGGCAATATTATATAAATTAATCAGGTAAAAATAAAATTGTTGTTTTTAATTGCCAATTTTATTAAAATATCAACCTATATGTTTGATTTTATTCAATAATTGAATCCTAATATACAATGAAGGAAATACCTTTATTTTCTTCCAAAACACAGAACAAGATCGCCCAGCAGGTACTGCTCGGATTTCTTATAGCGATAATTCTTGGATCACTGATCCTTATGATCCCACAGATGACCCAGAGCGGAAAGATAACCTACATAGATGCTGCCTTTACTTCTACTTCCGCCATCTGTGTTACGGGATTGATAGTCCAGGATACACCGACATATTTTACCAAGCTGGGTAAAATCATAATACTTATAATGATACAGATAGGCGGACTGGGGATCATGACTATTGGTTCTATTTTCGGTCTGATCCTGGGAAGGAAGATTCATATCAAGGATAAATTCTACATCGATACCAGCTTTGGTTCAAAACAGCCCTTCAGCACCGCCAAATTTTTTATGGTAATAGCAGGTACCACATTTACCATAGAATTTATTGCATTCCTGATCATGACCGCTATCTTTTATTTCAAGCATCTCTATCCGCTCAAGACATCGATGACTTACGGCCTGTTTCATACTATCAGTGCTTTTTGTAATGCAGGTTTCTCTCTTTATTCAAACAGCCTGCAGAATTTTAGTTCGGATATTCCGCTAAATCTGATATTTATGGTTTTGATCGTCCTGGGAGGTCTGGGATTTCCGGTACTCTCGGAAATAATCACTTACAGAAGAATAAGGCGCTTTTCACTGCATACCAAGGTAGTCTTTATCACCACCGCCGCTTTGATATTGATCGGTGCGGTTATGTTCCTTATTATTGAATTTAATAATCCGGAATCAATTGCAGGAAGACCACTGCCAACTAAAATAATGGCCAGTTTTTTCCAGTCTATCACTGCAAGAACGGCCGGTTTTAATACCATTAATACAGGCAGTCTAAATGTGGCCACTTTATTTTTCCTTGCCTTTTTTATGTTTATCGGTGCATCACCTGGAGGGACCGGCGGAGGCATAAAGACAACCACCTTTATCACTGTTACTGCAGGCGGGTTCAGCTACCTCAGAGGAAGAAGTCACGTAACGTTATTAAAAAGAAGACTTCCACCAGGATTAATCAACAGGGCACTTACCATAACGATAACCGCGACTGCCATAATCATGATCTCTACAATAGGAGTGCTGCTGTTTGAACAGTGCACCCTTAAAGAAGCGATATTTGAAGTAATATCGGCATTCGGTACTGTAGGGTTAAGTACCGGAATAACACAATCGCTTTCTGTGGGAAGCAAGATCATATTGATACTGACTATGTTTATTGGTAGAATTGGAATCAGTACCCTGTCTGTAGCTATTGCAATAAGAGGAACGATAAATAAAATGGCTTACCCTGAAGAAACAATAACCATCGGATAGGCATTATGAAAAAACAATTTTTAATAATAGGATTGGGGAGATTCGGAGCAAGCGTAGCCACTACACTGACAGAATCAGGTCATAGTGTAGTGGGCATAGACCAGTCCGAAGAGCGGGTCCAGAGAGTCTCAGAAGAAATAACAGATGTAATAAAATGTGATGCCACTGATGCGGATATACTGGAATCTATGGGCATTCCCGATTATGAAGCAGTTATCGTATGTATTGGAGAAAAATATATACAAAACTCGATACTGGTCACTCTTTTACTCAAAGAAAAAGGTGCAAAAAAGATAATCGCCAAAGCGGGGACCAAGACACAGGGGAGGGTACTTTCAAAAGTCGGTGCAGACATTATAGTATATCCCGAAAAAGATATGGGAGAAAGAGTCGCAAGAAATCTTGTAAGCTCTAATATTATAGACTTTCTGGAAGTCAGTCCCGATGTAAGTATCGTTGAAATACCGGCACCAAAAACAATGGTGGGGAAAAGTCTGATTGATCTAAACTTACGTAATAAATATGGTGTTACTATAATAAGTATAAAAAACAGCAAAAATGAAATAATATCTCCTCCGGATGTCAAATACAAGTTTCAGAAAGATGATGTTTTAACATTAATCGGTGAAAACAAGCTGTTAAAGAAACTTCGGTTTACAGAAGAATAAATCACATAATCAATCTTCGGTTATAAACTATTCTACTTCTTTTACATTTATAAGATTGGTGCTTCCCGGTTTATTTACCAGAACTCCGGCTGTGATCGCCACCGTATCACCGTTTCTTATATATTTCAGCTTCTTTGAAGCGTTTACGGATTCATCAATCATCGCATCAATGTTTTTGGTGAACTTCACCTTTGCCGGTACCACACCCCAGCTCATCATCAACTGCCTGACTACCCACCAGTGCGGACTGGTGCCTATTATCATACTTTTCGGTCTGTTTTTAGAAACCTGCCTGGCAGTATATCCTGATTCAGTCGAAGAAATGATCGCTCTAACGTTTAGTATATTGGCAATCTCACAGGAAGCATAACTTATGGCTTCAGTAATGGTATTATGACTGATCTTTAACTTCTTCCTGAGGATTGCACTATTTCTTAAAATAGTATCATAATCAAGTGATACTTCTGTCTTATTTATTATTTTTACCATCATCTTCAGGGACTCCAGTGGATACTTACCGACAGCAGTCTCACCGGAAAGCATAACCGAATCCGAGCCGTCTATGATTGCATTCGCCACGTCACTGACCTCAGCTCGGGTCGGCCTGGAGTTTTTTATCATAGAATTCAGCATCTGAGTGGCAGTTATTACTGGTTTGCCGGCCATATTGGCTTTTTTTATAATATTTTTCTGAATATGGGGGACTTCTTCTTCATTCATTTCAATACCAAGATCCCCTCTGGCCACCATAATAGCATCTGCTGAATTTAAAATAGTATCAAAATTATCAACTGCTTCATGCCTCTCGATTTTCGCTATGACCATTACATGACTTTTTTTACTCTTTATAACTTTTTTAATCTTTTCTATATCAGATGCGCTTCTTACAAAAGATTGAGCTATAAAATCCACTTCAAGCTCGATACCAAGATCTAAAAACTTGAAATCCTTTTTGGTAACTGTACTCTCACTTATAGACACTCCCGGCAGGTTGATTCCTTTAAAAGAGCCGAGTATTCCGCCGGTAATCACCTCACAGACAGCAAACTTTTTAGGAACATTGACATCCAGCACCTTACATTCGATCAAGCCGTCATCGATGAAGACATGGCTACCCTTCTTGATATCTTTTATGAATTTATTATAAGTGACCTTGATTACATTATTTATATTTGAGTAGTCCGAATTATGTTTATCGGTAGTAGTAAAAATAAATTTCTGCTTTCTTCCTAGGTTTATCTTATTTTTTAGACTGCCGACTCTGATTTTAGGACCCTGAAGATCCAGTATTATTGCAGTATTTTTTTTAAGCTCCCTGGATACTTTTCTTATTTTCTTAACCAATTCTATAACTTCCTGGGTGTTACTGTGAGAAGTATTTATTCGGGCTATATCCATTCCTCCTTCTATCAATTCCCTTAAAATATCCTCTCCTTCACTGGCAGGTCCGATAGTACAGATTATCTTGGTCTTTCTTACGGTATTTCTTTTTTTGCTATTTCCCATAATTTATCTTTTTCCTTAAGAGGCAGTTTTTTAAAATCCAAACTGTTTTTATCGGCATACTTCTCCATAGAATCAAATCTTTTTATAAACTTTTTACTGGTTTCGTATAAGCTTTGTTCACAATCCATATCCAAGTGCCTGCTTATATTTACCATGGTAAAAAGGACATCACCAATCTCACCCGAGATATACTTTTTCCTATCCTTTTTTATCTCATTTCTGAGTTCAGTCAGCTCCTCTTCCATTTTTTCGAATATATCACCTGTATTCTCCCAATCAAAACCCAGCCTTGAAGCTCTGTTCTGAATCTCAAAAGCATAATGAAGCGAGGGCAAGGATCTCGGAATGCCGCTGAAAATTGAACCAGGTTTTTTAAATTTCTCCTTCCTTTCCCTTTTCTTTATTTCTTCCCAGTTTTGCAGTATTTTTTCACTGGTGGTCAGGTCCAATCCATTGAACACATGGGGATGTCTTCTTATAAGTTTTTTTATAATACCTTTAAGTACACTGCTTATATCAAACTCTTTATCTTCAGACGCTATCTGGCAGTGAAAGACTACTTGCAGAAGCAGATCTCCCAGTTCTTCCCTGAGTCCGTTATAATCATCATTTTCGATACTCTCAACAGCCTCGTATGTCTCTTCAATAAGATTTTTCTTAATGGTTTTGTGGTTTTGCTCTCTGTCCCACATACACCCGTCAGGTGATCTGAGTTTTTTCATTATATTTACTAAAATGGCAAACAGCTTACCACTATCGCTGATTTTATCTATATTTTCCAGATCACTACTGTTTAGGCCTGATTTCATTCTTGTTCTTCCTCTTGGTCATTATTAAGAGTACCCTCTACATCTGTAAAGTATTTTATATTCACTTTCTCTATCAATGAATAAATAAAATTGATCCATTCTTCTGATTTATGTGAATCCAATAGATATGTTTTTAAATCTTCTTCGATTTCTTCATAATCCTGATAATACTCTTCCTTACGGTCAATTGCTTTTATGATATGAAATCCATATACAGTCTCAACGATACCGCTTGTTTCCCCCTCATCCAGTGAAAATAATGCCTGGTCAAATTCTTCTACCATTTGTCCTTCGCTTATATAGCCCAGGTCTCCTCCGTTTTCAGCAGTTGACTGGTCGTCCGAATACAGTCGTGCCAGCTCTTCAAAATCTTCCCCATCTTTTAATTTATCCCGTATCATCTCTATTTTATCCCGGGCTTCTTCTCTTCCCTCTTCAGTTTCTTCAGAACCGTCTTCCACCCAGGGGAACATAGCCAGAATATGGCTTGCTTTTATCTGCACCGGGACTAAAAAATCTTCTTTTTTATCATTATAATACTCTCTTGCTTCCCGGTCAGTCACTTCTATGTTCACAGTGATTTTCTCATATATTTCGCTGCTTATCATCTGGTTTTTTAAATAGTCCTTTAAGAAACCTCTATCCATACCCATGCTCTTTAAAGCACTTTCAAAATCTTTTTCCGACCCGTATGTATCGACCAACGACTCCACCTGTTCATCAACTTCCTGATCGCTTACATTAATATTATTTTCTTCAGCATACTTCTCAAGAAGTTTTATGACTATAAGTGAATCGATAATATTTACTTCCAGTGTCTTTAATTCCTCTTCGTTTTCGGCTAATTCTCCATCCTGACTCTGACTGCTTATAAAATTCATATAGGCATCTACTTCTTTTTGTTTTACCTCTATTCCATCCACCGTAGCTACAGTTTTACTGTAAAAAACAAATAAATAGATAAGTGTTGCAGAAACCAATAAAACAACGGAGAATACGATAATGAGAATTACGTTTCTTTTTAATTTTCCCTTCAATCCTTACCTTCCTTCTTTTTGATAAATGTTACGTAAAACTTATTATATCATTTAGATAGCTTAACACTAAATCCAAATCAATATCTCTTTGAACTTTTTTTATTACAATTTGTTTCGGTACCTGCTCATATACCAGATTTTTATTCTTTCTATTTATTTCTCTTGCTTTTTTCTCATTCATGATCACTTTTTTTAAGATAATCCCCTTCCTGCTGGAGAAAATGAGCTTTTCTATTTTTACTTTCTTAAGCAAATATTTTATTTTTGCTATGTTTATAAGGTTTTCCACCACTGGCGGTGCTTCTTTATATCTTGAAATCATCTTTTTTCTGATCTCTTCTATATCTTCAAGACTTTCGGCACCACCGAGAACTTTATAGATATTGATCCTGTCTCTTTCATTTTCAATATAATTTCTTGGGATATATGCACTTACAGGTAAATCTATTTGAATGTTTATGTCCTCTTCTATCTTTTTACCCTTTAGTTTTTCAATCTCTTCATTTACTATCTGGCAGTACATATCGAAACCGACACTGTTAATATGACCGTGCTGCCTTGGACCCAGTATTTCCCCCGCTCCCCTTATCTCCAGATCTCTCATAGCCACATTATATCCCGAGCCGAGGTCGGTATATTCGGTCAGGGCTTTGAGCCTTTGAAACGCAGCAAGACTTATATTTCCCTTATGAGGATAGAAGAAATAAGAATAAGCTCTTTCGGAAGATCTGCCCACTCTGCCCCTTAATTGATAAAGCTGGGAAAGACCGAATAAATGCGAATTCTCCACAATCAATGTATTGACATTGGCAATATCCATACCGGATTCTATTATTGAAGTGGTAAGAAGTAAATCGTACTTTTTAGCTATAAAATCGCTCATTATTTTTTCAATCCTGCTTCCCTCCATACGACCATGGGTCAGGGCAATCCTTGCTTCCGGTATCAACTGCCGAAGATGGTTTTTTTTATTCTCTATATTTAATATTCTGTTATATACATAATAAACCTGCCCACCCCTGCTTATTTCCCTCTCTATCGCTCTTTTTATTACTATATAATCTGTCTCACCTACAAAAGTCTCTATTGGGTTTCTTCCTTCAGGATATGTCTCGATCAAAACGACGTCTCTTACTCCTGCAAGAGACATATACAGGGTTCTGGGAATCGGGGTAGCACTAAGAGTTAGTACATCTGCCTTGGTCTTTAACAACTTTATCTTTTCCTTGCTGTTGACTCCGAATCTCTGCTCTTCATCAACGATTATAAAGCCCAGGTCTCTGGGTTTTACATCTTCCTGCAGGATACGGTGTGTTCCTATTATCATGTCTATCTTTCCATTATTAAAATCGTCAATTATTTCCTTCTGTTTTTTTCTGCTCCTGAACCGGCTTAAGACTTCCAGGATTACAGGATAGTCACTGTAACGCTGGCTGAATGTTTGATAATGCTGATCAGCAAGAATAGTAGTGGGTACAAGCATCATAACCTGCTTCCCATCCTCTATAGCTTTAAAAGCTGCTCTTACAGCTACTTCGGTCTTTCCAAATCCCACATCCCCTATCATAAGTATATCCATCGGCTTGGGTTTACGCATGGCATTTTTTACCTGTCCTATAGCCTTTATCTGATCAGGAGTCTCTTTAAAAGGAAATAGATCTTCTATTTCTTTCTGCCAGGGACTGTCTTCCGGGAATGAATAGCCCCTGGTAGATTCTCTTTCTGCATATAATTTAGCAAGGTCAATTGCAAGCTTCCTTACTGATTTTCTTACTCTATTTTTTAGGTTATTCCACTGCCTGGAATCAAGTGTAGTCACAACAGGTTCTTTGGCCCCTATATATCTGCCTATCCTGTCAGCCTGCCAGGTAGGGACATACAGCTTATCATTATTTGCATATTCTATTAAAAAGTATTCCCTCTTATGCCCACCGGCCTGTTTAGAAACGATATCAATATACTTTCCTATACCATGGTTTTTATGGACTACATACTCTCCGGATCTAAAATCTTTGAAATCTTTTCCTGCAGAAATCCTTTCTTCAAATACTTCGTAAAGCATCTGCTCATAGATATCCAATTCTCCGTATAATGAGAAATCCCCGGACTGGTAACCTCTGTACAACCTGCTGTCCGAAATATTAATAATGTCTGGTTTAAGCAAAGAATATTTTACTTTGGATTCTGATTTTAGATGGCTGTATGATAACGAGTTATTCAATAATAACTCTTCTACTTTCTTTCTTCTCTCATCCCTTTTCACAGAGATGATGACTTTTTTACGACTCCTTATGTCCTTTTTAATATTGTCTATAAAAAGAGCAGAGTTCCCATAACTTTTTTTCTGCCTTGTTATACTGTTTAGATTATATTTATTTTTACATTTGCTCTCTTGCTTCGTGGAAACCAAATTTAATTTAAGATAAAAATCTCCGCTTTCAAGAAAATCCTCCCTCACAAGGTAGGACTCGATGACCTTTATGTTGTCTGTTACAAGAATATCTTTATCCCTGTCCAATGACCTGTTTAGAATGTCTATATCGCTTTTTACTTTTAAACAGATCTCTAATGGGTCACATAATATGACTGCAAACTGCTTTATATTTTTCTTTAAAAGATCAATAAGGGAAATCATCTTACCGGTTGATTCTCTTCTATCTTTCTTTTTTATTTCCCAGGGATTTATGTTTGGGAAGATAGATATTTTTTTTACTTTCTTTTCAGGCTTTTGATTCGAGACATTATAAAAGAATATCTTTTCTGCCGTGTCGCCAAAAAAATCAATCCTTATCGGGTTTTTGCCTGTCATGTCAAAAACATCAATAACCTCACCCCTTATGCTAAACTCTCCCCTATCGTAGACCTGATTCACCCTTTCATAACCGCTTTTAATCAACCAGTCCATAAGTTTATCCCTTTCATACTCGCCCTCGGTCTCTATGGTCATGCTTTTTAATCTACTTATTTCCGATGACGGCATTAAATTCATCAAAGAACTACTGGGAGCGATTATAAAAAAATTATTGCCGGATCTGCTGTCGTTGATTAAAATTTTAATAGTCCTCAATCTACTGGTAAGATTCTCTGCAGCAGTGAGCTTGTTTTTATAAAAAATACTGTTGCCCAAACTAGTAAAGCTTAAAATCTCGACCCCGGGAACAATACATTTTATCTCATTCTCAAGCTCACACGCCCTTTCCAGCGTGGATGTAATCACTAGAGCGGGGGTCTTGAATTCATGCTGGAAACTGCTTATTATAAAAGGCCAGACATCCTCATCTGCAATAATAGTATCAGTACTTTTGTTGTCTTCTTTTGCATTCTCTGACCTTTTCCTTTTATAAAGCTCTACGAACTCCTGCCACTGTTTTTCACTTATAAAATTTTCTAAAAACACGCCGTACTCCCATAAACCAATAATCTCCGAGCAGAATAATTATATAAAAAAACAATTAAAAAATAAGAATAATAAGAGGATTTTATCGGGAATAAAACTAAATGCTTTCAATCAAGATACCTTCAGTTGTATTTATTCATGGCATATTCAATACCTTCTTCAAGGTAATCCTTGATCATATCCAGTGATCTGATTATGCATATCTCGACTTCTTCTCTTTCTCTTTTCCCAAACTCCTCAAGTACATAATCAGACGGGTTCTGTCTTCCCGGAGGCCTTCCCAAACCAAAACGGAGACGGTCGAAATCATGGCTTCCAAGTTTTTCCACAATTGACTCGAGCCCCTTATGCCCCCCGGTATTTCCGCCCGATTTCATCTTTAATTCTCCAAAATCAATATCAATATCGTCATGGATTACAAGTATTGTCTTTATCTTCTTTCCAAAGAACCTGCAGCATAGATCAACGGCAGTACCTGAATCATTCATAAAAGTCTGAGGTTTTAAGATTATTAGTTTTTTCCTGTTATAGGTAGATTCTGTTACCAAAGAATTGAATTTGCGGTAAGTCTTCTTCTTTTCAAGACTGTCTGTTACTTTATCAGCAATTCTGAATCCTATATTATGCCTGGTAAATTCATAACTTTTTCCAGGATTGCCGAGACCGACAATTAAAACCATGATTACTGTTTTTCCTTGGAACCTTTTTCCTTCTTATGTTCTTCTTCCTTCGGTTGTTCTTTACCTTCCTCTTCAGGTTCCTCTTTCTCCTTACCGATCACTTCGGGTTCGACGATTTCTTCTTCTTCAGCTTCTTCTTCAGTGACTAATTCTTCTTCCTTCAGTTCTGTCGGATGAATTATAGAGACAACTACTTCTTCGGGTTCGTTTAATATTTTGATTTCACCGGGAACATCAATATCAGAAACCCTGACTGCTATACCCATATCCAGATTCTTAATATCATACTCGATGTATTCCGGAATGTCTTTGGGAAGGCAGGAGATATGAAGTTCTCTCAGACCATGCTGCAGAACGCCACCGCCCTCTTTGACGCCTACGGCTATCTCTTCATTTATAATATGTATAGGCACGCTGGTCTCTATTTCATTTTCCATTTTTATCCTTAAAAAATCCAGGTGAATGAATTCTCTTGTTATAGGATCCCTTTGAAATTCTTTTATCAGAACAGTCTCTTTGGAATTCTTTTTTGCATCGTCGATCTGCATATTAAAAATCATGCTGAATATGCTTTTCCCCTTGAGCAGGTTCTTGAATTCCTTTTCCTTTACCTTGATACTGACCGGCTCTTTATTTAAACCATATACAACAGCAGGTATATAGTAGCCGACCCTCAATCTCTTAGAAGCCCTGCTTTTTATTTCACTTTCATTTCTCTTTTCGACTGCTAAAGCTATGTTTTCCATTTATATCTGCACCTGCCTTGTCTATTAGGATTTAAACCAAATTTTCACCTTTGAACAACTCGCTTACCGATTTGCAATAATAAACTTTTTTTATTGTTTTTGCAAGCAGAGAGGCGATGGATAGCACTTTTATTTTATCTGTGCTTACTTTGTCTTTAAGGGGGATAGTATCCATCACTACAAGCTCTTCAATTGCAGAATTCTTTAGTCTTTTTACTGCATCACCGGAAAAAATAGGATGCGTTGCACCCACATAGACCTTCTTTGCTTTATGTCTAAAAAGCATATCAACAGCTTTAAGCAGTGTTCCCCCGGTGTCTATGATATCATCAAAGATTATGGCTTCTTTCCCTTCTACATCTCCTACTATATGCTCTATTTCCGCTTCATTGGGAGTAGGCCTTCTTTTATGAAGTATAGCAAGAGGAAAATGCAGTCTTTTTGCAAATATGCTTGCCCTTTTTACGCCCCCTACATCCGGACTTACTACTACACCGTTTTTTATATTTTTATCTTTAAAATACTTGGCAATTATAGGTATAGCGGTAACATGGTCTACGGGTATGTCAAAGAATCCCTGTATTGTCGCAGCATGCAGATCGACCAGTATGGCCCTGTCCATCCCTGCTATAGAAAGCAGATCCGCAAATAATTTTGCAGTTATTGGTTCCCTTCCTTCCGCCTTTTTGTCCTGACGTGCATAGCCATAATGAGGAATCACGGCATTTATCATCGTCGCGGAAGCTCTCTTTAGTGCATCTATCATTATGAGTAACTCCATTATATTATCATTTATTGGATCGCAGCATGTCTGTACTACAAATACTTCTGCACCTCTGACGCTTTCATCAAACTTTACATATATTTCACCATTACTGAATTTATTCCTGGTGACTCTTCCGGCATTTATGCCCAGCTCTTTTGCAATCATTCCTGTAAGCTTAATAGCAGAGGAACCGGAAAACAGCATCAATCTCCTGTTGATTAAATTTTCTTTTATACCCCCCATCATAAATAATTTACTCCTTTATATTTTTTTATTTTAATCTTATTACCTTACAGCTCCATTTTTTAATAAATCCTCAGCCTGATTTTTCTGCAGGATATCTTTTACTCTACTAAGCTGGACTTCGTCATTTATACCCATGACTTCTCTGTAGTCTTCGACTTCCATGCAGCTTACGTTCTTACCACTCTTTATTAAAACTTCAATAATATCAGTAAGATAGTATTCACCCTGGACATTCCGCCTGTCTATCTTTCCAAGATTCTCAAATAGAAGCCGACAGTCAAAACAATAAATGGAAGAATTGATTTCATTTATTTTTTTCTCCTCAGAACCGGCATCAGCTTCCTCGATGATTTTTATAATATTTCCCCTTTTGTCTTTTATAATTCTACCGTACCCCCCGGGATCAGATACCAGAGAGGTGATAATGCAGGCCGGGCTCCCTGAAGCAATCTTATTCTCAACCAATTTTTTTAAGGTATTTATTTTGATTAATGGACAGTCACCAGGGAGTATTAAGATATTTTCCGCTAGATTTTCTTTCTGTTTTATTAATATGGAAACAGCATGAGCAGTACCCAGCTGATCCTCCTGCAAAACGATTTTCACTTCCGGAAAATTACTTTTTATGTAATCACTGACCAGCTTTCCTTTGTGACCGACGACAACAAATATATTCTTGGGTTTCAATTTAAAAGCCAAAGACAGTACATAGTATAGAATTGGTTTACCGGATATTTGGTGAAGCACTTTTGGAATCTCTGACTTCATTCTTTTGCCTTTGCCAGCAGCGAGGATAGCTACACTTAAATTTTTAGAGAAGCTCATATTTTAAAATTTTCCCGGTAAAAATCAAATGCCGATAATGCTGATAATACTCTTAGATTGTAACACAAAAAAAATATTTATCTAAGCGCTACTCAACAAATTTTCCGCCTCTGATCTCCCTGGAAATAATATCATAATCATATCCAAAATAAACTTCAATATTTATTAGATTATTGCATTTCTTTCCAAGTATTTCCTTTCTTAAAAAATACACTGCTCCTTTAGGACCTTCTTCAGCACTAACACTGGATATATCGCTGTTTTTTCTTATTCTTGCCGTAATCTCTTCATTGCATCTGTCACATCTGACCTCGAAAATAATAAAATCAGAACTTGAATCTCCCGACTGTGTAGTAAAAGCTTTTTTCAGATTTCCCCAAAAACCACCCATTTAAGCTCTCCTCTCATTACTTATTAGAATTTTCTTGCTTCTAAGATATTTCAGCTTAATTTTTCTTTAAACGACTGCTCCAAATCCAGCAAAAATCTCTTTATTTTTTTACCTAATATGAATTTACTTATTCTGCCGTTTTCGTTTATGATTCTATGGCAGGGTACTGCCAGTATTGTAGGATTATTTTTTAATGCCGTACCCGCTGCTCTCCAGGCCTTACTGTATCCGGACATATCTGCCAGCTCCTTATAGCTTGCTGTCTTTCCATATGGTACGAAAGTGGCAGTATTCCATATTTTTTTCTGAAACTCCGTACCTCTTAGGAATCCTATTTTTAAATCCAGGTTTTTTACGCTGCCGTCCAGATATTGTAAAATCTTATTTTCAATATCTTCCGATTTTTTATCGGTCAATAAAACCCTGCCCTGACCTTTACCTTTATTTTCAAGCTTCTTCAGGTACCGCAGGAAGGAATCCTTTCCAATACCTAAATATGAAATCGTTACAATTCCATCCACATGCTTCCATAAATAGTGCATGACACCTATTTTTGTCATAAATTTTGATTTATTTAGACTTATTGCCATTGATCTCTAATCTAGCTGTTTAATTTTACAAAGTACTCAATAGATCTATCATATGTCTTTTCAGCATCCCTATTAAAATAACAGGCCGGTAGTTCACCCAACCGCCTGTGGTAAGCTATGCACTCACAGCATATGCCCTTCCTTGAACAGGGTTCATAAGTGCAGTTACAATGCTGTAAATTTTTTTCCTTGTTGCATTCCATATCGATTATTTCCCTTCCTTATTAGAATAATTTTTATGATTACAAGCTTTCCGATTATCTATCATAAATTACTGCTCAGTATTCGATGCCCTTTCTTGCTTTAATACCCTTTAGGAACGCATGCTTTATTTCCTTCATTTCAGTCACCGTATCCGCAATATCTATAAGCTCAGGAGGGGCACTTCTTCCTGTAAGCACCAGGCAGAGTCCTTCTGGCTTGTTCTTGATGACTTCCACCACTTCTTCTACCTTTAATATATTATAATCAACCAGATTATTTATTTCATCCAGAACAATCAAATCATATTTCTTACTTTCAATCTTATCCCTGGCATATTCAAAGGAATCTCTGGCATTTTTTATCTGCTTATCTGTGGGATCTGGTTTACCGTTCTTAAATCTTATAAATCCCTCTCCCAACTGTTCAATATCGATCAGGGGTCTTAACCTTTCCTTAATGACCTTTGCTTCACCGGTCTCCCGGCCGCTTTTAATAAACTGCAGTATCAATACCTTCATATCGTGACCTGCTGCTCTTAATGCCAGTCCCATAGCAGCAGAAGTCTTGCCCTTTCCGTTGCCGGTATTTATCAGTACCAGCCCCTCTCCGGTATTTTCAGGGTCATGGTATTTATGCGTGTGATCATCTTTATTTTTTAAATTCATATTACCTAAATTTCTACTAAAATTTTAATTCTTATTATAACCCATTCTCCAGTATTCTATAAAACAAATCCATATTCATATTTTCTCTATAGATATCTGCCAGCCTATCATACTGCTTTTGTTTAAAGACTTCATATGACAAGAACCCATCAGTATTATTATCAGACTTTATATTATTCTTTTTCCTTAGCATATCAAGGATAAGCTTCCTGATAAAATAGTTATTGAAAATCCCATGAATATAAGAACCGAATACTGTACCATTGGTGCCGCCGTTTGGTTTTATAAATCCATCGTCAATATCCACTGGATTATCTCCTCTTGATTTTATCCTGAAAAGCGGTATAAGCTTATTAGATTTACCTGCAGTTGATTTAGATATACCCATATGGATCTCATAACCTCTCATGGTTTTAGTCTCATCACCTATAACTTTACTGATTATCTGCTTTAATTCTGGACTAAATCTGAAAACGTCTTTATTGAGTTCAAATTCTACCTGATGGGTATTTTTATACTGTAAAAATTCTGTATTCATATCCATCAAGCCCATACCATCAACACATTCAATATCAGGCGATTCGCTTCCAAACTTGTCCTCAATCTTTTTTCCTAAAATCTGAAAGCCCCCGCATATACCAAAAATAACCGAACCATTACAGTTTTGCTTCCTGATTTCTTCTTCCAATCCGGATCTTCTTAAATACAGCAGATCTCCTATAGTGCTTTTACTTCCTGGAATAATAATCATATGGGGCCTTAAATTTTTTAACTCCCTCCTATTTTTAATATAAATCACACTTACTCCTCTTTCCATTTCAAAAGCATTAAAATCAGTAAAATTAGAAATATGGGGAAGATAAACTACACCTATTATTATTTTTCTGTATCTGCCATTTCCTGCGTTACTGTTTACAGCATATTTCCTGCTCTTTTCACGCTCCAGATTTACCGAATCCTCTTCTTCTATGTGAATATCCTTAAAGTATGGAATAGTCCCGATTACAGGTATCTTTAATTTCCGGGATATAAAATCATTACCAGGTTTAAGAATACTTATATCACCCCTAAATTTATTTACCAGCAGTCCCTTTATATACCTCCTGTATTTTACAGGCAGTAGTTTTACCGTTCCATAAAAGCTGGCAAAAATTCCTCCCCGGTCAATATCCCCTACCAGTATTACAGGAGATTTGGAAATCACGGCCGTCCTCATATTTACAATATCATTTTTCAGCAGATTTACCTCTGCCGGGCTGCCGGCTCCTTCTATCACTATAAAATCAAATCTTTTCTTCAGGTCATCAAGGATTGCTTTGATTTTATTAAGATAAACAATCTTCTTTTGATTATATTCAACAGCATCCATGTTCTTTACTACTTTTCCCATAAATATTATCTGAGCCTTTGTATCAGCTATGGGTTTTATAAGTATTGGATTCATATACACTTCAGGAGCCAGGCCGCATGCCTCAGCCTGGACAACCTGGGCCCTGCCCATCTCCCCGCCTCCGGCAGTGACATATGAATTTAATGCCATATTCTGTGACTTAAACGGACATATGCTATATCCATCCTGTTTTAAAATCCTGCAGACTGCAGCAGCCGTCACACTCTTGCCCGCATGTGAGCCGGTTCCCTGTATCATTATTGATTTTGATACATTTTTTCTCATATTATGATCACAGATGAAGAAGTATTTTATCTATCGACTCAACTGCGACTGCACCACTCTCTAGTATCTTCCGGTAAAGTTTGCCAGCCTTTCCATCAGTATGGTCTCTTTCTCTTATGCTTTTTTCATCTACTACTATTACTTTTTTATTTAACATTAATGCTTCTTTTACCGATAGAAGATTTGGAAAATTGCCGTACCCAAACTCTACTCCGGGTAAGATGACTACGTCACTGGATTTGATAAAATTCAGATTTTTACTCTGTGAAACCATACTTATAGGAGAAAAGGGAGCCTCAGTCACATATGGGATTTCAAGCATTTGTGCAGTATCAACATCTGTATCCAGAGTATTTATAACCCCGCAGGATACCTCATAGCCTCTGCTGTTAAGCAAATTGATGACCGGCGATGCAGCTCCACCGCCGCCAATAACATGAATCTTGATATTTTTATTCGACTTTACATTAGGAGTATTCCTGCAGACAGCAGGTATAAAAATAGGGCTTACAAACAGTTTTTGGGTAACAGGATTTTTCCCTACGAATACATCACTTCCAAATACCCTTTTTATGCTTTCTCTGCTTATTATATTTTCCGGGATCCCTATATCAAAAATCCTGCCATCTTTTATAAGCATCATTTTTTGGCTGTTCTGCAGAGCAAGATTTATATCATGAAAAATCCCAACTACAGTCTTACCTTCCTCTCTATTTAAGCTTAAAAAAAGGTTTATAAACTCTATCTGGAAGTTTATATCAAGGTGAGAAGTCGGCTCGTCAAGAAGAAGAATATCGCTATCCTGCGCCAGAGCCTGAGCTATGATCACCCTCTGTTTCTCACCGCCAGACAGTTCCGAATACTTCCTGTTTGCAAATGAAAGTGTCTCTGTTTTTTCCATGGCACTATTAACCGCATTATAATCACCCTCATTTTCCATTCCGAACCTTGAGATATAGGAGTGTCTTCCCATCATAATCATCTCAAATACTGTAAAATCAAAGCCTGGATTGGTATTCTGGGGTACAACAGCTACTATCTTCGCTATATCCCTTGAATGCAATTTTCTTATATCCTTCCCATCTATTTCAATTCTACCCCTATAGTCTTCCAGCACCCTGCTTATAAGATTTACCAGCGTACTCTTTCCTGCTCCATTAGGACCTAAAATAGATATAAAATCGCCTCTGAATATATCAAAGTTCAGATCATGTAAAACCTGGTTGTGGTCATAAAAAAAATTTAAGTTTCTGACCGAAATTATATTATCTTTTTTAACCATGTTACCTTTAAAACCCATTTTAAAAAATCTTTTTTCTTGACCTTACCAGAAGATACAGGAAAAACGGGACTCCTATAATAGAAGTAATAATACCTACCGGAATTTCTCTGGGCATAAGTACAGTTCGCGCAATAGTATCCGATAGAAGAAGGACTATTCCTCCCGCGATCGCCGAAGTGGGATATAATATCTTATGGTCAGGTCCTACAATCAATCTTAAAATATGCGGCGTTATAAGTCCTACAAATCCAATGATACCGCTCACCGATACGGCCACTGCAGCTATAAACGACGCCATAACCAGCATTATCTTCTTTACTTTTTCTGTCTGCACCCCCAGCTGGACTGCTCTTCTGTCTCCCAGCGATATTATATTTAAATCCCTCATAAAAAACCCGCAAATAACTACAAGAACAGTGACGAGTGGAGCCAGAACAATAAGCTTGCTCCAGGAAGCAGATGTCAGTCCACCCATAATCCAGAATATTACTTTTGCTATATCATTAATCTTAAAGATCATTATAAAATAAGTTATCGCACTTAGCATGGCGCTTAGAGCAATACCAGCTAGAAGCAGCGTGACAACTGACACCTTTCCTCTGGTCTTTGCGATACTATAAACTAAAAAAGTGGTGCCCAGAGCTCCCAGCAGAGCAAAAACAGCAGTAGTAGAAATATCCAACATACCAATGCCTGTAATAAACACCAGCCCTATTGTAGCTCCCAGGGCAGCTCCTGCAGAAACACCTATTACAAAAGGATCTGCCATAGGATTCCTGAACAGCCCCTGAAAGATAACCCCGGCAGCTGCAAGAGCCATACCTACAAATATAGACAGGAAGATCCTGGGCAGTCTTATCTGCGAAATGATGACAATATCCTGGGGGTCCAGCCCGGAAATATCTATAAAACGGTTGAGGCCGGGTATTAAGCTTATCAGTATCAGGCCGGTATCCTTAAAGCTTATTCCAGCAGCACCTATAGAAGAGCAGGCTATTACCATCAATAATAGTATTAATAGCAATATAAAAATATATCTTAAGGTCTTTGTTCCAGTCACCATAAGGATCTAAATAAAAGTAAAAATCAGAATAATCTGCATTCTAATATTAAGTATACTAAATTTACAAATTTATTGGTCTATCTTATTCTATTATTTCAAATTCTCCAAAAATCTCAGGATGTATTGCCTTTGAAAACATCTTAAGCGCCTTGATCACATTATGATTGGGACGGCTTACCGGATTATCGGGAACAATATATACTCTACCGTTTATAACTGCATCAATGCTTGAAAATCTGCTGTCTTCAGTTATTACCGAAGGACCTCCTCCCACTGCCATCATGGGAGCAATTATTATATCCGGGTTTCTATCTATCAGTGTTTCTACACTGTACTCAGGCCATCCCGTCAGATTATCCTCTGCTATGATATTTATTCCACCTGATTTTTCAATAAGGTCATTAATAAAAGTATCTGCACCTGCACTTGTCAATGGATCATTCCATACCTCATAGAAAACTCTCGGTTTATTGTCATCGCTTAAGTCTTTCACTTTGCTATATATTTCATCAACCCCTTTTTTAAGCTCGCTATTAAGTTCTTCCGCTTTATCTTCAAGACCTATTATTTTGCCGATGTTTTCTATCTCATTATAAACTCCTTCGATTCCATTGATGCTGATGGTATTATAAATTTCGATCCCGAGTTCTTCCAGTCTCTGGTAATCATCTTCAGGTCCGCCAGGTGTCAGCAGGATATCAGGATTCAACTCAGCTATTTTTTCCACATTTGGTCCATATGCATCTCCAGCTCCCTCAAATCCTTCTGCCAGTGGATCTTCTATAGATACACTGAAATTATCTACTTCCACTACCAGGTTCATGGCACCCAGGGCATCTATTATTTCCAGAACACTGGGAGCAAGGACAACGATTTTTTTAGCCGGGCCTGAAAGCTCTATGGTATTTCCACCACCATCCACCAGTATTATCATATTCTCCGATATCCCTGCAACTGCCTGCTCTTTGCATCCCGGCAAGACAGCCAGAAAAGACAGAAGAGCTAAAATCAGGATCACTACTGCAGACCATTTAATCTTTTTTAACATTTTTTCTCCTTTTCTTTGCTTAATAAATAAAAAACTCCCATACTCTTCAGTCGGGAGTTTTCTTTAATAAATTAAAAATCACCCTCTTTCTACCGAAGAGAGATAATTAACATACATGCAGGTTTCCTGGCTTAAGGGACTTTACTCTTCGCCTTCCCGACATTACTGCCAGTGGCTTCGTTGAAGAGCACACACCCTATCACAGTGGCGGGACCACTCCAGATTTAAACTGGATTCCCTGAAACATAATATATTGTTTACCTTATATCAACTATTTTTTAAAAGAACACTATTAAATCTCTAATTGATAATACTATATAAACGCGACAAATTGCAATTATTTTTTCAAAATATACACTGAAACTAATTCGAAGAATCGGCGTTTATAATTTTAAATCATTTATTTACTGATTCTTCACATAAAGGTATTACCTTATCATATTTTTTTTCTCAAGCCACTTAAAAGTGTCTTTTATAGACTCCTTAAAGGGCCTGGATCTATAACCTAGTTCCACGGCAGCTTTTTTATGGCTGATAATCGAGTTACTCTGAAGGGTGCTGATAGAATAAGTAGTGAAACGGGGGGCTTTATTTGCCATTTTATAATAGATGGGAGTAAAAAAACCCGCCATTTTTGCCAGCCAGGTAGGGACTTTGTACTTTGGTCCAGGAACTCCGCTAATCTCTTCCAGCACTGACATCATCTCACTCATAGTTATTCTCTGCCCCGAAAGTATATAATTCTCGCCCGTTTTACCTTTCTCAGAAGCAAGAATATGCCCCGCGGCAACATCCCGTACATCGACAAAATCATAAGCTCCATCTACGATAAGATTCAGCCTCCCGCAGGCAAAGTCAATGAATGTCTGGGTGATTGACGATGCCCTGAAATCATAAGGACCCAATACCCCGGTAGGGCAGACTATTACCGAATCAAGCCCGTCTTCTGCCGCTTTGGTTATCTCTATACTGGCGCGGGCTTTTGACCTGTCATATTCCCCTCTTCTGCTGTCAGGGTCAAAAGGCATACTCTCATCTATCACTGTTCCCACTGGTGGTTCTTTTAAAGCATGTATAGAACTGGTATAAACTAACCGCCTGACTCCGCATTTCAGGCAGGCATCTATAACATTCTTAGTCCCTCCCAGATTAACGTTTCTTATAAGGGTGTAGTCACCGGGCATTATTGATATCCTACCGGCCAGGTGATATACGGTATCTATCTCCCTGAATGCTTTAATAAGTGAGTCTATATCCCGGATATCCCCTGTAGCCTTCTCTATATCTAAATTATCAAGCGAAGAATTATCAGATGCAGAACGAACCAGAACCCTCACTTTTCTATTTCTTGCCAGCAATTCTCTGACTAGTACATTTCCAATAAATCCCGCCGAACCAGTGACCATCTCCATAAATAATCCTTTAGATCCTATATTATAATTATTACTACACCCATAACTACTACTTCTTACCTTCCTTGATCATAGATTTCATAATATTTGCCCTTGTTATTATTCCTATGAGCTTATTATTATTATCCAGCACAGGAAGTCTATGTATATTATTATTTAACATTATATTCACAATTTTACTTACAGTCATATCTTCCGTTACCGTCTTTATATCTACAGACATGACTTCTTTAACCTTAGTATCCAAAAACTCCTTTGTACTTTTCGTATAACTCTCGTATTTATCAAGAAATGCAAAGCTAAAAGATAAAGGAAATGGCAGACTTGACTTCTTAACAATTATATCATTTTCAGTAACTACACCTACTAAATTATTTTTTTCATCGATTACAGGGACACCACTTATTTTATTCTCTATAAGCAGTCTTACCAATTCCAATAGGGTAGCATCCTTCTCTATAGTTATGACCTTTTTCGTCATAATATCCTTGGCAATTAATTCTTTCATTTATATCCCCCCGGCCATTATTGCAATATTTAAAAACATTTTATCTGCAATCAAATTATTTACAATTCAATCATCGGTCTTTTCTTCCAGCCTCACCCGCCTTGAAAATAGCATATTTTGTCATAAACGGTGCAATCATTTCATTTATTATGACTGAAGCCAGAATAGCATTTATCATTATACTTGCAATACCTGAAAAAGCTTTTTGTTCTTTTATCAGCAAAGAAAGACCAATGGTCACTCCTGCTATTGGAAAAAGACCAAAACTTAGATACCTGCTTACGTTTACCGGAGCCTTGGAAATAGCCCCTCCTATTCTTACCCCTATAAATTTCCCTACAAATCGTGTTAAAGTTATAACCACTGCCAATAAACCTGCTGTTTTTATCACACCAATATCAAAATGAGCACCTGCCAATGTGAAAAACATAGCAAAGATTATACTCTCTATATCATTTACTACCCCGAACATATTTTCATTTTTTCTTATCATATTCACCACAATAAATCCCATGGTCATATTGGATAAAATACTTGACATACCAAGTGCATTAGATATTCCCACATTTATAAAAATAGTTCCAACCACCACAGCCAGCAGTTGTCCCTGTTTTTTAATATAACGGCCAACCAGGGCCAAACAAAACCCTAATGCTGCTCCTAAAAGCATGGAGCCAAAAATATCTATGGCCGGTATCGCCAACATTTCATACCATGAAATATTGGCAAAACCCATAATCAATGATTTTGCAATACCGGTACCAACAGCATAGGCTATGACTGCAATAGCGTCATCAAGTACAATTATAGCCAGCAGTGTAGTGGTAAAAGGCCCAATTGCATTATATTCCCTTACAATAGCAAGAGTCGCTGCCGGGGCTGTAGCACAGGATATGGCTCCAATCACAATAGCCATGGGCAAAAAACTATAAAATGAACCGGGACTATTAACTCCAGTCTTTATAATAAAAGGACCAAGAAGTAATATCGATACTGTTACAAACACCCAAGCTCCTAGTGCTTCAAAAGGAGTGATTGTAGCAATATCTTTACCAATTTTTTTTAATTTTTTAAGATAAAGACCCCCTCCGACCAAATAGCCGATGACTCCCAGGCTGATGTCAGTGATTATATCCAGTCCTTCATCGATTAACTCCCTTGGTATAATATGAGATAAA
This sequence comes from uncultured Actinomycetota bacterium, assembly GCA_964610385.1. Lineage (GTDB taxonomy): Bacteria > Actinomycetota > Humimicrobiia > Humimicrobiales > Humimicrobiaceae > CAZBSE01. Next base: position 159,691 of record CAZSXW010000001.1, read on the forward strand.
CTTAGAATAATCCCTATGATAATATAACCGGTAATAGTTGGGAATTTGATCTTTCTGGCCGCAAAACCGCTAAAAAGTCCGATTATTAAAATTATCCCTACCGCCAGAAGCGCATTCACTTCAAAATCCCAGTTCATCTATATATTCTCCTTTAAACTCAAATTAAATACTGTGATATTCTAACTCTGTCGAAATTTCTTTTCAAGGATTATGAGAAATTTTAAAAACAAGAATATTTTCTGCATTTTCCATCTTTATGGTTTTACAACATTTCACCTATTTGCTAGAATCAAAAGAATTACCGTAATAATATTTAAAAGGCTTATGGCACCTTATCTTTATTCGGTGTTAAAATGAATACTGGATCCCAAAGATTTAATTCAACAGAACCCCTAAAATGGAGATCAGGCGATAAATTCGGAAATCATGAAGTAAAATCAGTCAGCTTTGGCGGAATGGGAATAGTATTATTCCTAGGTCTTCCTTTCAGCAGTAATATAGTATGGGCAGCAAAGTCTTTCAGAGACGAGTTTATGCAGGAGGAAAATGTGATAGTAAGTTTCTGGAACGAGGCCCAGCACTGGCTGGAACTTGGCAGGCATAAAAACATTGTATATGCAGACCATGTATTTGAAATAGAAGGAAAGCCCTATATCTATCTGGAATATATGGATGGAGGCAGTTTAAGAAAACTGATTAATGAAAAATCCAAATCAATTCACAGAATAATTGACACCGCGATTCAGATATGCTGCGGTATGGAATATGCATGGTATAATGGTAAACTGATCCACAGAGATCTAAAACCGGAAAACATCCTTTTAAACAGCAGAGGAGAGGTGAAAATAACAGACTGGGGTCTTTCTAAAGTGATGGACAGAATTAAAATCGCGCCGCCTTCGGACTTTGATGATCAAAAAGCATCACTGTATAAGACAAGGGGTGGAATGGCACTCGGAACTCCTCCCTATATGCCTCCCGAACAGTTTGAAGATGCCAGGAGTACAGACAGGACTGCAGATATATATTCTTTTGGGATAATGCTTTTTGAGATGATAACGGGCAGACTTCCCTTCATAGCACATGATGCTGAAGAATTCTACTACCAGCATAAAAATAAAAAACCGCCGGTACTCTCATCCATCTGTAAGTGGGTACCCGAAATTGTCAGCGACTGTATACAAAAAGCTCTTGAAAAAGATCCCAAAAAGCGTTTTACCTCCTTCGAGGAAATCGGCGATCAATTGCTGAAGGTACAAAGCAGTTACGGCAGCACCAAAAGACTAAGAGACCTTATAAACAGTGGTACAGCAGTAATGTCATCACGCGAATTGACCCAGCATGGATTCGGCCTTCTTCATTTGCGCAGGGACAGAGAAGCAATCGAATATTTCAATAAAGCCATACAGTCCAATCCCAACAACTGGGAGGCTTATGGTTATAAAAGCTACTGCCTGGGGAATCTTAAACTTCACGGAGAAGCTATTTCATCGGCACTGCAGTCATTAAAAATAAATCCCAGATTTGCCCATGCCTGGGCTAACCTCGGTTACTCATATTCAGAAACGAATCAGCACGAAAAAGCATTTGATGCATATAAAAAAGCAATAAGATTGAATCCTCAAGATGTGACTCATTACAATAACATCTGTATTTCATTTATAAGTGCAGGTCAATTTGATAAAGCAGTCCAATATGCAAAAAAGGGACTTACTATCAAGCCTGACTACTGGAGACTGTGGCTTAACCTTTCATCTGCTCTTTTAAAGACAAATCTTTATGACGAATCCATTGATGCTTCAAAACATGCCCTAAATATAAATCCACGCTGTAAAGGTGCCTATATAATCCTATATGAGATCTATAAAAAAAAGGGAATGACCCGGGAAGCAAAGGACTGTCTTGAAAAAGCTTCAAGGATAGATTCCAGATATACAACATAATAAAAAATCATAAAAAAATAATGGAATTGAGCTGAAAATATGTTTAAATAGTAGGTGATCAATATGAAAGAGATTTCCAAAGGTCTATCTGTAGCCATTCAGATGACAGCATTAGAGACAATAGAATCAAAAAGACAATATATGGAGAAAGAGCATCTTCTGATCGGTATCTGCAGCGTGAAAAAAGCCATTGACAGCAGAGGAAGACTGAGGTTTAAAGCAGATCTTAATAATCCGACTATTTATAATGAAGTACTGGCAGAAAGCAATATGATAGATTCCGTGATGAAGAAGTTCAATCTTGACCCGACCCAGTTAAGAAGGCAGGTCCGTGACAGCATCATCAAAGGAAATTACATACATAAAGACAAGCTTGTATATCCGGGTGTTGGCTACAGCAATGTATACAGGCAGGCGTTTAAACTGGCAGAAGCTTCTCCGGAAGTTTTGTGCCTGCATATGCTTGCTGCCATAATGAAGGACCCTGGTTTCATTATCAAATCCATTTTAGATAAAGCAAATGTAAAAACAGCCGAACTTATCGATTACGCCCTTGAAAATGCAAAAGTAAAAAAAGTTATCAAGCAGGACTATCCACAACAATTCAAAGAGCGGCCAAAAATACAGCCAAAGACGACCTTTAGTAAAACGCCGAATCTTGACCGTTACGGACGGGATCTTACCAGAGAAGCCCGGGAAGGCAGACTGGGTCCCTTCATAGGAAGAGATGATGAACTTCTAAAAATCATTCAAACACTTGCCCGCCAGAAAAAAAACAATCCTATAATAGTCGGTGAAGCAGGAGTAGGAAAAACCGCTATCGTGGAAGCCCTGGCAGTAAGAGCAGCAGAAGGAAAAAACCCCGAGATACTCGGTGGTAAGCGCATTATTGAATTGGATATGGGATCTCTTGTAGGAGGCACCAAATACAGGGGCGAGTTTGAAGAGAGGATCACCAATATAATTGAAGAAGCACGTAAAAATCCGGATGTAATACTATTTATAGATGAAATACACACCGTAGTCGGCGCGGGCCGGGGCGAGGGCAGCATGGATGCTGCAAACCTTATGAAACCGGCACTTTCAAGCGGCCTAAGGTGTATTGGAGCCACCACTATTGATGAATACCGCCGTTATATCGAATCAGATTCCGCTCTTGAACGCCGTTTTGAGAAAATCATAGCAAACGAGCCTACCCCGGGCGATGCAGTAGAAATACTTAAGGGTCTTAAACAAAAATGGGAAGAGCATCACCATGTTAAAATCACTGACCAGGCTCTGGAGGCAGCAGTCAACCTTTCCATAAGATTTGACAGTGACCACAGATTACCCGACAAGGCGATCGATTTAGTTGATAAAGCAGCTGCACGGATCAGAATTCCCGTACTAAGCAAACCTGAATTTAAAATAAAAGGCGATTATGGAACCGGCCAATCAACCAGCAGGAAAGACGATAGTAAGACCAAAAATGAAGTAACCGAAATCACCATAGCTCAGGTACTTTCCGATAAGACCAGCATACCTCTAGACATCATCACCGGCCACCTGGAAGAAATAGGGGAATCGCGTCTTCTTAAACTTGAGGAGTTTCTGAAAAAAAGAGTAATCGGACAGGATGAAGCGATAGAGAAAGTATGCCAGCAGCTTCTTATGGCCCATGCAGGCCTGGTAAAAAGGCAGGGACCTCTGTCAGTCTTTTTATTTCTCGGCCCCACGGGAACAGGTAAGACCGAACTGGCAAAATCAATAGGAGAATTTCTATTCGGAAGTTCTTCCGATCTTATCAGGTTTGATATGTCCGAATACATGCATGAACATCACGTGGAGAAACTTATTGGTTCTCCCCCCGGTTACAGGGACCATGAAAAGGAGGGCCAGCTTACAGGGAAACTCAGGACCAAGCCATACTCAATAGTATTACTTGATGAGATCGAAAAGGCTCATCCAAGAGTTTTCGATCTTTTTCTGCAGGTCTTCGATGAGGGACGGCTGACAGATTCAAAAGGCAGGACTATAGATGCCAAAAATGCCGTTTTTATCATGACCTCCAATCTCTTGACTGTTGACAGAAAAAAGAACCAGATAGGTTTCATCGAACAAGCCGCAAAAGAACAGAAAGTATCTATTCCTCGGGAGCTCTCCCTCCAATTCCGTGAAGAATTTTTAAACCGTATCGACGAAATAATAATCTTCAGAACACTGGACAGTGAAGCTGTAAGAAAAATATTAAAACCGATGATCAATAAGATCTCCGAAAACCTTCAGGAAAAATACGGCGTATTGCTGCAGATAAGTAAAGAAGCCGAAGAACTTATAATCCAGAAGGGCTACAGCAGCCAATACGGCGTAAGAGAACTTAAAAGGACACTTGACCGCCTGATGCAGATCCCTTTAAGCAAATTAATACTGAGCGGTGAATTAAGAAAGCATAAATCCTGGCATGTAGAATGTGAAGGGAATACGATCTCAATTCTTCCTGAGAGTTAAATTAAAAGCAAAAATGCTTAATCAATTGTGACTTAAACTGGAAACAGCTACAGATATTGGTAAGTTTATAATGCTAATCTTCTTCATATATACTTCTCACGATAACATTACTCTCCAAAATGGTACTTCAGTTTGGCAAAGAAATCATCCAAGATAAAATGAGAATCTACATAATTATATACACGAATCTTTTGTGGATTATCTGGTCGGAGTTTATATTTACCATTTTCAGTATCAAAACGCGGTGCACCTTCCATAGTATAGTGGCCAGCATGATCGGTCATCATAAGACCAACTACAGGAGAGTCGCCCAATTGCCAGCTCTCACCTGAGGGATAGGCAGCTGCTTTTGCCGCAGTGCTCATCTGATTTTCTCCAATTATACTTTCGAAATCAAACTCATTAAAACGGAAATTGACTCGCATCATATTTTCAATAAGATATTTTCCCAGTTCTCCGCAGGCGTAAACCTTTTCGTACAGTACAGCGAAACTAACCTTCATCATACTGTATACATTTATTGGTACCTGCCATAATTCAATCTGGCTATCCATTATAATATTGGCTGCATTGATATCATTACAAAGATTAAATTCCCATCCACCTTTGGGATATATACCTCCGCCAATCCAAATCGCCGTAAGCTTATTGGCAATTTTAGGTTCCATTAAATATGCACTTGCAAGATTGGTTAATGCACCTTGATTTGCAATAAAAAGCGGGTGAGTATCATCTCTCATCGCCTCCTCTATTATAAATCTTGATCCTTCCGATTCAATAAAAATCTTTTCATTATCTAACTTACATGGACAACCCCGGAATATTTTAACTTTTCCTGAAAGCCCCATGAGATTCATTAACTTTTCTACTTCTTGAAAACTCTTTTCAGCAGAGTCTTTATCAAATAAATTACTATAGTGTTCTGCTATAATTCCTTTCACATCAAATTTTGGCGTCATCAAGGCATGTGCTACAGCATACTGGTCATCCGCTTCGCAGTTGCAATCAGTATCAATAATAACTCTGACCTTTTTTTTCTCGGGCACCTCATACGGAGCTTTTCTCATATCTAACATCTCCTTTCTTTATGTAAATTTATTTTATCCTATTTTCTTGGTACTTTTAGGATAATTATAGCCAGATTTTCTACTGATACGAACCTCAAAATACAAGTATTACCCAATAATAAGTAATACATATTAAATGAAATTATATGTTGGATTTTTATATTGAAATATTTTTTACTTTAAATTATAAAAGGCATCCAGCCCCAGATATTTTGCTTCGATGCCCAGCTCTTCCTCTATTCTCAGGAGCTGATTATATTTACAGACTCTATCAGTTCTTGATGGAGCTCCTGTCTTTATCTGACCTGCATTTACTCCTACTACAACATCGGAAATAGTAGTATCTTCGGTTTCTCCCGACCTGTGGGATATCACAGCTGTATAACCTGCATTCCTGGCCATCTCAACGGCATCCAGAGTCTCTGAGAGGGTTCCTATCTGGTTTAACTTGATTAAAATGGAATTGGTCACACCCAGTTTGATCCCCTTCTTCAATCTTTCAGTATTGGTGACAAAAAGGTCATCGCCAACAAGTTGAACCTTTCTCCCGAGTTTTTCCGTGAGTTTCTTCCATCCGTTCCAATCCTCTTCGGCCATCCCATCCTCTATCGAGATTATGGGGTATTTCTCTACAAGTTTACTGTAATAATCAACCATTTGAGCAGGAGTTAAAACTTTTCCTTCGCCTTTCAGGTTGTATTTACCATTTTTATAAAACTCAGAAGCTGCAGGGTCAAGTGCAATATAAACATCTTTACCTGGTTTAAACCCTGCTTTTTCTATGGCCTTTATTATGTACTTGATTGCGTCCTCATTGGTCTTCAGATCAGGAGCAAAACCGCCTTCATCGCCCACTGCCGTATTTAATCCTTCTTCTTTAAGTACCGCTTTTAGATTATGAAATACTTCCACTCCTACCCTTAAAGCTTCGCTGAAATTAGGTGCGCCAAGAGGCATTATCATAAACTCCTGCAAATCTACACTATTATCTGCATGCTTGCCACCATTTAATATATTCATCATCGGAGACGGAAGAATACAGGCATTAACTCCGCCCAGATATCTATACAGCGGCAGGTCAAGTGCGGCCGCAGCTGCTTTAGCCACAGACAGGGAAACACCTAATATAGCGTTTGCTCCCATTTTAGACTTATTCTTGGTTCCATCCAGATCTATCATAGCCCTGTCTATTTCCTTCTGATATATAGCATCCATGCCCTCAAGCTCCGGTGCAATAAATGAATTCACATTTTCTACGGCTTTCTGTACACCCTTACCCATATATCTTTTCTTATCACCATCCCGCAGTTCAACTGCTTCGAAAGCGCCGGTAGATGCTCCGGAAGGCACTGCAGCTCTTCCTGCCACTCCACAGCCCAGCATAGTCTCGACTTCTACAGTTGGATTCCCTCTTGAATCCAGGATCTCTCTGGCAAAAATTTGTATGATTTCAGTCCAGTCACTCATAAATTTTCTCCCTCTTTATATAATTTAATATCCGTATATTTAAATTTGCATTTACCATGCAGATTTTCTACGGTATTATAACACAATATAGTTTGTATAAAATATTATATTAGTATTTATTAAAATTTTAAATTAATTGAAAATATATTTGAAATATATAAAAAATCTGTTTAAATATCATTTGGCTCGTAAAGTACCGTTTTATTTATATATTTTCAAATAATAAATTGAAAGCCAGGGACAAAATGAAAACCAAGATAATAAAAAAAATACTTCCCTTCACCATCATCACTATAGTAATCACAATATCTTTACTTAACCTTTCAGCCTGTAAGACACTTGGAGAAAGTATACTTGAGACTGACACTTTTAAAGTGACCAGAGGTGATATAGTTCAGACTATTTCCGCCAGCGGATATGTCGACTCCAGATCTACTCTTGACTATTCTCTTTCTACAGTCGGCGATGTAAAATACACACTTGATACGGGGGACACATTTAAAGAAGGTGATGTGCTTCTTGAGATAGACAGCGAAAGGTACGAGCTGCTTGTTTCTCAGGCCCAGGAAAATGTAGATATATCCCAAGACAGCCTGGAACTTGCACAAATAGGTTACCAGCAGGCTCTGGATGCCAATCATATAGCAGTTCAGCTTTCTAAAACAAATACCGAAATTGCAGAGCAGAGCACTCAATCTGCATATACTGCCATGGTGGAAACAGAAAATATAGCTAATAATCTGATAAAAAGTGCCAAGACTGCCCGGGACGAAGCAGAAAAAATCTTAGAAGAAGCAAAAAATGACCCTCTGGTAACCGATGCCCAGATTGCACAATATGAGGCTAATCTGGCCAATGCCGAAGCCAACTATAATGCCGTAAAGGCACAGCAGAAATCCAGTAAATCTTCTGCGCAGAGCGGATTCGAGCAGTCACAGCTGAGTCAATCATCAAGTTACTGGACCAATCTGGGAAATACCGAGACAACCAGTTCACAGATACATACAACCAGTAAAAATATAGACCAGGCAGAAAAACAGCTTGCTCTTTCCCAGATAAGCCTGGAGCTTGCCAAAATGGATATGGACAATTGCGTCCTTTACGCTCCTTATGACGGAATAGTACTTTCTTCCAGTTACAGCCCCGGAGAATATGCCAGTCCAGGGGTCCCTTCAATCTCCATAATAGAAAATGACCTTTTGGTAAAAGCAGATGTAAATGAAACCGATGTAGTGAACCTGGAAGAAGGTCAGGAGGTAGAGGTAACGCTTGATGCCTACTATGACTATATTTTTAACGGTAAAATAGCCCGGATATCTCCAATCTCAAGTAATCTCGGAGGAGTGGTATCATTTGAAATCACGGTAGAGCTTGATACCCAGGACGGTCCTAAAGTCCTTTACGGGTTTTCAGCAAGTCTTGATATAACAACTTCCAGTGTAGAGAACGTCCTGTATGTCCCATTACAGTATATCTATGAAGAAGACGGGATAACATATGTGGATGTTTTGACCACGGAAGGAGATAAGGTAAAAACAGAAGTCACTACCGGTATATCCAATTATGACCTGATTGAGATAAAATCAGGCTTAAATGAGGGAGATATAGTCACAACTTCATCAATCTGATAAAGATATTTTAAAACATGAAAAGATTTCTGGAAAATATAAAAGTTGCATTCCAGGCCCTGTACTTAAATAAAATGAGGTCTTTTCTGACCATGCTGGGGATAATAATAGGAGTTGGTGCAGTGGTCGCTATGCTCTCAATAGGCATAGGGGCACAGCAGTCTGTTATTCAGTCTGTCCAGAACATAGGCTCGAATCTGATTATAATAACTCCCGGTAACCCCGAGGAAGAAGAGAGTATCGGACAGCAGATCACAATGGGCTCACAGCAGTCCAAGCTAAAGGAAGATGATCTTACTTCCATAGAAAGGGAAGCCACTCTGATCACCGAAGCAGCTCCGGTAGTCTTCAGTACATCCATTATCTCCTATATGAATAAAAGCACCCAATCAATGATATATGCTTCTACTGAAAAAGGGCGTGGACTCTATAACATGGAGATAGAAGAAGGTAAATTTTACAGCAGGAGCGATGTCTCAAATTCTTTAAATGTAGCAGTTATCGGTCAGACTATCGTGACCAAATTATTTGGCAATATAAACCCCGTGGGTAAAATCATTAAAATAGACGGTCAGAATTTCAAGGTAATAGGAACTCTGGAGACAAGAGGTACTGATGCCTTTGGCAATGATCAGGATGACTTTTTAAGCATACCGGTCACGACTGCACAGAATAAATTATACGGCCTTGACTCTTATAATATGATCCTGGCCCAGAGTGTAAGCGAAAGAGACATAGATGCAGCTTCAGAAGAAATAGAATCGATACTTAGACGCCATAGAAATATAAGGTCTGGGGAATCGGCAGATTTCAGTGTGCGGAATCAGACCCAGATACTTGATGTCATAAGCACTATTACCGGCATTTTTACTGTCGTAATAGCAGGTATCGCCGGTATATCACTTCTGGTGGGCGGCATAGGGATAATGAATATAATGATGGTCTCAGTCACAGAGAGGACCAGGGAGATCGGCATCCGTAAAGCCATCGGTGCCAAAAACAGGGACATACTTATACAATTCCTGGTAGAAAGCATCGTCCTGAGTGTCACAGGTGGTGTTTTTGGTATTTTATTTGCGGTAATCATATCCGAAATACTGTCAAGGTTCACTGTCCTGGACACTGCCATAACATGGATACCAATAGTGATTGCCTTGAGTTTTTCCACGATAATAGGGCTGTTCTTTGGTATTTACCCTGCAATGAGAGCCGCAAGACTTAATCCTATAGATGCATTAAGGTATGAATGATTAAATAAAAAATACTACCTGACCTCTTCTATACCTTTTTTTAATTCTTCAATATACTCCTGAGCTTTCTTCCCTACCTGTGATGCTTTCTCTGTGATAAATTCTAAAGTCTCGCCGCAATATTCCTTAAGATATTTCCTTAAAATTTCTCTGGTCTCTTCACCCTTGCGGGGCGCGATGAGAAGTCCCACAAGGATTCCAAGTCCAAATATCATCAGGGAATAGCCGATGATATCAGAATCTTTCATTCTATTTCTTCTCCTTTTTAGCCCTTCTCCTATTTCTTGCCCTTATGGCCTGCCAAACTATGATTACTATTATTCCTGCCAGAATCCAAACCGGAGCAGTTACGATCAGTACCATTATTATATAGTTAAAAACGGTTACCGCTCCTCTCAATCCTCTCTTTAATGCTTCGACAAAGCCCCAATCGGAGGTAGTCTTTATAGGTTCAGGTTCATAAAGATAGACTTCAATGGTAGAAAAAGCTACCAGGTCATCAAGATAATTCATCCTGCCCTTGATTATCTCTATCTGCTCCTGTACATTACTTAATTCATTCTGAACTTCCAGACTGTCACTGACTTTTTTAGACTGTTCCATCAGATCCAGAAGAACATCCTGCTGTGCTTCGTAATTTTTCAGCCTGCTTTCAAGATCTACATATTCCTGAGTCACATCCTGTCCTGAGACAGAAATACTTTTTACCACACCCATGTCTTTGACCTTTTCTATAGCAGAACTGTATTTATTATGAGGTATTCTTATGGTAATCCCTCCGCTGGTAAGATTGCCTTCAGAATCAGAGTTACTATAAGTGTTTGATACAAAACCGCCATTCTGCTCTGCCAGATCTGATATTGCAAACAGGACATCTTCAAATTCCCCTTCTTCTACTTCAAGATCGATATAAGCAGTCTTTATCACCATTCTATCACCGGCAAGCGGCGTATCGCTGTACTGTATCTCATTATCACTTGCCGCTTTTTCTTCTTCAAATTCTATCCCTTCATCATCAATAGCCCTCGAAACTTCCATCTCAGCTGCTGTCTCTTCTACCTTTTCAATATCATAATCATAACCAGGCTCTTCCGCCCCTCCCATTGCTTCTTCATATGCTTTACAGCCTGCAAACGATACTCCTATCAGCAAAAAACAGGCTATTAAGATGATAAATATCTTTGATGATATTCTTTTAATCTTCATTTTTACCTCCATTAATAGAAATTATTAGTCTTATATTAAAATTATAATATATATTCGAAAAAATACAGTATTAATCGGGACAATTAGGAGAAATTTCTAGATCAATTAATATATCCAGCTGATTATTACCAGACACCAGTCCTGATATACTCATTAATTGCTGCAGCTGTCTTTTTACCGGCACCTATAGCCAGTATGACTGTAGCAGCACCGGTCACTATATCGCCTCCGGCAAAGACCTCCCTTACATTTGTTTTCCCTGTTTCGGGGTCAGCCTTAATATTCCCCGATTTGTTAAGTTCCAGCTTTGGAATGGTGGATGTAAGAACCGGATTTGGACCCTGGCCTATTGCCATTATTACTACATCTACCTTTATATCAAATTCTGAACCCTTTATAGGTATAGGTCTCCTTCTACCGGAATCATCAGGTTCACCCAGCTTCATCCTGATACATCTTATCTTGTTTACCCAGCCTTCTCTGCCTAATATTTCTACCGGATTCGTAAGCAGATTAAATTCAATCCCTTCTGCCCTGGCATGTTCTATTTCTTCATCTCTCGCCGGCATTTCCTTCCGGCTTCTTCTGTATAAAAGATATACATTTTCAGCACCCAATCTTTTAGCTGTCCTGGCCGAATCCAAGGCAACATTACCGCCGCCTACTACTGCTACTCTTTTACCTCTTATAATGGGAGTATCGCATTCGGGAAACTTGTACGCTTTCATCAGGTTTGATCTGGTGAGATATTCATTGGCTGAATATACCCCGTTTAGATTTTCTCCTGGGATATTCATAAAATAAGGAAGGCCTGCTCCCGTTGAAATAAAAACCGCTTTAAATCCACTATCAAATAGTTCGTCTATGGTAAGGGTTTTTCCTATCACCATATTTACTTTTATCTTTACTCCCAGATGCTTTAAGTATTCTATCTCTCTCTTTACTATTTCCTTTGGAAGTCTGAATTCAGGAATACCATAGACTAAAACTCCACCCGGCTTGTGAAGCGCTTCAAAAATAGTGACCTGGTATCCCATTCTTGCCAGTTCAGCTCCACAGGTAAGCCCTGCCGGACCTGATCCTATTATCGCTATTTTTTCCTTAGTACATTTTTTAGTGACTTCCGACCAGGCACATTTCTGTATACCCTTGATTTCTCTTTCACGCTCGCGGTCCGCTAAGAACCTTTCCAGATTTCCAATAGCAACAGGTTTATCCTTAATACCCAGAATACATGTTTTTTCGCACTGATCTTCCTGAGGACATACTCTTCCGCAAACCGCAGGAAGGCTGTTGCACTCTCTTATTTTTTCCAGAGCTTCATCAAATTTCTTCTCCTGTATCAGGCTTATAAAACTTTTAATATCAATTCCTGCAGGGCACCCTTCTATACACTTGGGATTCCTGCACTGAAGACATCTGGATGCTTCTTTGAGAGCATCTTCCTGTTTATAACCCAGATTTACTTCATCAAAATTCTTGGTCCTTTCTCTGGGATTCTGTTCAGGCATAGATACTCTGGGTATTTTTTTAGCTTTATTTTTTTTACTGCTCTTTTTTTTATTCATAATCCAAAAATAACCATATTATCTTTTATTTGAGCTTGCACTGCTTTTCATAGATACCCATGCATTCTTTTTCATGACTGCAGTAGACCTTCTGTCTTGACAGCAGCAGATCAAAATTGACTTCGTGGGCATCAAATTCCGGGCCGTCTACACAGACAAATTTAGTCTTTCCACCTACTTCCACCCTGCACGACCCGCACATCCCGGTTCCGTCCACCATTATAGAATTCAGAGATACTATAGTCTTTATATTAAAATGTCTGGTGACATCGGCAACACTTGCCATCATAAGAGCCGGCCCGATTGCAATTACTCTTGCAATCGTTACATTTCCGTCTATTTTGATGCCTGTATTCTCTTCCAAATACTGTTTTAAAAATCCTGACACAAATCCGTGATATCCGATAGAACCGTCATCACTGCAGACATGCAGTTCATCAGATATTCTCTCCATAGATTTTTTTAAGATGAGGAGATTCTTACTTTTTGCACCAATAATGGATATTATATAATTACCGGCCTTTTTTAATTCCCTCGCTATAGGAAAAATGGGAGCTATACCCACTCCACCGCCCACACAGATGACCCTTCCGAAGTTTTTAATTTCCGAAGGATTACCGAGCGGACCTACAACATCCTTTATAATGTCTCCCTGTTTCAAACTGGAAAGAAGGGTCGTGGTCTTTCCCGCCTGCATAGATACCAGGCTTATTAATCCCTTTTTGCGGTCATAATCCGAAAGAGTAAGAGGTATTCTTTCTCCTTCTTCATTTATCCTGATTATTACAAACTGGCCGGCTCTTGCTTTTTCAGCTATAAGTGGGGCTTTTATTTGGAATCTGTCTATGTTTTCTGTAAGATTTTTTTTCTTTATTATCTTATACAAATAATCACCTATTTTTATTTTTTGTCGACACCTCTCTAATACCGGACTTAATCACTCTTTATATATCTACTTAATCCATCTGCAATTTTTTGAACTGCTGCCCTGAATTTCTCATCTGCATCACATGGAGAAAAATACCCGATATCCGATTCTCTTACCTTTTCACTGTAGGGAAGTTCTCCAAGTATAACAAAATCACTAATGCTGTCTTTTATGAATTTCCTCTCTTCACCAGTCCTTATCTTATTTATCACCACATAAAGCTTTTTTATTCCCAGTTCATCTGCCATTTTCCTGACTGATTTTGCAGTCTGAACACTTCTGAGCCCGGGCTCTACCACAATGATCAGTGCATCCATGTTTTCACAGGTCCCCCTTCCCAAATGTTCTATACCTGCTTCCATATCCAGAATGACTATCTCTTCCTGATTTATGATAAGATGCCTGAAAAGATTCTTCAGCAGAACATTTTCGGGGCAATAACAACCGCTGCCACCTGCTTTTATCGTCCCGGCGACCAGCAGTCTTACTCCACCTACATCTATTCCAAATTTTTCCGGAATATCATCTACCCTGGGATTTAATTTAAAGAAAGTGCCATAACCTCCGGGCTTGGCTCCTGTTCTTTCTTCAATTAATTTTTTCATATCTATCAGCGGAGTGATCTTTAAGGCTTCATCCTGACCTATTCCCAAAGCCGAAGCCAAATTAGCATCGGGATCGGCGTCAACAGCAATTACTTTATTTTTCCTGTCGGCAAAATATTTTGCCAGGCATGCAACCAGGGTAGTCTTTCCTACCCCTCCTTTACCCGATATTGCAATTTTCATTTAAATCATATCCTGCCTTATATTAAAAGTTATACTACCAGCCTCCGCTGGCTCCTCCACCCCCGGAGGATCCGCCACCGAAGCCTCCGAATCCTCCTCCACCGGAAAAACCTCCACCGGAAGATATTCCGCCTCCACCTGACCAGTATGAGGCCCTGCTCTTTCTAGGTATTGTGACTTCCTTCCTATCGCTGTATCCGCAGTTTGAACAGACCCTTTCTACCAGTTTCTTACCTGCAGCAGTATAAGTGGCTGCCTTTAGTATGGTACTCTTTGTCTTAAGACTTAATTTCCTGCAGCTGGGACATCTTCTCCTGAAAAAGCTTACCAGCACCACTATAATGATAATCACGAGTGGAAAAGGAAAACAGCACATACATGTTGCAGGAAATCCCGATAGGAAACTGCTAAAGGAAGAAACAGGACTTTCGGTGACCACCGCAATACCTCCACTGCCGGAACTTAACGGTTCAAGGCCTTCCTCTACGTATATCTGGTCAGCAATGGTCATTACTGCATTATACAATCCTTCATAGTAATGGCCTTTTTTGAAATTAGGGATCATTATATCATCTACAATATCGCCTGCCTCAAGATCGGTTATTACTCCTTCCAGGCCGTATCCTACCTCTATTCTCAAAGGTCTCTTTCCCGGTTCACCTTCGGTACAGATCAGTATTAGAAGACCGTTGTCTTCTTTTTCTTTTCCTATCCCCCACTCTTCAAAAAGTTCTACGGTATATTCTTCTACCGTGATCCCCTGAAGACTGTCGACTATGGCCACTGCTATTTCACTTCCGGTGTCATTTTCAATCTGTGTTGCAAGGGCTTCCAGCTTGTTCCTGGAATTGCTGTCCAGCAGGCCGATATAATCATTTATATATCCCGTATAGGAAGGAAAATCAACATCATCACAATGAATAATACCGGGGAAAGATAAGAAGCAAACTAAGAAAAATATTAAAAATAAGACAAATCTTTTTTTTAATTTAATTAAAATATATCCCATTATTTAATCAAGTTCCAGATCCAGCTCCGGAGCCGTTTCCGCTCCTTCTCTGGCTTCGAAAAATTCTCTTTCCTCAAATCCAAACCAGCCGGCGATTATATTTCTGGGGAACATCTTTATATATACATTATATTCCCTTACTGTCTCATTAAACCTTCCCCTCTCTACTGCAATCCTGTTTTCTGTTCCTTCCAGCTGGGTCATCAGGTCCTTTACAGTCTCGCTTGCCTTTAACTCAGGTGTATCTTCAACAGTCACCTTTATACGACCTATGATAGAATTTATTTCTTGATTGGCATCATCCAGCTCTGAAGCTGTTTCTGCCTCCTGTATTCCCGCTCTGGCCGCAGATATGGCCTCAAAAATATCTTTTTCCAGCTGCATATATGCCCTGGCACTCTCGGCCAGGTTAGGTACCAGATCGAGTCTTCTTTCATAGACATTTTGTACCTGTGCCCAGGCTTCGTCTATGTCTGTTTCTTTAGCCACCATATTATTTCTTGAATCTATTACATAGGCAACCAGTATCAGCCCTACAATGATAATCACTGCTACAAAACCGATTACACACCCCAAAGCAATCTTTTTACCCATAAAATCTATACTCCTCTCACTTTTTCTTGCAAACTCTGACCACTGCCGGTCTTATTAAATAATCATCTATCATATAACCTTTTTTTATGACTTCCAGAATATTACCCTCATCGACACCTTCTACTGCTTCGGTTGCAGCTGCTTCACATATCTCCGGATTGAACTCCTCACCTACCGGATCGATGACACTGACATTTTCCTTTTTAAGAAGCTCTATCAGTTTCTCATAAATCATCTCCACACCTTTTAAGAATTCATCATCTTCCTTCTCTAATTTCTTACCCGCCTCAATGGCCATTTCAAAATTATCGATTACGGGAAGAAGCTTTTCAATTAGATCCTTATTTGCCCTTTTTATATGCTCCAGGTGCTCTTTTAAAGCTCTCTTTCTGTAATTATCATAATCTGCCTGTAACCTCTTGATCCTGTCCACATAAACTTCTTCAACCTTCTTATATCCTTCCAGTTCTTTTCTCAGAAGTTTTATTTCTTCTTCGAGTTCTTCAGTTTCCAGTCTCTCTTTTATTCCTTTCTTCAAAGTGGATTCCGGTACTTTTTCCCCACGCTTTTTATATTCGATTGTTTCCTCCATATCCTCTCCGTTACCACCGCTTTTATTAATATGTCTGGGATCTTGATTATTGCTTTTTTCTTTTTTAGTCATAGTCCTAAACGAATAACTTCAATAAAATATTTTAGAAAGAAAAATAAAATATATTATATAAAGGAAGGAGATATTTTAAAAGTTTTAATTTCTACTGGTAATTCCTACCCGTGCTTTTCACAGTAATATCACCAGTAGAAACTATTTCATCAATAAAGAAGTGATCGTCACAATCCACAGGTGCAAAATTAAAATGAACCGTGATCTCATCATTCCAATAAGCGGAAACATTCTGAATTTTTATTGCTATCTTTATTTTTTCACCCGGATCCAATCCTTCTATTTTCGAACCTATTTTTTCAGGTTCCACTATTTCGGTACTGGTATCGGTAGTGGTGGTTACAGTGTCAATACCGGTGGTCAGATCAGTCTCAGTTATAGTGGTTTCTTCAGTCGTTGTCATCAGTCTCTTCAGATTTACTTCACTTTCCTCTGTCTTTTTAGTGGTCACTTTTTCGGTGACAGTCTTGGTAAGACCGTTAGTACTGTATTCAGTCGTTGTTTCAGTCTCAACAGTACCTCTGGTATTTGCCCAATCTGAAATATAGGTCTCATAAACCTCCTCATTTGAATAATAGTATGTGTCGGCTTCTTCGGGATTCCATATATGTACTTCCCATAAAGGAGCTATTTCCATTTCGGGATCACGGTAGGGTTCCAGCTTTTCCCAGATCCTCATAGGTTGTAAGTCAAGTGTGACATTCCCCAGGTTAGTTATTTCATAATACTGTGTAAACCACTCTCTCCTTCCCTTGGAATAATCACTGAAGGGAGGAACTGCTTCCATAGTAATAGTATAATCAGGTGAAGGGACTGCCAAAATATCACTTGATACTTTTCGTCCTGCTTTATCCAGAGTCCATATGGAATAAAAATAAGCTCTGCCTTCTTCTATATCATCATCTATATAAGAAGTTTCATTCACATCATTATAGGTGACTATAATATCGTCAACTTCAAGATCATGGCTGTCACAGGGTTCTTCCGACCTGATCAGTTTATACGAACTAAAATTGTCATCAACACTGGCAGTCCAGCTTAAATAATTAGCATCGCCCTGCTGGTATCCCGTAAGATCGGAAGGGTAAGGAACCATCAGATCTTTAAAAACTAATAAATCTTTAAACACCGGTTCACTTCTATATCCTTCTTCTGTTTCGGCCCAGGCAGCGATTTCATTATTATTTAATTTTAATGAAACATTTTCCAGACTAAAGTTGCCGTTTTCATCACATTCAACCTCACTAACAATTTTATCATTCACCTGGATATAAACCTTTGAACCCGGTTGATGTTTCCCCTGTATATATATCACAGGATTGGTCTCTGTAGAATAATAGGGACTCGATATCTCTTTTAGACTCTCAGAGTCTTCAAACAGACTAAATTCTACACCTGGAGGTACGGCTAAAAACAAATCAAGTTCTGTAGGATTGCTTTCACTTCCAGAGGGGCTTATTGAAATAAGTTCTACTACATTCTCACCTTTTATTATTTCCACTCCTTCTGTGGTCTCAAAACTGCCATTATCATCAACAGGTATACCGCTTTGCTGCATTTCTCCATTGACATATATATCTATGGTATTCCCCGCCTCAGCGAGACCTTTAATAAAGATCAATTCCTTATCACCGCTGCCGTGTATTTCTTCACCAGACACATGAGATAAGACTATGGGTGCAGTTATTAATCTGTTTCTTAATGTCGATAATTTATCATCAATGGTATTATTTTCATCACTATTATCTTCAGCCTGGTTACTTCTATCCGTTATTATCAACCCACTACTGCCGCTGTTGAAAAAGCAGCTAAAAGATAATGATAAAACAGTAATTCCGCAAATTATCAATATTAAAATTGTTTTTAAGTTTTTCATCATAATCTTAAATAAACATTATACCAAATATTATAAATTTTTTACAAAAAACATTTATTTATTATATAAAAGTTTTTTCAAATAATATTTTCCACTTATCTTTTTCTTCAATCAAGTATATGTATTTTTTATATTGCTTTACCTCTCCATTTTTATAACTAACTTCGAACTCCGCCACTACCTTGCTCATATCATTCTCATATCCTAGATATACTATCTCCTTGACTTCTATGCTGTCCACGTCCGAGAGTATCTTTTTAAACTCAGCTACATATTTTTCCCTGCTTATATTATTCTTATCGCTATCCGGAAGTAAATTTGTGTATATGAAATCAGGATCCTTATTGTTAAGAGAATAAAAAAAATCCAGAATAGCTTTCTCCGGTTCTGTCTTCAAAAAATAAGCCACATCCAGTTTACCATCATATCCCCTGCAGCCAGTCAGCATTACTAAAATAACCAGAACCAGAAAAAATATCCTGTAAAAACTTCTTCTTAGCAACTTTCTTACAATATTGTTTAAAAATTAAAAATATCCGTAAGTACAGCTCCTTCAAGCATCTATTATAATATTATTACCAACGTTTTCACACTTTAAAAATTTCTTTGATGTTTCTCAGGACCTCTGCATTATTTATTTCTCTGTTCTTAAAATCACTGTTTACCTCCAGTTTACTTTTAAGATTGTCAATGCCACCAGGCCCGGTAAACATTTCCTTATCAAAGCATCCCCTAATAGTCTCCAGGACGCTTCTTGAAGTAGCGTTATAATCATAACCTCCTTCCAGCACCACTCCGATTTTACCTTCGCTGTACCTGCAGCTTAAATATGAAATAACGCACATTATTTTGTAATATGATTCCTCGATCAGGTTAAGAGAGGATAAAGGATCCAGCAGGTGTGAATCATATCCGGCACTTACCAGAAAAAGCTCGGGTTCAAACCTCTCTATAACAGGAATAACTATATCCTTCAATGCCGCCAGATAATCTGCATCATCTGTCTGGGACTTAAAGGGGAAGTTCATATTAAAACCTTTTCCCCTGTCTTTCCCTATTTCGCTGTAATATCCTGTTCCCGGATAGTGGGGGTACTGATGAAAAGATATATAAAAAACACTGCAGTCATCATAAAAGATTTCCTGTGTCCCGTTACCATGATGGGCATCAAAATCTATTATGACTAATTTCTTGACATTCCATTTTTTCTGGGCATACCTGGCACTAAGAGCCACGTTATTGAAAATACAGAATCCACTTCCCCTATCCCTGGAAGCATGATGGCCCGGAGGGCGGACAACAGCAAAAAAACTGCTACATTCGGCTTTTGGGCTAAAAATAAGATCCAGCCCATTAAAGCATCCACCAGCCGCCAGAAGCGCACACTTATATGTATGCTCCGTCACTCCAGTATCCGGATCGAGGTAAGAAATGCTTCCTCTTACCGAAAGATCCATGATCTGCTGGATATAATACCTATCGTGCACCATCTCGATCTGAATGTTTTCCGCAGGACTCGGCTTTTTGAAGATTATTTTATCTCTGAATTCCCACCTGTCTAACGCCTCTTTTATAGCAATCAGCCTGTTTTCGTTTTCAGGATGAGACGGCCCATTTGAGTGTTTTAGATAAAAATCATCATATATTATGTACATATCATTATTATTTATCAGTACTTTCTCTTACTCGAGATATTCTAAAATAGCATCAACTATGCTCTTACTTATTTTTAACTGATAACCCGTCTTTTTTATTCTTTCCCTATCTTTATAATTCGAAACAAAGGCAGGTTCCACCAGCACAGAGGCCATGGTAGTGTCCTTGAGGATAGCATAATTTGCACCATGGACTCTGCAGTCCAAAACCTTTAGGCTGCCGACGATTTTGTCTTGTATCAGATTTGCGATCCTGTATCCCGGAATCGAATAGGATTTGAGACCCTTAAAATAGAAGCAGCTGCAGCCGTTGGCATCTTTATCCGAGGAATAGTTCAAATCTACACCTACCAGAAGATCTGCTCCACTACTGTTGGCATATTCTATTCTATCATGCAGAAAAAGGTCATGCCTTTCATTTTCACCACCTGAAAGAAGCGTCTCAATGCTCTTCTTTGACAATATATCACTGCAGAAATTCACGATGCTCCTGCATATATAGATCTTTTCGCTTAGATATTTCTCACTGCCTCCCGTATCCTCCAGGTTTTCACTATAATCAAGAATGATTTTAATTTCACTCGGTCTGCCTTTACTCTTAATATTTTTAGTTATGGGGAAATTAGAAGTTTCCCTTGATACTATGATCCTCTTTAAATTCCTGAGATGCTGTAATGTTTCCTCTCCCACTATTCCATCATCAGCAATATTCATATTATTTTGAAATTCTATCAGAGCCTTATGAGTCCTTTCACAAAATATACCGTTCTCATTATAGGGATAGAATCCCAGTGTTTTTAACCATAACTGTAAAGTCCTTACATCATCACCCCTGAAAGGAGGCTGCTTCAGATAGAGCATCCTTTCGCCGATCTTATACCCTGCATCAACCAATTCCTGCCATGTCTCCCTATCTATGACACCGGTAACCAGTAGCCCTCTATCCTGCTGAAATTTTCTTACCGCATATTCGGTGTCAATACCAAAAAACCCATCCACGTCCTTGGTTCCTATATTATAACCCAGTAGTTTTAACCTCCTCTGAAGATCCGTTACTTTTTCGCCTGAAGAGTTTCTTTTAATTGTTTCCATTTTATTTTTTCTTTGAACCCTCTAAAAATTTATCAACATACATTGCGGCCACTGCCCCATCCGCAACCGCTGTTATTACCTGCCGCAAAGGTGTATTTCTTACATCACCGACCGCAAATATTCCGGGTAGAGATGTCTCCATTTTAGAATTGGTGATTATAAAACCTTTATCATCGATCTTTACCAGGTCTTTTACCAGTTCAGAATTAGGCTTCCATCCTACATATTCAAAAACCCCTTCGACTGCGAGTTCATATGTTTTGTTTTCTTTTTTATTTTTTATTAAAATCCCTTCAAGTTTTTCCCTGCCTATAAATTTCTCGATAATAGAGTCCCAAAGGATCTTGATTTTTTTATTTTTAAACGCTCTTTTCTGCAGAATTTTTACTGCCCGGAGCTGGTCCCTTCTGTGAATGATGTACACCTTCCTGGCAAATTTGGTCAGAAAAAGAGCCTCATCAATAGCCGTATCTCCACCTCCTACAACAGCAACTTCTCTATCCCGGTACAAAGCTCCGTCGCAGGTAGCACAAAAGGAAATACCTCTGCCGATAAAATCTCTTTCCCCTTCGACACCAAGATTATTGGATTTTACACCGGTAGCAATTATTAATGAGTTCGTCCATATAAGCTTATCATCACCAAGGCATTTAAAATTATAAGGCTGACTCTTTTCCTCTGGATTTACCTGCTCTATTGAAATTATAGGAAAATACTCCTGCACCTTGACGTTAAATTTCCTGCAGTGCTCCACCAGATTCTGTACAAATTCATAACCGGACAGGTCTTCTTTAAAGCCCGGGTAATTTTCGATCATCCCTGTGTATATGATCTGTCCACCTGCTGTATCTTTTTCTACAATATCAAAATCGAGACCCGATCTCACGGCATACAGTGCTGCTCCCAATCCTCCAGGTCCGGCACCTATGATAAGAAGTTCTTTTTTCATTACCTGCATTTCTGATAAACCCCTATTAAATAAAATTATAAATAAAGATAATGGGATATGAAACTCCAAATATCCTATTCAATATTATAAATAATTAGATTTTAAAATAAATGGCTAATTGGCAGTATTTTATAAAAACTCATATAAAGCTGAACTACTGCAGTTAAAAATTGCAGAATATCAACATTAACAGAGTTTCTAATAAGCTAATATGGTCACTATCTTTTAATATTTCTTTGCAGCTTCTTTTATTCTTCTCTCCAGCTCTTCCTCGGATCTTACTCCCGAAATATCAAGATTCAAATCCATTAAAAGCCTGATCGCACATCTTACGATCATAGTATTGGCTATCTTATGGCCGCCGGATTTCTTACATTCAATACCAAGGTTCTCAAGATATGCGACCATGCGCGAAGGCATGGTTATAGGAACCCTGAAATAGTCCTGTTTTCTTTCTACCATATTTTTGACCTTTTGCTATATTTGTATTGTATTTTTATGTATATGAGTATATCTATTAAAAATCAAATTGTCAAATAGCTAATTACCTTACAAGTGAGATTTGACTTTACACTGGCTGCTTGTTAAACTTCAATATTAAATGGAAGAAAAGAGAGTATTTTCGGCATTTCTATTAATCCTACCGGGTATCCTGGCTTATTAATTATTTTAAAGATATTCCAGATGTTTAGAAATAAAAATATCTGAAATGATAGAATCTATAAACCTTACTAAAAAGTTTGATGATATTACTGCTATAAATAGCCTTAATTTAAATATTGGGAAAATCGGTATTTTCGGTCTCATAGGACCTGACGGTGCAGGAAAAACCACACTAATCAGATTGATGTGCGGGATTATGGACCCCACTAGCGGAGATGTATTGATCGAAAAAAGAAGTATTAGAAAATACCCTGAGGAAGTAAGATTAAAAATCGGTTATATGCCCCAGAAATTCAGCCTTTATAGAGACCTTTCGGTAATAGAGAATCTTAATTTTTACGCCGATTTATATCTTGTCCCCAGAAAAGAGAGACTGAGGACTATAAGCAGGCTACTTGAATTCTCTTATCTATCCCAATTTAAAAACAGACTTGCAGAAAACCTATCCGGAGGTATGAAACAAAAACTTGGACTCGCCTGCTCTCTTATACATAAACCGGAGATACTATTTCTGGACGAGCCTACCAACGGAGTAGACCCCCTCTCAAGAAGAGAATTCTGGAATATATTAAAAGAACTAAAGGAGGAAGGGGTTCTTATAATCATATCTACACCATATATGGACGAAGCCGAAAGGTGTGACATCATCGGGCTTATTAATAAGGGAGATCTTCTCTATTCTGGAACACCCGCTGATTTCAAAAAAAAGCATAAGGGCATGGCAGCAGAACTTACCACCTCAAACTATAAAAGCTCATTTGAAATATTAAAAAACATCAAAGAAGTCAAGGGAATAAATATTTATGGAGAGACTCTGCATCTAAATTCAGAAAAGGGATTTGATAGAAAACAGATCGAAGCAGTACTTAAGGAGAATAATATTGAAGTAAAATCCTTCAGGGAGGTCTCTCCTGGAATTGAAGACGTTTTTGTCTACCTTGTGGGATAGTATAAAAAAGATAAAAGTTAAATATGGAAAACATAATAGAAGCTGAAAAGTTAAAGAAAAATTTCGGTGATTTCACCGCTATAGATGAGATAACGTTCGGGATAAAAAAGGGTGAAATATTTGGTTTCCTCGGCCCAAACGGAGCAGGAAAATCCACGACTATAAGAATGCTCTGCGGGCTTCTGATTCCCACTTCCGGGTATGCTTCAGTAAACGGCTTTGATGTATATCGACAAAGTGAGATGATAAAACAGAACATAGGTTATATGTCCCAAAAATTTTCTCTCTACCATGATCTTACAGTTGAAGAAAACTTAAATTTTTATTCCGGAATATATAAGGTCAAAAAGGCGACCAGAAACAGCAGAAAAAAAGAAATTTTAAAGCTTGCCGGTCTCTCCTATATTAAAAACAGTATTACTGATTCCCTTCCGGTCGGTTTCAGACAAAGACTTGCCCTTGGCTGCGCGATGCTTCACGATCCTCCGATTATTTTTCTGGATGAGCCGACCAGCGGTGTAGATCCCATCTCAAGAAATAATTTTTGGGAACTCATCAATAATCTGTCGGACAAAGGAAAGACTGTCTTTGTAACCACGCATTATCTAAGTGAAGCAGAATATTGTGACAGAATAGCTTTTATCTATAATGGAAACATAATAGCTCTCGATAACCCCCAGAGATTAAAAAAAGTATATGGGGCCGGATTTAATATAAAATCCCCGACACTGGAGGATGTCTTTATTGCCCTGATTGAAGATCATGATAGGAAGAAAGGCCTGAGACTCAGAGATATAGAAGAATAAGACAATATGAGTATAAAAAGAATTATCACCATAGCTAAAAAAGAATTTATACATATAAGAAGGGACCGACGCTCTCTTATCCTATCCTTTATGATACCTGTCGTGCTTTTGATTTTATTCGGTTATGCTCTTACTCTCGATGTCAAAAACATCCCTACCACTATCCTGAATTATGATAGTGGTAAATACAGCCGGGAATTTATCAGCAGTTTCAGCCAGTCTGGTTATTTTACCATAAACGATTACATCTATGATCATGACCAGCTTGAAGAAAATATTTTATCGGGTAAGAGTCTGGTAGCAATAGTCATACCGCCTGATTTCAGTAAAAACCTGGCTGCAGGGAAAGACGTTCAGGTCCAAACTATCATAGACGGTTCTTCAGCAAATAAAGCTTCCATAGCCAACGGATATATAGAAGGGATAACCCGGTCTTTTTATTCCAATATAACATCCGCCAGGACCGTTATCGATGAAATCGGTACTCCGCTGGATCCTGACATTAGGATATGGTTCAATCCGGAGCTGGAAAGTAAAAATTTCATAATCCCTGGTATCATAGCCATAATACTGATGATGATCGCATCGTTGCTCACCTCACAGGTGGTATCAAGAGAATGGGAAAACGGTACCATGGAGCAGCTGATCGTCTCTCCCATAAGACCTCAGGAATTGATCCTGGGAAAAATAATCCCTTATTTTGTCATAGGCATACTTGATATGGCTGTGATAGTGATATTCGGGAGACTCCTTTTTGATATACCTATCAAAGGCAATGCCATACTTCTCTTCATACTATCCAGTATCTTCCTTTTTGGTGCCTTAAGCCTTGGTATAACCATATCTATAGTTACAAAAACGCAGGTCTTATCATATCAGATCGCCATGCTCCTATCATTCCTTCCATCATATATACTGTCGGGGCTGGTCTTTCCTATATCCAGTATGCCAAAGGTCATACAGTACATATCATACCTGGTTCCCGCAAAATATTTTATTATCATACTAAGAGGAATCTTTCTGAAAGGCTCAGGATTCATGATCCTTTTACTGGAAATCCTTTACCTGACTATATTTGCCATGATCGTTTTCATCATAGCCAATCTAAGATTTATTAAAAAATTGACCCGGTAAAATGTTTTCAAGAATTAAAGAACTTATAATTAAAGAATTTATACAGATAAGCAGAGATAAAAGGATGCTCCTGATAGTATTTATAGCACCGCTTATCCAATTGATACTTTTTGGATATGCCATAACCACAGATATAGAAAACATTTCCACTGCAATATGGGATATGGACCGAACTCCCGAAAGCAGGGATTTCATATCGGGCATTGAAGACAGCGGCAATTTTAATTTGAACTATTATATAGATTCAGAACATGAGATCACAAATCTTCTTGAAAGTGGTGACGCACAGGTTGCCGTAAGGATAAATCCCGGTTTTGGGAAAGATGTTAAAAAAGGAGACGAGGCTAAAATCCAGGTTATAATAGATGGTTCCGACTCAAATTCCGCAGCTGTCATACTTGGTTATATCAATCAGATAAGCGCCAGCTATTCCAATTCTATACTTATTGAAAGATTAAACAAGTTCGAGTTATTAAAGCAGGAATATATTGAAACAAATATCGATTCATTTTCTAACGAGATCAGATTCTGGTTTAATCCCACGTTAAAGAGCAGATTCTCAAATGTACCGGCAGTAATGGCTTTTGTCCTCCTTATATCCACCATCATGCTTACTTCAATGTCCATAGTCAAAGAGAAGGAGGCAGGTACCATCGAACAGCTGATAGTGACACCTATAAAACCAATAGAATTAATAGCAGGTAAGACCATACCTTTCGCCATGATAGGTTTTATTGACGTATTACTTGTCATATCAGTATCCTACAGCTGGTTCGGGATCCCCCTACGGGGCAATCTGCTGATATTATTTTTCAGTATGATACTTTACCTGTTTGCGACCCTGGGAGTAGGATTGTTTATATCCACTATATCAAGGACCCAGCAGCAGGCGATGATGTCTTCCTTTTTCTTTATGATGCCCGCAGTCCTTTTATCGGGCTTTATGTTCCCCATAGAAAATATGCCAACAGTCATTCAGTATATCACTTACTTAAATCCCCTTAGATATTTCTTTGTGATAATCACCGGTATTTTCTTAAAGGGAACAGGACTGGGCATACTATGGCCGCAGATGCTTGCGCTGGGAACCATCGGCATTATCATTCTTACTGTATCCATATTCAGGTTCAGAAAGAGAATTGAATGATATTTTAAAAACTGTATAAACATGGTTATCATTTAGCAGTAGATTATATATAATATTTTTAAAACAAATAATATTTCAGAATAATTCAAAGGGGTAAGTAGTATGAAGAAAAAAATCCTCCCGGTAATACTAATTGTAGTAGCTCTGGCGGTAATATCATATTTTATCTATGACTATGTCAAAGATAAGATAGGAGAACAACTGGATATAATCGAAGCCTCGGGAATAATCGAAGCCGAAACTGTCACCTTAAGTGCCCCTGCCGGTTCAAAACTTATTGAAGCCAGTTATGATGAAGGTGACAGTATTGAATCTGGTGAGACAGCGGCCAGGATGGATGACAGTTTGATTGATAAAAAGATACAGGTAGCAAAAGCAAATGTTGAGGTAGCAAGGACCCAGCTTGAAGCAGCAGAACTTCAGTATAGGCAGAATATAGAAAAGGCGGAAAAAGCAGTCGAGCAGTCAAAGATATTAAAGGATTATATGGCTACCTACCACCACTTCATATACTATGATGAACCGGTAAGTATCACCAAATCCGAATCCAGCAGTTCCTTTACTTCCTCAAATGGCCTGGCCTCCCAGCAGCTGATACCATCGGATATACAAAGTTCTTCCACTTCCGATTCTATAAATTATGCGGGTGAGTCCCAAAAAAAATATGTTTTGGTCCAGCTTCAGGAAGCAATAAATCAATATAATATGGCTCTGCTGAACTTAGAGCAGTTAAAAGAAAATGACTCACAGATCAATATCGCCGAAGATAATCTGAGCATTGCCGAATCCCAGCTTATACTATATGAACAACAGATAACCGAATTTGACATTATTTCACCTATCGACGGCGTGGTTCTGAATAAGCTTTCGGCTGAAGGCGAGTATCTTCTGCCGGGTACGCCCATCTATGAAATAGGCGACCTGAAAAATGTGATATGTAATATTTATATTCCTGAAGATAAATACGGAAAAATCTTTTTGGGCCAGGAAGTAATATTGACAGTCGATTCATATCCCGACCTGGAATTTAAAGGAGTGGTAAGCAAAATCTCGGACAAAGCAGAATTTACACCTAAAAACATCCAGACCAAAGAGGAAAGAGCAACAACAGTTTATAAAATAACCATAAGTCTTGAAAATCGCCAGCTAAAGCTAAAACTCGGAATGCCGGCGGACGTGGTCATTAATATATAATGTTAAGAAACTAAATATTAAATCGTCTTTTAAAGGAAAGAAATGATTAAACATAATAAAAAGAACAACATCATAAAAATATCGGTTATCGGCGGCGGCAAGGTTGATACAGATATCTACCAGCTCGCTTATAGAGTAGGAAGGGAAATAGCCAGAAAGGAAGCTGTACTCATTTGCGGCGGGCTGACCGGCACAATGGAAGCAGCGTGCAAGGGAGCCAAAAAGGAAGGGGGTCTTACAATCGGAATACTACCCACACAAAACGAAAATGATGCTAACGAATATGTCGATATAATAATACCTACCGGAATGGGTTATGCAAGGAATGTACCTATTATACTTTCAGCACATGCAGTAATCGCTATTGACGGAAGCTACGGAACTCTTTCCGAGATTGGTTATACATTGACCTACGAAAAACCCATAATCGGCCTCAAAACCTGGGATGCACAGCCCTATTACAGTGAAAATACGCCATTTATAATAAGAGCAGAAACTGCAGAAGAAGCAGTCAAAATTGCCATAAAAGAAGCAAAAAATTATATTAAAAAGACCAAAAATCCAGTTTAAAACACCTGGTCACTTCGGAAATGCTTTAACAAAATTTATCTGCAGATTGGATAAAGAAGCTTTCAGGTTTTCTCTCTCTTCCGCGGTTACTTCATCCATTATTACTTTCAGAAGCGCATCGAAACCGTCCACCGCAAGTTTTGCCTGCTGCCTATCTTTATATTTATCATTTATTCCGATGGGAAGCCCCATTTTTTTATAGGCAAGGCTTGAAAGAGACATCATCATCTGCATTATAATGTCTTTGGTAGTCAACTTATTGATCTCTTCCTGCAGTTCTTTTATCATCTCTTCTTCACTTTTTTTGCGCTCTTCTTTTTTACCGCCCAGTTCTTCTCCTGCAAATTTATCTTTTAATTCCTTATCTTCCCCATCACCCTTGATTTTTTTCTTCTTCTTTTCTTTTTTGGCCATATGCCATCACCTCTCCACATTACCATTTTTTTATTCTGACTCATATTTAATCAGCGAAAAAATATCGTAACCTTCTAAAATTTTCCTTGGATTTAAAAATTCCAGTTCAATTAAAAAACATAGGCCCACTACTTCTCCACCCATTTGTTCAACCAGTTCTGCTTTTGCCTTTGCTGTACCCCCGGTAGCAACAAGATCGTCCACTATCAAAATCTTATCACCCTTTTTAACAGCGTCAACGTGTATCTGCATAACATTTTTACCATACTCAAGATCGT
The DNA here is from genome assembly GCA_964610385.1 of uncultured Actinomycetota bacterium. Lineage (GTDB taxonomy): Bacteria > Actinomycetota > Humimicrobiia > Humimicrobiales > Humimicrobiaceae > CAZBSE01. The sequence continues at coordinate 189,017 of CAZSXW010000001.1, forward strand.
ATGATACCTCTCGTGTCTTATAGGGAAGCTTACCCGGCTTCCTTACCGGAATAAAGCCTACACCCAGCTTATAAGCCATAACCGCTCCGAATATAAAGCCTCTTGCTTCGGCACCCAGTATGGCATCTATCTTTTTACCCCGACAATAATCCAGCATCCTGTCTACAGCATATCTGAATGCTTCGCCGTCCTGCAGCAGAGTCGTGATATCTCTGAATACTACTCCCTTTTTGGGGAAATCCGGAATACTTCTTATCTTTTGTTTTAAATCCAATTCTTATCCTTTCTGCATAATTTTTCCTATAATAATAAAAATAATATCAGATATCTCTAAAATTTTTAATCACATCAGTAAGTGAATTTATCAGGCAGCTTATATCCATACCATCAAAGCCCAGCTGGGACAGAATCTCTTCCGGGGAATATTTCTGACCGTGGTACCATAGCTCCCTTAAAAAAGATCCTGCCGTCTTCTTCCTATACCAATCACGGCCAAATTTTGTGTATATATATTCTTCAAGCTGCGACTGAAAGATCCATGCCCTTATGTAATTGGTGCAGTAAAATCCTTCATCCACGTCCTTTAAATAAGTCTCTTCGGGGTATTCCATTAAATTTACAGAGGATAAGATCTGCCTATAGATCGAATCCTTATCCTCTATGGGACTCCCATCATGAAGAATCAGTTCATATTTAAGCTTCCCGGCATATCTCCTGCAAAACCAGAGTTTTACAAGACTCGAGAAATATATAAATTCGCCAGCTTCATCAGGGCTCATGTTCAGAAAGTCGACCAGCCACTTCCTGTTCTGCATAAGCTGCTCCATGCAAAAAGCATATCCTTCGGTCACTGCATTATCACCCAGACACCTGTACTCGAAATCAAGTCCTGGACTTGTATTTCCAAAGTGAAGAGAATGTCCTCCTTCATGAAATACGGCTTCAAAATCATCCTGTCCTCCGCCCGGCATGACTACCAGATATATCTCTTCCGGTATCTTAGGTGCACTGCAGAAAGCACGTGGTGATTTATTCTCTCTTTCCTCCAGATCCAGGTGTATATTGTCATATCTGGAAAGATCTATACCCAAACCTGATATAGTATCTATAAAAACCGGCACCAGAATTTCCTTTTTAAAGAAGTTGTCATATTTTTTTGCTCTCTTTATAAATGCAAAATCGCTTCTGGTCGAGTCTTTTAGAGATATTCCCAATTCCCTCTCCAAGAGTTTTCCGAAATGCTTTTGATATAAACCATGGGTTTGGTCTAAAAGCCCTTCCATCTCAATTTTAAGATCAATAAAATCCTGCTGTTTCAAATATGAGAAAAGCTCCCTGTAGCTTGGGAATCCCAGATCTACCGCCTGGTTGTGAAGAGTATCCCAGTATTTATATAGAACATCATTAAAAGACTCCGCTATTTTTTCATTCCTTTTTCTTTCGATTTCTCTCCTTTTTGCTCTATCCGGTTCATTGGTAAGAAGTACCTCTGAATATCTAAAGGGAATCTCCTTTCCTTCTATATCGATCTTTGCCTGTGCCTCTTCCTGTGCAATCCTATCAACCAGTTCTTTTACCTGTCTTTCCATGTAGCCTTCAGTGCAGAATTTTAAAAGAAATGCCGCTTTTTTTCTATTCTCTCCGAGGCTTTTATCTTTTATACCTTTAATATAATCGATACAACCACGGTCAAATAAATATCCATACCGTTCATAGATAGAACTGAGGTTAAGACTGTTTTTCTGACCTGAGAAATGAAGGTAATATTCCTTATCTATCTTGGATAAAAATGATTCGGAATCCTTCCTGTATTTCGTAATGTCCATATGTCTATATACCAGATTTTAAATTATATGAATTTGTTTAATTATTATTAGATCAGAATAAGCCTTCCTGTTGCTGATCCTGCTTTGGATCCTGCTCATCTTCATCTACGTCTTCACTATCTTTATTGCCGGTGTCATTATCCAGTGATTCTTTTACATACATGCCATTTTCATCCTCACCTGACTCGAGCTCCTTTAAAAAGACCGAACCTTCAAAATTTTTAGCATAGTCCGACCAATCAGCACCACTCTTGTTTTCATTCAGTATAATATTGTACCCCCCTATATCAGCATCCAGATAATCTAAATGAAAAATTACAAAAGCCTCCAGTATCTTGGGCCTCCTGGGGGAACCGAATTCCTTATACCCGTGATGGCTTACTATTATATGTAGAAGTCTGTTCTTCAAATCATCCGGGAAGCCTTTTATCTGTTTTATTTTCTCCAGGACCATTCCATAACCAATGGTTATATGGCCGAGCAATTTTCCCTCATCTGTCACCTCGGTGTTTACCACCGTCTTATATTCTCTGATCTTTCCAATGTCATGAAGAACGGCTCCACACACCAAAAGATCATAATTCAGATTATGATAAATTCTGGATAGAGAATCGCAGATTTTAGTTATTGATAACGTATGTTCTAGAAGTCCTCCCCTAAAAGCGTGGTGATATTTTACAGCTGCCGTTGAATTCTTAAAATCTTCCACTAATTCTTTATCATCAAAAAATAAATCGATTAATTTCCTAAAAAAAGGATTTTTAACTCTGGAAGTATATTTCATAAGTTCCGAGAACATTTCATCAATATTCTTACTGGTAGTCTTTATGTAATCCGAATATTCAAGATCTTTTTTATCTTCAATTTTTTTTAAAGAACTTACCACCAGCTGCCTGCTGCCTTTATATTCTTTTACCTCTCCTTCTACCAGAACGAAATCTCCTTGGTTAAAATCACCTGCATTTTTATATATTTCAGTCCACAACACTCCGTCAATATCACCTTCCCTATCCTGAAAACTAACCACACAGTAATCTTCACCATTCTTCTTCTTTTTAATCTGTTTTCTGGCCAATACGAATATGGTGCTGACCCTCGTTCCTACATTTAAGTCTGATATATACTGGCTCTTCTTAACATCCATGGTAGAAATCCTTTCAGAATCTATTCCATTATCATTAGTAAGTGAAATTACTCTTCTTTTCACGTTTTTTATATAACCTGCATGTCAACTATAAAATTTTACAACATTCTATATTTAAAATCATCATACTAAGAAAATTTATAGCAGATATGGCAATATGATACTTTTGTGCTATTATCGACCTTTCATAAAATAATCTATATTTTCAACACTTCTTATTAAGTCCTCAGCATCATTATAGATTTATTACTATGTTGTTTAGACACTGAGAAAATTTTATTAAAACAATTTAGCAGTATGGAAATTATTAATTATTTATTTTAAAATCATTTATCTAAACTGACTTTTGACCTGAATTTTTCAACTTCCCAATTTTTTATGAAATCAATTTGCTCTTCATCCATAAACTTGTGCCCTCCGAAGCTTTCAGTATATACAGCAATTTTTAACGCATCAAGAAAAAAGAGCATAGTAATATTGGAAGCATCTTCTCCATCACCAAGAGCGAACACACCTGTCGCCCTGACAGCTATTACCTTAGGATTACATCCATTTCTTTTCCTGTATTTATATATATCCTGTTTAATGCTGCTTAAATCCTCTACAAACAACATCTCGGGGCCTGCATAAACAATATGGTCAGGAGTATAGGAAGAATGGACTTTCTCAAACGAAGCACTGGTTTTAACAGCAGCACTTATTTCTCTATTATTTTTAAATATTATATACGAACCCTTAAAGGCAGGATAATTTTTTAAACATCTATTCACCTTCTCCCTCTTTGCATTATCGATCCGGACTGGAGAAAAATCAGGCTCGCGTGTAATATTTTTTTTTAGGGTTCCTATTACAAAATTATGGATAGTTTCGACACCTTTAGTAGTTTCAGCTCCTACAAACATACCATGATTTTCAAGCAAAATAATATCTGATGGTTTTTTATGTTTTTTTCCATGCTCTGTCAGCCTGACCTTAATTAATCTTGCCAGGGTATATCCCGGATTTACTGAAGGAATCCACATGCAACGGGTACTAAACAATTGCTCTGATACTCGACGGCCTTCTATGCTACAGGTGAGTCCATTGACTATAGCGGGGTGGGTGTGGACAACATATTTCTGTGGCAGTACATCATGCAATAGCGACTCAACACTAGGACGCTTGGTTTCTCCCTTAACCCTTGAATCCAAAAGATCTTTTAAGGCCTGCTTCTCTCTTAAATCAGCATCAGTTGGATACTTCTTCTCCCATATCCTGCTTAACTTATTCCTATCCAGTTTAACAAATCCATCTTCCCTGATGGAATCCAGCTTAAAACCAGAGGCTTTAACATAAAGATATCTACCATCTTTAACAGATGTATTTCCACCCCCAGCCAGTAAAAAATCAGGGTCTTTTCCATAAAAGCGGGATATCTTAACCAGTTCTTTTATACTCATTTCTCTTTATATGATTTATATGCCAAATTTATACCTGCGTCTTAGTTCGCCTGCGCTCTGATTTGTCTCTGCAGTATATCCGGCAAGAGGTATTATATTCTCATGAATAGAATCTATTATCCACTCTTTCTGTGGGAAGAAGATCTCCTCTAGTTCTGCAGCAGGAGTAATCCAGTTTCTGGAACCTATAACTACGGGAGGAGCATCCAGTGAGTCAAAGGCAAGTCTGCTAATATTAGCGGCTACATTGTGCATAAAAGAACCCCTTTCTACAGCTTCTGAGCCAAGTAAAATTTTACCGGTCTTTTTAACAGATTCTAAAATTACATCATAATTTAATGGGACTATGCTCCTCAAATCAATAACTTCAGCACTTATTTTATAATCCTTTCCCAGAATTTCTGCAGCTTCCAGCGCCGTATAAAGAAATGGACCCAAGGAAAGGATAGTTATATCCCTACCTTTTCTTCTTATAGCAGGTTCACCAAAATCTATCTCATAATAATCTTTAGGAACACCATTTTCATTAAAAAGCTCCGGGTAATCGTATATCTTCTGGCTTTCAAAGAAAATCACCGGATCACACTCCGAAAGAGCCTTGTTCATAAGTCCCTTCGCATCATATGGAGTTACAGGATAAACAACTTTCAAGCCTGGAATATGATTTACTATAGTTGACCAGTCCTGAGAGTGCTGAGCTCCGTACTTTGCCCCAATTGAAATTCTAACAACTACTGGCATCTTTAACATCCCGGCTGACATGCTCTGCCATTTTGACAACTGATTGAATATCTCATCTCCCGCTCTTCCTAAAAAATCGCAGTACATCAATTCACAGACAACACGACCTCCTTCCAGTCCGTAACCTACTGCAGCTCCCACAATGCCAGCTTCAGAGATAGGTGTATTAAAAAGCCTATGATACGGCAGAGCCTCCGTCATGCCGCGGTATACTGCAAATGCACCTCCCCAATCTCTGTTCTCTTCGCCAAAAGCGATCATCGTAGGATCAATATAGAAACGGTGCATCATAGCTTCAAAAACTCCGTCCCGGAAGTTAAAAGCCTTCATTTTTGGGACAGGATTCCCCTTTTCATCAAATCCCTTTCGAACTTTATTACTTATCTGTAATACTCTCGGATTCTCTTCTAAAGGATGATTTACCTCAGGAGTTCTTTTACTGAACCGTTCTATTTTTTTATTGGAAAACATGACTGTACCTATAAATTCAGATTGCGTACCTATACGGGGAGAAATTTCAAGATCAACTGCCAACTTAAACATTTCAAATACCATATCATTCACAGTCATTTCTATTTCTTCAAGTTCCTTATCAGTCAATAAATTATTAGAAACCATTTTATGTCTAAAAGCTTTAATAGCATCTGCTTTTTTCCAAATCTCTATTTCCTCTTTTGTCCTGTAGCTTGAGGCATCTGAGGGTGAATGACCGCTGATACGATAAGTTATTGTATCCAATAGAACAGGACCCAGACCCTGATTTAAAATTTTCCTTTTTCTTTTTATTGCATCAATTACAGCCAGGGGATTATATCCATTAATCCTTTCTGCATGCATCTGATCTGGATTAACTCCCGCTCCCAGGCGGGCTAGAATCTTAAATCCCATTGTCTCACCGTTTGTCTGACCACCCATCCCATAATGATTGTTCACACAGTTAATAATAAGAGGTAAGCCTCCACCCAGGTCTTTATTCCATAGAGTCCTGTACTGCTCCATAGTGGAAAAACAGATTCCTTCCCATACAGGACCACACCCAAAAGAACCATCACCAATGTTGATGATTACAATACCACCAGCACGGTTAATCCGCTTATACAAAGCAGCCCCTGGACCGATAGAGCCGGAACCGCCGACAATCGCATTGTTGGGATAAATACCAAAAGGAGGGAAAAAGATATGCATGGAACCACCCAGTCCCTTGTTAAAACCCGTCTCCCTGGCAAAATTCTCCGCATATGTACCATAAATTAAGAATTTTTTAGCTAACTCTTTACAACTGCCTTTATGGTTCTTTTCCACTACTTTAAGTATAGAACCATTCATATAGCTTTTCATAATATTCATCAGCTTCTTTTCACTTAATTTCCTTATAGCTGAGAGTCCTTTTGCTAAGACCTCACTGTGACTCCTATGTGAACCATAAATATGATCAGAAACATCCAGCGCGAATGCCTGACCCACTGCAGCAGATTCCTGACCGATTGATAGATGAGCTGGTCCCTTGTGATTATATTCGGTTCCTCTGTATACACCCTCTTTTTTTATCTTATCCAGCACAGTTTCAAATTCCCGTAGGGTGCACATATCATGATAGATAGCTTTAAAATCATTCTTCGAAAATAGTTTTTTTTCTTCATTTATTGATTTATTATAAGCATTTATTTTTATAGGTTTAAATTCAATCTTACCTTCTTTAAAGACCACTTCAGGCTTTACTTCAATAGACTTTGGCATCTTACTGTTTTACCTCCCTTTATTTTATTTGATAAATTGCTTCTTTTATAGCCTCTGAGACAGTTGGATGGGGAAAGATGATTTCCTTTATATCCTCTACTCTCATTTCCATTTCTATAAAGGTAGCTGCACCATATATCATCTCACTGGCCGCCCCACCGATTATATGGATACCTAAAATCTCATGATGCTCGCTCCCGATAAGCACTTTTACATATCCTTTCTCTTTTTCATTCTCAGCTACAAAGCGGCCTGATATATTCATAGGCATTAAAATTTTTTGATAATCAATCTCCTCCTGCTGCAGCATCTGTTCTGTAAAACCTGCAGACGCTACTTCAGGGTGAGTATAAATAACATTAGGAATCGCCTCATAACGCATTACATCCTTTATCCCGAACATATTATTCACTGCCACAATTCCTTCCCTTGTGGCCGCGTGAGCCAGCAGACACCTGCCCGTAACGTCACCGCAGGCCCAAATACCAGGGACACTTGTCTTTCCCTGCAGGTCTGTTTTTATTCCTGTGTCATCATAAAATATTTCTATACTATCCAACCCAATATTTTCCAGGTTGGGCTTCCTTCCAGTAGCATTAAGAATAATCTCACTCTGCACTGTTTTACCCTTTCCGCTTTCATCACTATAATTAACTTTCTTCCCATCAATTTTAATAACCCGACTAGAAAGATCGAAAACGATGTTCTTCTCTTCAAGGCTCTTACGTAGAAACGAAGTTATCTCTGTATCCATTTGATAGGCAATATCAGGGAGCATCTCAATCACTCTTACTTTTGATCCCATCTTATTAAACAGACAAGCAAATTCCAGACCTATGGCTCCAGCCCCTATGACAGTCAGTGAGCTCGGTATTTTATCCAGTTTTAGAGCAGCTGTCGAATCCAATACCTGTGGAGAACCTATACCATCAATAGGAGGTACAGCAGGTCTGGATCCGGTCGCAATCAAGATATTTTTTGCCTCGTATTTTTTTCCATTGACTTCCACGGTATTTTTTGCCTTAAGGCTCCCTTCGCCCCATATTACTTCCACACCGCTGCGCTTTAATTTGCCTTCGACACCTTTTATCAACAATGATACGACCTCACTCTTCCGCTTCTGAATCTGCTTAAAGTCTATTTCCGGCTTTTTTGTCTTTATGCCATAATCTCCCGCCTCCCTGCATGCCTGTAATACCTTTGCAGAATACAATAAGGTCTTTGTGGGAATACAGCCTTCATTCAGACATATCCCTCCTATATACTTCTTTTCAATCAAAGCTACATTTTTACCCATTTCTCCTGCATGTGCTGCGGCTTCATATCCTCCCGGTCCAGCTCCAAGTACTATCAAATCATACATAATACCTCCCCATTACTCTTAAATATCCAATCCGGCAATATTGTTAAAGTTCTCGACATTTTCTTTTAGAGTTACCAGAAACCTTGCAGCCGGAGCCCCATCAATTACCTGGTGATTTGCAGTTAAGCAAAGCTTTATATATTCAATAAACTGCACTCCTTCACTGGTCTTAACTGGTTTTAAATCTATATTGCATATCCCCAGAATTGCTACCTGAGGAGTATTGAGAATTGGTGTAAAATATTCAATTCCCAAACTTCCTATATTTGTTGCTGTAAATGTGCCCCCTGTTAAATCATCAGGAGCTATATTTCCTGATACTGCTTCGTTAGAAAGTTTCTCTATAGCCAGTGAAAGTTCTTCTAAAGACAGCTTCTGCGCCCTTTTGATAACCGGTACCACCAGCCCTCGGGGTGTGTCGCATGCAAAGGCTAAATTGACATCCTTATCCTGATATACTATTCCATTAATAAATTCAGCATTTATCTCAGGATGAGCCATAAGTGTACGAACAACGGCGTACATGACCATATCATTAATAGTTATATTAGGTAAGGAATGCTCAGAGGTTACGTTCTTAATCTTTTTCCGAAGTGATAATATAGTATCAGCTCTGGCAGAAATAGTAATTGTATACTGTGCAGTCTCCGTAAGAGAGGAATGCATATGCTTTGCAATTGTAGTACGGATGGTAGACAACTTTTTACCAGGCGGGCGTAAGTCTTCCTTGATAATCATGTTCCCAGTACCACTATATGTACCCTTGTGTACCCAGCCTTCCTTAAGCAATTTTGCTGCCAGGCTTGAGGAGCGATGAGTAGTATTGAAATACTCAATCACATCCTTCTCTATTATCCTGCCGTGTGGACCACTGCCCACAATGCTATCCAGATTAACATTATGTGCTTTAGCAAATTGTTTTGCTCTGGGACTGATTCCGGCAGGAGTTTCTTCCTCTTTAACAGTTTCCTGTTTTTCTATTATGGTCTCTTTTCCAGCCAAAGGTATTTCTTTTTCTTTCTTTTTTTCTTCTTTAACTGCCTGCCTGGACGGCTCCTTTTTTATTTCTTTCGGTTTGGGTCTATAGGATTCAAATTCTTCACCTTTATTTCCAATTACAGCAATATTGGAAAGTACGGGGACTATATCCCCCTCCTTAAAGAAAATTCCCAGGATAATGCCATCTACAGGAGCATCTATTTCAAAATTAGTTTTATCCGTCTCTATTTCAAGCAGTATTTCGCCCTTTTTTACCTTTTCACCTTCTTTTTTCTTCCAGGAGCCGATAATACAGGATTCAACTGTATTTCCCAGTTTCGGGATAATAATAGGTATAGCCATCTTATTCTCCTTAGTTATATTTTCTCAGCATTTTTAAGTAAATACTCCTCTGCTTCTAAGGACCAGAGTCCCTTATTTTTTTCTGTGATATGATAAAGTTCTTTAAAAAGGGGATTTTTATCCCGGAATTTTTTAAAATCTTCTATTGCAGTAAGATCAAGTTTTATATTGGTATAAATTAATTTTTTCCCACCAGGAATTTGGGGAAGGTTAATTATAGTATCTGCTGCCGCATTTAATCCCCCAATATGAGTTATCATTACAGAAGGTATCACAATTTTTCGATCCATCAACCTCAAAGCAATCATCATATCCTCTTTATTCCCACCACTTGTCCCTGCGATATGTGTTGAACTGTAATGGACATTATAAAAATTAATTTTTGCAGTAAACTCTGGATCACCAGGACCTGCAAAAAAATTAAGACAACCATGGGGCTTGAGAACAGCATCCCCTAGCTCGACAAGTGATTCTACAGGAGCAAAGATGAATACATCATCAAAACCCTTACCTCCTGTGTATTCCATAATATGGGTTTTAATATCGGTTATTTCCAAGGGATTTATATATATCAGTTTTACACCTTTCTGTTCTGCATATTGGGGTGGGAAGATGCTCTCTGCCCAATTCAAGCGCTTTTTATCGATATCAGTTACCACCAGAAGAGATGGCTTATTTTCTGAATGGATGGCATAATCTAAAGCTCCTAGCCCCATAGGCCCTGCAGCAGCCATCAGAGCCATATTACCCTTCTTTTTAATTCCCATATGGTGAACGTAGGAGCCAGGTGTTGTATGATAGCTGGCATTAAAGGCTCCTACAATACATGATAAAGGTTCAGATAAAGAAGCAGGGAAATAGCCCTCTCCATTATATTTCAACAGACACTGACATTCCATTACTTCATTGGGTATAATGACATAAATCGCATTGCCACCTAAGTACCTGTAAGAATATCCCGGAGCATCCAGGCTTCCTTTATAATTTAGAGCCGGTTGTATTGAAAATTTGTCCCCAGGGGAAAATTGTTTCTGCCATTTTTTACCTACTTCTATAACATCGCCACTGAATTCATGGCCGATTATAATGGGATTTTTACTGATGTCCGCAGGCACCCGCTTATGATCAGTTCCCTGTTCTGCAGCTTTATGACTGGACATACATATACTATTTGTAATGATATGGGCTAAGATCTCATCCTCCTTTAAGTGTGGGAGTTCAAATTCATCCAGCCGCAAATCATTCTTACCATATAACCTTACGGCTTTTGTCTTCACGTTTTTTCCTTTACCCTGTTTTTAGCTTCTTCTTTAAATATTTGAATCCGCTTATCTAAATCAGGATATTTTTCTATTGTTTTTCTGGAGAAAAGTCCCTCGTCTAAATCTTCCTTCGCTCTCTTTTCATGACCAATTAAAGCCCACGCCGCATCTACAAGATTATGCAACTTGCGATTTTTAAGGATTTCACAAACAAAGGATTGCCTAGGGGAATTTATATCCTCACCGCTGATCTGAAAAAAACCATATCGTTTACATAAGTCCTGGATACGTTTTATCTGGGACATACTGTTTCTTGTTGGCATGTAAGTTACTGCCCTAAAACCTAACTCTTCAATCACGTCAAAGAGTAATTCAAGGTAATCATCTTCAAATTTCTGAGCCTTTTTATCGCCAGTTACAGATTCAGCAATATCGCCCAGATACGCATAGGCAGATATAGATCCTGTTTCATCAGCCAGGGCCAGGACATCTCTTACATCAGGGCATTCAGTGGTTGCATCGATATAAAACCGTTCCACCAAAGTGCTTTTTAAAACATTAAGTATATCATAAGCATATAAATTGTTATTTCTATCTTCCAGGTAGGTAAGGTTTTTCCTGGAAATTTCAATTTTTAGTTTATTCTGTAAAAAGTCAATTATTTCCTTTCCTTTTAAAAATTTTGCCATGATCTTCCGGGCAAGGGCAAAAATGATATGTCTTTCTGTTACGGTACCACCTTCCAGGGCATAGGAAAGAGGCAGAACATCTACATTAAAATCCAATGACAATGAAACAGGTTCTAATATTTCATTTAAGCGATGTATCATCAACAGATTTCGTTTATTCCTCTCTTCCCTGTATGGGGCAAAAAAAAAGTTTATCCTGTCAATCTGGTTATCAGGAATACCATGAATAGCTATATAAGCTATTGACATCTGATCAGGATTATTTATACGCCTGCCCTTAAGAAGAGTTTTAGAAAAATCTGCCCTGCATTCTATACCTTTAGTGGTTGGAATTCCTACCACCTCACCTGCCGTCATAAATTCCCTGGCTCCGCTAATGGTGTCATGATCCATAATACCCGCAGTTATCAGTCCAGAGCGAAAGGCCATCCATATGGACATAGTAGGCGTATAGCATGAAAAAGAGAACGTTGTATGAATATGGTTATTAATATAATAATCCATCTGCTCACCTGGCAACAATTCAGCCTTTTTTTCTTCAAAAATCGAAATTAAATTGTCCAGACGCTTTTCAGAATCCCTATTATTTAATAATCCCTGGTATTTTACAATTTCTCTCTCTATTTCTAACATCTTACTTAACTACACTTAAAAAACTGTAATTGCCTTACTTTAACATGATCTGACCACCAGTCACCGGGACAGCCTGACCTGTTTCATATTTCTGGTTAATAATATAAAAAATAGCTTTAGTTATATCATTTATCCGGCATCCACGTTTCATGGGAACTTTTCCTTCATAGTATTTTCGGACATCTTCTATAGTTTTAGCTCCAGGAACCTTATTGGATTTTAAATACTGGATAAAAAGTCCATTTTTAGGATCAGACCAAAGTGGGCCTTCAAAAAAATTTCCAGGGCAGACTGCATTTACTTTGATATTATATTCCACAAGTTCCAGGGCAAAACTCTGCATCAATCCTATCCCGCCAAATTTACTGCCTGCATAGGTAAAATTCCTCTCGCTTCCTTCAAGGCCAGACTTGGAGTTTACCTGTATGATATCCATAAAATAATCCTTATTAAAATAGAATTGAATTTTCATAGGTTCAGAAGCATACTTAGTACAGATAAAAAATGCTGTGTAGTTTACTTTAGTAGAGAACTCAAAACTTTCCAGATCCATACAATCCAGTCCCCCCGCTTTAAGAACTCCTGCATTACTGATAAGAATATCTATGCCCCCATATTCCTTAATAGTCTCCCAAATCATATTCTTCACATAATCTTCATCAGTCACATCTGCTTTCACAGCTAAAGATTTACCATGCCCATATTCTTTGTCCAACTTTAAAACATTTTTCCTAGCCATATCTGCATTTAAATCTGCCAGGACCACATTAGCTCCCTCTTTTACCAGAAATTCTGCAATACCTTTACCAAATCCCTGGGCAGCGCCAGTAACAATAGCAATTTTTTCCGATAAATCTTTCTCCTCTTTTTGAAGCCCAGTTATCACAATGCCGTATGTTTTAGAAAGATAGCTCTTAATTTCTTTAAGGTTGACGCTGCTGTTAATGGAACTGTATTTTTTTATTTTTACCATGTCCAGAAAAATAGTTGCAAGCTTATCAGCTTCTGCTTTTGTTTCTCCCCAAATAAAAACACCAATTTTCTGGATAGCGATTACATTAGCATATACCTGTTTCTTTAACTTTTCTTTAATTGCCTTATATTGTTTATCCACATCTTTGTACTTAATTATATAAGCCGGCATGAGTATTTTATTTAGTATCTGATTATTTTTTATTAGTGAAAATATAGAAAAAAACTCTCTTTCATTCTCTATATACTGCGAAATAAGATTATTATTTTTAAAAACCACGATTGAATTTCTATCTTTTTTTAACAACATCCTTAAAGCAGGAGCAATTTTTATAATATCCTCCCTCATACAGTGAACTGGCCTGAAAGAAATTTTATCAACGATTATATTCATTACAGTACTCATATTATTTTCCCTTTAAAAAGGCTTAATATATAGGGATTTCTGACATCATCTGTTACAATATTATCAATAACATCCAGGTCGCAGACTTTAGCTCCTCCTCTCACATGAATCTTTGAAGAATCAAACAAGAGCATTCTTTTATTACTATGCTCAATACCAGCTCTGGCGACTGCTGCTGCCTCTTTATCTGATGAGTAAACACCTTTATTTTTAATAATCGAGTCTGCAGAAAAAAAAGCAATATTAAAATGAAACTGTTTTATAATAGATATAGCTTCAGGACCAACAAGTGTTCGATTAAGCGGATTCATTCTTCCTCCTGTAAGGACCACTTGAATGTTTTTATTTTTATGTAAGTTTAGAAAGGTATCAATTCCTGAAGTTACAATCCGTACGCCATCAGGAAAAACACACTCAGATAAGAAATAGCTGGTTGAGGATGCATCTAAAAATATATACATGTCTGATTTTATCAATGGAATAACTTTTTTAGCAATTTTCTTTTTCTTATCAGATTGAATAAGCAGTCTTTTATCATGGCCATAATTTGCCAGATCAAAATTCTTTAGCGTAGCTCCACCATGCACCCTATTTAAAAGACCTTTATCTTCAAGTTCAACTAGATCTCTTTGAATCGTAATCCGGGAGCAGTTAAGATAATTCTCTAACTCCATCAGAGTAATTGTGGTTTTATCTGATAAAAGATTGAGTATAGTTCTTTGTCTTTCGGTTTTTGATAAATTATTCTGATTATTGTTTTCTTCCATTTGCTTATAAATATATCATATATATCATTTTATATCAAATTATTATTTCATTTTATATCATAATAATCGTGAAGATTTTTTCCTGTATATAAATGAAAAGAGAGGCTGATTACGTGATATTATAAAACTTAGTGATACAAGACTGGTTTGTAGATGTTAACTTAAACTATTTTCCTACTATGTAGATTTATTTAAGGATAAATTATATGTTTCTTTAAATACTTGCTATATTCTTCATCCCATTTGTCCATATCTTTAGGTTCATAATTAGATACTGTAGAAGAATTCAGAGATATCTCTCTACCCTCATTCAAATTTCTTATCTCGCCTGATTCCTTAAGCTGCATAAGCAAATTGCCAACCGATGTAGCTTCATATGGACCAGCCACAACTGAGACCCCAGTAGCATCAGCAATCAACTGACATAGGAGTCCATTCCTGGCTCCCCCGCCAATAAGATGAATAAGTTCTATTTTTTTACCTGTTAGTTTCTCTAAATTATTAAAATCATATTTCAAATGCATTGCAAGACTTTCATAAATACATCTCGAAATTTCACCTATGCCTTCCGGGATATTCTGACCTTTTTCTTTACAATATTTCCTTACTATTCCAGGCATATCTGATTGATGTATTGAGAATATTGTATCATCAATATTAATAAATGATTTAAAGGGTTTGGCGCCAAGAGACAGATTGGCTATTTCATCCCAGGACATGGGGCTACCTCTATCTTTATTCCATTTCTCTCTGCATTGTTGAATTATCCAAAGTCCAGTTGTATTTTTATCAAATAAATTTATTCCTCCTACTCCGCCTTCATTTGAAAAACCAGCATCTAAAGCTTGATCATTTATTATGGGACTTTTTGTTTCTTGACCAATTATGAACCACGTTCCCATACTTATAAATGCCCAATTCTTATTTTTGCTTACTATAGGTATTCCAGCAACTGCCGATGAAGTATCATGTGTTGCAGGAGCTATTACAGGTATAGTTTCTATTCCCAGTTCGCTACATATATTCTTTGAAATATTACCAATTTTTTCCCCGGGCATAATAATCTCGGGAAATATATCCTTGGGAAGATCTAATCTGTTAAATATACTTTCTTCCAATTTATTTTCCTTCTGGTTATACATCACAGTGGTTGTCATTCTCGTATATTCATTATAGATTTTGCCGGTTAAAAAATAATTGAAGATATCAGGTATAGTTAGAAATTTATTGCCATTTACAAATTCTATAGCATTTTGCAATTTTAAAGAATATAAATGAAATAAGTCAAATACAGGTATAATCGTAGCGCCTGTAAGCTCGAATAATTCTTTTCTGGAAATAATCTTATACAGGCTGTCAGCATCTAATTTTCTTTTTTCATCCCGATAGTGTACAGGATTTGAGATTAGTTTCCCATCGCTGTCAGTAAATCCAAAATCAGCTCCCCACGTATTAAGCCCCATCGATGTTATATTTTTGTATTTCATTAATGAATGTTGAATTCCAATAATTAATTCTGAGTAAAGCCTGAGTATATCCCAGTAGAGAGTCCCTAATGCATGTACAGGTCTATTTTCAAATCTGTGAGTTACTTCCATATCAAATGTATTGCCATCATACCTTGCTATGGCAGCACGCCCATTACTTGCGCCAAAATCAAATATTAAATAGTTTTTAGAAATCCTGATCACCTTCCAATCTTAAATTATAATAGATTATAACAAATGCATCATTTTTTAATTTCCCATTTTTTAAAATAATCTAACTTGTTGTAATCAGTCATATCATAATGAATTGGAGTGATAGAAACATAATTACTCTTGACCGCATCATAATCAAAACTCAGATCTTTTACATCCCCTACAAACTCGCCGTCCATCCAGTAGTAATCTCTGCCTCTTGGATCGACCCTCTTTATGAAATTATCCTTAAACTTGACTCCGCTCTGCATGGTCACCCTTACACCCTTTATCTTTTTTTCAGGGACATCGGGAATATTGATGTTTAAGAGAGTACCCTGAGGCAGTCCGCCGTTCTCTACTATCTTTCCGGCTATTCTTCCTGTGAAATCTGCTGTATATCCGTAATCAGGATCAATAAGATTATCTACAGAAACAGCTATGGAAGAAATCCCGCAAACTGTTCCTTCCGTCGCTGCTGAGACTGTGCCCGAGTAAATAATATTTTCCCCCAGATTTGCTCCTCTGTTTATGCCGGATATAAGAAGATGAGGTTTTTTTTCAAGAATAGATTTAACAGCTATTTTTACACAATCGGCAGGAGTCCCATCAACTGCGTAACCGAATAAATTGCCTTCCCTGTATACCTTTCTTACCGAAATAGGACGGAACACAGTAATAGCATGACCTACAGCGCTGCTCTCTTTATCCGGCGCCACGACTTTTACTAAAAATCTCTTATCTTTTTTTAATATATTATAAAGGGTAGAAAGTCCTTCCGAATCGATCCCGTCATCATTGGTAAGTAAAATAAGCTTTTTATCCATATTCTTTATATCTTTAGTAGAATAATTTTAATCATATCTTTCATCCGGCCTGTCCCTTCCTGCATAATCGGAATAGCCTCTCTGTTCCCAGTATCCTTTGTAGTCATAATCAACCAGCTCGATATCATTAATCCATTTTGGCCATTTCATCCCGTATTTTTCAGGTACTACCATTCTGACCGGATAACCGTGTTCTGCGGTCAAGGTCTTTCCATTCATTTTATATGCAATCATTACTCCTTCTTCCGATGCTTCCTCTATAGTCAAACTTGTAGAATACCCGTCTTCGCAGTAGAAGACCACTTCCAGAGCATTCTCCTCCGGGATTGCCTGTTCCAAAATATAGTCAAAAGGAACTCCTGTCCATATTGCATTTCCAATAAAAGTACCACCCTTGGGATTAGATATGGTTTCAAGAGTAGCAAATACTGAAGACTGGGGCATATCTAAAATATCTGAATAACTGAGTACCAGAGGATTCTGCACCAGTCCGCCTATCTTCAGGTTCCACTGGTTTATATCAATTTCCGGTATAATTCCCAATTGTAATATGAAAAAATTCTGTTCGGAAACAAAATCAATTGCATCTATCTCCAGCCTATCAGCCAGCGGCACCAGATCGTCAAGCTGGGCAACGAAGTCAAATAGCACCGGATTCTTTACCCATTTATTGGTAGGACCGTTATCCATTACTATTTTTAATATCCCGTCCGCAGTAGGATTCAAATACTGTCCCTCTTTTTTCCACACCAAATAAACATTACCATCCTCAAGTACTCCGATATCAAAATCAGCAGCAAACAAGTCCGTAGCATAGACTACGACATTTTCCACTTCACTCTTTATCCTAAGATTACTTAAAATATGACCCAGTTTGATACCTGTAAATTCCAATTCAACAATTTCGCCGTCCGATCGTACGCCGGTAGCGTCAAATGTCTCAATATCGTCCCCGTATCTATCTAAAATATCATAAAAAGTAATATCCAGCTCCTCTTCAAGGAGACCTGTAAACAGCATTTTGTATTCCGGTATTGTCTGTGCAAAATCCTTATCATCCTTGATTTCATCTATATTGATTTCTTCCGGAACGAATAATTCTTCCCCGGTATGCTTTCCGGCTTCATTTTGAATTATGAAGTATGAAAAGAAAGCCAGCGAAGCTATTGCTGCAGTGGAGATCAAAATTAATATCAATTTTTTTTTCATTTTATCTCCAGGTTGTCATTTAGGCGAAAGCAAAATATGAAAATCCGCCAATAAATAAAATACCCAGTATGATCAGCAGTATATCAACATAGGTACCTTTAATCCTGTTTCTCTTAAGAGCACGGCGGATTGCAGTAAGAGCATGAATGGTTCCTACAAACAGAAAGGCTACGTTTAGATATATCTGATGAATGGTATTTGCCATCCCCCTGGATATAAAAGTAAAATGCCCCATCTGCTGGTAGCCGGATATCATCATTAATACGAAAAGGATTATTAATACGTAAGCTGAAATACGGCTGAGTTTAAGTAAAAATTTTTCCATAATAAAAAGATTTTTCTGCCTTTATTATCAGCAATAATTATAACAAATTATCACTAGTTTTAATCTTTTTTTAGCAATCCGTAATATAAAATACAACAGCTGGCTTTATATTTTCCCTTGTTTTACATTCATTTACCACTGATGTTATTCTTTTATATATATTAAATAAAGGACAAAATTTTATTATATAAAGATAAGGTTAAATATTTATTCTAGGAAGTAAATCTAACGTTTTATTTTTTAAAAAATACTTAGATTAAACTTATAAGTTTAAAAATGCTTTAAATTAAAAAAACTTTTAAGGCAAAATGTAATTCTGACTATTCTTCTCTATCTTTTTTTAATATTTCCAGGAAAATATCTGTTATCTTAGGGTCAAACTGGACCCCACTGTATTTCTTGATCTCGTTTATTGCTTCATCATAGGCCATTTTTTTCCTGTAAGGCCTATCTCTGGTCATTGCTTCAAATGAATTGACCAAAAATGATATCCTGGAAAGTATGGGAATATCTTCACCCTTTAGGCCCCTGGGATAGCCCTTGCCGTTGTACCACTCATGGTGGGATAATATGGCCTCTGCAATTGGCTTCAGCTGTTCGGATGATTCCGCGATACGGTATCCTATTTCCGGAAGTTTCTTTACTATCTTCCATTCCTCTTTACTTAGGCTTCCAGGCTTGGACAGTATCTCATCTGCCAGTGCCAGCTTTCCTATATTGTGAAGATTCATAAGAAGCCTGAGTTCTTCGAGCTTCAGCGTGGATAGGTTCAGCCTCTCACCTATCCTTACTGCATAGTCCTGTATCTTGTTCATGATTTTATCATTTCTAAGGTCCCTTTTTCTCAGTTTCCTCTTGAAGGAATTTATGAGGGTCTCATGGGTTTCCTCACTTTCCGATATCTTATTCTTATACATCTTATCTTCGGCATCTTTTAATATCTTCTCTATGTCTTCTAATGGGGACCTTTTGGTAGAGACTCCAAGTGAGATGCTTAGCGGCATATCGGAAGAGCATCCCTTTTTGCATTTTTCCCTTATCCTTTTTATTATGCTTTCTGTATCCCTGGTGAAAGTCTTAGGCAGTATGACTATGAACTCATCTCCACCCCATCTGGAAATGACATCTTCTTTTCTGAAGCTCTCATGAAGTATGGCTGCTATTTTTTTAAGAAGAAGATCTCCTTTATCATGACCGTAGGCGTCATTCATAAGTTTTAGCCCGTTTACGTCCCCCATCACTATGGTAAGGGGAAGCTGCCTTTCTGTATCGAGTCTTCTAAGCTCCTCTTCAAAATAAGCTCTGTTGTACAGTCCTGTAAGTGTGTCATGGAAGGATAGATATCTTATTTTCTCTTCTGCCTCCTTCTGATCTGTTATATCTCTGGATATACCCATAATTCCCTTTATTTTTCCATTATTATCATACCAGGGTATTTTATTGCTGGAGACCCAAATTGCTTTACTTGAACTTGCTACATACTCAACCTTTCCGATAAGCGGTTTATCATTTTTTATGACATTCTGTTCATCTTCAAAAAATTCTTCAGCTCTTTTTTTAAGGAAAAAATCAAAATCAGTCTTCCCGATAAAATCCTCAGCTTTAACACCCACAAGTCTAGTCAGTGCTTTATTTACTGCAATAAACCTGCTTTTTGTATCCTTGACATAAATGTAATCAGGACTGGTATCTATAAGTGTTTGAAATAGTTTGTATTGATTTACTTTCTTGTCAGATCTTTCTTTATTTTTTCTTATAAACTTTTTCTCTTTCTTTTGTGCCATTATCGACCTTTCATAAAATAATCTATATTTCCAACACTTCTTATTAAGTCCTCAGCATCATTATAGATTTATTACTATATTGTCTAGACACTAAGAAAATTTTATTAAAACAACAAACATACCATGATTTTCAAGCAGAATAATATCTGATGGTTTTTTATGTTTTTTTCCATGCTCTGTCAGCCTGACCTTAATTAATCTTGCCAGGGTATATCCCGGATTTACTGAAGGAATCCACATGCAACGGGTACTAAACAATTGCTCTGATACTCGACGGCCTTCTATGCTACAGGTGAGTCCATTGACTATAGCGGGGTGGGTGTGGACAACATATTTCTGTGGGAAAAAGATCTCCTACCAACCTAAAAATTTTAAATATCATATCATTCACAGTTATTTCTATTTCTTTAAATTCTTTATCAGTCAGTATATTATTGGAAACCATTTTATCCCTGAAAGCTTTAATAGCATCTGACTTTTTCCACATCTCTATTCCCTCTTTTATCCTGTAGCTTGAGGCATCTGAAGGTGAATGACCACTGATACGATAAGTTATTGTACCCAATAGAACAGGACCCGAACCCTGATTTAAAATTTTCCTTTTTCTTTTTATTTCTGTTCATTCACATATTGCTAAATATCTTCCGTATTCTTCATTCAACCTGTCACCATCTTTAGGTTCATAATTAGATGCTATAAAAGAATTTAGAGATATTTTTCTTCCCTCTTCTAAATTTTTAACCTCCCCTGCTGCCTTAAGTTGCATAAGTAAGTTACCAACTGATGTAGTTTCAGCTGGACCTGCTATAATCGGAATTCCAGTAGTATCAGCAGTCCACTGGCACAAGATCCTATTTTTAGCTCCGCCGCCTATAAGATGCAGAAGCTCTAATTTATTACCTGTTAATTTCTCCAATTCATTAAGGTCATATTTAAGCTGCATTACAAGACTCTCATAGATACATCTTGAAACTTCACCTATGCTCTCCGGAATACTCTGACCTTTTTCTTTACAATATTTTTTTATTACTTGCGGCATATCTACTTGATGTTTTGAAAATCTCGGATCATTGACATTAATGAATGATTTGAATGGTTCAGCAGTAAAAGCCAATCCTACTATTTTATCCCAGGATATATCTTCATTACTATCTTTAATCCACCTTTCTCTGCACTGCTGAATTATCCAGAGACCAGGTATGTTTTTAACAAATAAATTTAACCCTTCTACTCCACCTTCATTTGAAAAACCACAATTAAAAGCTTGCTCATTTATTATAGGGCTTTCTGTCTCCTGACCAATTATGCACCAAGTACCCATGCTAATAAAGGCCCAATTCTTATTTTTACTAACCACAGGTATTCCGGCAACCGCTGAGGGTGTATCATGTGCTGCAGAGGTTGTTACTGGTATAGTTTTCAATCCTAGCTCGCAGCATACACTATCTAAAATATTACCAATTTTTTTTCCAGGCATGATAATTTCGGAAAATATATCTTTAGAAAGACCTAATCTGTCAAATATACTATCTTCCAACTTATTTTCCTTCTGATTATACAAAATACTGGTCGTTATTCGTGTATATTCATTACTGATTCTACCAGTTAAAAAATAATTAAATATATCCGGTATAGCCAGCAGTTTATGCCTGTCTACAAATTCCGGAGCATTCTGCATTTTTAAAGAATATAAATGAAATAAATCAAATATTGGAGTAATTGTAGCACCAGTAAGTTCAAATAATTCTTTTCTGGAAATAATCTTATACACACTGGAAGCATCAGTTTTCCTTCTTTCATCACGGTAGTGCACAGGATTTGAAATAAGCTTACCATTGCTATTAATAAACCCAAAATCAGCTCCCCAGGTAGTAAGTCCCAAAGATTCTATCCTTTTATATTTTCTTACTGAAGATTGAATCCCAATAGTCAATTCGGAGTAAAGTCTGAGTATGTCCCAAAAGAGAGTTCCTGTTGCATATACAGGTCTATTATCAAATCTGTGAGTTATTTCCATATCAAACTTTTTACCGTCATATCTTGCTACAGCAGAACGTCCATTGCTTGCTCCAAAATCAAAAATTAAATAGTTTTTATAAGCCATCTTAATCTCCTAAATTAAGTACATTATCTTTTGGATATTACTTCTTTTTCATATTTTAAAATTTCATCAATATATTCTATATCCAAAGGAATACCTTTAGACTCACAATAGAAGTCCCAAACTGCTCCAAAAGGCATTACTTTCAAAGCTTCCATAAAAGCAAGCCTTGCAAAAAAAATATTTTTAGCTTCATAATTTCTTAATATATGAGTTGGCTCAAGTAGTGCAATAAGAAGCGCTTTAAGTACTGCTCTTGCACCAATAACCCAGGCACCTATTCTATTAATAGAACCATCAAAAAAATCTGTTGCCATATATACTTTAGAAAGTGCATTTGCTCTTACAATTTCAGCCATAATATCTATAAGTTCTCCTGTTAATATCGGTACATGATCGCTGTCCCATCTGACACCTCTGCTAATATGAAGCAGAATCCCTTTTACAAAAGGTAGAACTGCAGATATTTTATCCGAAATAATCTCTGTTGGATGGAAGTGACCAGTATCAAAAGTAATAATTTTATCTTTTTTTATTGCATAACTTAAATAAAATTCATGTGATCCCACCGTATATGCTTCAAGTCCAATACCAAATAATTTACTTTCTAAGGAATCAAGCATATTTATCTCCGGGTAGGAAACTTCATATATTTCATCCAGAGATTTTTCCAAAATTTCTCTGTGCTCTAGCCTGCTTACCAATAGATCTTTTGATCCATCTGGGATCCATATATTGCAAATGCATCTACTTTTTAGTTCCTTCCCAATATAATTCGATATCTTTCTAGACTTTTTAACATGTTCTACCCAAAACTTTCTTATTTTTTCATTACTGTTTGATAAAGTAAAACCGCTGTCAGCCATTGGATGTGAAAACAAAGTTGGATTAAAGTCTAAACCTACATCCTGTTTTTTGGCCCAATCCACCCAACTGGAAAAATGTTCCGGTAAAACTTCATTTCTATTAACCACTTTACCTTTAAAATCTCCATATATTGAATGTAGATTTAATTTTTTTTTACCGGGTATCAGTGAAAAGGCTTTTTCAACATCAGACATAAGCTCATTTATATTTCTTGCTTTTCCGGGATAGTTGCCAGTAGACACTATTCCTCCCGAAAGTGTAACATCTGTTACTTCAAAACCTTTTACATCATCTCCCTGCCAACATTGAATTGAAATAGGAACGTCTTTCAATTTATTCAATACAAAATCCGTATCTATTCCATATTTCCCATACTGCTTTTTTGCCATTTCATATTCTTCTTTTACTTTTTTGTCCATCCTTCTTCAATCAATTATTATTATTATTTTTAGCTTAATATTTTTTAAAATTTTTTCTACTTAAAATTCTTGTAGTACTTTTCTGTTGTTTTTAATTCTTAAAATCTTTATACAAATTACATTACTTTACAATATAAATCTCTATAGTATAAAACGTTTTTATAAAAACGTTTTAATAAGATACAATATTTTTATTAATTTGTCAATAGATATTTTAATTTTGTAATATAATCTCATCCTAAATTACTAATCCAAATGAAAAACCTCTTCCAATAACTCGACCTCAGGACCTATAATTGACTTATCCTCTTTAATAAAATATTTTTCCATATGCTTCTGCCAGCGAGTATTTACATCCATTTTCGAAAGTTTTTCCATAGATAAATCATAATTATCTGATTCAAGATATGCAAACATCAAGCCACCCTCTTTAAAATAAATAGAGTAATTTCTAATTCCTACATCTCTTAAAGCTTTTACCATTTCTGGCCAAATCTCATCATGAGCTTTTTTGTAATCATCCCTTAGTTCAGGTCTTATTTTAAAGGTAAAGCCTACTCTCTGCATAATATCCTCCTTTTCTTCAAAATTAAGACATTTAATCATTAAAAATAATTTAAATCAGAATCTCCTTATATTTAATAAACATAATGGCCGACTTGCTTGTCTGATTTTATAAATCTAAAACCTCACACCGCCAAATCTTGATCGAAAGAATAAAATACTAGTCAATTACAATAAACTGACCTTCAGCTATTTTATCTGAGATAAGTTCCCTTAAACAAAATACTTTACCAATATCACTTTAAAGATATAAAAATAGTAGGGGATAGATATAAGCATTTTCCTTAACATCTATCCCCTACACTCTATACTAACTACTGATCATAGATCTTAATTACTGATTAGTATACAGCAGCCCATTCTTCAATGTTAGATGCGTCGAATACGAATGGAGGACCCATGAGAATCTCTGGTCCGTTTCCATAGTCTCCTATTTCTTTTTCACCATAATCTCCAATAGTAAGGGTTTCACCAACTGCACCTGTAATCTCGCCATCTACTAAAGCACGAGTTACCCATGTTGCCATGTAACCCAGTTCAATTGGATTCCAGAGAGCCATCCCCTGGCATGTTCCATCAAGAATGTATTCTTCCATCTCACTTGGGAGTCCAAGACCAGTTAGCTGAATTACTCCATTAAGTCCTTCATCCTCAAGAGCTCTTGCTGTTGCTGCTACTCCCACAGTTGTCGGAGATATTATTCCTTTTAAGTCTGGATAGGATGCAAAGAGTCCTAGTGCTTCATTATAACTCTTCTCTCTTTCGTCATCTCCGTAAACTGTAGCTACAAGTTCCATATCAGCGTATTCGTCTTCCTCCAACTCAGTTTTCATCCACTCTATCCAAGCATTCTGATTGGTTGCTTGAGCTGTAGCACTCAAAATTGCAATCTGTCCTTCATAATCAATCATTTCTGCAATCAACTGAACTTGTCCTCTTCCTATCAGCTCTGTATCAGCCTGATTGAAATGAAGTATACGGCCGTCCGGATCAATTCCTGAGTCAAAAGATATAACTACAATTCCTGCATCCATAGCTGCCTGGCATGAAGGAACCAAAGCTGTAGAGTCATTAGCTGAGATGCACATGCCGTCAACCTGTTGAGCTGTTAAAGCATCGATTAATGCAATCTGGCCTTCGGCTGTAGCTTCTTCAGGTGCCTGGAAGATCAAAGTGTCACCAAACTGATCTGTAACTTCCAATCCGCCTTCTTCACATTTCTCAAAGAAAGGATTACCGGTATTTTTAACAATCATTCCAATTGTATATGGACCTTCAGCTACTTCTTCTTCAGCTACTGCTTCCTCTTCTTCAGCTGGTGCTGCTTCTTCTTCTTCAGCTACTGCTTCCTCTTCAGCTGGTGCTGCTTTTTCACAGCCACTAAGTGTAAAAACTGCTGTCATCGATATAGCTAACACCATTATCATAATCCACAATAACGTCTTTTTCATTTCTTACTCCTTTCTAAAACCAATTTGAGAGATTAAGTTGTACCATTGCTTTTCTACATATCAGTTCCACAATTAGACTTCTTAAGATATTTCTTTCTCACCTCCTTTTATGTTGATATCCTATAAACACTATCTGAACTAGCCAGTACCAACACAAAATTATAAAATACCTAGCTACTTCTAAAAACACGACGTAACGCCTTCGGTAAAAGTATCGCAGTAATCAGTATAAAACCTATGATAATAGACATTACATTGGCTGGAACATTAACAAGGGCTAATCCATAGCGAACAGTCCCAACTAAAAATAGTGAGAGTACTACTCCAACTATAGAACCTTGTCCACCATATATACTTACCCCGCCTAGAAGAACAATCGTTACTATCTCAAATAAAGCAGCTTCGCCTATATTTGGTCTGGTGACAGTAATTCGAGATGAAAACAATATTCCAGCAAGAGCACACATAAAGCCTGAAGCTGTATATACTATTACCTTGACACGGTCAACCGGTATTCCAGAATATCTACTTGCAAGCTCGTTATTTCCAATGGCGTATATATAACGACCAAACCTGCTCTTGTGCAATATAATACCAAATATAACTGCCAGAACAGAAAAAATAACAAGCTCGACAGGTACTGGAGAATTACCTATATATCCCTGTCCAAGATAATGAAACTTTTCAGTGTAGCCTGTTACATACTTATCTCCTAAAATGACATAAGCTATACCTCTAAATAGAGAATATGTTCCCAGAGTTATTATTATCGAATGGATTTTTACTCTTGTATGAAGTATACCGTTAAAAAATCCACCAAGTGTACCAGCAGCAAGACCTATTACCACCGCAGCCCACATATTTACACCCATCTGATAACTGATACCCATAACAGCTGCGGACATTGCCATGTTGGAACCAACTGATAAATCAATCTGGCCCATTAAAATTACAAACGACATTATTAGTACAATAATGCCTGTTTCCATAAAATTAAAAGTCATGCCAAAAAGAATCTTGGTTTTAAAAAAATACGGGGATATATTGGAGTTTACAATAAAAGCTATTATAATGAAAAGAACCAGCAGTAATTCCCAGCGCAAAAAAATGGACCGTAAAGAAAATGGTTCTTTTTCTCTAATACCCTTAACACTCATTAACTTTCTCCTCCTTAGCGTAATGTTCTCTCAACTCTTTGCGATATTATGGAATCAGTTATAACTGCTATAAGTATTATCGCGCCCTGTATTGCCAGTTTCCAGAAAGGCGATACTTTAACTTGATTTAATGCGTTTGTAATTATACTGAGCAGCAAACAACCCAGAAGCACACCTGTTATTGAACCTGAGCCTCCGAATATAAAAACTCCTCCTATTACACATGCAGCAACTGTGAGCAGCTCAAGACCTGTAGCTGAATTAGACTGTGCTGATGCATATCTTGAAACCCATAATACTCCACCCATACCGGCAAGCATTCCTGAAAACATATAAACAAGAAAATTGATCTTTGCCACATTTATACCAACAAACCTAGCACCATCAGGATTGCTTCCAAAAGCGTAAATCTGACGACCAGTTCTAGTATGTCCTAAAAAATAATAGAATATCAAAGCGACAATTATCACTATAAATATCAAGTTTGGTATTCCAAGTATGGTACCTCTTGCTAATTGCTTGAAACTATCAGGCATCTCAGCAGCATCAACCCAAGCGCCACCGCTAATCACATATGTAAAACCTCTCCAGATTATCATTGCTGCAATAGTTGCTATTATTGGGGGTATCCCTGTTTTAGAAATAAGAAAACCATTTAAAGACCCCAGAACCAGACCAATGCCCAATCCCATCAAGATTGCAAGCAAAGGATGAATTCCCCAGTTATTACTTATTATTAACCCAACAGCCATTCCGGAAAAGGCGAGCGTCGAAGCAACCGATAAATCAATCCCCGCTGTTATTATTACCATCATCTGACCGATTGCTACAATCATAAGTATTGAACTATCAAGTAAAATATTTTTAAAGTTAGAAAGAGTAAGAAAGTATGGACTACGCAGAGTTACAAACGCTATAAGTATCCCGATCAAAATACTTAGTACAATTTCCCGCCTGCCTAATATAATCCTCCAAATACGGCCTCTTTGCTGGCCTTGCATCTCTGAATTTCTCATTATTCCTTCACTTTCAGTTTATTTTTATTTTCCTTACGAGAAGATAGACCAACTGCAGCTGATAATATCTTATCCTGTGTAGCTTCTTTACGGGTAAATTTCGCTGTAATTTTTCCCTCACACATTACAATAACTCTATCACTCATCCCCAGTATCTCAGGCAGTTCTGACGAAATCATTATTATACCGATGCCTTTTTTTACCAACTCACCCATAAACCTATGGACGGAAGCTTTTGCACCAACATCTATTCCCCTGGTAGGCTCATCTAGGATTAATATTCTCGGATTTGTTGCCAGCCATTTTGCTAAGACAACCTTTTGCTGATTTCCACCTGAAAGCTGCATCACATTTTTCCATAGCCCCGGGGCTCGAACATCCAACATGTCAGCATATTTTTTTGCTACCTTTGTCTCTCTTGATGTGCTCAACAACCCGGCTGTTGTAAATTGATTCAATATGGGAAGTGTTATATTGCTAGTTATGTTCATAAGTAGAACAAGTCCCTGATGCTGCCTATCTTCAGGAAGATAAGCTATTCCATGATCCATAGCTACGCCAGGATTGTCAATATGTATCTGTTTTCCATTAACAAATATTTTGCCGCTACTAGGTTTTTCTAATCCGAATATTGCCCGTGCAACTTCCGACCTACCTGCACCAATAAGACCAGAAAGGCCAAGAATCTCTCCTTTATGAAGCTTAAATGAAATGTCTCGAAACTCTCTACCATTTGTAAGTGACTCAATACGCAATACAGGTTCTCCTCTTTTGACATTTATTTTTGGGAATAAATCTTTTAATACCCGTCCAACCATCATTTTGATAAGCTCATCAATTGTTGCCTTAGAGACACTGCGAGTGCCGATGTAATGACCATCACGAAGAACAGTCACTCTATCTGCTACTTCAATCGCCTCTTCGATTCTATGTGAGATAAAAATTATAGATGTCCCTGATTTTTTTAGGCGCTTGATTATGTTAAAAAGTTCTTTGACCTCGCGCAATGTAAGGGCTGATGTCGGTTCATCCATTATTAATATCTTTGATTTTAAAGAAAGAGCTTTTACTATTTCAACCATTTGTTGCTGCGCTGCACTTAAGCTCCTTACCTTTGTACGTGGTTTTAAATCTACTTCAAGGTTTTCAAGTAGTTTTTCTGTCGCTTTATATATCTTCCCCCAATTAATGCGTTTAGTTATTTTACTGCATATATGATGTCCCATGAACACGTTCTCTGCAATATTTAAATCAGGAAATATGGTTGGTTCCTGATATATAGCTACAATTCCATTTTGCTGTGCAACAAAAGTATTTTTTAGATTTATTAGCTTACCATCTAAATATATCTCCCCAGAATCAGGTTGATGGATACCACTGATTATCTTTATTAAAGTTGACTTTCCAGCACCATTTTCCCCAACAAGAGCGTGAACCTCACCAACATTTAAATCGAAATCTACTTTATCGAGAGCTAAAGTTCCAGGGAAAGTTTTAGTGATGTTCTCTAACCTAAGAATTGTTTCACCCAAATTATTCACTTCTCTCTAAGCAGCATGTTATTAAAAAATCGTTTTTAAAAAAACGTTTTTACATATTACAATATTTCAATTGATTTGTCAATATGGAAAATTACCTTGCTTAAAATGCTACTTCAAACTTATGAGTAAACTCACTCAATAATCATATTTTTAATTTTATTTTTTAATGGCATGCTTAATATATCTTAGTCTCGTGGTCTTACCACACTCTGTCTTACTATTAACTCTGTTGGAAGTATTATATTCTTTTCTTTTACCCTTTTGCCCTTTATTATATCAAGCAATAGATTCATAGCTATATTTCCCATTCGCTTTTTAGGTTGTTTTACAGTTGTTAGAAGTGGGTCGGTATAGAGACTCATCAATATATTATCAAACCCTATCACAGATATTTCCTTAGGAATTTTAATTTTTAGTTCCTTTAAAGTCCTAACTACTCCTACAGCTATGAAATCAGAAGCATTCATAATTACACTTGGAATATTTTTGCTATTAAGAATTTGTTTAACTGCTTCACGAGAACCCTGAAGTTCACTTAATCTAAGAGCTTCACTTACTACTACAATATCCGGATCAAAATCAAGCTTATTATCCTTCAGTCCTCTGCAATAACCCTTAAATCTTTTTTCAACAGTGGTTTGATTATCATAAGTATATGAAATATAACCTATTCTTTTGTGTCCTAATTTATATAAATAGTTTACAGTCTCCCGCATGGCTTTAAAGTTATCTATTAAAACAGATGGTATTTTTTTCTCTTTCAACTCTCTGTCAGCAACAACAACCGGAATCTTATCATTATTTAATTCATTTATATGAGCAAAGCTGTCATAACCAGAAATAAATAAAAATCCATCAACGAATTGTTGCCTTAAATTTTCTATGCTTTTTTTCTCTTCTAAAACGTCATAATAAGTGCATACAAGCAAAACATTATATTTTCGCAGTCTTGCAACCTCCTCCACCCCTTTTATCACCTGAGCAAAAAACTGATTGGATATATCCGGGACAATAACAGCTACTGAGCTAATACTTCTTGTTTTAAGTCCTCTTGCAATTATATTTGGTATATAATTTAATTTCTTAGAAATTTCAAGAATTTTTTCTTTTGTTTCTTTTTTTACATACCTTGAATTATTTAAGGCATTAGAAACCGTTGATATTGATACTCCGGCTTCTCTTGCCACATCTTTAATTGAAGGTATTTTATATCCCCTTTTCAAAGTCTGTTACCTTTTCCTATATAAAAATCATTTTTATAAAACGATTTTATATTTTATCTTTACATAAGTCAAAAGTTTAAATAAACAAAACGCACTGCACGTATCCTAGAATAAAATATAACAGGCTATAGTAGAAACAATATTAAAACAGATATGAAAATAATTAATTCTCATCAAAAATGACAACAAGAAGGTTTTTTATCATATAACTTTTTAACAGCTTTTTACACCAGCGAACTTATCAACACTCTGACCGATTTCAGATCATTAGTACCATCAAGGATTTGCACCTTGAACCGATAGGTAATTTTCCCACCTGCCTCCAGATATTTTACATGTCCCTTTTTCTGCTCCTCTGTTACTCCAAGCGGTGTTGCATTTGCCGGCTCCAATCCCATTACATATTCACCCTTGCCCAGCATCTTCCACTGAATAAAATGGCCAAGAACCGATACATTAAAATGTATTGCCAAACCTATATTCAAATTATGATTATAGATTACAACACAGGTCTGATTTTCTGCGTTCTTCTTCAATCTGTAGAAATAACACATCTCTTTATAATCATCCATTGGAGCTTCGACTTTTAACCTGCTACCCATGCTACTATTAGCGTGTTCGTCCTTGGCTTCTACCGAATAGGAAGGTATAAGTAATTCTGCACTTTCGTCCAATAGAGGATATCCCATATTAAAGTGATATAAAATCATATGCTGTGTTTTACGGAAACCTTCATTACTTACAATATCTGTAATATACAGCTCTTTTTCGTTGTAACCGCACTGTATACTCCGTTTAAGTACCAGATTTTCCCCGAAAAGCACCGCTTCCCGCATTCTACCCTCAATCTGTGCAAACATCCTGCCTTTTTCATCATAAACAATATTCGCAGAATATTCCTCTGCAGGCGTATTGGCAATTCTTCCATGTAGTCCGTAATTAATCCCATCAAACTCAGACGGGACTCCCATATTTTTTAATCCACAAGTGGTGAGAAACCCTGCAGTAAAGCTTCGTAAAAATCCCAAGCCCTTATCGTCAAAATATTGGGGTGATACGCATCCACACGGCGAAATAAATCCCAGATTAATACCCTTATACCGAACATAGGGTAAATCCATACACCTGTCAGCAGCTACTGTAAAATCAAGCAGGCCGTTCCACACATCCGTTGCTCTTAGACCACTTGATTTACCATCGGACATAATGTAGCTATTTACCCGGAGTAGCTGTGAGGTGTGGCCGATATATTCCCTCCAGCCATTTTTGTCCATAATAATCACCTCTCCTATAGGCGTAGATCCGGATTCTCGGCAAAGTGTTTGAATATTACTATTTCTTCATCATTTGAAAGATTGGTAATCTTTACTCCGTCTTTCGCTGCCTTTTCTGTAACAAAAAATTCATCATTGGTTAGCTGACCATAGCGGATCAGCGTTGGCGTCTCCAAATTCCAAACACCAAATTTGCCATATCCCTGTAAGCAGATTATTCCGTATGCTGCATTATCTTTAATTACTACCGTTTTGCCAGGTAATACAGTCAGACGCTTTGCACTCACTTCTTTACATTTATAGCACACCCATTCCTCTATATAACCCTGCTTTTTCATTTCTTCCACAGGTTTTACAGGAATAGGTGCCATAAACCTATTTTTACGGAAATCAGGGTCCACGTTTAAATCCCAGTCAATTATATCAACAAGGTAACCAAAATTACCTTTTTCTTCTTCAGGGCAATCTTTCCAAAGCAGTTCTCCGGGAACACACTGTCCCCCATACAGCACCGACTGATACATGGCATATACATCCGAAGCAAATTGTGGTTCATAAGTGCACAGACTACCAGGCGCGTGCAATACTCCGGGAGGTACGTCCCAACCTGTATCCAGCTCGAGTTCATAAGCCCTGGACAAACCCAAAATATTATTATCACCTTTTGTAAAGTTCATAAGAGAAGTTTTTACCTGCTCTTTAGTTGTTTCGGGATTCAGTCCGAAAAATGTGAATGGAAACTCTCCGCCATGATTATTCACCTGGGATGGGAAAAAGTACATCTCAGGCTTGCCCGCCTGATTGACTCTTGACGCATGTTCATTTCTATGATGAATATGATGGGGAAGAGGCCCTGCATTGTCAAAAAATTTAGAGAACATAGGCCACCGTCCATATTTCTCCCATAAATTTTTACCGATAATTTTATCTCCAAGCAACTCTACTGCTTCTTTAAGCAAAATCTTCTCTTTGCCATCCCTATCTGCTATGATATAGCTCAGACCTTCATCAACAGGTGTTCCTGGACCATTGTCCGCAGGCGTTGTAGACGCAAACCAGCGCTCGTCAATTCCCCCTCGCTCCAGTCCTAAAACATAACAATCGTCTGGATGCAGCTTTATCCTTTTACCCGGGCGGCAAAAAGACCGCGA
Source organism: uncultured Actinomycetota bacterium (assembly GCA_964610385.1). Taxonomy (GTDB): domain Bacteria; phylum Actinomycetota; class Humimicrobiia; order Humimicrobiales; family Humimicrobiaceae; genus CAZBSE01. The sequence continues at coordinate 221,925 of CAZSXW010000001.1, forward strand.
CACCCATGTGGGTGCAAGACGCAATATTCCTTCTCCTTGCTCTAATGCTTTTTGTACTAATATTATCTTATCCATGATTTATAATCCTCTTAAATGTTTTTTATCTGGTTCTAGTTAGATTATTGGACAAACACTTTTTAATTTACTAATTTGTCAATATGGGTAAAAAATTATGTATCTTTTTAATATACATTTTCATTTCATTGATATGATTATCAAAATAACTAAATCGTATTTTATAAAACGATTTTATATTTTATATCCAAAAAAATCAAAACCTTAAATTTCCTTATGCTATTAAACAGTTCTGGTCACATATAATTTCTCAATATCCTCTAGATATCATGTCTCCAACTCTATCTTCTCTCTATCCTTCTTTTTAAGAACAGTAAAATATTATAAGCATAATAACAAAAGAAGTGCTGACAGAGTCATTGACAAATATAGAAGCTACGGGGGATTAAAAAGATAGCAAGGTTTAATACTGCCATAACCGTATAGGATATGCAGCAATTGCATATACTACTTTACTCTACTTTTCCGGTCCCGGTCAATTGTCTTGAAATCAGCTGCGGTTGATAGTATTCTTAATTTCAAAAGACTTGTTATTTTTCTATATTGGGAGCAAAAATGAATAAAAAAATAAGTTCAGATGAAAAGCTTATGTCCCTTCTTTCGCACCTATCAATCATAATCCCTAATATCGGCGTGATAGCTCCTGTAATAATATGGGTCACTCAAAAGGACAAATCAAAATTTGTAAGATTTAATGCCATCCAGGCCATATTCTTCCAGCTGTTGTTCTTTGTGCTGGTAATATTATCGGTCTTTATCGGAGTGATACTGATGCTGGTTTCGACTTTCATACTCACAAAAACTCCCGATGCAGCACCCGGAACCCTGTTCTGGGTTTCGATGGGTATTGTGTACCTCTTTTTCCCTCTCTATATTATTTTTATGATTTATGCCGTGGTGGCAGGAGTCAAGAGTTTTAAGGGAAAAATTTTCAGGTATCTTATAATAGGCAGGATCATAGAAAGAAGAGTTTATAAAAAGTCAGATTGACACTTGCCTGATATTTTAAATCCAGGACCCTTAAAATATCTACGGCATTAACTCCCTGGCCGCTCTTACTATGTCAGCCACCTGAGGAATAGAAGCCTCTTCCAGGGTAGGATTATAGGGAATTGGAGTGTTAAGACCGGCTACTATCTTTACTGGGACAATCAGACTGTCAAATACTTCCGCGGTTACCCTGGCACTTATATCGGAAGCAATAGATCCTCTCCTGCAGGCCTCGCTTACTATCAGCAGCCTGCGTGTTTTTTTAACGGAATCCAGAAGCAAGTCAATATCCAGGGGAACCAGCGTCCTGGGATCGATAATTTCACAGCTTATTCCCTCTCTTTCAAGAGCACGTGCAGCTTCAAGGGATTTCAGCACCATATTGGAGTAGGCAAAAATAGTGATGTCCCTGCCTTCTTTTTTAATATTAGCCTTTCCGAAAGGTACGGTATATTCTTTATCCGGTACAGGCCCTTTAACAGTATAGATCATCTTGTGTTCCATAAAAATCACCGGCCTGTCGTCTCTTATTGCTGTTTTTAACAGTCCCTTTACATCATAAGGAGTAGAAGGTACTGCCAGTTTTAGGCCGGGAATATGATAGAATAATGATTCCAGACTCTGGGAATGCTGCGCACCGAGCCCCTTCCCTACACCTCCCTGAGTTCTTATAACCAGCGGGACATTTACTTTACCTCCGGTCATAAAACTTACTTTTGCTGCCTGGTTTATAATCTGGTCCATTGCCAGGGTAGAAAAATCCACAAACATTATCTCAGCTACAGGCCTGAATCCTGTGAGGGCCGCTCCTATACCCGTACCTATTATAGTATTTTCGGAAATTGGAGTGTCGATAACCCTCTCTGCACCATATTTACTGAGGAGTCCTCTATATGCCTTAAAAGCCCCATGATATACACCGATGTCCTCACCGATCAAAAATACCCTGCCGTCCCTGTCCATCTCCTCTATTAGTGCTTCCCTTATAGCTTCCCGGTATTCTATTTCTCTCATCAGTTTTTCTCCACTTCCTTAAGGAACATGTCAAGCCGGGGTTCAGGGCTTTTTTCGGCAAAAGCAACCGCCTCTTTTATTTTCTCCATTACCCTGCCTTCAATCGATTCTATTTCCTTCATGGTTGTTACCTTTTCTTCAAGCAGTCTTTTTCTAAAATTAATCAGCGGGTCTTTATTACTTTTGTAATATTCAACTTCTTCTTTTTCCCTGTATTCCCCTGGGTCATTGGGATGATGCCCGTAAAATCTGTAAGTCTTTGCCTCGATAAGTGACGGACCTCTGCCTTCCCTTGCATGATGCACCGCCTTGCGGGCAGTTTCGTACACTTTTAACGGATCACTTGCATCTATAATATATCCGGGAATATCATAGGCACAGCTCCTCTTCCCTATATCTCTACAGGCTGTAGAATCTTCCGAACACATAGAAATCGCATACATATTATTTTCGCAGATATAGATTACAGGCAACTTGAATATAGCTGACATATTCAAAGCTTCATGGAACACGCCGCTATTTGCTGCTCCATCTCCGAAAAAACATACTACTACATTTCCTTTCCCTTCCATCCTACAGCCAAGTCCTGCCCCTACCGATATGGGTATGCCTCCTCCCACGATTCCGTTTTCTCCCAGTATCCTGAGTTCCATATCAATAATATGCATAGAGCCGCCCCTGCCTCCACAGTAGCCGGTAGATCTCCCAAAAAGTTCCGCCATCATTTTCCTTGGATCTGCACCCCTGGCAATACAATGACCGTGACCCCTGTGCGTGGAAATAATATAATCCTTTGCTTTCAATGCCCGGCAGGCTCCTACGGGAACCGCCTCCTGACCTATGCAGGGATGCAGATACCCCCGGATCCTTCCTTCCTGATAAAGCTGTATTGCTTTTTCCTCAAATCTTCTTATCAGTATCAATCCACTGAGCATCTCCACCATTGCCTTATTGGACAGCACGGTCATATGATCCCTCCTGCTTTGATGATCTTACCCGGCCCAGAACAATTTTAAAAAATAATAAAATAAACCAGGCAATGCTATTGGATAATGATAATATAAATGTGGAAAAAGTTAAATCAAACCGGGTACAGCCATATAATGGAGCTGTATAATATAAAAGAAATATGATAATATTTTTTACTTGCAGTATTTGCTAACATTATGGTTTTATTAGATAATTTTTAAACTGTGTCCATACTAAGAAAAAAACATAAGACCAGGAGACCCTCCAGAATAATAATAAGCATAATAGCTGTCCTCCTGGCCATAAATGTGTCATTCATATTTGTACTTTCAGGCCTCATTTTCTCTGCCTTCCAGACTGTTTTATCCTTTATCGAAGATCTTCCCGACCTTGAAGACTTCACCCCGACGGAAAATGCCCTGACATCAAAAATATATGCTTTGGACGGCTCGCTGATCGATACCTTTCACGGTGAAGAAAACAGGGAACTTGTATCATACGAGCAGATACCTAAAAATCTTATAAATGCAGTTATTGCCATTGAAGATGAAAGATACTACCAGCATAAAGGATTTGATGTCGAAGGGATCATCCGTTCATTCATAATAAACCTTATATCAGGAGAAATAGAACAGGGGGCGACTACCATCACCCAGGGATATGTCAAGAATGTGTATATGCCGGAGGAAAAATATGATATAACTTATGAGAGAAAGATAAAAGAAGCCGCTCTCGCCTATCAAATCGAGCAGATCTATTCTAAAGAGGAAATACTGGAAATGTATTTAAACACAGTATACTTTGGAGAAGGTGCATACGGGGTCCAGGCAGCTGCGAAGATATACTTTAACAAAGATGTGGAATACCTTAACCTTTCCGAGTGTGCGGTACTCGCTGGTCTTCTTCAATCCTACCTGTACTCACCCTATATCGACGAAAAAGCAGCTCTTGAGAGAAGAAATATAGTACTGGCAAAGATGTTAGAACTGGGATATATAGATGAGGAAGAATATGAGCAGGCTAAAAATACCCCTATAATAACCCAGAGACCGAGAGAAGAGACCGAAGAAGGTTTCGCGCCCTACTTCGTTGAATATGTCAAGCAGATACTTATTGAAAAATATGGGGTTGAAAAGGTCTTTGAAGGCGGATTTGAGATATATACCACACTAGATCCGGAAATGCAGATCGCCGCTGAAAATGCAATCGAAGAAGTTTTAATTGATCCCGAAGATCCATCTGCAGCTCTGGTCGCTATGGATCCAAGAAATGGGTATATAAAAGCCATGGTGGGAGGAAAAGATTTTAGAGAAATGAAATTTAACCTTGCCACTCAGGCCAAAAGGCAGCCCGGTTCCACTTTCAAAGTATTTGCGCTGCTTTCTGCACTGAAACAGGGAGTAAGCCCTTACATGACTTTTAATCCTAACGGGGAATTGATATTCGATATAGAATTCAGCGAACCGTGGGAAGTAGGCAATTATGAAAGCACTATTTACGATACAGATAATATGACCATCTGGGAGGGTACGGTCAGGTCTGTTAATGTGGTATATTCCCAACTTATCATGAAAATAGGAGCATACGGTATTGCTAATCTTGCCATGGATATGGGAATTGAGACTACCCTGAACCCATATCCATCAATAGGACTGGGAGGTCTTACAACAGGAGTATCTCCTCTTGAAGTCTGCACGGCATTCTCAACTATTGCCGATTACGGAGTAAGACATGATCCAGTAGCAATATTAAAGATCACCGATAAAGACGGCAATACTATCGAAGAATATCAGGAAGAAAGCAGGCAGGTTCTAGATCCTATTACTGCCTACCGGGCCATAGAGATAATGCAGCAGGTTGTCCAGAGCGGGACAGGAACCAGAGCCAAGCTCGAAGATAGGACCTGTGCCGGAAAAACAGGTACCACCGATGAAGCTGAAAATGCCTGGTTTACAGGATTTACCACCAATCTTGCAGCCTGTGTCTGGATGGGATATCCTGAAAAAAATGTAAAAATGGGTGTCATCCGTGATATAAGAGTAGCAGGCGGTTCATATCCGGCCATGATCTGGAATCTGTTTATGACAGAAGCTACCAAAAACCTGCCCATAGAAAACTTTGTAAGGCCTCAGGATGATATTATAAATGTACAGGTAGTAACCAATCCCGATACCGGGGAGTTGATGGTCCCCAATCGGTTTACGCCGCTTGACCAGATAACGATAAAAGAGTTCCACTACGATCAGGAACCCAGGGTACAGATGCCTATCCCTGCAGACGCAATACCGATTATGCCAAATGTATCATTGATGCCCCAAGACGAGGCAAACCATATTTTAGTGGTCGATTACGGATTCTCTTCTACTAATATAGAGTATATGTATGTACCAAATCCGAACGTCCCCTCCGGATACACATACGGCCAGGATCCTGTCGCGGGCCAACCAGTGGAGACCATAAGGAAAATCACAGTATGGGTAAATCCATGATCAAATCATTATGAATAAAAAAAATAACAAGGTAAGAGTCAGATTTGCTCCCAGCCCTACAGGCTATCTGCATATTGGCAGCGCCAGAACTGCCTTTTTTAACTGGCTTTATGCCGCCAAAAACCTGGGTAGTTTTATTTTAAGAATCGAAGACACCAATATTGAAAGGCACCGTGAAGAAACAGTAAACCTTATGATAGAGTCGCTAAAATGGCTCGGCCTGGACTGGGACGAAGGCCCTGACATAGGCGGAAGCTTCGGCCCATACAGGCAGTCTCAGAGGACTGATATTTATAATGAGTACGCACAAAAGCTGGTTTCCGAAAAGAAAGCATACCACTGCTTCTGCAGCCCAGAGGAGTTGCAGGAAAGAAGGAGCAAAGAGAAAGGGGTGGAAGAATCCTATGAATACGACGGTAAATGCCGCAACCTCTCACCGGAAACCGTTAAAGCTAATATTGAAAGCGGAAAACCATATGCGGTAAGATTCCTGGTCCCACAGGATAAGACTATGAACTTCAAAGATACTGTATATGGAAGTATAAAAGTCAATACTTCTACTATAGGAGATTTTATAATAATCAGGTCTAACGGCCTTCCCACTTATAATTATTCTGTGGTAATAGACGATGCCCTGATGAAAATAACCCATGTGATAAGAGGTGAAGACCATCTGACCAATACTCCAAAGCAAATACTTATTTATAATGCTCTTGGCTTTAGTATCCCATCCTTCACCCACCTCCCCATGATCCTGGGAGAAGACGGCCAGAAGCTTAGTAAAAGACACGGCTCCATCTCCATTGAGAAATATATAGAAGAAGGATTCGTAAGAGAGGCCATACTAAACTACCTTGCTCTTCTCGGCTGGTCCTATGGTGAGAAGACCACCATTTTTTCCATAAAAGAGCTTATTGAAGAATTCAGTCTTGAAACTATTAATAAAAAGCCTGCTAAATTTGATTACAACAAACTTTTATGGATGAACGGATACTATATAAGAAATATGGATGACCAGCAATTAAAAAAGCTCCTGGAAAAACCGGTAAAAGATTTTCTGGCTGGTAAAGACACTTCCGAATTAGAAAATAAATCAGCAGAACTGGAAGATAAAATCGAAAAGATCGTCCCGCTTATAAAAGAGCGTATGAAGACCATAAAGGGAAGCATGAATCTTATAAAGCCGTTTTTTATAAAAATCAAATATACTAAAGAATTTGCCGATTACTTTAAAAATAAAAAAATTGACGCACCGGATATACTTAAGAAATCCTACGAGGCACTAAGTAAAATAGATAAAAAGTTTCCTGCAGAAAGTATCGAAAAAGAATTAAGACAGATTTCCGAAAAGCTTGACTTGAATCTCAGAAAAACGGCAGAGGTTATAAGAATAGCCTTATGGGGCAGCAATATAAGCCCTCCCCTTTTTAAAGCTATGGAAATACTGGGAAAAGAATTATCCCTGTCCAGGATAAATGAATATATGAATGTCATATCATAGCTTAAAGACCATTTCTTCAGGAATCAGATCTTTTCCCTTTTCAATGACTTTCTTTGCAAAATAAGCTATAACTATTTCTTCAGCCGCAGGTATTATATATATCTTAGTTTTTGAAACTACCGAGTAATCTGATGAAATAAGGCTCAGCGCTCCATTTAACTCCTTGTTTCTGGCGAGATCCAGCCTTATTCCCATGTAATCCATATCTTCCAGACATTTTTTCCTGGCATATACACTGTTCTCACCGATTTCACCGCCAAAGACTATACAATCGACATTTCCAAGCACGGTCGAGAATGCACCAATATATTTCCTTATTCCATAAATATAAGAATCTACAGCAAGCTTTGCTCTCTTGTTCCCTTTGTAAGCGGCACTCAGTAACTCTTTAAAGTTATTTACCTGCATACCGGATGCGGCATTAAGACCTGCACTACCCGTCAATTCAGCTAGCGCATCTTCAGCCGAAAGTCCCAGTTCTTTCATGGCAAAAAGTAAAGCGGTGCCGTCAACATCACCAGCTGCATTTCTCTGGAGCAGCCCCGAATAAGGTGAAAATCCGGCACTGGTATCAATTGATTTTCTATTTTTAACAGCACATATGGAGCTCGTTTCCCCCAGATAAATTGTTATCAGGTTTAATTTTTCGTTTTCTTCCATCTTACAGGTCATTGCAGTCATGTATTGGTGTGAAAAGCCGTCAAAACCGTTCTTTTTTATTCCCAGTTTTTTATACCAGTTCCATGGAAAACCTAAAATCCTTCTAAACTCAGGTATGGAATGATGGAAAGATGAATCAAAGACCCCGACAACAGGTGCGTCAAGAACTCTGCTCAGTCCTTTTACTGCCTCCTCGCACAAGATATTATCTGCTGAATCAAAAAATCCATATCTTTTTATTTCATCAAGTATTTTTTGAGTCAATATACCCGCTCCGCCTCTCTCTCCAAAAGTGCATTTAAGCCCGATCACTTTTATATCCTGTAGGCTGTCTATTATACCGTTTTTGATATACCATCTTAAAATAAGCTTCATTCCTGCTTCAAACCCTATAATCCTTACCTGTTCAATGGAAGGTTTTTTTGTACCGATACTATGTATGAAATTTGACCTTCCTCTGGTCTTTATTCTATCCACATCAGCTCTGCCCAGGATTTCCACTTCATTTATATTTTTAATATCAATAATCCTGCTCTTGAGCCAGTTGCCCTGTGTACCTACTACTTCGACTATCATTCAATCCCCTTTCAGGAATCAAGACAGATCTTAATCCCCATATTAAATCTATTATATATACAAGAATTTCATAAAAATTTGCTAAAATTATTTTATCAGATTTAAAGCAATTTTTATAATTTCAACATTCTTGGAAAAAAACAACAGGCAGTCACAGGGTGCGTTTTTTTATTTATATGCATTTTTTGAGGGCAATCAGTCTTTATTTTTAAGTAAGCCTATTAGATCAGATCTTAATTTTTTTATCTCAGATGAGATTTCCTGCAGGGCTTTTTCCTTTTCATCCCGGAATAAAAAAGAGGTTTTATTTACTTTTCCTAGCTTTTCTCTTACCATACGTCTTATAAAAAGTGACAGTGACATATCCATTTTACCGGCAGCTTCTTTTGCACTGTCCATTAGCTCTTTGTCTAGCCTGAAACTATACATTTTGTTGGCCATAATATATAGATAATAGAAATTTGTGACAGTTTTGTCAACCTCTTTCCTGTACCATTTAAAAATCCTGTATAATAAGTTAAGTTGATTTTCAAAAAGATTTATGGAATAATAATTTTATTATTACTAATACTATAATAATAATAGTAATTAATTTTTAAAGTATACGAAATGGCTGAAGAAAAAATTTTCTTTGACAATGCTTCCACTACAAGGATCGACCCTGAAGTCCTTAAAGAAATGGAACCGTATTTAAAGCAGTATTATGGCAATCCCTCAAGCATTCACGACTATGGCGAAAAGCCAAAAAAAGCAATAGAAAAAGCAAGAAAACAAGTCTCGGATCTCATCAGTACAAATGAAGAAGAGATCTATTTCACCTCCTGCGGTACAGAATCAAATAACTTTGCGCTGTGGGGGCTGGTCAGAGCTTATAAAGACAAGGGAAATCATATAATATCTTCCGCCATTGAGCATGTATCCATTCTTAATCCTCTAAAAGAGTTAAAAAAAGAAGGCTGGAAAGTAAGCCTCCTCCCCGTTGATGAACATGGCCTTATAAATCCGGAAGATGTAAGAAAAGAAATCACAGGGGACACCGTACTCATATCCATTATGCATGCCAATAACGAAGTAGGGACCATCCAAAAAATAAAAGAGATATCAGATATAGCCAGGGGTAAAAACATCCTGTTTCACAGTGACGGTATTGCAGCAGCAGGTATGATACCGGTAGATATAACCAAACTTGGCGTAGATTCATACAGTCTCTCCGCCCAACAGATGTATGGCCCAAAGGGGGCTGCTGCTCTGTTTGTCAAAAAGGGAGTAAAAATAAAACCCCTGCTTCTGGGAGGAATTCAGGAAAGAGGAAGAAGAGCAGGAACTGAAAACGTACCTGCTATCGCCGGATTCGGCAAAGCATGTGAGATAGCCGGGAAGGAAATGGATACAAATATAAAACATCTGTCAAAACTGCAGCAAAGTCTGATAAAGGGGATAAAAAGCAGTATTAAGGATGTCAGACTAAACGGTCACCCTACCAAAAGAATCCCTGGAAACGTACATATAAGTTTTAATTTCATAGAGGGAGAATCGATACTCCTTATGTTAAACCTGCAGGGAATCGCTGCTGCCAGCGGATCTTCCTGTACTTCACAGGCACTTAAAAGTTCTCATGTCCTTATGGCTATGAACCTCACCCCTACAATGGCTCAGGGATCAATACTATTCTCGCTGGGAAAATACAATACTCAAAAAGAAGTGGACAGAGTACTGGAAGTTCTTCCGCCTATTATAGACAGACTCAGGAAAATGTCGCCTTTATATAAAGAGTAGAAAGTACTTGATAGTAAATATTAAAAATAATATATTGATTAAAGTTTAGATTCTTGACACCAATTAATAAAAAAAGGGGTAACAATGATTATGTATAATAAAAAAGTCATGGATCATTTTATGTCTCCCAGGAATGTTGGAGAAATAAAAAACGCAGACAGCACCGGCGAGGTAGGAAATCCTGTCTGCGGTGATATTATGACTTTTTATATAAAAGTCAAAGATAATAAACTTACTGACGTAAAATTTAAGACCTTTGGCTGCGGCGCAGCAATAGCAGTATCCAGTATGGTAAGCGAAATGGCAAAGGGCAAAACGCTGGACGAAGCACTAAAGATTACCAATAAAGACGTCGCCAAAGAGCTTGGCGGTCTGCCCAAGAACAAGCTTCACTGTTCGAATCTGGGTGCAGACGCACTCCATAAAGCAATTAAAAATTATATTGAAAAACAGAAAAGTAAAAAATAGTATATACGGTAACCGAAATGAATGATAAAAAACAAAAAAGAAAAACAAAAAAGTCGCCGTGCAGATGCCCCTACTGTGATATAGAGCTTATGTACAGTGATGTTGAATATTGTATTTTCTGTAATTTTAAAATCAGTCACTGTAAAGTATGCAGTTATCCAGTTACGGATAAAATGAAGAAATGCCCCAACTGTGGAGCAATATTATAAGAATATGAGTAAGAGCGGTAAAAAAGAAAATAAAATAACTGCTGATAAAGATCTGGACTGCACCGGCCTTTACTGTCCTGCCCCGATATATGAGACCAGGAAAAAAATAAACGGCATGAAAAAAGGCCAGATACTTAAGATGACTGCAGATGATCCGGGTTCTGAGCATGATATAAAAAGCTGGGCCAGAATGACAGGCAACAAACTGTTAAAAATAGAAAAAGACAGCGATAGATTCATCTTCTATATAGAAAAGACATGATAAACTAAACTTCTCTTTATCAGTTACCGCATATATTATATTTTGCCACATAATAAAATTTCTGGTAGCATTATTATGCCATTCACACTGGGGAGTCGTCTAAAGGTAGGACATGCGGCTCTGGACCGTAGAGCGGGGGTTCGAATCCTCCCTCCCCAGCCACTAAAAATAATTCGTAGTTATGATAGATTTCAAATAAACTGTATTATTTCACTTTAATGTGAAAATAACAGTTACCGGTATCATTACCTCTTTTTCAATAGTAGATGTATCATAAGTTCCCCAATCAGAAACTTCAGTGGAATTTACAGGTAGAACCTGTACTACACCAAGATTTGCAGACTTTATTACTCCTATTTTCTTACCACTTCCTTCTGCAATTTTTTGTGCTCTAAGCTTAGCGTCATCTATTGCATCAGGTATAAGCTCTATACGGAGTTCAGGAAGTTTGGAGTAATAATATTCCAGGGCTTGTGTAGAAAATATAACCCCTTTATCTATTAACTTCTGGGTATTTTTTGCCATATAGGTGATTTCTTCAACATCGGTTGATTGAATTACTACGGTTTGTTTTAAAATATTTTCCTTGGGTGCATCTGGATCATATAAATATAATTGTTCCATAAATACAGGTGATATATTTATATCTTGCTCACTAAAACCATTCTCTTCGAAAAAATCAATAACAATATTTTTATCACTTTTCATCTGGTCATAACCATAGCTTAATTCTTCAGCTGGAACAGTTCTAGAGAATATGGAAGTCCACTTGACAATATCAGAGGTCACTTTTTGTCTAACAGAACCGGTAACTGAAATGGTATCTTCTGGCATTCTTACAATATAGAATGTATAAGATGCTATTATCGCACTAATAATAAGACATATTCCTAAAATAATTCCAAAATATATTATTTTATTAGATCTTTTTTGTTCCATTAGAGTGCTCCCATCTTAAAAGTTATATTAAAAAAAACAGTCTATACTTATTTGAGTCTAATTAGTCATTAAAAGGTTTTAAAAATATTGGATATTTTTTCATTTATTTAAGTGATAAATATATCCAAGATGATTTTATTATAAATATTGGCAATTGCAACTATTTCATAAAATTCTTGATTTCTTTTAATTCATTCAAAATATGGTTCGAAACTTCGCAACCCGGGCCAGCCACTCTGTGCACTAATGAAATTGACCAACTTCCCTAGTTCAAACAGAAATGTTTAATAAACAATAAATTTTAAAAATAATATAGTGTTAATATTTCCATTTATAATTATGAAAATTTCTCTTCTTTTATATCTTGATTTATTAAGATTTTAGATCTCTTTTCAGGGTCTCCGAATCCACCGCCACCTGGTGTTCTAATAGAAATAATATCATTTTTATTAAGTTTTATATTCGAACTCTTTGAGGGTAACAGCTTATGATTATTCAAAATAAATTTCCCTGGTTTTCCTTCCTTTCCTTTTTCCCAGCCCCATGGAGGAAATTTATGTCTATCTGCATGAGATGAAAACAGTATATCATCATCCAGAATTCTAATATCTCTAATTAAACCAAGTCCACCTCTAAATTTTCCCCTGCCGCCGGAGCTAGGAATAAACTCATATTTTTCAACCATAAGAGGAAATTCAGTTTCTAAAGCTTCAATAGGTAAATTGGAGGTATTAGTGATATGTACCTGTATCCCATCCAAACCATCTCCTGCAGCAGAAGCCCCTGAACCACCCCCTACAGCTTCTACATATACAAATCTGTTTTCTTTTGAAAAAACTACTGCGGTACTGGCATCGTTTGAACCAGCCACTGCTCTTTGGGGGAGTGCTCGATTTAGAGCACCAATAAGTGTTCCGGCAATTCTCTGGCATGTATCAGTCCTTGCTCCTACTGCAGCAGGTTCAAGTGGATTAACGATAGATCCTTTAGGAACTTTTATTTCAAGCAGCCTTTCAATACCAGCATTAGTAGGCAAGTCTGGATCTAAAAAAGCCTTTATAACATAATAGATGGTAGCAAGTAAAGCAGAGTAAACTACATTTAAAGCACCCTTACTTTGAGCTCCGGTACCAGAAAAATCTATTTTTAATTTTCCTCTAAATACCTCTAAACATGCTTTTATGGGAATGGGTTTCTGCAAGACACCATCATCATCTAATTTATCTTCAAAACAATATCTTCCTGCAGGTATTTTTTTTATTTTTATTTTAAGTCTTCTTTCTGTATATGAAAGAAGCTCCTCCATTGATTTTAATAAAATCTTATCGCCATACTTATTATAAAGCTCTTTTAAAAACTTTATTCCCATATCATTGGTAGCAATTTGGGCTTTAAGATCCGTATTTCTCTCTTCAGGCATTCTGCAATTAGTTATTATCAAATTTAACAGATCAGAATCGATTGTCCCGTTATCTACTAATTTGGATGGCGGTATTCTCAGACCTTCTTCATAGATTGTCCTTGCATTACCTGAAATGCCACCCGGCTGTGCACCTCCTATATCTGAGTGGTGGGCAATATTTGCCACAAAATTTACCAATTTATTTTTTCTAAAAAAAGGAGTAATAATTGTAATATCAGGTAGATGAGTTCCACCACTGAAGGGGTCATTAGATATAAAAACATCTTTTCTACCTATATTACCAGGAAATCTTTTTAGTATTTCCTTTGCTATACCGATCATAGATCCAAGATGTAGTGGAATATGCTCTGCCTGGGATATTAATCTGCCCTTTCCATCAAAAATTGCCGTTGAGCAATCTCTTCTTTCCTTAATATTTGCAGAAAAGGAGCTCCTTACCAAAATATTTCCCATAATCTCAGCGATAGTTTTTAGCTGATTCCCGATTACTTCAACAGTTACTATATCCAACTTTTTCATATCAGCAGTTTTCATTGCTTACCTTTCACTAACTCTGATAATAATGTCGCCCTTATGGTTAATAAATACAGTGTCTCCTGGAGGGATAACAATAGTTGCATCCATCTCTTCTAGTATGACAGGACCATCCATTTTTTTTTCGATGGGTATAGATTCTTTTTTATATACTGGAGTATTAATGGATTTTTCTATTCCAGTAAATTTTACTTTTCTTTTCTCCTTTAAAGATTCTTCTACGGCAGCACTCCTTTTTAAGGATCTGTTTTTAAATTGCGCCCTGGTTAGGCCTATGCATCTAAGCCTCAAGTTAATAATTTCTATTTTCTTTTGTTTGTATTCAAGTCCATAAATTTCAAAATGTTTCTTATGAAAATCTCTTTCTAATGTGCTGCAACTAACCATTGCTCGCAGGTCAGGATCTTTTATGGGTATGGTTATTTCATAGTTTTGACCACAATATCTAGCATCGGCAAACCACTCCTCCTTTTGTCTATCTTGTGGTATTTTTTCTTTTTTAAACCATGTTTTTCCCTTCTTTTTTAGATCCTTTACAATGATATTGATTTCTTTGCTGGATAGACCTTTAACTGTCCTAACAAGATCCATAGTAAGATTGCTGCATAGCAGACCTAAAGCCGAAAATACACCAGGATTATTTGGAACAACAACTTCCTTTATTCCCAGTTCCCTTGCTACGTCCGAAGCATGCATGGGTCCTGCTCCTCCATAAGCAATTAATTTAACATCTCTGGGATGGATTCCTTTCAATATTGATATTTTTTTAATTGCTTCTGAAATATTGGATATCACCAATCTTATTATGAATGTCGCACTTTCTTCCAAGGACATTTTAAGTGGAGTTGAGATATAATTTCCTATGGCAGTTTTTGCCTTATCTTTATTAAGCTTAATTTTTCCTCCCAGGGCTGTCCTATCACCTAATAATCCTAAGATTAAATCAGCATCTGTAACAGTAGGCTTATTGCCACCCTTATCATAACATGCTGGACCGGGATTAGCTCCGGCACTGTATGGCCCTACCTGTAAGAATCCTCCCTCATCGACTTCTGCTATGCTGCCACCTCCAGCACCTATGGTAGTAACATCTATTGTTGGAAACTTTATAGAATATCCATTAATTTCTTTTTCAGTGGTTATCGTGGGTTTTGATTTTAATATAAGAGCAATATCTGTGCTGGTTCCACCCATATCCAAAGTGATTAGATTGCCATTTTCTTTTCCATAAAAGGATGAGGCCCCGATAACCCCTGCACTTGGTCCTGAGTATAGAGTTTTTACTGGTAAGTTTAAAGTGCTTTTAGCAGAAGTAATTCCGCCGTCAGATTGACAGATATAGAAGGGTGATTTTATATTCTTTCCCTTCAGCTTTGATAGAAGGTTTTTAAGATATTTTATGAGTACAGGTCCCAAATATGCATTTAGAACAGTTGTAGCAAGTCTTTCATATTCTCGAAATTCAGGAATCACCTCTGATGATAAAGATACATAAACGTCTGGTAGTTTCTTTTTTATTATAGAAGCAATTTTTTTTTCGTGGATATTATTTATATAAGAGTGTAAAAAAAGAACTGCTATAGATTCTACCCTATACTCTTTAAGTTTTTGGACTGCTATGCCGGCATCATGCTCATTAAGATTTTTAAGTATTGTTCCATCAGCTTTTATTCTTTCTTTAACTGTTTGACGTAAGTCTCTGGATATTAGAGGTTTGGGTCGAGTTGAGCGAAGGTTATAAAGCTCGGGGCGTTTTTGTCTGCCAATTTCTAATAAATCTTTAAAACCTTCTGTAGTTATTAGGCCGGTCTTACTGCCTTTTTGCTCTATAACTGTATTTACTCCAATGGTGGTCCCGTGTCTTATATCTTCAATCTCTTTAAAATTTACGATTTTATTTTGAATTCTTTCAATAATAGTCATCCAGGGAGCACTATTATTTGTTGAGACTTTATCGATAAATATCTTATCGGAATTTTCATTGTAGATAATTAGATCTGTAAAAGTACCACCAATATCAATTCCTATCCTTAACAGATTAATTCACCCCTTTAATAGTACTCAGATTTAACAAAGTTAAATTAAAGAACGACCATTTAAATTATATCTTCTTAAATACTATTAAATTTTAACAGATGAGATAGACATTAAAAAATAGATTTTTTAAATAGCATGGATAATAAGGCCACCTTTTTATAGTGTCTCATCTATCTCATTTTAAATCACGACTACAATGCGCAGCCATTCCTAATACTTTACGACTTTGGTACTCCTATCCATCTTGGAGTTCTGATCATATACTTTCGATAGTCATCTCCATACAAGTAAAGGCAATAGCGTTCTTCGGCTGATGAATTGGCATTTAACAGAATCATCAGCACTGCTGTTAGGAGAAGATACAACCAGGAAGAGCTAGCTATTCCCAAACCAATTTGTGTTAGAAGTATACCAACGTACATAGGGTTTCTTGATACGCTATAGAGACCCTTAGTGATGACCTTGTCTTTAGGACTAGTAGTGAAATTCCAAACTGCAATAATGGTAAAAACTATCCCAAACAGATAGATAAATAGACCACTAAATAGCCATATTGCACCAAGTCGCAGAGGTAAGAAAATTGCATAGATAAAACCAATTATCATAATCAAAAGGATAGAGTAAATAATTATGTTCTCCTTTTTAGTTATTTTGAAATCTCCTGATCTTCCTGATTCCCTAATAGCTGTCACCCTCATAGAAAAGAGGTAGAGGATTAGCATAGGAATAACAAGAATCCATGCATTCCATAAACCTATTTTAAAAGCCGGTATAAGTGAAATTTTTAACTCCTTTCTTTTTATGAATAAAATGTTTTTATTAATAAATACAATTTAAACACAAAATTTAATATTTCTCGATTTAAAAAATTGAAAAGATATTTATAAAAATCAATCAGAATATAAATATGCTTTTGACTATTTATTTAAATGATATATAATGTCTCTCTGATGATAACCATTTTATATGGTCTGAATTGTATTAAAAATGAAATTCTTGTAAATAAAGGAAGTGTTTTACTTTGTGCGGAATAGCTGGAATATGGGGTGAATCAGACAATTTAGTACTTGATTCCATGCTGGATGAGATTTCACATAGAGGACCAGACGGGCAGGGAAGAGTCCTCAGTAATACTTTTGCATTGGGACATAACCGGCTGTCCATAATTGATGTTAATGGTGGTAAACAGCCAATGACAAATGAAGATGGCTCACTAAGGCTTATATTTAACGGAGAAATCTATAATTACAACAAAATCAAAAAAGATTTAAAAGGTCATGATTTTGAAACCAAATCAGATTCAGAAGTTATCCTCCATCTATTTGAAGATAAGGGTGAGGATGTAGTAGAAAGCCTTGATGGAATGTTTGCCTTTGCCATTTGCAGCGATAAAGATATATTCATTGCAAGAGATCCTCTCGGGATAAAACCACTTTATTATGGCACCCGTGATGGTAAGTTTTATTTTTCTTCTGAAATAAAATCTCTGGTAAAAGCGACAAAAGATATAAATGAATTTCCTGCCGGTCATTACTACAGCAATGAACATGGTTTTAAAAAATATTATGAACTGCCAAAAATACCGGATAAATTTTCCAGCGATATAGATAAAATTATAATAAGTATAAGAAAAAAATTAGAGGAAGCTGTCATTAAGAGATTGATGTCGGATGTACCTTTAGGAATTTTTTTAAGTGGAGGTCTGGACAGCAGTATCATCTCATCAATAGCAAGAAAAAATACTTACGGAATACTGCATTCTTTTGCAGTAGGTACACCTGATAGTGCAGATATATTACATTCAGAAGAGATAGCAAAATTTCTTGGTACGAAACATCATACCTTCAAATACGATAAGAAAGAGATTATAAGGACACTTCCGGAAGTCATATATTACCTGGAATCATTTGATCCTGCTCTAGTTAGAAGTGCTATACCAACATACTTCGTTTCAAGACTCGCACAGGAATATGTTAAGGTTGTTCTATCCGGAGAGGGAGCAGATGAGTTATTTGGAGGTTATCATTATCTTAAGGAAATCAACAGTGATAGTACGGCACTGTTCCAGGAACTTAAGAATATAACTGCAAGTCTTCACAATACGAATCTGCAGCGAGCAGATAGAATTACCATGGCAAACTCTATAGAAGGAAGAGTGCCTTTTCTTGATATAAAACTAGTTAATGAGGCTTCAAGTATTTCACCCGAACTAAAATTATATTTTAAGAAGTCAAGTGGTGATTTTATAGAGAAATGGATTTTAAGAAAGATAGCAGAAGCTTATCTTCCACATGATTTTGTGTGGAGAAGAAAAGAGAAGTTCTCCATCGGAAGTGGAACCGCAGAAATACTGGAGAGTTATGCAGATGAATTAATCTCGGATAGTGAATTTAATAAGAGATATTCAATTCACGATGTAGAAATCAAATCAAAAGAAGAGTTACTGTACTATAAGATATTCAAGCAGCATTATAGAACATCAAATATTTTAAAGACAATTGGCAAGAGTAGAAGTTTAAATCCTGGTATTATTTATAATTAACAATAGTCAGGAAACAAGTCGTTTTATATGCAATTTAATTTATAAGAACTTACCTATAAGTCACTGGCCTGTAATCCCCTATACCTGCAGCCCCTTAATGCTCCTAACAAACATGGATGGATAAAGAATCCAAAGCCATACAACTGCTGACTTAATAAATATCGTAGTGTATTAATATTTAAATATTAAACTCTATTTTTTAATTTTATCAATAACCTTAATAAAGCTGCCGCATATAGCGCCCGCAAAAGATAAGGCCATACAAAGCAAAAGATATTTATTATCACTTTCAATATAACCCCATAAAGCCGCCAGGCCTAAGATAAATATTACATGTATAAATATCTTATTGCTAAGAAAATTTCTTATTTTCTTCATATTATAAAAACAATTTTTAGACTATAAATTTCCTGTGATTATCCTCTACTGTTCCCAGTAATCCGGGAACAAGTCGTTATACTCATCATCCGTAAGCTGTACCAGATCCGAACCATCCGCATTAATCATCCATAAATCAGAGTTCCCGCTTCTATTGGAGGAAAAGAAGATTTTTTCACCATCCATTGACCAGGTCGGACTGTCATCAAAGGCTGCCGCTTTGTTATCGGTAACTTGTACAATACTATCCGTAGACCCATCTTTATCGATGATATAAAGATCAGCACCCTGTGGGTATGCATAGGCGTATGTGAAAGCAATGCGATTTCCATCAGGTGATACAGCAATGTCAATAATTGGGGAATCTGTATTAGTTACCTGGACAATATTTGAGCCGTCAGTGTTCATCCGGAAGATTTCGTAGTTTCCACTCCTATCGGAGATGAACATAATCTGGCTGCCGTCTGGCGACCAGCGCGGACTGAAGTCAGCTACCGGAGGATCATCAAGAATTTCTACAAGATTTCCCCCGTTAATATCAATTTGATAGATATCCGGTATATCCTGTGGTTCGTTTTGATGATCAGACTGGAAAACAATCTGCGAGCCGTCTGGTGACCAATCACCGTTATTACTTCTAAAATCGGTAAGCTGGGTTAAACCTGTGCCATCTGCGTTAATTGTATAAAGATTCCATATCTCCTGAACAGCAAACAAGATTTTACTGCCATCAGGTGAACATTTCGGTAAAGCAACATTGTCAAGACCAGTATTAAGCGGCGTGATCTCCTCTGTCTCCATATCCAGTATATAAAGATCGGTCTTATCCTGGTCATCACCACGGTTTGAGACAAAGACAATATACGGACCCATTTGAGCAGGCGTGGCCTCAGCCTCATCTTCCGTAACTTCTTCTGTTGTCTCCCCGGCTTCTGTAGTAGTTTCGGCAGTTTTAGCTGTAGTATCTTCTGCGGTTTCTGTTGATTCTTCTTCAACTGACTCACCTGCAGGTTCCGCAGACTGTCTGCACCCTTCAAAAATAGAAAAGCTAAATATTATGCTTAATACCACCACTAGGACAAAAGCTTTTCTTATGTTTTTTGATTTTATCATAAGAGTTCCTTTCATTCTTTAATTATATTTTATTCATAATTATATAAATATAAATGAAGAATCTCAATATATATAAGCTTGAAATTTAGATAAAAGAATAATATAATTTAGGTAAATACTATTAATATGATAGTTTTAATAGTATTAATATTATTTTAAATCAATAGTTGGTTTATTATGAAAATGAATAGCAGGGAGACTGATAGGAGTGAAAAAATTTATTATAAATATAATAATTACATTGACTTTATTTATGTTAATAACGGGGTGTGCCATGTCTAACAACAATATAAAAAATGAGGAAGAAGAAAAAGCGCTACTGGAAACCAATGAGGACCCAGGAGAAGATGGATCAAGTGATGGCATAAATAAGGAAGAAGACAGTATAACTGAATCTTTTACGGTCATTCCAGATTATAAAAACAGCCGATATAAAGAAATATACCTGGCAGGAGGATGTTTCTGGGGAATTCAAGCTTATATCGACCGTATAATTGGAGTTGAGTATACCAATGTGGGATATGCAAATGGAAACAGTGAAGAAACAAATTACAGCTCTGTTAAAGAAACAGGACATGCAGAAACCGTATATGTGGTCTACGATCCTGAAAAAATAACTCTGGAAGAGCTTTTAGGATATTTTTATGGAATTATAGATCCCACAAGCTTAAACAAACAGGGTAATGATATGGGCAGTCAATACCGTTCAGGCATATACTATGTTGATGAGGAAGACAGGGAAATCATTGAAGCAGTAACTGCAAATGAACAGGCCAAACTTGGTGAAAAGATCGTAACCGAAATCCAGCCTCTAAAAAATTATGTTTTAGCAGAAGATTATCACCAGAACTATCTGGATAAAAACCCAGGCGGCTATTGCCATATAAATTTAAACAATATACCAAGAGAAAAACCAAGGGTCAACCTGGAGGATTATCCCAAACCACCTGTAGAAGAAATCAAGGAAAAATTGACCGATCAGCAGTTCAGTATTACTCAAGAAAATGCTACGGAATATGCTTTCCAAAATAAATACTGGGACAATAAAGAAACCGGTCTTTATGTTGATATAGTAACGGGTGAACCTCTATTTTTATCTTCGGATAAATATGACTCCGGTTCAGGCTGGCCGTCCTTTACAAGGCCCATACAATGGGATGTCGTGACTTATAATAAAGATGAATCATTTGGCATGGAAAGAATAGAAGTAAGAAGCAGAAGCGGCGACAGCCATTTAGGACACTTGTTTTATGATGGCCCGGTTGAAGAAGGAGGACTGCGCTATTGCATTAACAGCGGTGCATTGGATTTCATACCACTTAATAAATTAGAAGAGCAGGGATACGGGAAGTTTAAAGTTTTATTTGAATAAGAAATATTTATCTTAATGCATGTATTAATTTCCTGAAGGTGAGGAATATCACCTTCAGGAAATGACTTTGTGTTTCTTTTATATAATATAATGCCTTTTAAAAAATGATAGAGGGAGCCTGACTTGGTACAGTTTTTCTGCAACTACCAGTAGTGGGCGTCTGGTTTTTAGTCAACTTAGTAGTATCAATTAGATAAACATTTATGAAATAATAATATCAAGGCAACTGTTCTTCAGTATATCGTTATCGACACAAATCCCCTATATATCATCTCTGATATATAACCAAATATGAGCCAGAACGGTAGATAAAGAAGATTGACCAATCCTTTTATAGTCCATCTCCCCTTATATTCCCAAGGACACTTCTTGATGACAAGCTTCAGCAGATAGCCATAAGATAATTCTCCGGCAAATATCACTGCAAGGTAAACAAATCCTCTTAGTATAAAAGGAACGACTTCGATCAAACCATATAAAGGCCCTATGACCAATCCCCAGATACCATAAAGCGGAAACATCCATATATATGACCTGCCCTTAAATGAAATATCCTTGTTTCTTATATAATCGTGTATAGAGGAGAATAATACCTCGATCCCCACTCCGAAAAAACTGAAAATTAAAAATAAGACCAGATATTTCATAACTTAATATTAGCACTAATTAAGATAATCAGTCCATTTCAATAATCTGACCGCATTTAGGATATTGATTATTAAAGATTTTACTTTAAAATTGTTCTTATAATTTAAGAAAGAGAGGTTATATAAATGAAGATATTGATTGCTTATGCCACAAGATTCGGGACTACGGAAAAATGCGTCTGCATGCTCGCAGACATCTTAAAGAAGAAAAATCTTGAAGTTGAGCTGGTAGACCTTAGAAAGAATAAGACAGCCAAACCAGAAAATTATGATCTGGTAGCTGTGGGAGGATCTTTTGTTGCTTTTAGAATGAATTCTCTTGTAAGGAAATTTATAAAAAGGAACTTGAAAACACTTTTAAATACCAGGACAGGTATCTTTATGTGCGGAGCTGATGAGGATTGGGAAAAAGAGATAAAAAAGGGGTTCCCCCGGGAGCTTCTTGATAAAGCGGTAGTCAAGGGTTACTTTGGCTATGAGATGCTCTGGGATAAGATGAATCCAATGATGAGAGGCATAATGCAAAAGGCTTCCGAAACCACAGAAAATATATCAAAAATAAATACTGAAAATATACAAAAGTTTGCCGAAGAAATCATAAAAGTTCTGACCTAGACCATTACAATATATCCTGGATCGGTTAACTTTTCGAAAATCGGTTTGGAATCTTGTAACTCGAGCAAGCCAAGAAATAAGTCATAATCCTAATATTTAATAAAGATATTGAAGGAGGCTATAAATGAATAAGCAGGGAATACTGCCCACTTTGATCAGTACCATAATTTTATCAACGATTATTATTAGTGTTCTGTGGTTTATCCTGGAAAGGACCAGGATAATTGGCCCCGCATTAATAGCTATTGGATTACTAGCCTGGATACCCATAATAATATCAGGACGGACTATTAAGTCGGCAGGAGCCGATATTATTTTTGGTGTGGTAGATACAGGATTTTTAGGTTTAGCCGCCTTGATTGGTGCAAGATATGGAGGAATACTTGGAGCAATTGTAGGAGGTGCTGCTGGAGACGCCATAACAGATGGATTTGCAGGGATTTTTGAAGGCAAAGTAGCTGAATTTCTGAGGAAGCATGGGATCGATGAAGCAAGAACACCTATGAGTGCTTCTATGGGAAAACTGAGCGGCTGCCTTATTGGTGTCGGTATAACACTGACAATAGCCTGGAGTATCCTTAATCTAAAAATTAATTTATTGGCTGGTTAAAAAAACAATTAAAATATTTGACCCGATTTTTTTATCTTCCTCAATCATCGATGATGAAGGTGACTTTCATTAAAACCCGGTATTCGGTAATCTTACCTTCGCTATCTGCCAGCACCTCAAAATCTTTCATCCAAGCTGACTTTACATTTCTCAAGGTCTTGTTAGCACGTATTATCCCCTGCTGTATTGCATCATCAAAACTTTTAGATGAAGACGCTTTAACTTCCGAGATTTTTGCAATTGCCACTGATACCTCCTGTTATTCATAATATTAAATTGTTTAATAAATAGCTAAACAAAATACCTGTAACAGATATTTTTCGCATTTCAAGCCGGCTGCATGGTACCTGCGAATACCAACCATGCTAAAAGCGACTTGGCCACCAGACTAAGTATTATATATCCCCTTTCACCATACAGGTAATCTCTCCACCTTCCGACCTTTTTATACTGCAGTACCATATTTACCGGGAAAAGATTGAACAGAACAAAATAAGTACCGAAAATGGCATAGACAAACCACGGAATACGTTCCAGTACTCCAGGTTCTTTTACTGCAGACCCCAGGAAATAAAGAAGGATAACTATCCAGGGTACAACTCCGGCCACACACCCGATTATAAAGGCGGTCCAGTTTGTCCTTTGGGTAGTCTGGTTGTGTATCTCCATCATAAGTCCCAGCAAGTTCATAGTTGCATTTAAGCCCACGATGGCCACTATGGTCCCGATATCCTTTGCCCCAAAAAGCATGGATATAATCACTATCATAATCGAGGAACTAAGAGCATACTCAAACCACCTGAAATAGTTTATGCCTTTTTCCAGCCTGGAGTTATAGAAATCATTGACCCGGGGAAGGACGACCAGAAAATGAGCTATTGCAGACAGGAACAGGAATATAGAGACAAAAGCCCCTATAGGTATGGATCCTATTACATCTGAATCTACAAATAGTCTCATCTTTTCAGTATCAAAAGACTGGAAGTAGTAATCTACAGGTAACTTGAAGTCCTTGATATTGTTCAGGGTAAGACCCATCACCAGCATCAACATACCCTGTATAAAATGCAGTACTGCCATCACTCCGTTGAATCTTCTGAGATAAGGAAAGGTGATCCTGGATATGTTCTTTTCGGCCATAATTTACCTCCTTTTTATAAATTTCAATTATATTATAATTACCTACTTTATTATCCTATATCATTTAATCTATTACAATTTTTTAATTTTATTATAAAATTTTTATAACACTTTTGATTTTATTGGAAAGAAATCTGATAATTAACATTATTTATTTTTATTGATAAGATTTGCTTTGTAAATAAGATAAATCTTGTAATAATTTTAAATAAAGGTAATATTATATGAAAAATCCGGAAGGTAAAAAATTTTACGGTTCTATAACAGTAAGCGAACGCGGTCAGATAGTCATACCCGTAGAAGCCAGAAAGGATTTTGATATTAGGACTGGAGACAAGCTGTTGGTCTTTGGAAATTTTGAAAAAGGGCTTGGAATCGCCACCATTGATATCATGCAGAGAACGATGAGTGGAACTGCGGAGTTTTTTCGTGAAATAGAGCCGATATTAAAAAGTAAAAAGAAAAAATAATTAAATAAGGCAATAAGACTTAAGGACGATAGATGAATAAAGCTATAAGTATAAAAAACGTAAAAAAGATTCTTGGGAACCGAGAGGTCCTCAAGGGAATAAGTTTTGATGTGGAAAAGAGAGAGATTTTTGGATATCTCGGCCCCAACGGAGCAGGTAAAACCACTACAATCAGAATACTGCTCGGTCTTCTCCAGGCTGATTCGGGCAGCCTGAGTATTCTGGGACAGGACATTAATCTAAGTGAGACCAGAATGAAAATAGGTTTTGTCCTTGATAAAGACGGCCTCTACGACAATATGACAGCCGAAGAGAATCTTAAGTTCTACTCAAGAATATACCGGCTGTCCGAAGCTTCAGTAAAGTTTGACAAGCTCCTGCGTATGGTAAATCTTGATGACAGGGCTAAAGACAAGGTGAGCACTTATTCCAGCGGAATGAGGCAGAGGCTGACCCTGGCAAGAGCTATGGTCCATGACCCGGAGGTTTTAGTGATGGATGAGCCTACCGCCGGTGTCGATCCCTCCGGACAGATAGAAATAAGACAAATAATGCTGGATATAGCGCACAGGGGAAATAAGACCATTTTTTTAAGTTCGCATAACCTTGACGAGGTACAGCGCATCTGTAACCGCATCGCTCTTATAGATAGAGGAGAGATAAAGTTGTACGGCGAACTTGAAGACCTGAGACAGAAAATGGGCAGGGGCGGAGTTACGATAGAAACGACAGAAATTATCCCGGAGTCACTGCTGGCCGAACTTAAAAAGATGACCAATCTGGGATTCCAGAAAAAGAGCAAAAAGGATCTTATTTTCTCACCCCATAAAGGAACAGGAGTCTCGGATATAATAGGTTTCCTTGCCAGCCGTGGTATAAAAATAGAGGAAGCAGTAAAAAAAGAGGCATCTCTGGAAGAGATGTATGCCGCTATCTTAAAAGAGGCTGAGCCATCATGAGTGATATAGGTCTTTTAACCACTACCAGTATAGGAAACAATCTCAGACTGAAGGCTATAGGCATTGTATTTATAATTGTTACGCTTGTGATCGTAGCCCTTCTGGTAATCCTTTTCTGTGTCCTTCTTATAAAACCGGCTGTTAGTACAGCATCACCGGACAGGACAGATTTGGAACTTTACCTCGGCTTGATCATATATAGTACATGCTTTTTGACATTAGGGATAAATCTTAATTCGTATGGTTTTCAGTCTATGACCAGAGAAAAAACCAGAGGGAATATAGAGTCACTTCTGGCCACGCCAATCAAAATCAAAGATATATGGATAGCCAAAGGTCTGGCTATCTTTATACCTGGGCTGATAGTGGGAGAAATCTTTACTCTTATTACCCTGATTGCTGTTAACTATATATATTTTATTCCCAGTATAGGTTTTATAATCAATCCCTGGATAGTTGTGAACAGCTTTATTGCTGCCCCGCTTGTTTATCTCTGTCTTGGCCTTCTGGTTTATCTTATTGGACTGACCGGAAAGCCGGCCACCGGCAACATAATCGCTCAAATCTTTTTACCTGTTATGATCAATATAGTGATTCAACTAATACTCCATACTGATATCTTGAATTCCGCTTCATGGTCCTTTACTGTTGCCAATATTGGACTGGCTTCAGTGATTATAATCATTACTCTCTTTCTCCAGCCCCGTCTTACCAAAGAGAAAATAGTTTTATCATGTTAGGAGTCCGATTTGAGAAGAATAAATATCGTTTTTAACAGGGATTTCAGGGAATACCGGCGTACAAGTTCTTTTTTGATCATAGTCATCATATTTACCCTAATCACTATCACTGCTGCTGTTTTAACAAATATTCTCTTAGGCAGGCAGGAATGGCTTCAGATAAGAACGGCTGCCCTACCCATACTTGAATTGATAATAGGCCTTATGGTTTATTATCTGCCGTTATTTATCCTTATGACCTTTATCTGGGCTTTCTCAAGCCTCCCAATGATAAAAGAAAAGGTAAACGGCAATATCGATTCGCTCTGTGCGACGACACTCACTCCCAAAGAGATCTGGATAGGTAAAAGTATGGCTATTTTTTTACCGGGATTTGTCATCTCGGTAGTATCCACGCTTATAGTACTGCTTTCAATAAATTTCACTACTATAAAACCTGCTACTGGAGATATTATAATGCCTGCTCCGCTTATGATTACCAGCCTTCTTGTCAATCCCCTATTGTTTTTAGGGCTACTTATGTTTATAGTCCTATACTCTCTGGCAAGAAATCCCGATATAGCAATAGCACCTTCCTTTATAGTAGGGTTTGGCCTGATGATGGGAATACCATTGGGAATGGTAACCGGAAACATAAACCTTACTTCCTGGTCTTTCTGCTTATGGAATATGCTCGGAACTGCTATTATATGGGCAGTTGTTTTATTTTCTTCCAGACTTCTTACTAAGGAGAACATCGTGCTTTCCAGCAAGGGAGATTGATCTTTTCAGAAATGTTTGCCTTTAAATAAATAATAAATATATAAATAACCTTTAAATCCTCGTTTAATAATATTATAATTTAAAACTTAATGGCTGAGAAAAAGACATTTCCTTTATTTTTTACCCAATTCATTCTATTGGGATTGGGGGCTTCTATTTTTGGGCCCCTGATTCCTGTATTGTCAGAAAGTTTTAATGTCGATCTGGATAGAATCGGCGCTACTCTGTCTCTAAGTGCCTTTGGCCTTTTACTGACCAGTCTGTTTACGGGAATACTTACAGAAAGGATCGGTAAAAAAAATATATATATTTTAGGTAATTTACTTTTTGCGTCCTGTTTTTTAGGTCTATACTTTTCGACCCATTTCAACTACTTTACCATAAGCTATATTTTATTCGGAGCAGCCTGGGGAATAATCGCAGTAAGTTCTACTTCCATAATCAGCGATACCTTTCATTTCATCAGGAGTAAGATGATAATGAGATTAAATACAGGATTTTTATTGGGCTGTTTTATTGCCCCCCTTCTGGTCAGCGGAGTCCTATACCTGAACATCAATTGGAGATACCTGTTTTTATCTGTTTCACTGTTAAACGCACTTTTACTTATATCAACATTATCACTAAAACCGGAAGGCCTGCATAATATAAAGCACGAAGACGACTTTAGAAGACTGCTCTCTACAAACCGAAAGCTTCTATCAAATCTTACTATCATTTTATGCGGTATCATCAACTTTCTGCATTTAGGAGCCGGGATCACTTTTGGATCCTGGCTTACTACTTACTTTAAGAGTCTTAACATCCCCGTGACCGTCGGTTCGCTGATACTATGCTTATATTCACTGGCTTTTGCTGTCGGAATGTTTATAAAGAGCTTTCTTTTTTCCAGGCTCAGCGAAAAAAGAATAATGCAAATTTCTGCAACAACAGCTTTCGTAACTTTAACGATTTTCTTTTTCGTAAATGCGATTATCCTTAAAGTTATCTTTATAATACTTTTCGCTCTTTCTTTCTCAGGTATAGCCGCTGCTGCAGTGTCTGTAGGCATACACCAGAATCCCCGCAATACAGGATCTATTATCAGTATAATAAACAGTTTTGGTTTTTTAGGTGTGGTCATTTTCCAGTATACAGCAGGTTACCTGGCAGAAAATTTTTCCGTAAACAGCGTGGTCTATATTTGCATTGGCGCTTTACTTATATTAATAATCCCTACAATTATCTTGAATTTTACTTACAGATTTGTCAAAAGTTAAACTGAACTTTATCGGTTTTGGATGAGCTCTTTAAATAACTTTTTTCTATTTTTATTAAGTGCTAAAATCTTAAAGAAGATAAACCATGAACAATAATCGAGAAAAAACTGATTTTATAAGAGACATAATCAGAAAAGACTTAGAAAAGAGCAAAATAAAAATCCACACAAGATTTCCGCCCGAACCGAACGGCTATCTTCATATCGGTCACGCAAAAGCAATATGCCTGAATTTCGAACTGGCCGATGAGTTTAACGGCACATGCAACCTCAGGTTTGATGACACAAATCCTTCCAAAGAAGAACCTGAATATGTAGAATCGATTAAAAAAGATATAAGATGGCTTGGATTTGACTGGGGGCAGCGAGAATACTATACTTCCGACTATTTTGAAAAACTTTATGAATTTGCGGTAAAGCTCATAAAAAAAGGCAAAGCTTATGTTTGTGAATTAAATTCTGAAGAAATACGTTTGTATAGAGGTACTCTTAAAACACCGGGGAAAGAAAGCCCCTACATAAACCGCAGTATAGAGGAGAATCTCCGGCTGTTTAATGAAATGCGCGATGGTAAACATTCCGATGGCTCTAAAGTATTGAGAGCAAAAATAGATATGTCTTCACCGAATCTTAATATGCGTGATCCGGTTATGTACCGGATACTTCATAAAAGCCACCACCGCACGGGTAAAAAATGGTGTATTTATCCCACATATGACTGGGCACATGGGCAGTCGGATTCTATTGAAAAAATCACTCACTCAATATGTACTCTGGAATTTGAAGACCACCGCCCCCTTTATGACTGGTTCATAGAGCAGCTGGAAATACATCATCCCCGACAGATAGAATTTGCCAGGCTTAATCTGACCTATACTGTTATGAGTAAAAGAAAACTGCTCGAATTGGTGGAAAATGATTATGTAAAAGGGTGGGACGATCCGCGGATGCCCACTATCTCGGGGATGAGACGCAGGGGTTATACTCCTTATGCAATACGTAATTTCTGCTCACAGATTGGGGTAGCGAAAGCAGACAGCACTATAGACCTGGCATATCTGGAACATTTTATAAGAGAAGATCTTAATAAAAAAGCTCCAAGGGTAATGGCAGTATTAGACCCGCTTAAAGTGATAATAGACAATTATCCTGAAAACTCTGAAGAAGAACTTACCGCAGTAAATAATCCGGAAGACTCTTCCGCGGGTACCAGAAAAGTACCTTTTTCAAAAATCCTGTACATAGAAAGAGGAGATTTTATGGAAGACCCGCCTAAGAAGTTTTACAGGTTGGCCCCCGGAAGAGAGGTACGGCTGAGATATGCTTATTTTTTAAAGTGCATTAATGCAGTCAGGGATAAAAAAGGCAATATTTCGGAACTTCACTGCACATACGATCCTTCCACAAGGGGAGGAGATGCACCCGATGGGAGGAAGGTAAAAGCGACCCTACACTGGGTCTCAGCAAAGCATTCAATATCCGCAGAAGTAAGGTTATATGACCGTCTTTTTAAAAATGAAAATCCCCTCAAAATAGAAGAAAGTGATGATTTCAAAGATAATTTCAATTATGATTCATTAAAAGTTATAAGAAACTGCAGGCTTGAACCGTCCCTTGCTAAAGCGAAACCCGGAAATATCTTTCAATTTGAAAGGCTTGGATATTTTTGTGTCGATCCCGATACCAGAGGGGGAAAATTAGTATTTAACAGAACCGTGACTCTCAAAGACAGGTGGGCAAGGATAAAAAATTTAACATAACCTGCATATTGTTTAAATCAATTTGAAACAAAACCAGAAGGCCTATACTATTATACTAGAGAAGTGAAAAATGAAATTATTTAAACCGTTAATATTAGAAAATTCAGTGGAAATAAAGACAACACCCGAAAAAATCTGGGATTTTTTTACCAACCTTGAAAAAAACTACAAGTCCTGGCATCCGAGAGATCATATATTATTCAAATGGACCAGGGGAAGACCAATGGAAACAGGCTCCGGCTGGTATGGCGAAGAACTTGTAATGGGGAGATTATTTAAACTGAAGGGTGTCATTGGTGAAGTAATTCCAAACAGAAAGATCGTGTTCAAATATTCTTTTCCCGTATCGCTATTATCTCCCTGGTTTGAATGGTTAATTGGACCCAGGGGTTCAATTTCCGTCTTTACTGCTAGAAGTTACATAAGAGCTGGAAACCTATTCCGTAAACTTGCCAGAAAAGAGATGGAGATTAAAATCCTGATGCATAACAGGCATACCGGAGAAGAGGGCGAAAATCTTAAAAAGCTTCTGGAAAAATAAAAAGTAAGCTTTTAGTAATATAAGTAAGATCATCTATAATACCGTTCAGCTCCATATCATAGATCATTACACCTCAGGTAAAGCTGTAATGAACTTTAAATTCTTCACAAAGATTAAATTATTATTAATAATTTATTGACAATTATCTTCAAATAAATAATAATACATCTATAAAATATTATATTTATTTAAAAGTATATTTTTGTTTACATATTAAGAACGGAAGGAGAGATATAATGTTTTCCGTAAAAAGCAATGGAGATGATTCTTCAAGCATAATTTCCGAAGGAGTAAAAATTGAGGGCGATGTACATTTTCCATATCCGGTAGAGATAGACGGTATCGTCATAGGAGATATTATATCTGATGATGTGCTGATAATAGGAAAAGAAGGAAAAGTAGAATCAAATATAAAAGTAAAAAATGCGGTTATATCCGGTGAATTTACAGGTGATATGACTGCATCAGGTACAGTAACCATCACACCCACCGGTAAGTTTATCGGCAACCTGTTCCAAAAGGGTACAATACTGTCAGTAGAAAAGGGTGGCCTGTTTAGAGGAAAAAGTATAGTATCAAACGGCAAAAGCCATAAAAAATGATATTCATGCAAACAGCAGAACAAA
Source organism: uncultured Actinomycetota bacterium (assembly GCA_964610385.1). GTDB lineage: Bacteria > Actinomycetota > Humimicrobiia > Humimicrobiales > Humimicrobiaceae > CAZBSE01. Next base: position 253,380 of record CAZSXW010000001.1, read on the forward strand.
TAATCGATCCAAATCTATATTTGTTCTCTCCTCTTTAACTGGCTTAGTACCCTATATCAAGCGCTTCCTCAAGGGCAGGTATAAAGATATCATCAAGCTCTTCCGTATAGGCAAGATCGTTAGGATGCAGCCCGTCCCCTGAATCATAATAAGGGTCAAGTGCTCTATCATCCTCACTTATTCTTAACGCTGCTTCCAAATCCAAAACCGAGATTTCCTCATATTCACAGTAATCACGGACCCAATCATTAAATTGTAGAACTGATTCAAGCCTTCCTGACGGATTTTCCGGATTATCAGGATCAATGGGAACAACCGTGGCAAGGACCGGTATTACCCCTTCTCCTCTGCAGAGATTTACCCAGTCCCTTATCAGATCCTGATAAGCTTCCATCGTTGTCCCATTATCTTCGGGTGGGAAATAAGCGGCGCATTCCTTGATTATCATGATATCCGGCCTATCTCTTTCCAGTATATCCCTTATGACATTACCCTTGTCAAATTGATACTCGTCATGGACCGTCACATTAAGATCGGGAAAATGATCCCCTATATTCCAGTTATAACCAACAGATGCACATACAAATGCAATCCTGGTATCTTCAAGTTCACCCGAATAAGTTACTGCTGTTTCGTCAGCTGCTTTCTCGACCGCTTCTTCTTCCTGGATTCCCCCAGCTGCTTCAGCTTTTCCTCTTGCATTTACGTCAACAGAAACATAGCTGCTCCCAGCATCCTGATACAGGTAAACTGATAAATAGTATTCACTATCCTGTGCATCAACATAAAATTCAGCCCAGTCATCATAATTACCAGAAGATATCGAATCTATCTGCCAGTTTTCTGCTAATTCCTGCTCATACCAGTCAGACAGCTGTTCGATTTCACCCTCAAATTTCATGTTTACATAATATGAAACCACTCCATCAGCCGTCTCTTTCGATGATTCAACAATATCGGCCTGACTGTATAGGGGAATGGTTTCCGGAAAACCTGATGGTAAACCATCAGCTTTATCTGACACTCCATCGCTGACGGCTTCTGTTTCCTCTATTACATCGGATACTTCACCTGCTATTTTTCCGCAGCTGCAGATAAAAATCAGTATAAACATGATAGTCAGACATATAACCATCTTTTTCATTTATACCTCCCTGTTAATGTTTAAAACACAAAAATCTTACCGCAAAACCATTACTTTATCTTCCAAGCATGAACCAGAGGTTTTTCATTTTCATAATCCCCTCTGAATTCAAATAAATAAATTATTCCATTCTCTCTGTCAAAGCTTAGAGCACCCAGATGACGGAGTTCATATTCCGGAATATTATAAAGTATATCATCTATATCCATAACAGCATATGGCTGCGGTTGGTATGATTCCATTTCACCCCGGGCTACTTCGGCAAGATCAGACGGGTCATAAAAAATCATACGGGCTGTAAAATCATCGGACCACCATCCCCTTTCTCCCGGTCCTTCCTCCGGATAGGGCGGGTTCTCCGGCCAGACAGTACCGTCATAAAAACCATACCAGCAGTCGCCCAGACCTTTTATACCGGCAAATAATACTGCCGTTTTCCCGCCGAATGTCAACCAGGCACCTCCGGACCATTCATCAGAATGATGATAATCATTCACGGCATAAACTCCTTCCATATCATGGTACACTGATGAATAAAGCAGCAGAGGAATATTGGACAAAGATGAACCAGAAGAAGGAGGATTTCCTTCATTCCATGGGCCGTAAGCAATAAGAGACGGGCCCTGTGCTCCCTGTCCCCCATCCCTGAATCTACCAGTGGCCAGTAATTTGCCCGGTGTGTTTGCAGAAGCCCACTCTACATCTATAGCAAAAATATAATCAGCAGTCACATATTTTATTTGACCATCTATTTTCCAGGGGCCCTGTATCTGAGGATCTGACAGATCCAGTTCAAACCATCCGTGAGAGGGGCCGTCATCACCTTCCTGCATATGCTGGCCCCAGCAATAATATAGTTTGTCTGTCGTCTGTTCACCCTGTTTCGGTAAATATTCCAGACCCACTCTTGGAATTTCAAGATAGCCGAATAAATCCCCTTTGATATCATGGAATTCCTGAAGAGTCACTGCAGTATTAAGGTCATTTATATCTTTATCTCTGGATATTACCGGTGCGGGTATGCTTATTTCCGAAATCTGTTGTTCCCATTCATGCCCGGTTGCAAATATCGAACCCGGATATCCATCATTTGGGCCTTCGGGATCGCCATACGGATAGTAAGCAGAAGCTGTTCCACCCCACTCCCAGCTGGTTTCATTAGATCCTTCCGGCAACCTAAATGCTCCCATATATTCAAGATCCTGCGGTTTAATAAGTAGTTCCTCTACGGCTGTACTTGATATTTCTTCCTTATGTTCTTCCGTTATCCCATCATTCTCATACTGACTACTGTCAGCAGTAAGTCTGCAGCCTTCAAATAAGAAAGTGGCAGTAAAAACTATTATCAGCATAAAAAAGACAGGTAATATATATGACCTACTTCCTTTCATAAGCCTCTTTTATCAAAGATTGAAATCAATTACTGCAGACAGACCCTCTTTAATTAATCCATTTGGTGTAAAATCACTTAAATCAAGATAATTACAATTATATACACACATTGTATACTAAAGTTAATTAAGTTAGAATAATAAAAGAAAGCTGGAGTTATAATGACTATGAAAGGCAATATAAAAAAACATAAGTGTTCTTCCTGTGGATACACTTACGATTCTCATGTTGAAAATCCCGAATTTGGGTTAAAACCACCATATGATTTCGATAATTTACCCGAAGACTGGGTATGTCCCATTTGCGGAGCATCCAAGAACGAATTTAAAGTCTGCAAAGAAGACGAGGATTGAATAAGATTTTTAAGGAACATTTATACTGCTTGATTTATATCCAGCTTCTTTTTTTGTTTTCTATACCTTAACCATAGAGCTACAGCGGTCATAATAAGAGAAAAAATCGCTACAAACATTTCCACCTGGAACTGATCCAGTAATCCTTTCTGGAAGAAAACAGTACTATAGTTTAGAATCGCATGGGCAAGAGAAGCGATAAGATAAAACTGCCAGCCAAATCCCTTGGCCAGTCCCCAGCCCGCTATGGCGCTTGTAGCAGTGTGAAATGCCACTACAAAAAATCTTTCCAGAAATGGAAGCATGGCCAATAAAATTCCGTAAACCCTGGCCGCTTCCCAGCTCCATCCTGACATAAAGACACTGTTATGTAACCAGACAGCCTCAAAAACACCAAATCCCAGCCCGGCTACAGCTCCGATCACAAGACCAAGCTTGGGATCAATATTTTTACCCTTCCTCCACCAGTATATGACTACTGGTAATAGCTTGGAACCCTCCTGTACCAGACCGCTGATAATAACCAGGGGTAATCCGGCTATCAGCAGCCTGCGTAAAACAATATCCTGGCTCCAGAAAAAATATATAGCTTGCTTCATCCAGGTCTGAAGCGGTATCTGAATGAATACCAAAGCAGCCCAGGAAAGAAAAGCGCTGCCTATAAGAACTGCCCACGGCCAGGGCTTGCCCAAAATAGGAGTCCAGTACATAGCATACCAGATAGCCCCGAAGATGATGCCCAGCCCTATGCCTACCAATAATTGGCTCCACGTTACTCCGGGGTAGATAAAGCCCGAGACAAAGAAATCAAATAAATTTATCATGGTACCTCTTTTTATATTTATTTACTTAACAAATAAATATTTTATTTTTATAATTATTCAAAGTAAAGTATATAATATAAAAATATAATTAACTTTATCAAACAGGTGATTTAGATTATAACAGCAGAATTAAATTATATCCTATCAGAGATTTTAAAATTCCTTCCCTTTCTTATACCGTATGTGATAATAGAGTACGGTCTTATGATATTTGCATTGGTGGTACTTTTCAGAAATGAAGCAGCTTACCTGCCAAAATGGGGATGGGCATTGATCATTATCTTTTTTGGTTTTATCGGGCCTATTGTCTTCCTGATAGTAGGCAGGAAGAAAGAAAAGGAAAATGATTAAGGTTGCTGATCTGGTAAAAAATTACAGAGACGTTGAAGCGTTAAAATCTATCAGTTTTGAGGTCGATAAAGGTTCGGTATTCGGATTTATCGGAAGAAACGGTGCCGGTAAGACTACTACCATGAATATTTTAACCGGACTGATAAGATTCAATAGCGGTAAAATATTCATCAAGGGTAAGGATTTCTCAAAACACAAGCGTGAACTGATAAAATCAATCGGTTACCTGCCCGAGACCCCGGCTTTCTATAATTACATGAACGCTTACCAGTATTTAAATTTCATGAGAGACATAATAGGTATTGACTCTGAAAAATCAGGTAAATATACCAAAAATCTTTTGGAAATGGTTAAGCTGACTAAAAAGGCAAAGAGACGTATAGGCGGATACTCAAGGGGAATGAAACAGAGGCTGGCACTAGCAGTGGCATTTATGAATAATCCCGAAATACTGCTTCTGGATGAACCTGCATCCGCGCTTGACCCTGAGGGAAGACTGGAGATGCTCGAACTTATTGAAAGCCTCAAGAATGAAAGGATAACCATTTTTCTATCCACACATATTTTGAATGATGCAGAGAGGGTATGTGACAAAATATGTATTATCGATGAAGGAAAAATAATTTTGACCGAAGATTTATCCCGATTATATAAAACCTATATACAACCCATTTTTGATATAGAATTTGAAGAAGAACCGGAAAAGGAGATCGACCGGCTAAAAAGATTGAGCTGGATAGAGAGTATAAAAAAGAAAGGTAAGAAAGTAAGCCTCTACGTCAGAGATGTAGATCACGCTAAAAAGGAAGTACTGAAGGAGATATCCAAACTTAAAGTAAACATTTCCAGTTACCAGATAAGGAAAAGTACACTTGAAGATATTTTCATAAGAATGATCAAAAATGAAGACATTTAAAGCCTATTTTAAAAAAGAGATTCTGGAAGCTGTCAGAAGTTATAAATACCTGATATTATTTTCGGGTATAGTCTTCTGGGCCATAATGAATCCACTGATGATAAAGCTGATGCCCCTGCTTTTAAAAAATTACCTGCCTGCCGATCTTTCTGTTCTTTTTTCAGAATACACCATTGATGCTGCCTTTATAGATTTTATTGGAGATGTATTTGAATTAGGAACATTATTTATTGCATTCTCACTTATGGGATTGATCTCAAATGAGGTTTATTATAAGAAACTGGCTTTCCCTTATTCCAGAGGTGCAGAACCTGCAGGCCTGGTGACTGCAAAATATATCCATTATATGCTAACAATTTCTTTATTTATACTGGTATCCTTTCTGACCAATTATTTTTATATAACGCGGCTTTTTGAAGGAGGAATACTGTCAATCTGGATTGTGTTTAAATCTGCACTCCTTTACATGATATATTATTCTTTACTGTTATCCTTCCTTATCTTCCTGAGCAGCCTGTTCAGAAGAGGTCTGATCGTGGGATTTTCAGTTGCTATTCTGGCATACAGCTTAAGCATATTCAACAGGTTTAATACCATAAGAGTATACTTACCCAACTACCTGCTTTACAAGGCAGCAGATCTTGGTCATGTATTTGATGATTCTTTGATCCCCATTTTAATTATCTCATTTTTCATGATAATACTTTTGATATTCTTTTCTATTCTTAGAATGAGAAAAATAGATATCGCATAACCTTTATTGCCCCTGATATTTACCAGATAAAGGGAACAAGCCGGTACCTGGTCTCTTCTGCATACAGTCTGTAGCCTGCCAGTTTTTTCTTCAGGGTATTATCTTCGAACCAGGTTCTTATAACAAATAATGTTATCAGGAGTCCTACTGGAATATAGCATACGGCAATACCAAGGATAAGAGGATAACCTAATGCACCTATGATCCAGGCCAGATAACCAGGATGCCTGACAAATCTATATGGTCCGGCCTTGCATACCATATGGCTGCTGTCTTCCCTGACTATAATAGTTGACTCGAAATATCTGTTTGCCAATATTGCCCAGGAACCAAAAAAAGACGAAAATATAAATAAGACAATACCAGGTATGATAAAAATCCAGGATAGATTCGCCCACCCGAAACGTACTGCACTGATACCTGCTGTAGCTGATAATATCAGTGTCATAAACGGATAAACAATGACAAAGACCCTGTCAAAAGGTATGGTATCTTTCTTTACTGCTTTTCCACGTTCATTGAGCAATCTTGGATTAATAAAAAGAAGCAGTAAGGTTATCACTGTTTGATGAGCCAATATCAGGCCAATATAAATCCAGGCACCCGCCCACCTTATTGTTCCAGCTGATACAAATAAAACTACGCTGTTTATTATTATGATCAGGAAATCTCTTAATATGCCCCGGATACCGTTGCTGTTGATCTTGTCTCTGCTTATTTTATTGAATGAAATATTCATATATCGCTATATTAATATAATAAATAGTAACATTTTTAAATTTATTTTATAACAGAATAAAACATCCGGTACTCCAGAACTTTTTAAAAAGTTAAATATTTGTTGGACAAGCAAGAACAGGGCTTGATATACTTTAATGTAAAATCGAAGGCATAGAGAAAGCTATAAAAACAAGAACGGATATTTGGAGTAAAAATGGATAAAAAGAAAGAAGTAAAACACTGGATTAAAATGAATACCGTAGCCTGGGTTATAACTTTAGTTGTAAGTTTTTTTGTATTTGCACCGGCTTTTGCGGCACTTCTAATACTATGGGCTATCGGTAAAATCCAGGTCAAAGATTAAATCTATCTTTCAGCTTAAATTACCATACTGCATTCTGGCACACTTTAAATGCTAGCAGATGTATAGTTTTATCGCTTATATTTATTCCAAACATTATAAAGGAATATAAAAGTTAGATATTTGAAATATGCTTAAAATAAAGCGAGCAATATGCTAAAGTTATAGTCTATAAATAATAAAAATCTTTCCATATTATTATGTTCAACCTGGAGTTATATAGAAATATAGGGCTTATCGCGGCCTGCTATTTCATAGGAGCAATACCTTTCTGCTATATTATTGCAAAAATCCACAGCAACAAGGATTTAAGAAAAATCGGAGACAGAAATCCCGGCGGTTGGAATCTTGTGTTTAATGTCTCAAGAATATGGGGGTCCCTGGGGATAATTCTAGACATCCTGAAAGGTTCTCTTTCATACTTTCTTGTTTTAATAATCACCGACATGGATACAGTAGCGCTCCTTGCCGGTTGCGCCGCGGTAGCGGGACATAATTATTCTCCTTATTTAAAATTCTCAGGGGGTAAAGGGGTTGCTACTACACTGGGATTTATATGCGCCGTTCATCCTCTTGCAGTTGTAGCTTACGGAATAGGTATGGTACCAGCACTGTTTTTAATCCGTAACATGATATGGGGAATAATCTCGGCAATCTCAGCGGTAAGCATCTTTCTATGGCTTTTTAAGGATTCTTATATTTATCTTATTATAGGAGCATTGCTTATAATAATTGCGATCCCAAAATACATCAACCGTTCAATAAATTTTTCGCAAAACTTCAAATTCAGGAAAGAAAAAAGTGCCAAAGACCTGTTCACACCAAAAATAAGGTGATCACTCGTAATTATCGTTTACCAGCCTCAATTCGTCTTCTTCATCAATTGTATATACTCTGCCCTTCCATCTCATACCATCTCCATATCTGATATCTAAAACCGACTTTACGGCTATAAATAAAAGATAAAGCATAGCAACCGGATGCAGCAGTATATCAATACTCCTGCACTTGAATCTGATAGCAAAAATTATTCTAGTAGTCAGAATGATGATTATCTGAAGAATTATTATTTCTATTATCAAAGCTGGCCAGTTAAAAATAATCCCCAAAGGCAGCATTATAAAAGGGCCAAGAAAAACAGCTGCTATCAGAACGATAGCCATTGACATCATAAAAATATTGTAGTCAAAAGCTGCAAATAAAACTCTTGAATAACCCCTTACAACATCCCTAAAACTTTTATACATCCTGCAGTATAAATTGCTGCGTCCGTCAAAAATCATAAATTTATATCCGCTCTTTTTTACATGTTTTGAAATCTTTACATCTTCCAAAACTTTCCCCTTGATAGATTTATGCCCTCCGATCTTCCTGTAAACCTCTGCCTTAAACAGCATAAATTGTCCAATTGCAGTGCAGAAAAGCGCACTCCTTGCTTTTCTCATAAGGTAAAGCGGAAAAAGAGCTAAAATGATATAATTCCCAAACGGTACCATCATTCTTTCATGCATTGTGACCATTATCTGCATAGGGAAAACAGATAACGCATCAACTTTATATCTAAGTAGGCATGCAACCGCGCTTGATATGGAGTCAGGGAAATGAAGGGTATCCGCATCGGTAAAAACCATATATTTTCCCCTGGCATATTTCGACAGCTGGTGGCAGGCGAAGGACTTGCCCAGCCATCCCTTTTTCAAAGGTTCTCCTTTATAAAATTTTACATTGGAATATTTTTTAGAAAGCTCTTTTAGTATATTTACAGTATTGTCGTTAGAGTTATCATCAAGAACAAGTATTTCTATATTTTTATAGTCCTGTTTGGTAAGAGAAACAATACATTTTTTTATGTTTTGTTCTTCATTCCTGGCAGGAATAAGAACAGATATCAGCGGGTTCTCCTTTATTATACTTGGCGGAAGCTTGTATCTTGATGTGTTTTTAAACAGAATATTATTTATTAAAAAGTTTAATAGTATAAAAAGAAGAATTACAGCCAATGTATATTGGTATAATAAAATAACGTCCATTTATTTTATGTATGAAATAATAGTGTGACTATTATACCACAGTTCTATAATCCAGGTCTTTTTAACTGAAATAAATAGGCGTAAAGTTTCCCATACGGCCGATGTGAATAAGGCACTAATTTTAAAAAGCTGCTTTTAGATATTTTCTTTTTGTCAAAGTTTTTTAAACCAGGATATTACTGATATGCTGCTTTCATATCCTCAATAGTCACAGGCTTGTAATCCCCAGCATGACCGCTGGTCCCAAAATCGATCATTTTCCCCTTGACTACCTGATAAACTGCTTCCCTTGCAGCTCCAAAATAAGTCCTGGGGTCAAAGGCATCAAGGTTCTCGCTTAAGTACTTCCTAACTGCCCCCGTCATCGCCAGTCTTCCATCAGTGTCGACATTAATCTTCCTGATCCCTCTTTTTATAGCTTCCTGTATACTTTCCATAGGCACACCCATGGTCTTTTCAAGTTTTCCGCCGTATTTATTTATAATCTCAATTAATTCCTGCGGTACAGAAGATGAACCATGCATAACAAGGGGGACTCCTGGTATTTTTTCAATGACCTTATTTATTATATCTAGTGCAAGAGTCGGTTTTGCCTTGAATTTATATGCACCATGGCTTGTCCCTATAGCAAGAGCGAGAGCATCTACACCGGTAAGTTTTATAAATCTTGCTGCTTCGTCAGGGTCGGTAAGTTTTACTTTTCCGGAGCCAACACCATCCTCTATTCCACCAAGTGTTCCCAGCTCACCCTCAACAGATACTCCAAACTTATGAGCATAATCAACCACTTCTGTGGTTACCGCAACATTTTCATCAAAACTAGTGGGTGTCTTTGAATCTTCTTTAAGCGATCCATCAATCATAACTGATGTGAAGCCCAGCTCAATAGCCAGCTTACAGGTATCAAGGCTGTTTCCATGATCAAGATGCAGTACAATGGGTATATCAGGATTATCTTCGACTGCAGCAGCAGCCAGATATTTGATATAAGCCATATTTGTGTATTTAAGAGCTCCTCTACTTGCCTGAATGATCACCGGCGATTTTGTCTCACTGGCCGCTCTCATTATACCCTGAATCTGTTCCATATTATTGACGTTGTAAGCTCCAACTCCGTAATTACTCTTTATTGCTTCATCCAAAACCTGTTTTAGTGGTACTAATGGCATCGGTCCTCCTTATAAATATTTAAATTCCCAAATTAAAATTTTAATAATTATACCACTACAGAAATTTATTTCTATGGTCAAAAACTGCTTTTATATGCCCTTCATCTCATGCGATAATATTATTGCTTCTGCTATTTCTCTCATCGGTTTTCTGTTGTCCATGGCAAATTTCTGTATCTTCCTGAAAGCTTCCTCCTCCGTAAGATTCTGTCTTTTCATCAATATACCCTTTGCCCTTTCCACAGACTTTCTTGTCTCAAGTTCTTCCTTTACTACTTTTGTCTCTACAACCAGCCGATAATTTTCTATCACTATCGCAGCCTGGTCCGCCACTGTTTTCAAAATGTTTACTTCATAATCGCTGAACTTATGAGGTTCTGATGTGTATATTGTAAGTACCCCTATTGACCTTCCCTTCACGTGAAGGGGTACACATAAAAGAGATGCCAGATTCTCTTTTCTGGCTATGTCCCTGTACTTATAAATCTTATTTTCCAGGATATTATATACCGCGATAGGACTGTTCTCTAAAGCTACCTTTCCTGCAATTCCCTCTCCCAGTTTAAGGGGATTCTTATTTATATATTCCTTGCTGATACTCTGGGTAGCCTTTATGGTCAGTTCCTTCTTCTTGGGATCAAGAAGCATCAGAGAGCATATTTTCGATCCCATGACTTCCGCGGTCACTGTTACTATAAGTTTTAATATATCTTCAAGGTAAAGATCGGATGTTATTGCCTCGCTTATCTTGGACAAAGCCTCGATGACTTCTTTTCCCTTTGCCAGATTTTCATTTTTACCAGTCATATTGATTATCCCTATACATTATAGAGCTGAAAACTCATTATATTATATAAACTTCTAAAATTGAATATGAGCCGCAGCCCAATACAGCAGCAGCGGAAGGTATTTACAAAAGATTACAATATGGCTAAAATTCTAAGCTGTGGCGCATTCGTCTAGTGGTCTAGGACATGGCCCTCTCACGGCTAAAACAGGGGTTCGAGTCCCCTATGCGCTACCAGACACTTTTTCTATTTATAAAACAGCTTCATCATTGTAAGTTCTTACATTACACATAATCAGAATAATTATCTTTATTTATATTGATAAATGTGATATATATCTATATATCTACATCTATCGATATATATATTAGGAATTTAAATTAATTGTATAAAAGAAAAGGGCAGAAAAATGGAAATTAAAGTAGTGGGTCCTGGCTGTGTAAACTGTAAAAACCTGTTAGAGATAGTTAAACGAGCCGTTAAAGAGCTGGATCTAAAAATAGAGATTGGGTATGTAACTGATATTCAAAAAATAGTTGAAATGGGTATTATGCAGACTCCCGCACTTGCAATCAATGATAAGGTTGTACTGTCAGGTTTTGTGCCAGATATAAAAACTGTAAAGAATAAGATTAAAGAAAACAAATAGATAGACTATGAACATATTTTATCCTGTACAACTGTTGGCTGACTGGCTGACTTCTGATGTTTTCCACCTGAATGGTAAGAAGCTACTTGCTTCAGCAATAAACTTTTTTATATACGACACAATAAAGATATTTATCCTGCTTGTAGTAATTATATTTGCTGTATCTATAATCAGGACATTTCTATCACCTGAAAAGATTAGAGGGATACTATCCCGCAGGAATAAGTATATAGGTAATTTTCTTGCCGCAGTTTTGGGAATAATTACTCCATTTTGTTCATGCAGTGCTATTCCCCTATTTTTAGGATTTATGGAAGCAGGCATACCTCTGGGAACGACTTTTTCCTTTCTTGTATCTTCTCCTATGATAAATGAGGTCGCTCTTGTTCTTCTTCTGGGTTCTTTTGGTTGGAAGGTAGCTTTAATCTATATTGGAAGTGGACTTATTATTGCAATACTTTCAGGAATTTTAATTGGAAGACTTAAGGTTGAAAACCTGGTTGAAGATTTTGTCTTTAAAAATAAATTGAATTCATCTGAAAACGGCATAAAGATGAGTTGGAAAGAAAGACTTAACTATGCAAAAAGTTATACAGGTCAGATTATTAAAAAAGTGTGGTATTATATTTTAATAGGTATAGGGATCGGGGCTTTTATACATGGTTATGTTCCTATAGACTTTTTAGCTCAGTATGCTGGTGCTGATAAGTGGTACGGAGTTATCATTGCAACAATAATAGGAATCCCTCTTTATTCAAATGCAGCAGGGGTAATACCACTGGTAAGTGCACTTGCTGAAAAGGGGGTTGCTATTGGTACAACTCTATCTTTTATGATGGCAGTCACGGCACTATCATTACCTGAATTTTTAATTCTAAAAAGGGTGATGAAAACAAAATTGATTTTGATATTTGCGGGAATAGTCGGTGGAGGTATTTTAATTACAGGATACATATTTAACTTTATTTTATAAGACATTTTACTTAGAGTAATGTAGGGTTAATGGAAAAAATTATTAAAATTTTAAAAGCCATTTCTGATAATAATAGGTTAAGAATAATTTGCCTTATTTTTCATAGAAGCGGGTTATGTGTATGTGAAATAACTGAAATTATTGGCCTTTCACAATCGACCATATCAACACACTTAAAAAAGTTACAGGATGCAGGATTGATAACTTATTCCAAAAATGGTCTCTGGATAAATTATTATATAAATAAAGACTTAGAAAAAATCTTTTTAAATCTCCTGAGCACATTAATGATTCAACTGAAGAATGATAAAAAGATAAAAGAAGATTTAAAAAAAGCTGAAAAAGTCTCACGGCTTGAGATATGTAAGAGCTAAAACTGGTTATAGGTTCCGTTAAATTTACTCATATTTAAGCTTATATATAGAGACTAAATCTTTTATAATCTGGTTCCAACTAAATTTTATATGGGTTACTATTTAAATAACTATGGACTGTAGGTAACCCTTAGGCTAACTTCAGGTGGAGGTGGAGAAATTCTAACATCCCAAGTGTTATCATTGTCAGTGCTAAATTGACTGGTAAACTGATTGCTTTGTAATTCACATCTAATTTGAAATCTGGATTTCCCTTGTTCAACAGCTTCCATGAATTTTTCTTTTAAGAGTTCATTAGAATCAGATATAGGTCCATTTTCTATTTGAGAATAGGGCCATCTGTCATCATTGTAGTATACCGGCATAAAATAGTCTTCGGCAACTAATTCTCTTGGTCCCCAATCTACAACATATATATAAAGGTAATCATAAAATGATGGAACACCATTTTGCCAGGGAAAATTAAATGTAAAAATTACATCCTGAACAGTTCCTCCAGGAAAGCCTGTAATATCAAAACTGATAAATGTTGAAATGTTTTTATTCTGGTCACTGTCTCCAACGTATAATCCATAAACATCAGAGTTATTATATACTTCACCATTTCGTTCTATCCATCCGCTTTCAGAAGGTACAATAGGAAAATCCATACTCAATAGGGCTGACATCTCTATTTGTCTATACATCACATCAACCCATTCGATCCTAGCATCCCACTCGCCATCCTGGTCTTCCACCATAACAGATACACCATAATTACCCTCTATATTCGGAGCAGTCCAGACCATAGGATTGGCAGTATCATCTGAAACCATACCTCCAGTTACAGTCCACTTATAGGTCAAACTATCTCCATCAGGATCTACAGCAATAGCAGTCACATCATATTTTAAACCCGGGACTATTAAAGGATTAGAAAAAACAATATCATTTACTACTGGAGTATTATTACCCCTTAAAACTTCTTCGTCTTCATCTTTTTCAGTACTACCCGTTTCTTCCTCTATTTCTTCAGGTTCTTCGTTGGCTACTTCTTCCTCAGTCTCTTCTTCAGTTTCTTCTTCCTTTTCTGTCTCTGCGCCGTCGATTTTATCTTCTTCTAAAATCTCAAGTTCTCGATTTTCATAAGGATTTGAACCATCTAATATGGGAAAATCGATTATCTGCCTAACATTATTACCTGTAAAAGCATTATATATATTTATTATTTTATTAACTGCAGGAAGAAGCATTCGTGATAATTTTGTTGCCATATCATCCCGAACAAAGACTGGATTCCTTATAATACTTGCTATTCTTGCAAAAAAAGATTCAAAAACAGAAGGGGATATTACAAGTGGAAGAGACTGAATATAGATTTGCTGCTTATTATTATGGAGATCTCTTTCATCTTCCCAGACAATACTATCACTATATATATCCGGGTATAATTGATTATATGATGTTGGGTCAACTCTTGCTGCCATTCCACCTGCTGCAATATCATAAATGTATATCTGATAATTCTCTAACCAGATTACTTTATTTCCTGAGATTTTAGCCCCATATTGGTAACCAAAGGTGGGGTATAACCTTGAGGACGAATTAGTTGTTATATCATAAATATAGACCTGACTTATATCTGCATTCCTTGTATCAGAATAAACTATTTTGTTTTGATAAATAGAAGTTACATCTTGCCTGGAATTAAAGGGGTCTATTCTTGTTATTAATGAAGTATCAATATCAAATAAATAAGCCTGGTATTTGTAAAAATCTGTTGCGGCATTATCAATATTATCAGACCAGACTATCTTATTCTCATAAATATGGGGAGATATCTGACTTGATGTAGTAGGATTAATCCTGGTTATAGCTTCAGTGGAAATATCGTATGAATAAATCTGGGTATTTTCACTTCCGAATCTAAAATCCTCCCATACTATTTTGTCGCCATAGATGTCAGCTTGAAGCTGATCAAAATCAGTAGGAGCTATTCTTATAGGTTCAATATCCGGTGTTAAAAGATTATATAAAAAAATTTGATAAACAGGATCGGAGGAATCTGATACATTTTCTGACCATACAACCAGGTTTTCATATATTGCAGGCTCTATCTGTTTATTACCGTCTGAAAATACAGGGCCTGAAATCCCGGAGTTAGTGTTATAGATATATATTTCTGTTTCTCCACTTCTTTTATCCATCCATACAACATTTTCACCACATATATCAGGATATCGTTGAAACTCTGTTGTTGGGTCTATCCTTAATGATGACGTGTCAGAAAAAAGTATATTTACAGGATATAAAAGAAATAATGCGATTAATAATATGGAAATGAAGAATATTTTAAGGCTTTTTATTTTCCTCATAGCATTTCCTCTTATAGTCAAAAATAAAAGAAAGCTCAACTTCAAATGGTATTTTTTTAATCTGTACTTGTTCCGAGAGCTACAGTTTTAACAGACTGAACCTTCCTATAGACTTTGTTAAAGGGCAATTTCTTACCGCTTACAGTTAAAAGATCATTATCAATAGATATCCCAAATAATTTTTCATTTTCTTTAAGATAGGGCAGAATAAGTTCCCAGTCATCTTTTGATAGTCGTGTGAACTCACCGCCATTAAGATGTTCATCTAGAACCTTATTTTTAGGATCCCGTATATAAATTGCTCCCCCTGAAGCAAGGGAAAAAAGACTTGATCCCGGGTATGGCATCTCAAGATCATGCACCTTGCCATTATCATCAAACTTAATTCCGTTTAATATGGCAAATCCTCCACCGTTCAAGGGATCTCCAGCCATAAAAGACTCTGCAAGATAATCAAGACATGTCCCATTAATAACAACCTTCGGCCGGCCTGTGGCATTGATAAGGGGACGTCCTGCAGCATTACCCATGACATACACCTCTCCACCCTTGGCACCATATAAGAATGTCTGGCCGACATCCCCAAAAACAACCAGTTTGCCGCGTTTCATGATCTGTCCCAGCTGATCCTGGGCATTACCATGTACATATATTTCCATACCGTCAATACCCGAGGCCAGGTAGTCACCAGAGCTTCCATAGACATCAAATCTAACACCATCAGTATTTTTACCAAAACCGCAACCTGTGAATCTCTGACCTTTATATCCGTAAAAGATGAATCTTTTCCATCCAAGCATGTATGCTTTGTTTGCCATTCGGGAATCACAGTTGCTGCCTTCATGTTCAAATTTTTTTGCATTAACAATAAGTATCTTTTCGCCTTTTAAAGGGGGCCTCAGATCATCTTTTGTTTGAAAGTCAATATAGGCATAAGTACTTCCCCCGTTGTCACCTATATTGGGCACTGATTCAAAAATGTCACTGAGACCATCCCTTATCATTTGCAGCAAAGAACTCCTCTTTTTATTTCCAGTGGGAAAAATCCTATCATTTAAGTGTGTCAGTACATCAATTGCTACTGCTTTTTTATTGTCGTTTTCTTTTGCCAGCGATATTATCTTATTAAATAAACATTTTACATAATCATAATCATTGTCTTTTATTTCAGATATACAGAATTGTTTTAGTTTTTGTATGTCATTCGATCCAAATAGTCTTTCGATGTCTTCAGATAATTTTGCGGGTTCATCTGATTTTGAATGAACAGATGTAACATTAAAATGCAGCTGACCTTCAGGTGTTTTTACAATTTCACCAAATTTATTTTCTGTAATAAGTACTTTGGAGCCATCTCCTCTGCCTGAATCTTTTATGGTAAAAGTGAAAGCTCCTCCGTCAGTCGAACTTCCGCCCCTGGCATTCCAGTATTTATCAGCAACAGGGCAAAACCTGGGGTCTTCTTCTGATATGCTCTGCAAAGTTGCATCAATTGCCTGCTTTTCCGAACATATAAGTCCTATTTGAACTTCATCTCTTTCCTGTAGAGCAAAAACCTGGGGTCTTAACATTGATGTATCTGTAATTCCGATTAATTGCATCAAGTCATTGAAAGGATCATTCCTGGCTATAATAAAAAACCAGGGACCATCAGGAGAGCCTACCATGTGCTGTGACTGGATATATCTGTAGACATGCCGCTTTTTTGCAGGGAGACAGTCAAAATCATGTTCCGAGGTAGGCGCAAGGGCCTCGATTGTATATTCCAGTGGATAATTAAAAATCCTGTTGAATAGATCAAATAGGAGAATAGAAGTTTCGGTATCCGTAAGGAACTGAGGAAAGATATTATACTGATTCAGGTATTCACATACTGAATAGTAATTCGCGAAGTCACCATTATGTACCAATGCTTCATGCATACCTGAAAAAGGATGAGCGCCGCCCGGATGCCACATTCTTCCCCTGGTGGGATAACGCTGGTGGGCAATCCAGCCGTAAGCTCTGAAATCCTCAAGACAGTAATACTTGGTGACCTGTTCCGCATAGCCTACTATTTTAATAATCATCATATTCCTGCCGTGGGACATGACAAAAGCCCTTTTCTCTCCACGGGAAGCATAATAGTTATTGTTTAGATTTACCGAGTTTTGAAATACAAACTCATCTTCTGCTTTACGAAGTTCCATCGCCTGCAGATTATTCTTTCGGATAAACTTCTGGAGTAAGCCGGGTTTTACCCTTACAAAATACTGCCATACATCCGGAGGCATTATTTCAAGACCGATATCCCGGTAGTTTTTAATCGTCGGTATTTTTTTGGCTTTATAAATATCGAAAACATTGTTTATATTGGTCGATTCAACTTCCTTAATCGACTTCTTATCAAGATAAGAAACCTGTAAAAGGTAATGATCCTCAAGTATTTCTTTTGGAACTCCGACATCCTCGGGTAACAGTCCTACAGCAGCTATTCCTCCTCCTTTACCGTTACCCCGGTTATGCATCTGGATTGAAGGTTCATAAATATGATGTCCTCTGATAGGAATTGATGATATAAATCCTGTAACTCCACATCCGCCTTCCTCATCGCATCTATCCAGAGGTTTTTTTATATGAGGAAGCCTTCTCCTCGATGCCAGGATATTATTAATTATTTCACTGTTTTTTAAATTCATTTCTTCTCCCTAAACTGCCATTTTGCAAGGACGATTTTAATTTCAATTTATAAAACCATATTAAATTTAGGTGCCGGCTTGTATTTATCTCTTTCCTTCTTTTCAAGATAATCTAGATGTACAAGAAGATCGGAACGGCCGGTAAGCTCTCTGATGCTTTTCATACCAAAACTTCTGAGTATATCACACCATTGTTTTCTCCAGGCCATATACATATTGACTATTCTTTGTTCAACATATTCCTCAGAAATCATACTACTGAGTTTCGGGTCAGTTGTGGCAATACCTCTTGCACAGCCTCTACCGCTTTCACACTTGCCGCATCTTATACATTCAATAGCCACAAGGTCTGCTGTCCCGATAACACAACCGTCAGCACCAAGGGCGATTGATTTAGCTATGTCCATCCCGTTTCTAATACCCCCGCTTGCTATCAGGCATATCTTATCTCTTACACCTTCTTTTTTAAGGAAGTCATGGACCTTCGGAATCGCATATTCAACTGGCATAGCAATATTTTTTTTAGCAATATCAGGAGCAGCACCCGTACCACCATAGCTTCCATCAATATGAATGATATGAGCACCTGCATAATATGCACCAACAGCGACCATATCAACATCTGTGGGGGTTGAGACCTTTATTGCACAAAGTACATCATTATTGACTTCCTTTACCCAGTCCACATGTTTTTTATGATCTTCCACTGAATAAACACTATGAAAAGGGAAAGGTGAAAAAAGAGAGCTTCCAACAACTGTTTCACGCATAGCAGCCACAGCTTCGGTGACTTTTTCACCAAGAAGATGGCCTCCCAGCCCTGGTTTTGCCCCCTGGGCATATTTAAACTCCATAACGGGGCAGTGCTTTATTGTTTCTTCCCTGACACCGAAAAGCCCCGTGGCAACCTGAGTTATAACATGCTCTTTATATGGAAGGAGCTCAGGAGGGTATCCCCCTTCACCTGTGCATGTCATGGAACCAAGTTTTTTATAGGCTCTTGCCCTGCCTACCATAACAGGAAGGGATATTGATCCAAATGACATGCCGCCGCCGTAGCACGGTATGGATATTGTCCTTTTTGGCCTTTCATCTCCAGTTTTATTAAGATCAATACTCATATCAATATCTTCATCACTGATATCCAGAATCTTTTCAGGATCAGCATGAACAAAGCGCATTTTATCAAAACCACCACCTGAACTGCCAAGGTTGTATTCAAGTTCAACATGCGGCCTGTCACCTGTTTCAGCCATAGCAAAATGGCCCAAAAGCATTTCGGGCGTCCAGCGGTAATCCCCAAGGGTCTCAATTAGAGGATTTTCTTTCAGAACAAGAGCATTTTGGGGACATTTATCTATACAGAAATGATCGGTATTTTTACATGCAAACCCTATACATTTGTGTTCAACCGGCCTGAGCGGCAAAGAATACTTATCAGGCTTTATATGAACTCCATAGGGACAGATATCCGCGCATTTTCCACAGGATATACATCTTGAATTTCTTCTGATTATGTATTTTCCGATCTTATTACGAAACCTTGAAGGTGTCTCAACTACCTTTGGAAGTTTGTTTTTCTTATTGTTCATAGACTATCCTAAATCATATGGTACTTTCCGTTTGCCAAATATGGGGCTGAAGTTTTCTTTTTCTAGATCCTCGAACCACATCGATCTGCCGACTTCACCCCGGAGCCTTCTTACTTCTCTCAAACCCATCGCTCCAAGCATTTCCAGCATCTGGTTGCGCCAGGCTGCTAAAAGATTTACTATCCTGTCTTTTCCATAATTATCATCGATTTCTTCAAATCCTACCGGACAGGAAAGTCCCTTTTTGCACCGGCCGCAAAGCCTGCATTCCATTGCTATTAAAAGCGGCAAGTCGATAGCAACTCCATCGGCACCGCATATTATTGACTTGTTGACATGTTCTGCCATTGCAATACCGCCGCTGGCTATAATATTAGCCCGCTGTCTTAGTGAGTTTTTAATAAGTTTAAGATGAATATCTCTTAAAATATCTTTTATAAAGCGGGGTTTTTTTGAATCATATTCCCTTCCTTTACTATCCGCGGAAATATGCAGGGTATCGACATAGTGGGATTTGAAAAGTTCTAAAGCTATACCGGGATAATCAAGACCAGCTTTTAAAGACAGCCCCACACAAATAAAAAGACCATTTTTAATTTTTTTTAATTTTGGAAGGACCTTTTCTATTCCAGGCTCATATGCAATCTCAACCATCCGGGCTTTAGAAATAAAAGAAGTATAGTTCATATAGTTATCTTTTGTTAAGATTGGAATAATGGTATTTGAATATTTCTTTAGGCTATCATTAATACTTTCCGGGTCAACAAACATCATGGTTCCTATCTTTTTTGCTGCCTTTAACATGGCAGTAAGGACGTTTTGGCTTAAAATCCCAAAACCAGGCTGCATAAACAGGATCGGTAATGGTATCTCAAGCAAGGGTAAGGCTTCGACAGCAAGAGAGCCGTCATCGTTAAAAGCAAGATGATCTGGTCTCCTTGAAAGCTCTATACATGTATTTATATATTCCCTGCCGTGGATGCCATCTCTTGTTGGTCTTACGATCTCAGACATGTCTGTCCACATTGAGTCAAAATCCTTTCCAACAAAAGGTCCTCCATAGCCCGATCCCGACACAGGGATATTTCCTGTATGTGCCTGATACCAGGTACGGCTGATTATATCAGGAGTCCAGTATTCATCACCTATCTCCCTGTACTGGGGATTTATTGCCATCGAGAATATCCCCTTGGTGCATTCCTGGACACATCTAAAGCAGCCTTTACATGTATAAAGGTATTCCGGCTCTTCCATGGCACTCATATGGAGATAATTATTCTTGAATATGTCATATACACAGTTTTTTTTCACGCAATCTTTGCAGCTTCCTGCACAATTCTCCCGAAACTCTACTGTTGAATATTTGCCCACGGGATGAAATCTTGGAGGCGTGGTTTTTGTCTTTATATAATATTTAGCCGGCATAATCTATTCCTTTACTTATTTTTTTTAAGGCCTGACTCTTCAACAATCCTTGGGACTACTTCTTCCCATTCAATAGCCATGATATGAACTCCGCTGACTCCATCAATTTCACGAAGCTGTTCAATAGCCTCCTTGCAGATTTTAAGTCCTTCTTCCGCCTGTTTGTCCTCTGATTTACCGTCTATTCTTTTTATAATCTCATCAGGAATATCTATTCCTGCAACTTTATTTTTCATATATCTTGCCATACCGGCTGATCTCAAAGGTGTCACTCCTCCAAGAATATATACTTTTTTAGTAAGTCCTTGATCTAGCGCTTTTTTAATCCAATCTTTAAACCTGTCCATATTATATATACACTGGGTTTGTATAAAATCAGCACCGGCATCAATTTTTTTTGCAAGCCTTAATACACGATATTTAAAAGGATCTGCGAAAGGATTGGCTGCAGCTCCTATGAACATTGCTGGCGCAATATCAAGATCATAACCACTCATGTCTTTTCCCTTTTCGCGCATATCTCTCACAGCTCTTATCAGGTTTATAGAGTCAATATCAAAAACATTTAATGCATCTGGTTGACTTCCAAATTGCTGATGGTCTCCCGAAAGACATAAAATATTTCTTATACCCAGAGAATATGCACCCATGATATCAGATTGAATGGCTATTCTGTTCCTGTCACGTACAACCATCTGCATAACTGGTTCAAGTCCTGCATTAACAATATGTGATGATGCAGCAATACTTGACATCCTTACAATAGCAGTCTGGTTGTCTGTCACATTAACAGCGTCAACATAACCTTTTAAAAGCTCAATTTTTTTTAATATTACATCCTTGTTTGCTCCTCTTGGTGGTCCGCATTCACATGTAACTGCAAATTTTCCCTGGGATAATATCTTTTGAAGATTACTAAAAGGTCCTTTTCTCATATTATATGGTCCTCCCTGATCAGTTTTCTTGGTCCTCCCGAAAGGCTGGTGTTCCAATTTTTCGGAGGAATATAATCTTTTAGATTGTCTATCTGGCCAAGTTTTTCAAGCCTTTCAATAATAAGATGCCATGCACAGTCTGTGTCTGGATTTATTTCGCATTTACCATCTTTTGAGCCCCCGCACGGGCCATTTAACAGCTTTTTGGCACATCTAGTTATAGGACATATACCACCGAATTTTGCCAGTTCACAATTACCGCACCCCGAACATTCCTCAGTAAAAACACCCTGGCTTTCCTGGATACCGATAAAAGTGGTATTTACCCCAGGTAAAATAGGCACTGTAGCAAATCTCTTTGCCATTGCCTGAACTCCTGCACCACATGCAAGGGATAATACCGCATCACTCTGGGCAACCAAATCGGCTGATTCCTGTATAAATTCATTCTCACACTGCCGCTCGATTGTTAATTCTTTTACCTGGATTTTCTTTCCTTTCTTTTTAAATGCAAGTCTGAGAGCCGATGCCAGAACTGCAACCTCATCCTCGCCGCCAGCAAAGCAGGTTTTAACACATGTACCACACCCAAGTATCAACAAGTTCTTATAAGGCTCAACCATCTTTATGATTTCCTTAATCGGTTTTTGTTCACCTGTTATCATTTTTAATTCTCTCCATCATATTTATAATTTTATAAAATATTTTCCTACAAATAATTTAAATTATGAAGTCCTATTTAACTTTTTTAATTTTTTTAGTGTATCTTTAAAAATAGCTTCAACAGTTTTATAATCTCCTGCTACAGTATTGTAAATAGCAAGCTGTCTTTTGCCATCCATACCTATCTCGTCAAGTAGATCCCTGATCCTTTGGATCCTTTTTCTTGCTCTTTTACTGCCTTCAATATACCGGCAACGATTCTCGGGACAGGCAAATACCAGTACAGCATCAGCACCCGCTTCAAATGCCTTTAACAGATACACATCTTTTACCATGCTTGAACAGGGCATTTTTATAACTTTAACTTCACTTTCCTTAAATATCGGGTCTGTTGACTGCCTGAAAGCATTAATACAATGAAATAAAGTAATTTTCGGCTTATTTTCTTTTACCATATTCACCTATCCAAAACTAATAAAAAAAGCGTTTACTTCAATCAGTATTATATAGGTAAACGCCCTTGTTTCCTATTTATACATATCAATGTAAAAATAGCTAAAAGTAAATATAAGGGTACATGTTTTTTATGTCAAGTTCTCTTTTAATCATTGTTATTTAAGAGTTCCGGCTAAATTTTATTTGCGCTACCGATTTTACATCCGCATGCAAGCCAACAGTTTCTTCTCATCCACCAAAAAGTGTATAATAATACTAACCTCAATATTAGAAAACTAAAAGATAAAATGGATGCCAGTATTTGGGAAAAACACCACATTTTATTCTGGGTACTTATTGGAATAGGTATATACATACTAATACTTTCACTAATATATGTTATTTTAAAATATGCATTAGGAAAAAATTTAGGTCCATTCTGGTTATATTTATCGTACCTCACATATTCATTACCTTTCTGGCCATTTGCAGAAATTACTGCTCTTCCAAAAAGAAGAAGAATGTGGCTTGAAAAAAGTGGTCTAAAAAAGGGACATATATATCTAGAGGAGGGCTTTGGTATTGGAACTTCACCAATATTAGCCTCAAAAATAGTTGGAAAAAACGGCATAGTTTATGCACTGGATAATCAACCCCTGCATGTAGCAATACTATATATACGATCAAAGATAAGAATGATAAAGAATATTAGACTGATTTTTTCGGATTCAGCTGATACAGGTCTGGAAGATAAAAGTATTGATATTATATTTATTTGTGATGCATTTCATGAATTTAATAATAAAAAGAAGACTATATCAGAATTATACAGGATCTTAAAACCAGGCGGCAATTTATCTATATTGGAAGAGAGTAGAAAATACACAGACAGAGCCCAGAAAATTATTGAGGAAGCGGAATCATTTAAATTTATTGAAAAAGATAATAAATTTTTAAAGTACAGAAAGTAAAATGAAAGATTTGATCATAAGAGTAGTTGATATCAAGGGAAACTGCCCGGTATACAAGAAAGGTAATAAAATAATCCTTGAAGAAGGATACAGGGTGAATTTATCCAAAACAGATGCCATATGTATGCACTCACTTGCTTCCATCCTGCCTTATTATAATGCACTAAGTAAAGGCGTAAGCGCCAAGGAACTGGGCCTCACCGGACAATCAGGTGAAAATAACAAGGCCCATGTACAGTGTCTGGATCCCTGCAAATATACTGGCGGAGGAACCGTCACATTTGAGATTGAAGTATAATTCTTCCCTAAATCAGTTGTTTTTTGACTAATAACAACACAGGGTTACTGCTCCCAAGTCACAGTAACCCTTATAGATATAAATAGTATTTCGATTTCACTATCCAGCCTGCAGATTCTTAATTGACCGGAACCTTATATACCATTTGATGAACCAGCTTAATGCTATGATAATAATTAATACAGCCAGTATGCCCCATGAGCTTATAAAAAGTATCTCTTTTTCAAAATAAGTCTGCACCCAAGGGATATCCATACCAAATCTATGAAGAATCTCATTAACACCTATATATACAGCCACAATACCGATCAAAGCTGCAGCAAAAAACCATACCTTTCTTTGTCTGGACACTAGATACTGCATTAATGGATTAATCAAAAAGGATACAAAGACTACATAGGGTAATATCATTAGTCCTATGGTGGTATTGAAAAATGAATCTGTACCCCTCATAAAATATATTGCAACCTGGACAACGACAAGAACATTTATTGTGTTCTGGATACCACTGAGCAGATTAAACACTATATTGCTCCGGTAACCAAATGAAGTCTTTATTCCCTTGATAAAATCATCAACATTTCCTATTACGGTATTGATAGGACGATTATTCTGCTGCGCCTGTAATAATAGATCAGAGATATCCAGCAGTACATCCCTGCGTTCAAAAATACTCAGAGTAGAGTTCTGTAGAGCTGCTGAAATGTTTTCATACATTTTGTAGTAATCATCCTGCAGCAAAGCTGTATATTTACTGCGCCTTAAATTCAAGACAATCAATATTCCCAAAGAAAGAAGCCCAAGGACTATAATAGCTATCAGGATCCATGGAAAAGAATCCCCCTGCTCGCTCTCCGGCCAGAATATTAATATTGCAGCAGCAGCAACGGCAAGCAGTCCGATTATTACTGAAAAAAATATAACTAACTTTCTTGATTGTTTTTTTACCTTTTTCATTTAAACCCCTCCTTTATAATGATATCTACATTTTTTTTGGTATTTTTCCAGAGTTCCACAAATCCTTCCAGTTCCAGATAACCCTTTTCAGAAATACTATAGTATTTCCTCGGTGGACCCAGTTTAGATGGTATTCTTTTGCAGTCAAAGAGCCCTTTTTTTTCCAACCTATTCAGTATAGGATAAACGGTGGATTCTTGAATATCAGGGAATCCTGATATTCTCAACCTTTCTATTACAAGATATCCATAACTTTTCTCACGGTTGATAATTGCAAGAATACAGCCTTCCAATATCCCCCTTAACAACTGTGTATTTTCAATCATTTCTTACCTCCACTACTACGCGTCACATAATACTAATACAGTATAGCATCACTACTACGTGACGTCAAGTAGTAGATTAAAAATAAGTAAAAAGTATTAACCTGGGTCTAAGAATGTCCATAGGCCGGAAGGAAATTATTCAGCTTGGGTAGATAAAGGTTATAAAGTCAAGATATAAAATCATCCTTTATTTTTTAGCCATAATAACCTGATCTATAAAGACATCAAGTAATTTAGGATCAAACTGAGAGCCTCTGCCTTTTTTAAGTTCATCCATAACTGTTTTTATTGAGAAGGCTTTCCTATAAGGCCTGTCGTGAGTCATAGCATCATAAGCATCTATTACAGATATCATCCTTGAGAGCAGTGGTATTTTATCCCTGATTAGACCATAAGGATAACCACTGCCGTCCCATTTTTCATGGTGATGCAGAATATCCTTGGCTATAACAGCCAATTCTGTCGAGGATATTGCTATCCTATAGCCGATCTCTGAATGTTTCTTCATTATCTCCCACTCTTTTTTAGTGAGACTGCTGGGCTTTAGTATTATATGATCAGGTATGGCAATCTTTCCTATATCGTGGAGAGTAGCAAGTAATCTCAGCTCAACGATCTTGCTATCGGGAAGATTTAATAAATGGCCAAATTGTGTGGCATATTCCGCCATTCTTTTAGTATGCTCTTCTGTCTCATAGTCTTTTTCCTGCAAAGCTATTACCAGAGAATTGATAATCGAGCTGCGGACACTCTGGTTTTTTGTCATCTTGTGCTGATACATATTATCTTCAGCTTCTTTTAATAACTGTTTAAGAGTTTTGGAACTATTTTCTTTTGTTGCTGCTCCCATGGATATGCTTAGCGGCATAACATAAGTACTGTGTTCCTCACAACTTTCATATACCCTTTCCATTATCCTTACTGCTTCCGAATAAGATGTACGGGGCAGAATTACGCTAAATTCATCCCCTCCCCACCTGGATATTATGTCATCGCCTCTAAAGCATTGCCTAAGAATATCTGCAATTTTTTTAAGCAGCATGTCGCCATGTATATGACCAAAGGAATCGTTTATTAATTTTAATCCGTTTACATCTCCTACAATCAAACTTAATGGCAATTGACGCTGGGTATCAAGCCTTTCAAGCTCATTATCAAAATAAGCTCTATTGTGCAGACCTGTAAGCCTGTCATGAAAACTTAAAAATTTAATATCTTCTTCGGCCTTTTTCATCTCGGTTACATCTCTTAGTATTACCACCTTCCCAAGAGGTTTTCCCCTATCACTTTTTATCTCTGAAAGCCTGGAATTATAACAGAACCGTTTTCCATTACTTCCTAATATAATCTCTCCGTCTTTCAAGGAAATATCAGCATCCCCTTTATAGTCCAGTTTTTCCATAAGTTCAGAAATAGGTTTCCCGTCTACTTTGTCAATTGAAATATTAAATATCTTTTGAGAGGCAGGATTTATCTTCAATACTTTCTCTTTTCTATCCAGAAGGACCAGTCCATCATTCATACTTTCAAATACCGTTTTAAAAGCCATAGGCATGATCTCTCTTACTTTAGTCCTGTTTAAAGTAGCAATCACAGCTATTGTGCTGACTGATATTACTATAGGCATTTCTTCCAGGGCCGGAAAGGGATTAAAGCCCAAAGTCTTTATTAAAATAATAATCCAGGGTATTGATAAATAAGGTATTAATAAATAATTTTTCCAGCGGTTTTCCCCAGTTGGTCTTATATAAGATATGATAATCCTATATAAAACCAGTACAATACCGCTAAACATTAAAACATTACTGTATGCATTAAAAATAAAATAAGCAATACCATACTCTTTTACTATCATAGTGAAAGATTCAAATACCACCATCTTTGCGCTTATCCAGGCCAGATGATGCAATTCATTGGTAAATATTAAAAATAATACAATAATAGGGATAACACTCAATAATAAAGCATATTTTAACCTCAGCGGCTTTTTAAAGCCGACATATTGACCTGCCAATAGAAATACTGATACAGGCAGGAAAATGGAACTCGTATACTGGATCTTATTCCAGAATATTTTAATCTGATAGCTACTTGAACCCTGTTCCAGCATAAAAGATAATATCCATATGATTGAGAGTACAAGTATGGTTATCCCCACCAGATCCTGATATCCTTTTCTATATATCCATGTATATCCGATACCCAGGACTAAAAAGAATATAATAGCTATCAAAAAGATGCTATAATGTGCTATCTGTGCTCCCATTATTAAATTTGTATTATAATAGTTATAATACAATAATTATTACATTAAATTATTCATTTACATAAACAATTAATATGATTATTATACATTAAATTAATATAAAAAGTCAAAAAAAAGTATTGACAATTGTATTTATTGATTGTAAAATAATTTTCAAAATTCGGGAGTTATTATTAAATTATGTTTCAACCAAGCAGAAGGATAAATAAGACAATATATTACTTCTTTGTCATATTATTTCTAATATCGGTCATTGTTTTCTGGATTATTTCTCCGCCTAATGTACTGAATGCAGACGATAAAGTTAAAGATAAAATTGAAGAAAAAGAAGATAAAGAAGAATATAAGGAAAATAAAAAAGAAGATAAAGAAGAAAGAAAAGAAGATAAAGAAGAAAAAGAAGAAAAAGAAGAAAAGGATAAAGACAAGAGCTTAAAAATATATCACATCACTGCAAGCTGCAATCATGGAGGTTCTATATCCCCTAAAGGTTCTCAGGATATTAACAGTGGAGAAAGTTTGACCTTTAATTGTACTGCAGATGAAGGTTATGACCTGATATATTTAAGGGTAGATAATGAAAAAATAGAAGGAATAGTGTCATACACCTTTACCGATGTTGACGCCAACCACACAATACATGCCAGTTTCAAGAAAATCAAAGATCCCACAAGTGGCCCGGGCGGCCAAGATGACTATGGTGATGAAGATTCTAATAATGATTTCTTATATGATTATAATAATAACCTGATTGTATTATGCAGCAGCTTATCTTTTTTCACTAATGTTAAATCATCCGGCATTAAAGAAAATGGTACAGGCAATAGGAAAAATAATTCCAATAATACTAAAACTGAAAAAATTGAAAAATCATATGATAAGAAGTATTTATTCGATATCATCGAAATAAATGATACCAACCAACTCCTGGATATTAACGCAATAATCGATAAAAATGAAATAACTGAAATTTTAGATGTAGATGACATTATAAATGAAAGTAATTTCATTGAAACCGGCCAATTGGACCTAAATACCGATAATCCCTTTATTTCTACATTTATATTTATTTGGGGTAAAATAAAAGACTTTTCATATTACTATAATACTTAAACCAGTAATTATTATTAATCTCCTTCTGGAATCAATCTTCCTTATCACCCCTGTCATATTTCAAATACCACCAATATAATGCGCTATCATATCACCTATCTCAGATGTGCTGTATCCCATTTTACCGGCACTCAGGCTCTTTATTTTAGTACAGGTATACGCGACTGCCTCTTCAACAGACTTTGCTGCCTCTGCTTCTCCAAGATGCTTTAACATCATTCTTCCTGCCTCTATTGCAGCCAGCGGATTTATTACATTCTTTCCGGTATATTTTGGCGCAGATCCTCCTATTGGTTCAAACATCGAGGTGCCGCCTGGATTAATATTCCCTCCTGCAGCTATTCCCATACCACCCTGGATCATTGCACCCAGGTCGGTAATAATATCTCCGAACAGATTTGCTGTAACTATAATATCATACCATTCCGGATTTTTCACCATCCACATGCAGGCTGCATCAACATGGTTATAATCAATTTTAACATCGGGAAACTTACCTGCCATCTCGGTAAATGCTCTATACCACAGATCCCCGACATAGGTAAGTACATTTGTCTTATGGACCAGTGTCAATTTTCCTGGCTTCCCCTCTTTCTTCCTTTCTCTGGCAAGATTGAAAGCATATTCCAGGCATCTGTCTACTTTATATCTTTCATAGGTCATTATCTGGGTTGCAACCTCATCCGGTGTTCCTTTTTTTTCTATACCTCCCTTGCCGGTATATATCCCTCCTGTGTTCTCCCTGACCACAACAAAATCTATCTCTTCAGGGCCCTTGTTTTTAAGGGGGCAATCAACGCCGTGGTAAAGTTTTACCGGCCTGAGATTTATATACTGGTCCAGAGAAAACCTTAATTTCAACAATATTCCTACTTCTAAAATTCCCGGCTGTACATCTGGGTGTCCTATAGCTCCAAGATATATTGCCTTGAACTTCTTCAGTTCCTCAACTGCAGAATCAGGGAGTGTCTCTTTTGTCCTTAAATACCGTTCCCCTCCGAAATCATAATCTTTAAATTCAAATCCTATATTATGTCTTTCCCCTGCAGCTTCAAGAACCTTTTTACCCTGCTCTATCACTTCCGGTCCAGTACCGTCTCCGGGTATAACTGCAATCTTATAATGTTTTGATGCTGCCATCGCTCGACCTCCACAAAATTATAATCACCTAAGAAATAATCACTATTTCTATATTATATAAATATTTTCCTATTTGTCTTTAAAAATATGGTTGATTTATCTTTTAGAGGGGAAATATCTTTTTGAATAGATTATTATGGCCAGCGTAGTAAGAAGCGGGACAGCTATGAATATAGACAATCTTAATCCCTGAAAGGGCAGGTTCTGGAAAATCTCAATTTCCAGTGGTGCAAAATTCATTAATGGATATATATCAGAAAGACTTTTTATGCTAAAAGTCAAAAGAAAGGATACAGTAGTAATCCCGAAATAGACTACCGACCCCCACCATGCCCAAGCCTTTAGCCTGAACAACCCCCATAACAATAACAAGAATATCATAATTGAAATGCTGATTATAAAAGCACCCTTCAAATCCAAAAGCAGAACTCCGAAAAACGGATATATCCCTCTAAACAGAAGTAATACCTTCAGAGTTAAAATATAAAAGGAAAACAAAAATAAAATAACCAGAACAGGCATCGGTATTTTATCTAACCAGTATGTTTTTTTATCTTTTGACTTCAAGGTCAATTCAACATCCTTCTTCCTGTAGAACCAAATAAGCACAGCCGGTACTACGGGGTACATCAGAGGTATGATGGTAATAATCAACCATAAAGATGGCTCTTTTGAAGCAGCCAGCGCAAGAGAAAAAAGTATGGTAAGCGGTATACCCACAATCATCCAGAACCAGAGTAAAGCCAGACTCAGCCTCCTTACCCAGAACCTTAATTTTAAATGTCCATATCCAAGAGGGATAAATACAGCAGCAATGATATAGTATCCTATGATCTGTACAGCAATAAATGAAAACAGCAAAGACCCGAAATTAAAACCTTCAAAATGGAAGCGCCCACCCTCAATAAAAAAATAAAAGCATGTCACTTCCAGTGGAGCGATGAAAATACAGATTATGCCAATCGCTAAAAAAATAATCCCAAAAGTATAAAGAATCTTCCTTCTGTCTTTAAACTTTCTATTATTCCCATGGTCTAAAATCAATCAATGACCTTCAGTCAATGCTTTCACCAGTATTGCAGTATAGCAGAACGCAATAGGTGGGAAACTTATTACAGTAAATACCAGTCCCCTCGATAAACGTTTGTTCTCCCTTGACTCCTGGATATTGTAAATAAGGCTCATTAAAAATAAAATGCCGGAAGAAACAAGAAGCAGTGTAAAAAAACCAACAGCTGTATAACTCTGCCAGCCAATGCCCATTTCAACACTTAAAAAAATCCCAAGTACCCAGCATAAAAGGGTAGCATAACCTGCTATCAGAACTGACAGGCCTAAATTATAGTTTTTCTTTATTGTATTCATTTTTACCCCCTTACAAAATTAACCCGCAGTTCTTTTACTGAAATAAAGAGTACTGCTTGAAAACAGAAGCAGAACCAGAAATATATAAAATGGAAACCATGTCAGAATTATAAAATCAGATCCAGTCACGTAATACTGAACAAGAAATATCGCAGTCATTATGATTATTGATGATACAAGAGTTACCAGACTTGCCCTTGTTATATCCTGATACTGTTTTTCATCATACCATTCACCAGTTTTCTCCCTGAGTTTTATGATCAGCCAGTAAAAAACTATTAGAATATACGGGATCACAGCTATAAGGCTCGTTACTAGTATTCCTGCTTTGGCAGCCCATAAGGGCAGCGGATATAGTGCTGAATACAAATAAGAAAAAACTGAAATAAGGACCAGGCCGGAGGCTCCGCTTAAAATACCGATATACTGTGCATTGATGAATATTGAATCATCCCTTAGTACTATTTCTTCTTTTTCCTTTCCGACGGATTTTCTGGTTGATATAAGTAATACCATCATAAGAATATAGAAAACAAAATGAAGACCCTGGCTTAAAAACAGGATATAAAACTCATCGGGAAGGCCAAAAATATATTCTTTTGAAATATCGCTTGCAAGTGCAGAATCTCCAAAAAGCATCAACAGAGAAGTAATACCGGTAAAAAACAAAAATGCACGCAGGAAATTATCCCTCTTAAAAAACTTTAACTGAAGTATCAATATAAATAAAGCCGAAAGATGAAATAAACCAAATACGATATATACTGATGATACCGGGATTGAAAACTCCTCCATAAAGCTTTCAACATCCCCCATTCCTACAATCATATTCCTGAGTATTATAAAGAATGTATTGGTAAAAATAAGTCCTGCTATCGATATAGCGCACAATACCAAAGTAGTATTGTTACTTATTTTTAGTAGCCTTTTCATTTCCTTTACTCCTTTGCCTAATCTTTCTCCAGGTAAAATATTTCCTCTAAAGACTTATTGAAATATCTTGCAATCTTTAGTGCCAGTGTGACAGAAGGATTGAACTTTCCCTTTTCTATGGAATGTATGGTAAGTCTGGTCACACCCACAGCATTAGCCAGTTCCTGCTGCGACACCTCATTATGTTCAAATCTGCAGCGTCTTAAATCATTCTTTAGTTTTGAATCTTTATCTTTCAATGTATTATATATATTATAATTAACAATGTGTATATAATAATAATCATAATATATATAAAAATATACACATTGTCAAGAAAATTTATAAATTCTTTACCATTTTTACTGTTTCATATAAAATAATTCAAATTTTTATTATATACCTTTGACTTTTGACGTTGTAAGATAAATACATAATAAATTTTTTAGAAAGGAAAATCATGAAAAAATCATTGGGGGCAAAGACTATTATTTACCCTACTCCAGTTCTCATCATCGGGACCTATGACAATCAGGAAAGACCAAATCTGGCAGCGGTAGCCTGGGGAGGAATTTGTTGTTCCAGCCCTCCGTGCATCGCCATTTCATTAAGAAAGTCCAGGTATTCTCACAGTAATATAATGCTAAAAAAAGCTTTTACAGTAAATATACTTTCTGAAGATATGGTAAAAAAAGCAGATTATTATGGTATTGTATCCGGTAAGGAAGAAGACAAATTTACAAAAACAGGTATTACACCAGTAAAAAGCGAACTGATTGACGCACCCTACGGTAAAGAGTTCCCTTTTGTCGTAGAATGCAGGTTGTTTAAGTCAATAGAACTCGGCGTACATACTCAATTCATTGGAGAAATACTAGACGTAAAAGCAGAAGAATCAATACTCGATCCTGACGGGCAGCTTAATATCGAAAACTTAAAACCATTTTTCTATGATACGGCAACAAGCAATTACTTCGGCACCGGTAAAAATCTGGGTAAAGCATTCTCAATCGGAAGGGAAATCCTCAAGCTTTAAAAAGATTTTGTAACTTTAATACCAAAATAACGTTTATAAAATAAAGGAAATATTAATATATTAGAGAAAAGAGTACGCAAACAATGAAAATTTTACTCATTTATCCTGAATACGAAGAAACTTTTTGGAGTTTCAAGAGAGTATTAAAATTAATAGGCAAGAAAGCTCTGATCCCCCCTCTCGGACTTCTGACTGTAGGAGCTATGCTTCCCAGTGACTGGGAAAAAAGAGTAGTCGATATGAATACCAGCATATTAAAAGACGAAAACATCAAATGGGCTGATTATGTTTTTATAAGTGCCATGCTTATACAAAAAGATTCTACTAGGAGAGTTGTAAACAAGGTAAAAAAATTTAAAAAACCTATCGTAGCAGGAGGCCCTCTCTTTACCACAGGATGGAAAGATTTCACTGATATAGACCATCTTGTTTTAGGGGAAGTAGAGGAAATTTTTTCAACCATAGTAGAAGATCTAAGAAATGGGACTCTTAAAAAGATGTACACCTGCAATAAGTTCCCCGATTTAAAAGAAACTACAATTCCTGACTGGGATTCCATCAATATTAAAAACTATAATTCAATGTGTGTTCAATTCTCCCGGGGCTGCCCCTTTAACTGTGAATTCTGTGATGTAGTACAACTAAATGGGAGAATCCCGAGACAGAAAAGTAAAAAACAAATAATAGCAGAACTCGATGCCTTATATAAAACAGGATGGCGGGCAGGAGTGTTTTTTGTAGATGACAATTTTATAGGCAATAAAGCTAAACTAAAAAAAGAATACCTTCCTGCTATCATAGAATGGCAAAAAGCCAGAAATTATCCCTTTACCTTCAACACCCAGGTTTCCATCAACCTGTCAGATGACGAAGATTTGATGGAATTGATGGTAGAGGCCGGTTTTACTTTCGTCTTCATAGGCATCGAGACACCCGATACGGACAGTCTTGAAGAATGTGGGAAACACCAGAATATGAATAGAAATCTTATAGATTCGGTCAGAAAAATCCAAAATATCGGCATGGAAGTACAGGGCGGCTTCATCGTAGGTTTTGACAATGATAAAGTATCGATTTTCCAGCGCCAGATAGAATTCATACAGAAAAGTGGAATAGTAACAGCCATGGTAGGATTGCTGATGGCATTACCGAAGACCAGACTGTATAAAAGATTGGAGGAAGCAAAAAGACTTATAAAAATGACAGCAACGGGCAATAATACAAAAATAACCAGTTTAAATTTTATTCCTAAGATGGATAAAAAAATACTAATAAACGGTTATAAAAAGGTCATATCTACAATTTATGCTCCAAAGATCTATTATGAGAGGATCAAGACCTTCTTAAGGGAATACAGACCCAAGAAAAAGAAGGCGCAAAGACTTAATATGTACTATCTAAGGGCATTCCTCAGTTCGATCTGGTATCTTGGGATTAAACAGCGCGGGAGAATCTATTACTGGAAACTTATTCTATGGAGTTTGCTTAAGAAGCCGGGCCTTTTCCCTTATGCAATTGGATTCTCTTTAACAGGCCTTCATCTCAGAGCGCTGGCACAAACGTGCCGCTAATGATATTTTTAAACTTTAGTATAATTTACCGGATAACTATGAGGAGTTAGCATCTTAGACCCATTATTTTCAAATTTTATCAAGGCACTTTCCATATGGGCAATAATCCAGGTCTGGCCTTCACTAATGTGTTTCAAACTTCCTAAAAGACTACTGGATGAAAACCACTGGCTCTACAGAACTAAAAACTGGGAAGATAATGGAAAAATTTATGAGAAGCTTTTCAAAGTTAAAAAATGGAAACACCGGATCCCTGATGCCGGAAGTTTCTTTAAGTTCGGCTTTCCCAAAAAAACATTAAAAGGTACCAGTAAGACCTACCTAAAAAAATTTTTAATGGAAATGAACAGGGCCGAATGGATGCACCTGATGGCTATTCTTCATGCACCTATATTCTTTTTTTTCAATCTGTGGTGGATAGGTACAATAATGACTGTTAACCTGCTGGCAGTGAATCTTCCCTGTGTAATCCTCCAGAGATATAATCGGCCCCGGCTTTTAAAAACGCTAAAGAGACTGGAAAGAATTTAATACACAGATTTCCAATAACCGAACTGATCATGCTTCAAAGCCTTTTAAAGCCATATCGCTAAATAACATATTCTCTTAAGGATTTTGCGCATTTTTCAGGCAATACTGTATTGATATTGATCCCTGAACCTATTTCAAATCCTGCCCTTGTGCTTAACCTCGGAAATATCTCAAGATGCCAGTGGTAGTGCTTATTTCCTTTTTGAGCGACAGGAGCACTGTCTATCACATAATTATAATCGGGATCATCCAGCACGTAATAAATTTTTTTGAGTATATCCCCTAAAATTGACGCAAGATATTCGGTATTGCTTTCTGAAATCTCTGAGAAGCAAGCCTGATGTTCTTTGGGAAAGATCTGAACACTGTAAGGAGACAGTGAGGCATAAGGTGCAAAAGCAATAAAAGTTTTATTTTCGCATATGACCCTTTCCTCTGCCTTTGTTTCATATTCTATCATATCGCAGTATACACATCTTCCAGAATCATCAAAATATCTTTCGGATTCATATAATTTATTCTTAACAAAACCAGGTATAAAAGGCAGCGCTGCAAGCTGAGAATGGGGATGATTCAACGAAGTACCAGCCCTACTGCCATGGTTCCTGAAAATAACTATAAGTCGGCAGTCCTCCTCACAGCTTAATGCTATAAACCTTTTTCTATATGCCTTTATCACATTTCCTATTTGAGAAAGCTTCATTTTATAGAGATCATCATTATGTTTAGGTGATTCAATAATGACTTCATGACTTCCTACACCATCGATACTGAGATAAGGACCTTTAGTATGCCTGCCGATACTGCAGCCATAATCCCCTTTTGGTTTAAGTGCCGGATATTTATTGGGTACTACTCTCACTGACCAATTCCTGCCGATCTTAATGTTTAAAATTTCTTTTAGAGTCATATTCTCATTTCCCTTACAGAAGGGGCATTTACTCTCATACTCACTGGCAGGCCTGTTTTCCTTTATTTTCTTAAAATCACTCGGCCTTCTGGATCTTTCCGTGGCAAAAATAGTCCAGTCTTTCGTCGACAGATCCTGTCTTATTTCAGACATATACAAATACCTCCCTTACTGTTCATATATAATTATTTTTATGATATTTTATAACTCGATACTAATATAGCAATTTATCAGCATAAAAAAAATGGAAAAAGAAAAGTTCGAGGAAATAATATTAAGCACTTTAGAAAATCTCCCGGATAAATTTAAATGCAAGATAAAAAACCTGAGTATTGTAGTTGAAGAAGAAAACATAAGACCATTTATTAAAGATAGAGAAAGATCTCATATTCATTACACTCTTGGCCTATTTCAGGGAGTCCCTGCCACCTATAAGACAGGCAGAAGAGATATATTACCTGATAAGATAACCATTTTTAAAAAATCACTGGAAAAAGTAAGTCGTGATGATAAAGAACTTGAAAAAAACATTAGAAGAGTAGTCCTGCATGAACTGGGGCATTACTTCGGACTCGATGAAGAAAAGCTTAAAAGATTGGGCTACTGATCTTTCTTTCCTACCCTGGACCTGCCTTCGGCAAATACTATATCCAAATACTCTACTCCTAATTCTCTGGCAATACTTTCACACTTTGCCTTGAGTAAAAAGAAAATATCGGCAGAAACTCCGTCAAGAGTCTCAAAATTCCCCTGACCTTTAGCCACTATAAGATCTGCTTTTTTAAACTCCTCTGAAAAAACATCTGATGAGTTATCAAGATTTATCCCTATATTATTATTCCCTGTCCATATTACTCTCGCCAGGCCGTTAAAATTTACTTCCGCTGCATCTTCCATAGTGGCGTCGTTGATTATTGGGTCCGACTTAACCGTAAGGACCACCTTTTTATTCAGTCTAACCAGTTCCTTTATAAAAATTTTATCGAAGACTATCTCCCCTGCATTATCGGATATATATAAAATATTGATTGAATGCTTTAAAAGCTCTTTAAACCTATCATAATCATCTACTGCAAGATTCATCTGAGGCAAATCCCTTATGATGTTTTTAAGATCCAAGGTAATTGCTTTTTTCATATCTATCCCGAAATCTATTATATTTCCTGCAATTGCAGCCTTTGCTGCCATATATAATCTGTCCTTTGAAGCATTGACCGACTTCTCCAGTTCAGGATAGACATCAAGAGCCAGCCTGTTATATTTTCTTTTCAGACCATAATAAGGATCCTTGATCCCCGTCATTTCTCTGAACACAATATAGGCAATGTCCGAGTTGGCAGCTGGTGAAAGGTCATAATCTATATTTTTGAGTCTCTGCAGGACTTCTGTGAGAACCTCCCTGCCGGTTCTATTACTGCAGCCGCTTATTCTTAAAGTATTTATTGCCTGTTTTATAATGCATGGGACACATTCCAGATATGTCTTCACTGGTACCCCTTCCTTTTAATATGCATAGGTTTAGATTATATATAAAACACTTTTAATTTAAATAGAAAGTTTTAAAATGTTGACTTTGACTATATTTACCTGTAAACTATATTAATTAATTTCACTATAAGTGAAAATTTATTTTACCAAATAAGGAAAATAATTTTTGTTTAATTGCAAAATTTTTGTTATAATTATAGCAACAAAATAGATATTAAATTATTTATGGCAAGAGAAATAATATTAATTGATTAACATTATGTAAAAAAAAACTGTTATTAGTGTAAAATATATAAATAAATTAGAAAAATAGGAGTTGATATTTTAAATGGCAGAAGAAAAAAAGTTTGATAAAAATATAGAAAAAATAAATATACCTAAAGAGCTTCCGCTCCTGTCTCTTAAAAACAGTGTGGTATTCCCTTTTCTGGCTACTCCTCTCATTGTAGGCAGGAAAAAATCTTTAGAAGCTGTAAAAACTGCATCAAAAGAACATAAGATCATAGTAGTGGTAGCTCAAAAAGAAGAGAATAAAGAAGATGTAAATAAAGATGATTTATATGATATAGGTACTGCATGTGCCATCAAGCAGGTATCCAACGTTTCGGAGAATGAGATAAAATGCATTGTGGAAGGAATCACCCGGGTAAAAATAAAATATTTTACTCAAACTGAACCTTATTTCAAGGTAGTCACTGAAGTACTCGAAGATATTCCCTATACTGAGGATGAGGAAACGGAAAACCTAAACACTACTATAAGGATGCAGGTTGAAAAATTCATTCAGCTGGGTATTCCCCTGCCAACAGCATTTGTGGTTGCAGCAACAAATGTAACCAGGCCTGAGATTCAGAGTGATCTTTTTGCTTCGTATCTGCTTTCAAGTACCAAGCAAAAACAAAAGATCCTTGAAGAAAGCAATCTCAGGTTAAGGCTTAAGAAATTAACAAAATATCTAGGAGAAGAACTCAAGAAATTTGAAGTCCAGTCACAAATAAGGGATAAGGTCCAGAAGGAAGTAGGAAAGACCCAGAGAGAATATTATCTACGTCAGCAGCTCAAAGCTATTAAAAACGAACTGGGTGAATCTGATGAGTCTATCGCCCTGACAAAGGAACTGGAGAAAAAGCTTCAGAAGAAAAAATTGCCCAAAGAAGCCAAGGAAAAGGTGCAAAAGGAAATAGAAAGACTGGAAAGTATTCCCAGTATGTCTCCGGAACATTCTTATGTAAGGACCTATGTCGAATGGATGCTGGATGTCCCCTGGTCTGAAAAAACTAAAGATGTACTTGATTTAAAAAAAGCAAAGAAAATTTTAGATGGCGATCACTACGATCTGGATAAGGTAAAAACTCATATCTTGGATTACCTGGCAGTAAGAAAACTGAAGGGCAAGGCAACCAAGGGACCTATACTATGTTTTGTAGGCCCTCCGGGAGTCGGCAAAACTTCTCTGGGGCAGTCTATTGCCAAATCGCTGGGAAGAAAATTTATAAGAATGTCTATCGGAGGTATAAGAGATGAAGCTGAAATAAGAGGTCACCGCAGGACATACGTAGGAGCACTTCCCGGCAGGATCATTCAGGGACTTACCCAGGTAGGGACCAATAATCCTGTGTTTATGCTTGATGAAGTAGATAAAGTGGGTATGGACTATAGAGGAGATCCTTCATCCGCTTTACTTGAGGTGCTTGATCCCGAGCAGAATAATTCATTCAGAGACCATTATCTTGAAGTGCCTTTTGATCTTTCTAATGTGATGTTTATAACCACTGCGAATATACTGGATACCATACACCCGGCGCTCAGGGATAGGATGGAAGTCATTGAAATACCTGGTTACAGCTCGGAAGAGAAGATACACATAGCTGAAAAGTTCCTGATACCCAAGCAGCTAAAGGAACAGGGAGTTGAAAAGTATGATATTAAGTTTGAAAAAGATGCCATCAGCTTGATAATCGAACAATATACCAGAGAGGCAGGAGTCAGGAACCTTGAGCGTGAGATATCAAATATCTGTAAGAAGATTGCAAGGGAAATAGTCGAAAAGAAGAAATTTTCCAGGAATGTCACCACTACCAAAGTAAGAGATTACCTTGGGATTTCAAAAATACTGCCCAGCGAGATCGAAGACAAAAACAAAATAGGTGTGGCAACAGGACTGGCCTATACTCCTGTAGGCGGAGATATACTGCTTATCGAATCCACCTATTACAAGGGAAGCGGTGAACTTATACTCACAGGAAAACTAGGAGATGTAATGCAGGAGTCGGCAAAGGCAGCTATAAGTTATATACATTCTAGATCAAAAGAGTTCGGTATACCGGAAACACTATTTGATAAATCTGATATACATATCCATGTTCCTGCAGGTGCTGTGCCAAAGGACGGACCGTCGGCAGGTGTAGCCATAACTTCTTCTCTGGTATCAGCATTTACCAGAATACCTGTCATAAGAAATGTAGGTATGACAGGAGAAATAACCCTGAGGGGAAGAATCCTTCCCATAGGAGGACTTAAGGAGAAACTCCTGGCTGCCAAAAGAGCAGGCCTCAAGAAAGTCGTACTGCCTGAAAAAAATAAAAAGGATCTTGATGAAGTACCGGAAAACATAATCAAAGGATTGAAACTTGTATTCGTAGAAAATATAGATGATGTAATAAAGCATACTCTGGAGAAATACCCTACCAAAACAGGTGATACAGGTAAAAAGGGTATAGTGACATCCGATAAAGAATTAAAGGTAAGCGAGACACAGAGGATAAGTCCTACTATACAATAGGCAACTGTAATAATCCCTCACTGAATTAATATCGGTGAGGGATTTACTTACTACATAAAATTAAATTCCATCATTTCCTCAAGCAAGTTTTACTGTATAGGAACCCTAAAGCCGTAAAGTTGTCCTTTTGTTTCTCAGTGCCTGAAATGTCTTTTTCCGGTAAAGATCATCGGCATTTTGTTTTTGTTGCAGCTTTCTATGACCTCTTTATCCCTGATTGAACCGCCGGGCTGTATTATTGCAGTGATCTCATTTTTAGCTGCAAGTTCGGCCACATCTTCAAACGGGAAAAATGCATCCGAAGCCATAATCGAACCCTTACACCTTCCATTGGATTTCTTTACCGCCAGTTCTGCTGCGTCAATCCTGCTCATCTGTCCTGCACCTATACCTACGGTACTGCTGTCGGCAGCCAGTACTATGGCATTTGATTTGACACTCTTGGCAATTTGCCAGCCGAAAATAATATCGTTCCATTGATCCGAATCCGGCTGGGCATCCGTTACTACTTTCATATTTTCCCTGCTGTCTGTACCTTCATCAAGATCCTGTACCAAAAGACCACCGTCAACACTTTTAATATCCGCTTTCTCAAGTTTGAATTTATCTGAATTTATATAATCGATATAGGTGCTAAGATCAAAATTGATTTTTAAAATCCTCAAGTTTTTCTTCTCTGCCAGGATTTTAAGAGCCTCCGGATCATAATCAGGAGCTATAAGAACCTCTACATATTTATCCAGCATAAATTTGGCAGCTTCAGCGGTCCATTTCATATTACTGGCGACAACGCTTCCGAAAGCAGAAACCGGATCGCACTGATAAGCCTTCCTGTAGGCTTCACCTATGGTTTCAGCCGTAGCAGCTCCGCAGGGATTATTATGTTTTATCACCGCTACGCAGGGAACGGCGAACTCTTTTGCGATTCCGAACGCCGCATTACCGTCCATGATATTATTGTAAGATAATTCCTTGCCCTGAAGTTGTTGGGCGCCGGTAAACTTGTCATCTCCACTGTCCATATATTTATAATAAGAAGCCTTCTGATGAGGATTTTCACCGTATCTTAAATCCTGGATTTTTTTGAGGTCCAGGCTAAGGCTGCTTTTGAAATTCCCGCTGCTGTCCCTTAAATCATTTTCATTTTCTCTTCCCTGGCCTCCACAGTCAACATCCAGATAATCTCTTACATTCACATTCGACTGGCCAAAATCTTTAATTTTATTTTTTAAATAATTAAAAATCACGCTGTCATATTCGCATGTATGCTGGAAAGCCTTAATGCTCAGTCTAAACAGCGTACCCAGGTCAATATAACCACCGCTTTCAACAAGCTCTGCCTGTATTTTCTTATAGTCAGCCGGATCGGTCACTACAGCCACACCTTTATAGTTCTTGGCAGCACTCCTTATCATAGTGGGTCCGCCAATGTCTATATTCTCAATTGCCTCTTCAAGAGTCACATTTTCTTTTGATATGGTCTCCTTAAATGGATATAAATTCACCACTACCATATCTATCAATTTTATTTTCGCATCCGAGACTTCCTTCATATGGTTCTCATTGCTTCTATCAGCAAGTATGCCTCCATGAATGAAAGGGTGAAGAGTCTTTACCCTACCGTTCATCATTTCGGGGAATCCGGTTATTTCTTCTACT
This sequence comes from uncultured Actinomycetota bacterium, assembly GCA_964610385.1. Classification (GTDB taxonomy): domain Bacteria; phylum Actinomycetota; class Humimicrobiia; order Humimicrobiales; family Humimicrobiaceae; genus CAZBSE01. The sequence continues at coordinate 295,585 of CAZSXW010000001.1, forward strand.
TTCTTTACTTTAATACCGGCTTCCTCTAATTTTTTAAAAGTCCCTCCAGTTGAAATGATTTCCGCTCCGGCTTCCTGTAAAGTCTTGGCAAAATCCACAATTCCTTCTTTATTGGATACGCTGATCAGGGCACTCTTAATCTTTACTTTCATCTTCAACTCCTTTTTATGTTACTTTTTATTTAAAATTTTTACTTTTCTACCTTTTATTACCAGCCTGTCTTCGCAAAAATACTTAACTGCCTTGGGATATATCTTATGCTCCACTTTATGTATTTTCTCCTCCAGCTCCTCCACGCTTTCGTTATCTTTAATGTAGCATGGTGATTGGAGTATTACAGGTCCGCTGTCAAGGCCCTTATCCACAAAATGCACTGTAACACCTGTTATCCTGACTCCGTAATCATAAGCATCCTGAATACCGTGTTCTCCTTTAAAGGAAGGCAGTAGCGCGGGATGTATATTCAATATCTTGTTTTTAAACTTTTTTACAAACTCTGCGCTTAACAAAAACATATAACCGGCAAGGACTATCAGGTCTATTTTCTCTTTTTCCAGTAATTCCACGATTTTCAAATCGTACTGCTTTCTGTTTTTATACTTTGAAGGATCCATAAAGACTGCTTTTATCTTGCTTTTCTTTGCCCTCTTTAAGGCATAGGCATTTTTATTATTTGAAAATACCAGCACGATCTCCCCGTTTAATCCCTGGGTACGGCTGTAATCTATGAGTGCCTGAAGATTTGAACCAAAACCTGATGCAAAGACAGCAATTCTTTTTTTCATCTTTTATCTAACTCTCCTTTATAATAACTCTATTACTTCCAGTTGTAACAGTGCCTATTTTATAAACCTTCTCTTTCAGTTCCCCTGCTATGCCTTCTATCCTGCCGAACTGGCCGGGGGATGTTATCATGACCATTCCTATACCCATATTAAAGACTCTAAACATTTCATCCCTGTCAATATTTCCCATATCTTGCAGGAATTTAAATACAGCAGGTACATCCCATTTTCCTTCCTGTAAGAAAGCATCCATATTAGGCGGGATTATTCTGTTGATATTTTCATAGAACCCACCGCCGGTTATATGAGCGATACCATGGACTTCGATCTTGCTTTTGATTATCCTATCCACAATCCTAAAATACAATTTGGTAGGCACCATAAGAATATCTTTCAGCAGTTTTCCTTCTGTCCAGTCATATTCCTTTTGCAGATCTACCTTCTTATCTGAAATTATTTTACGCACCAGCGAAAAACCATTGCTGTGAATTCCTGAAGAAGCTATCCCTACTATTATATCGCCTTCTCTTACCAGGTTATGTTTTATAATCTCAGATTTTTCCACTATTCCAACTGCAAAACCAGCAATATCTATATCATCTACCTTACCCACACCGGGATGCTCGGCGATTTCCCCACCTATCAGAACAGTATCACAATAACTACAACTCCTGGCCATAGATTCTATTATAATTTTTATTCTCTTCTCATTTAACTTACCGCAAACTATATAATCTAAAAAAAACAGCGGCTTCGCTCCACAGCATATTATGTCATTTATGATCATCGCTACCGCATCCTGGCCTATGTTCTCAAAGCAGCCCGTCTTTTTTGCCAGCAGTATTTTAGTACCTACTCCATCTGTAGAAGATGTAAGAACAGGATCTCTGTATTTTTTTAGATCAGGCTGGAAAAGACCGGAAAAGGATGACAGGTTACTCAGTACCCTGCTGGAATATGTAGATTTCAATGTCTCTTTAAGTTGATTTATTATATCTGAGGCCTTATCTATATCAACACCGGATGATTTATAGGAATATTTTTTAGTGCTTTTATCATTCTCAGGCATTAGAAGATACTTTCCTCTGATTACTCAAAGAATATTTACCACAATCCTTCTTTTTAGGTATACTGACCGGATAATCACCGTTAAAACAGGCAAAGCAGAATTTTTCCTTTGAATCCCCTATAGCTTTTACCAGACCCTTTATTGATAAATATTTCAAACTGTCGACATTTAAAAATTTTCTTATATCTTCTAATGTTTTATGATTGGCAATAAACTCCTTGATTGTTGCCATATCGACACCGTAATAGCAGGGATATAGCAGTGGTGGGCAGGTGATCCTCATATGCACTTCCTTGGCACCGGCGTTATATAGCATCTGGACTATTTTTTTTGACGTTGTCCCCCTTACTATAGAATCATCGACCACTACTAGCCTTTTACCCCGTATGATATCCTTTAAAGGATTTAACTTAAGCTTAACGCTTATATCCCTGACCTCTTGTATTGGTTGAATAAAAGTCCTTCCAACATATCTGTTCTTAATAAAACCCTGAGCATAAGGTATTTTTGATTCAGCAGAATAACCGATTGCTGCAGGAGTGCCGGAGTCAGGAACAGAAATCACCAAATCAGCATCAGCTGGAGATTCCTTTGCCAGTTCCTGCCCCAGCCTGTGTCTTACCTTAAAAACATTTTTATTATTTAAATAGCTGTCAGGTCTGGCAAAGTAAATAAGTTCAAACACACACATTGATATCCTCTCAACAGGTAAAATCATCTGAGATCTCATCCCATTCCTATCCAACAAAACTATCTCGCCGGGGTCTATATCCCTGATAAAGTCGGCATCGATTATATCCAGAGCACAGCTTTCGGAAGCTATGATAAAACTGTCACCAATATTTCCCAATACCAGCGGCCGGAACCCATGAGGATCTCTTATTCCAAAGACTTTATCTTTGGTAAGTATGACAAGAGAGTAAGAACCCTTAATCCTGTTTATGGCATCTTTGATAGCATCCTCTATATTTTCTTTCTCCGAGCTTTCTATAAGCGATGCTATTACTTCCGTGTCAGAATCTGTATCAAAGTTTATTCCTTTTTTGATCTGTTCGTTTCTTATTTCCACAGCATTTGTTAAATTTCCATTGTGAGCTATGGCAAAGCTTTCATTTTTAAACATACGATAAAGCGGCTGGGAATTCTTCCAGCTATTCTCCCCTGTGGTAGAATAACGAGTATGGCCTATACCAATATGGCCCTGAAGAGGTGCCATATTTTGTTCATTAAATACCTGATTTACCAGGCCCAAATCTTTAAATATAAGAATATCTTCTCCATCGGAAACAGCTATCCCCGTACTCTCCTGGCCTCTGTGCTGCAGAGCTTGAAGTCCGTAAAATATTATTTCTGCTACTCTTCCACTGCGTGCATATATACCAAACACCCCGCATTTTTCATATATCTTTCTTTCTGAAATTAATTTGATCATTTTTATTTTTGATCAATCAATTTTTATAATTGAATTTATATCCGGTAATAAACTATAAATTGCATACTTATATATGACAAACAAAATCATTATAACAAATAAAATACCAAAATAAATAAAGGAGCCGATAAATTTAGCGGTTTTTCTCACACCACTCCCTGGCGTTTTGGAACATCTTAAGCCAAGGTGATGTACTCAGTTCAGAATGCAATTTATCAGGTATCCACGGCCACTGCCATAACAGAAATGATCTCTCAGGATGAGGCATCATAGCGAGATGCCTGCCGTCCGGTGAACATAAAGCTGTATATCCTGATGGAGAACTGTTAGGATTAAACGGGTATTTCTCAGTAGCAGCTCCTTTATCGTCAACAAAAACTATCGGTACCAGCTTTGAATCAGATATATCAGACAGAATCTTATCGTCAGGGCAGTGCAGGTGACCTTCCCTGTGTGCAACCCATATCCCTAAAATCGAATCCTCCATTCCCTTTAGCATAATAGAGGGACTTTTTAAGATCTTTACTGTAGTCCAGCGGGATTCAAACCTTCCTGAAGGATTACTTATAAATCTGGGCTGCTTCTTTTCATCGATGCCCTTCCAGGGTACCCATCCTATAAGGGTCATAAGCTGACAGCCGTTACAGACACCCAGCGAAAAAGTATCAGGCCTGCTGTAGAAGCCATCAAACATTTCTTTCAACCTGGGGCTAAACTTTATGATACCGGCCCATCCCTTTGCGCTGTCCAATACATCTGCATAAGTAAAACCTCCCACAAATACTATTCCTCTGAAATCATCCAGTATTATCTTGCCCTCCAGCATATCCTTCATGGTAACATCCCAGGGTTCAAATCCAGCTGCAAAGAATGCTGAGGTCATTTCTCTGTCGCCATTGCTGCCCTCTTCACGCATGATCGCCACCCTTGGTTTTTCATCTTTTTCCAACAATTCCGGTAATGTAGCTTTAGGCTTAAAGGAAATATGATATGAAGGGCCGATTCTCTTGTGCGCTTTTGCCTGTTCTTTTGCCAGTTTCGGATTCATCTGGTGGTTTTCAAGTTCATCGCTAGTCGCCTCCCACCACGTCAGTAGAGTAGTTGTATCAACATTCATTTTTACTTTATCTAGGCCTCTGACCACTACATGCCTTTTTTTCTGAGTATCACCCAGGATTAAAAATGGCACATTAAAATCCCCTAGAATATCAGTGATTTTTGGCTCAAACTGCGGCAGATACTCGATAACCAGCCCCAGTTCTTCTGAAAACAGCAGGGGAACTGATCCATCTTTTATGGGGAGCTTTACATTTATTCCGCAGTTTCCTGCCAATGCCATCTCAACCAGGGTGGTTATAAGACCGCCGTCACTTCTATCGTGTCCGGCAATGATAAGATCTTCCTTTATCATCTTCTGCACTGCCTTGAAAGCACCTGCCAGCAAAAAAGGATTTTCTACATCAGGAGTGTCGTCGCCTATTTGATCAAATACTTGTGCGACCGCTGAACCGCCAAGGCGTTCCTTACCTGGTGCAATATCGATAAAAATAAGTTTACTTTCTCCAGGGCGTTTTATATCAGGGGTTATTACTTTGGTTATATCCGACATCGAAGCATATGCAGAGACCACTACCTGCCCGGGTGCCTTTACCATTTCATCTCCTACCTGTGCCGCCATTGATAGGCTATCTTTTCCACCGTCTGCCGCTATGCCTATCTCTTTCATCAGTTTGATCAGAGCATCTGCTGCCTTGTAAAGAGATGCACCTCCGCCTGGGAGTTTGGCAGCCCACATCCAGTTAACAGAACACTTTATATTTTCAAAGTCGCTTATCAGCGCCCAGACCATATTAGTCAATGCTTCTCCTAGTGCCATACGTGCTCCTGCGGCCGGATCAACCAGGACTTTTATAGGTTGTTCACCTATAGCAATAGCGGCACCGGTTAAACCGAAATGGCTTTGAGCTACTACAGATACGTCTGAAACCGGAAGCTGTAGTGGTCCGCAGCACTGCTGGCGAGCAATCAGCCCGGTTACACTTCTATCCACCTTCCTGACCAGAAAACCCTTGGAGCCGACAGATGGTAAACTGAATATTGATTTAAGAGTATTTTCCACCGAAAGATCATTCGGCAACAGCAGCAGATCCAATTTTCCGGGTATGCTTTCCAGTTCGAATTTTTTTCTGGGAATACCACTTAAAATATCATCAAGGCCAAGGTCGACAGGTGTAAACTTGACTGGATCCGATTCTTCCCAGTTATCATTTACTACAATTCTTCCATCACCGGTTATATTTCCCAGGACTTCACAATTTACTTTCTCTCGCCTGCATATTAACTGGAATTCACTTAAATGCTCGGATTTTATTAAAAAAGCATTACGTTCCTGATATTCTGCTCCCCATATCTCAAGTACTGACATAGTTTTATCTCCGACCTGAATATTACGTATCTCGACCCTTCCGCCTGACGGATCTACCAGTTCGGTAAGAACATTACACGGTCCTCCGGCACCCTGATCATGTACACTCATAATAGGATTCTTATCTCCCATCTCTATACATGCCCTTATCACCCTGTTCATCTTCTGTTCCATCTGAGCATTCCCACGCTGCACCGCATTAAAGTCAAGTTCTTCTCTGTTTTCACCCTGGATCATGCTTGAAGCAGCACCTCCACCTATTCCGATACGGTAGGCGGGCCCGCCTACCTCTACTATTACCATGCCTTGTTCCGGTTTTTCTTTTTTTATATGAAGGTCATCGATTTGACCTATTCCACCTGTAAACATAATAGGCTTTACCCATTCCCGCCGTTCACCATCAGGAAGTCTTAGGCCAAATGTCCTGGTAAAACCTTGTATTACAGGCTCACCGAATTTATTACCGTAATCTGATGCACCGTCACTTTCCCTGATCATAATCTTTAGAGGAGAAGCAAGATTGGAAGGATAATCAAACTTGCTGTCCTCGCCTGGAATCTGATAGCCTGGTATATTTAAATTTCCTGTGCAGTACCCGGCCGTACCTGCTATGACCAGTCCCCCTCTACCAGTCGCCTGTACATCCCGTATCCTTCCACCAGTACCGGTTTCAGCTCCTGGAAACGGTGCAACTCCACTTGGGAAATTGTGAGTCTCAGCCGTAAATATAAGATGGTAGGTACAATCCTGTATATTAAAGGGAGAAGTAGTACCGGGATATTTCGGTATTATAGTGGATATGGCATAGCCTTTAATAGCACTCGAGTTATCCTTAAAAGCAATAACACTGTTGGAAGGATTTGAGTCAAGTGGTGATTTTATCATCTGAAGCAGGGCTTCCGGAATCTCCTTTCCGTCTATTACCAGCCTGCCCTTAAAAAACCAATGCCTTGAATGCTCACTGTTAGCCTGGCCGAGCTGGAAGCATTCCACATTGGTAGGGTTCCTCCCTATATTATTTATAAAAAGATTATAATAGAATTCAATATCCCACTCATCCATCCCCAGACCCATTTTAAGGTTAAACTTTCTCAGTGCCTCTATACCTTCTTCCAATAATGGTATCGTGTATACTTTTTCAGGTTCAATACCTATTTCAAACGAATCTAGCGGTTTATTATAGACACATTCAGTCATACGGTCGTGATGAGCAGTAACAAATTGCTCCATTTCAATCTTAGGAGGCAGTAAATAACGCCTGGACAACTCTATGCGGCTTACTTTTTCAAGACCACAGGTGCGACAGATGGCAACCGCATTAGTCGAATACGCCGTTTCAAAGTTTAAACGCGGGCCGATCTCGACTATTCTTTTTTTACTTTTATTATAAAAAGATTTTTCTCCAAAATTCTCTTCTTGGAAAGTCTCTGCAAGAAGCCAGGTCAGGATCTCAAGTTCTTTTTCCGTAAGCTGGGCTGAAGTCTCAATATAATAGCAGTATTCAAGATTTTTATCTACACGCCTGTAAAAACGCTGCATTATTTTTTATTTCCCCTGTCCTTACCACAATTTGAAAAAATGTATCAAGTCATAAGCAACATAAACTACTACTATTTTATATTTTTCAACCTATCGATTATCTCATCAATATATTTTAGGTGATACTCAACCTCAAATAACTTCTCTATGCCGTCCCTGTCTATAAAAGACAATACTTTATCTTCTTTCAGCAGATTTTCCTTAAAGCTGCCTTCATTATTCCATGCCTCAAGAGCCGCCTTCTGTACCAGAACATAGGCGTCTTCCCTGTTCATGCCTTTTTTTATAAGTTCCAGCAATATTCGTTGTGAAAAAACAATACCACCATACTTCATAAGATTTTTTTTCATATTTGATACGATTACATTCAAACCCTCTATCACGAATATTGCCTTTTCCAGCATATAGTCAAGTAGTATAAAACTATCGGGGATTATAATCCTTTCCACCGAAGAATGTGATATATCTCTTTCATGCCATAATGAAATATTTTCCATAGCAGCAACCATATTGGATCTTAAGACTCTCGAAAGCCCGCATATCCTTTCACAAATAATAGGATTTTTTTTATGAGGCATTGCCGAAGAACCTTTTTGTCCTTTGGTAAAAGGCTCTTCTACTTCTCTGACATCGGTTCTCTGTAAGTTCCTTATTTCAAGAGCTACCTTTTCCAAAGAAGCTCCACAGATTGCCAGGGTTGAGATCAATTGTGCGTGCCTGTCTCTTTGAATAATCTGTGTTGAAACAGGAGATGGCTTTAATCCCAGAATACTGCAGGCTCTCTTCTCTATTTCAGGAGAAGTATTGGCATAAGTCCCTACTGCACCGGATATTTTCCCAAATCCAACATTCTCCCCTGCCTGCTCCAATCTCTTTAAATTCCTTGCCATCTCAAAAGCATAAACGCAGAATTTCAACCCCAGGGTGATCGGTTCAGCATGAATTCCGTGTGTCCTTCCCACCATAACTGTATGAGCATACTTTTTGGAATCAGACTTTAGAATATTTATAAGTTTTTTAATTTTATTTTTGATCACATCTACTGATTCAAGCAGCTGAAGTGAAAGAGCACTGTCCACAACATCCGAGGAGGTCAGGCCATAATGTAGAAATTTTGAAGAGTCACCCACATATGAAGATACATTGATTAAAAAAGCTATAACATCATGATGCGTTTCAGTTTCTATTTCACTTATCTTGGAGATTTCAAATTTAGCTTTTTTACATATATCATCTGCAGCCTTTTCTGGTATAACACCAAGTTCCGCTTGAGCTCTGGCTACTGCTTTTTCAACTTCCAGCCATTTTGTGATTTTATTCTCATCACTCCATATACTGCCCATCTCTGCAGTGGTATACCTGGGAATCATAAACACTCCTAATATAATAAGGAAATCGTCTTTATAAATTTTATGATGCAGGATTAAAAAAACCTGCTACATCAACTCTTCCAGTATTCTTTCCCTGAAAGCCTGGTAATTTTTAGAATCATTTAAATCCAGAAGCTCATCACCGCAATCATAAAAAACCTGATCGAATTCTTTAAGACAGATATCGGAAATCTTTAACAGCCATTTACTGTTAAGTTTCCAGCTTTTTAGATCTATCAGCCATTCCTTTTCACCCGAAGGTATTTCTTTTTTAATAAAATCATCCAGCTTCTTGGATCTCATTGATGCCTGCAGCAAAAAATCGATTTTATTGGTAAGAGACGAAATATTTGCTATACTTAAACCCTTATCTTTGCCCACCAATACCACCTTTATAGATACTGTACAAAATTTTTAAAACGTCAAAGCACTCATACTATATTGTACCAATCTTTTATTTTAGATAATTACTTAAAAATTCTTTTACTTCTTCTTCGTCCGCAATCTGAAAGCTTATATTGTCAATATTAGCTGAAACTGTAGGAATAGTAACACGGTCTATATCCTTACTTGAAAATAATAGCATAAATCCTATAGAACAAAAATCCCATATTGTAAAATCTGTTTGAGTCCTCCTGTTTAAAATCCCAATAAGCTGGCCTGCTTTAGATATCATCGAAAGATTGAATTTCTGTTTTATTACCTCATTAATCAGATATTGCTGCCTGGCCATCCTGTCAATATCGCCCCCCTTGGTAGCTCTGCACCTGGCAAATGAGAGAGCCTGCTCACCATTCATATCGTAAGTCCCCGGTTCAAAATGTGCACCAGAAAGTTCATCATCAAGCGGTTCTTCCACTGTTATCCTAACTCCTCCAAGTACATCTATTATCTCTTTAAATCCGTTAAAATCTATTATTGCTGTTCTGTCAACCTCAATGCCGGTAAGCTGGTATATTTCCTTTTTTATCAGTTCTTCGCCGCCATACGCATATGCAGCATTTATTTTAGGTATTCCATATTCTTCAAGCCCGGCCCTCCTGGTATCCCTGGGAATTGAAATAAGACAATCCTTCTCCCCCAAGCTGCTTATGTGATATATAATAATGGTATCAGTATTATTCAGCTCCATATTTCCTTCTCTTTCGTCAACACCCAGAATCAACATATTCTTACCGATCGGATTTAAGTCTGTAAAGAAGATACATAGGAGTCCAAATATGACCAGAACAAAAATGACAAGAATAGTAATAAAACAGCCTTTGGTTTTATTCATATCTTATTTATTTCCAAACATGAGAAATCATTTATATTCCCCGTAGCCGGTATGAGATAAATAATACAGAGTGTGAAGCAATTTTTCAATAGGATCTGTTGTCTCAATCCTCACACCCGCCGGGGTCTTTATGGGAACCGACGTATAATTTATTATGACTTTTATACCGGTACCAACGATAATATCCGCTACTTTCTGTGCCGAATCAGGAGGAACTGCAAGTATTGATATTTCTATATTTTTTTTCTTGATCTCATCTTTTATCCTGTTTATATCCAGTACTTTCTTTCCGGATATGATCTTACCTATGACCTTTGGATTATTATCAAAAATATTTTCTATCTCGAAACCGAATCTTTTCAGCATCTTATATTTTAAAATCGCCCTACCCAAATTACCTGCACCGATCAAGGCAATCCGCACCATCCTGTCGTAACCTAGTATTTTATTAAATGAATTAATGAGTTCATTGATATTAAATCCGACTCCCCTTTTACCCTTTATCTTAAAGCACATCAAATCCCTTCTTACTTCTGCACTATTTATACCGGTATTTACGCTGATACCTTCAGAGGTTATAGTTCTTTTACCGAGTTCCTTCAACTGTACAATATACTTTAAGTACTGGGATAATCTCGAAATGACACCTTCAGAATATATTCTCTTTACCATAAGCAAAGTCTACCATAAAAATTTTTATCAATAATATGATACCTTACTTGAAAAATTCATACTCAGAACTTTGTATCATAATTGTAACAGGATCAACTTCCTTTTACAAGATCACAGATTTCTTTCAGGGAATGATACTAAGCCTTTATCCTGAAATCGTATATGCCATTTTTTTGTTTAAAAGTACTCCCGCAATGAGTGCAGACGAACATGTTTTTTCTAAAAAATAGTGACTGTTTTCTGCAATAGGGGCACAATATAATATCCTTTAAAGACACCTTAAGATCGGTTCGGATTTTTTCCTGCTTCTTTTCCTCTAAAATACTTTTTAAAAAAACGCTTGGTCCTAGAAGGACGAAGGGAATGATTCTCTGATAAAGTTTTTCAAAAAATATCAGTGTTTTTGTACCAGGAAATCTCTTTAGTATATTAAGTCTGAAATTGGAGACGCTTATCATTTTTTTTATGGCAAATTTCCTTTTTTTTAGGGTCACTGTTATATACATGGGGTGGAAATTCATTATGGTCTCTCCTACCTGGGACGGCAACAGGTTGAATGGTGATGTATCCATCTTTCCTATAAAATACCTAAGTATATTTTTTAAGTTTCTTTTATTGGCAAACTCAAGAAAATAAAGCCCCCCGCTCTTCAATATCCTTGCCACCTCGCTAAAATACATTTCAGGATCATCAAGATGATGCACCATCCTTACTGTAAGCACTACGTCAGCACACTTTGATCTCAAAGGTAGATGGGCTGCATCTGCAGCAATAAGATAAACAGAGGAAAGACTTCTTTGGCTGTTACCCAGGAACTCTCTTATTTTTCTTCTGGCATTTTTTAGATTTTTAATAGAATAGTCTATAAGTACTATATTCTCAAAATGCTTGTATTCATTAAAAAGCCTGCCATATCCGCAGCCAATATCAAAAAAGAACTTTTTGGTCCCATCGACTCCAGCCAGTAGTTTCCTTAAAGCCAGTCTTTCAGCTCTGTCCTCATATAGTCTTTTGTTGTCTTCCCAGAATTTGGTGTAATCATAGCTTTCATAATCCGACTTTCTAAATACCAATCTCATGCCTTTCAGATTTTTAATATACAATTTGAATAATTATACTACAATTAGTTTATAGTGTTCCACCGTTACTGTAGTTACTCGGTGTCATCTTTTACTTTTTTTAAAAAAGTCTTGTATAATATTAAAAACTGACTTAAAAATGATTATAAGACTTTAGTCCTGTAAATATTTATAAAATAAAAATATCAGATTTTGAGAGATCAATATGGCAGAAACAATATATAAGAACCAGGATGAGATCTTCTGTCCGGAATGCGGGAGGACTATCAAAAGGGGTACTACCATATGCCCTCACTGCGGGGCTAACGTCAAAGACCTATTCACAGATAGTATAACCTATCAGACACCGATTTATAGAATGGAAGGAGGGATCACCCCAAAAAATAAAGTAGTTGCCATACTTCTGGCAGTATTCTTCGGCTTCTGGGCCTGGCTCTATACCTATGGGAAAAATGCAAAAAAGTTCTGGATTTCTATAGGAGTCAATGCGGTAATATTTATAATTATCCTCTCTTACTCCTGTTCTATTATAAGCAATGCCATATCTTATAATTATAATCAATATTCTATGGATTATACAACCGGACCTATCATAGGCTTAAGTATCTTTGTGAATCTAATAAGCTTCGGCATCTGGATATGGGCATTGGTCGATAACGCTGCAAAACCAGACAGTTTTTATACAAAGTATCCCAAAGGTTAGAACTAAAAATGTGTAATTTAAAATAAGAGAAAACCTTTAGTTATCCGTGGTTTTCTCTTATTTTAAATCAATATCTGATAGTATCTTAAGTTATCTTTGATTTTATTTTATCCTTTTTTGATTCGCCGCCCTCTTTCCTGACACTATCTTTATCTATTATTTTTATATGGTTGAACTCCAGGCTGGCTGCCACTATATCAGCCGTGATGCTTGTAATGTTATACTTTTTACCTTCCTTATTTTCCCAGCTCCTAAGATTGATATGGCCGCATACCATTATTCTGTTTCCTTTCTTTAATGCAGACGCGCAATTCTCGGCAAGATTGCCCCATACGGTAATATTGAAATAATCAACAGCTTCAAGATCCTCTCCATTTTTATCCTTCCATTTTTTATTTGATGCCAGGCTCATCTCGGTTATAGCTGTTCCTTCATTAGTATATTTTATTTCCGGATCACGGGTAAGATTACCCAGTAAATATATATTATTTATATAATTCATAAATCTTCCTTCCTAAAAAACATTTAAAATTCAATAGCCGAATTTATAACTTTTACAGTAGCCGTAATACTCATCCCAGGGATATATAACTTCTGCTTTTGAGGTAGCCTTTATACTGCTATTCCCCGGCAGCAATTTGTCCAGTAAAAGAAAATCAAGTTCCTTCTCTACAGTGACTATTACTTCATCATAGTCGTACCTGCATTCAATAAGTCTGCAGTTGTTGACAGTGGTCACTTTTTCAGCTTCTTTGATACAATCCCGATCACTAAGAAACAGGAGGTTCTGCGCTGCAGCAAGAGAAGCAGCATCAGAAGCATTCTTCGTGACCTCTCTTGCTATGAAAATCCGGCATAAATCAAAAATAAATACAAATAGCACTGAAAACATAACTACAGCAGCCAGGATTATAAAAGAAGCATTTCCTTTGTTTTTAATTTTTAAACTCTTCAATAGCATTCCATCCTCATACTACTTTTTACCTTTATAAAAAAATCCTTTCCGGTAATTTTTGAAATTATATCTGTGAGACCACCATATTTATATGAAAGGATAACCGTAACAATGTCTCCGACTTCTCTTAAATTTCTATTATTGGGATCAATGCTTATATTAAGCCGGTCCTGATCCAGCCCGGAACAAAATTTTCTAATATAACCACATGCTTCCCGGCTGGAGTTGGTTGTAGCGATTACTCTTGCACCCTCACGTGACGCCTGTTCCAATATATTTTTCTGATAAATCAGTAAACCAATATGGGAAACAATTAAAACAATTAGAATTATAAAGGGGATTATAAGAGCAAATTCCAGAGAGGCCTGTCCCCCCTTCCCTCTTAACAGTATTTTAAAAGCTTTTTTATGATTATTTCTAAACGACATATTCTTTAAAAAAATTGTTTCCCATATCGTATATTCTCAGGAATAATCTCATTTTAATTAATCCCTTAAACCATCGAAGCTATCTTGTTAAATACTTTTGAAATAACATCTATTATTATTGGTTTTCCTACTGCTATCAGTATTGCGCTTATTATTCCTGCTATCACTATTACCAGTGCATATTCCAGTGTAGATTGTCCTTTTTGTCCCCATACTTTTACTTTTTCAATAAATCTTTTTATTTTTATTTTATTCACCTCCTTTCTTTATAAATTATATTTATTCACCTCCTTTCTTAATTTTTATGCTTTTGCTTACTTACACATTTTATTATAAATATACTCTATCACATTTGGTCATATGTGTAAATACTTAATTAGATTTAAAATACTTTTTTATTCGGGATGGATTAATAATAGAATGTTAATAATAATATAAAATATTGTACTAATACTATAATTAACTAAATAATTTATAAATAAATCTTGACATTGATAATAAAAAGTATTAATATTACTTTAAAATAATTAATTAAAGTTTTATTGAAAATTTAGTTTAGCTTTTGTAATAGAGGCGATGACTTACATTCTATCATTTGGGCACTTACGAATGTAAAGAGCCAGTAGTGCAACCGGCTATTGCTTTTTTATTTAAAAAATCAAGCCATCTGGTCTCTATGTCAGATGGCTTTTTAATTAAAAAGAATGAAAATAAAATTAAAAATAATAATAACGACAACACTGGTTATAGCGCTTGCAGTTGCTCTTTCCATAACCAGTGGTTTCAGCTATGAAGCAGCCAAAATTGATAGTAGCTTTACTGAAAGCAGCAATTTTAGAACAGAAAGTATAGAGAAAGCAGCATTTATACAGAAAGATGTGTCAGTAAAAGACCAAAATATCAATGCAGCAATAATACTATCAAAGATATCCGACAATATAACTCAGGAAACTAACAGCATAAATAAAGAATATAAGGCAGAAGTTCTGGGAAACACCAAAACCGATGAAGCTACTATAACTGCTGCCGCTCCTGCAGAATCTACTGTTAATCTTAGCGAACTGGAAGAGACTGTACTTTATCTTATTAACACTATAAGAGTATCGAACGGGCTGGGAGCCCTCCAGGCAAATCAGGTGCTGACCAATATTGCAAGATTAAGATGCAATGATATGATAGCCAATTCATATTTTTCTCATTACACTCCCAACGGCCAAAACATTTTTAATATACTGCATAAAAATGATGTGGCTTATATAAATGCCGGCGAAAATCTCGGCAATTCCTCGCCACCTTCTCATGGAACTCCCGAAGCATTTGCTAATGCCTGGATGGCAAGCCCATCCCATAAAGCGAACATACTCAGGTCCGTATATACAAAGATCGGAATTGGAGTAGTCGATGGAGGAAGCAGAAGAGTAGTAACCACAGTCTTTACTAATTAATCGATTGAATTTACATAGTTTTACGGACGCCTAGACAAACACCCCGGACACAACATCCGGGGTGTTTAAATTTGGGTTAAAATCATTTCAGCCGAAAAAATTTCCACTTATTGAAAATATAAGAGGCCCGCCCACAAGTATTATAAAAGAGGGCAGTATTAGAAAGACCAGAGGGAATAAAATCATTACGGTTACCCTCCTTACTTTTCTTTCCAGATTTTGATAAGTCTCAAACTTTATGTGCCGTGATTTTTGACCAAGAATATCTTTGATTGAAGAGCCATACTTTTCCGCCTGGACCAGAAGAAAAATAAAATTTCTAAAATCTTCCGAATCAGCTCTTTCCATTAAATTTCTGTAAGCCTGCGGTTTTCCTATACCAATATCTATATCCTTTATTAAATTTGAAAGCTCCCTGCAGATATATCCCCTATATTTTTCAACCACAATTTTAATAGCATTATATATATTCTGTCCCGACAGCGTGGCAATAGACAAAAGATCAATAACATACGGTAAATCTCTTTCTATCTCCTTTTGCCTTATATACTTAAGC
The DNA here is from genome assembly GCA_964610385.1 of uncultured Actinomycetota bacterium. Classification (GTDB taxonomy): domain Bacteria; phylum Actinomycetota; class Humimicrobiia; order Humimicrobiales; family Humimicrobiaceae; genus CAZBSE01. Next base: position 311,319 of record CAZSXW010000001.1, read on the forward strand.
CTTTGAATGAGTATATTTGGTACAAAATAACCTGCTGCCCCTCCAATGACACCAAGGATAATAGAATTTATTATATTATTACCGATAAAAACTGCTGCAGTCATACATAATATAGACAGGATTATCTTATACCCTATAAAAGAATCCCGGGTTAAAAATACTTTATCTTCTGATACCAACAACTTGAAAAGTTCTATATTTTCTTTCCTGTTTCCAACCCATCTCTTGTTACTGAAAAATCTTCCGATCCTGTCTGCTAAAAAATTAATTTTGGTCACAAATATACCTAAATTATTTTTTACTCGAAAGCTCTTTCTGATTTTCGAACAACTATAATGACCTCTTATTCTGATAAAATAAAATACACCCGCGCACAGGAATAAATAATAAGAAAATATTATTATATAAACAAGCATGCTTTGAATCCTATTGTTCTCCAGAGCTGATTATTTTTTTTATTACTATTATTCCGGTTATCTCCAGAATGCCGCCTATAATAAGTAAAATTTTACCAGTAATTGTAGAAAAAAACTCCATTAGAGTCCTATCCATAAAAATGCATATCACAATCAATACAACAACAGGAAATAATGAAATAATATTACCTGAATACCTGCTCTGGAGGATCATGGTCTTTGCCTGAGATTTTACCCTTAAATTATGACGTATACTTTCGGAAATAGCATCAAGCATAGATATCATATTACCTCCTATTTTGCTGTTGATCTTCAATGAGCTGGTAAGAAGATCCACTTCCCTACTTCTGCATCCTTCGGAAAAATTATCCAGGGCTTTATCAAGAGTGGAATTAAGTTCAAGCTCATTTGCTGTTTTATATAGATGTGTTCTGAGTGGATCTTTAAACCTGGCGGCCGAATCTTTGAATATACTCCTTACTGTTTTTCCTGCTTTTAATAGAACTGCCATATTGCTGATAAATTCTACCAGCTGAACGTTAAGCAAGGTTTTTCTCTTCCTCTCGAGACTATTGAAAAAATCTATCAAGTAAATTCCCAGGCACAAACTTACAAATAGGCTGAATATAAAATTTCTGAACAGCAGGTAAAAAAAGGATAACAAAACAGCAAATATAAATATCCATAGTATCTTTTTACTTTTATAATATATATTGGTAAAAAATTTTATTAATTTAACATTTTTTATTTTTAAGTCAAATCTAAAAGCTGCTTTCTTAAAGCCGTAAAATAAAAATACCGCTGAAATCACCACAGTAACAGAGATCAATATTTCATCCCAATTTTTCATCTTTAAAATTAAAATCAAATCCCTTGTTTTTAATTTTCTCTATAAAATCCGGCATATAACCCGTATGGATTATATTACCTTTATACAGACCTTCGATTTTCGCTATCTTCCCTCCAGCTGTGTATCCAAAAATATCTCTTACTTCCAAAACTGTGTTACTACCTATTGGTCCACCCTTATTTTTCAATTCACTGATCCTTGCCACGATCCTTTTGCCATTTTTTAATTTATCAAGATGGATGACCATATCTACCGATGATGCAATCATCCTCCTTGCAGTAGAAGGATTCAAATTCAAACCCGACATCAAGATCATCGTTTCTAATCTGGAAATCATATCTTTAGGTGAATTAGAATGGACAGTGGTCATAGAACCACTATGACCTGTATTCATAGCCTGTAGGACATCTACAGCTTCTACCCCTCTAATCTCGCCTACCACAATCCTATCGACGATAATTTTTTAATATAAGGGTCTTTTTTATTGAATTTGTAATAGATTTCAACTTTCCTTGCATCTTCTGATTCATTAAAGGGATAGACTATTATTTTATCTACCATTATGCTTACAATCATCTTTTTAAGATCAAGGTCTGCATTATCAATTTTATCCACAAAAAGAGAGGTAACTTTTTCGATTTCGGATATTTTTCTTTTCTCGAATTCTTCTTTTTTCTTTATGTCTTCATAGTGTTCCTTTTCTTTTACAAGTTTCTCTTCCTTTTGCTTCATCTGTTCAATCTCAACCATTATGTCTTTTTCTATATAGTTATCACTGGCCGTGATGAACTTTATTAACTTCTTTATCTGCCACCTTATGCTCAATAATTTATTTTCTATTTCCTGTAACTTAGATAATATGTCCACCTGTGAAATGTTGGACAAAGCTTCTCCCAAAAAAGCCTTAATCTTGTCCGGGTCTTTTATAAAACCTGAGATGTCATCCCAGACAACACTTTCCAGTCCATCTGCTCTAATAGGTTTATTCTTACACTTCTTTGGGTGCTTGTTATTCCTTAGTCTGTAGTTATTGCAGGCATAGTATGTATATTCCCTGTATGCCAAACCTGAAAAGTTTCTGCCACACTTACCACACTTTATTTTACCTGTGAGTAGATAATGTCTTACTGCATTTCTCTTAGATAAGAATCCGTTGTCTTTCTTTACTTTTTGAGCCATGTTCCAAACATCTTTAGAAACAAACGAGGGGACAATCATAATCTTCTTGTTTTTATTTTTTGACCTCTTGCCAATTATTTTTTCTCCTGTATAAACCTCGTCACTTAATAGATTCCTAACCCTTTCAGCAATCCAATACTCTGCACGTTCCCTTTTAATATTAGCCTTCCCGGGAGTATAGGTAGGAATTTTCATATCACGTAACCTTTCTGCTATCTTCTCGCAAGTCATCTTTGAATTAACACACCAGTTAAAAATCATTTTGATTACGTCAACTTCTGAATACTTGCCCAGGAGAGTCTTTTTATTATATAGTTCGAGCTTTCTTGTTTTCTTGCTTAAGATGTATCCGTAAGGTGCCAAGCCACCTATCCACCTGCCTTCATTTATAGCTCTCTGTTTGCCTCGCATAGAATTTTTTTGGATATTATTCCAGTCGTATTCTGAAAATGTGCTAATAATGCTAAACATCATTCTGCCTTCTGGCTCCTGTGTATTGTAGGGTTCTGAAATAGATTTAAAGTTAATTTTCAGTCTTGACAAAGTATCAACTGCGTCGAGCATCACTTTTAAGCTCCTTCCAAGCCTGTCAGTTTTTAGCACGAGCACCAAGTCAAACTTCTTTCTTTCAGCATCTTTCAGGAGCCTCTTACCCCCAGGTCTTTTTTCGAAGGGAACAGTTCCAGATATTCCTTCATCTAAATAGCTATCATAAACCTCATAACCATATTCCTTTATAAATTTTTCGAGCTCTATTTTCTGGTTCTCGATAGTCTTATTATCCTTTTGTTCATCGGTAGAAACCCTGTAATACGGTGCTACCTTAATTTTTTTAACTTCTTTCATAATAATTCCCTAACAGTCATAGGTTTGAAATACAAGTCTCTTTCGATTTTCAATCCGTCTGGTCCACAAATACTCTTAAGCTCTGATAAGTAAAAATAGCCTATTTCCTTCTCAAATCCGTCTACAAGTCCAAAGAAAGTATCGTCACCATCAAACTCTGTTACATACCATGTCCAGCTTGACCATGGGGTAAAGAATTTCACATAAACATAAGCATCCAGACCTTTATCTTCCTGACCGCCTAATTTTGGAAGTTTGTTTCTTATCCTTTTTGTTAATAAAATCATTTTTTAAAAAATTACTCTTTATTATACTAATATTATGTACATATCTAAAGTATTAATATTTATTTAATTTTGTCTTCCAACTTTAATTGGTTGAATATATATTCATAAACCTCAAGAAGCTTTTTCTCATCATCAGCTTCATCGGAATATGTTCTTATAAATTCAATATTTTTATTTTTCATAACTTTTTCTCCATACAAAAAGGGAAATCGCTTTTATTACGATTTCCCCTTTTTATAAGATTCAAACTTCAGAATTAAACAAAACTCATAAGTTTTGCAATTTTATCAGTATTAATCAAATTTTCTGCAGTTTCACGATTATCCAATAATTCATTTAAAACTTGCTCTGCCGTTATCAATTGTTTCCCATAACTACCTTTAGTGCTATATTTTCTTAACAAAGCCCTTATTATTGAATTCAACTCTTCTTTAAGCTTAATACGTTTTTTTGCTTCATCAAATAACATCATCTTAATATCGTCGCAGATTTCCTGGATTAATAGTTTTTCACTATTATTGATAATCTGTCCACCAATAAATTTTTTAGTCATTTAAACCACCTCCTTCCTATGACTTTTCTCCCTAATAAAAAAGGAAGGTGATAAACACCTTCTTTTATAAAGATTTTTTATTTGAAGCAGTAGCAACAGGGCTACTTAAATATGACTATTTACTTATCTTTATCCCTTCTTCAGCGTAAACGACTTCTTTATTATGTTTTGGAAAATTAACAATGACATTATATTTACCTCTGCTATTCTTTATTATATTAACTTCAGTATCAGGATCTGGATATATTTCATTAAAGGTTTTATTAAAGAGATTTAATTCTAACAATGCTCTATAAATTGCAATTTCCTGTAAACACATTAATTCCCCTGCAAGTTTGCCAAATCTTATGCCACTTCCTTGCATTGTAACTATATTTTCTTGATTAATTGCATTGTAAAATTCTTTAAGCTTTTCAATGTTATAAAAGCAAAGGATTCCAAAATACCTTTCAAGCTCAACAAGCTTATAACCTTTCTTATCCTGTAAATATTTAATAAGCGCAATTATTTTCGTAGTATTTTTCGCATATAGGGAAACCGACCCTTTTAGGTGATCGACCTTACAATTTATCCCGGGTTTTATCATTTTCTTAAGGCTGTAGTATTTTAGGGTGGATCCGCTGATATCAACCTCATATTTTATCCTAAGTATTCTTAGCACATCATCTCTTAGCAAGTACCCTGCCTTTCGGATTTCATTTTTTATATAAGTATCAACTGCATCTTTGTTTTTCATTCTTAATTCTTCCTTAAAAGGAATCCTTACTATCGTTTTACCAGTGGCGTCTTTCACCACTCCTAATATCCCCATGCAGTTCTCCTTTTTATATAAAGTGCAGTAACTAACAACGCATTTTCCTTTTTTACAAGGCATAAACATTTTTTATCTTTCCTCTTAAATAGCGTATGCATTTTAATAAAAACCCTAATTTTGAGTACACCACTCCTATATCATGGATAGTAAATAAATATCTGTGATAATTATATGATACAGACTTAAAATGAATAAGTCAAGTTTCACTGGATTTTTTTATTTATGAGCAATACACAGAAAAATATAATAAAACTTTTTTAAAAAAACATTTTCCACAAAATTTTTTCCCAGATATCGATGGCATAGCCATGGCAGATTTTCATAGATGATGTTTTAGTAAGCAAGAGAGGGGGAGGGATTAAATGATTCTGTGACAGTAAATTTAAAAAATATTATTACAGGCTTTTTAATAGGCTATTATCTACTGGCTACAGCTGTATATAAAGAAGATTATAAATATTATCCCGATGGGTAAGCTTACAGTTAAGGTTAAAATCTTCCCGATACCGGATACTTTCTGGACTGTCTTTTCAAAACCAGTTACTTCTTCTTTATTAATTTTACTACCGCAGAAGTTACAGAATTTAGAATTATCAGGTATTTCTTTTCCACAATTATTACAATACATTGATATGACCTTTCTATAAAACCACCTTTACTCGTAAATTTCCTTATATGCTAAAGCGTACTTTTCGGTTAAACTATCAAATTCACTATATATATTTTCTGCTTCCTCATGGAGATTATCAGATTCTATCTTAGAGGCCGCTTCACCATAATAGATATAATCTGAATAATACTCATAAGCCCTGGACTTATTATCAGCCCACTCTACTATTAAGCTGATAACCTTTTCCATTTCTTCTGTAGGTTCAATATTGTTCCTTTCAAGTTCTGCCTCTATTAACATATCTGCAAGGGCAAAATCTTTATTTACCATAGCTGAAAGCTCTAAAAACTTTATTGATTCTTCTTCACTGCTAATCTTACCATTTAAAGAATCTTGCAAAATGGCTACTGAAAAAATATTATATATTAAGTCATGACCTGCCAGTGTGTAGCTTTTTTCACCCTTAGCTAAAATTTTCCAAAAGGTAGCCATTTCTTTTTTTATATCCATTTCACTTTTTTCTACAGTAATAACTACAGAATCAGTGCTTGTTTCCTGCCCGTCTGAGACCTCAAGAACCACCTCATATATCCCTTGTTCATTAAATTCAGTAAAAATAATCTTATCAGAATAATCCTTTCCATCTACCGACCACTTAAACTCTAATTCATCCTTATCAGGATCATATGAATTTGAAGCATCCAGTGTTATTTCCTCACCTCGAAAACAGTTTATATCCTCCCCAGCTTCTGCTACAGGTTTATTGTTTTTAAATCCAAAGCTTATTTGATTAAGTGAACATGAAGATATAAAGAGTATCATTGCTAAAATAATAATTATATTAAGAATTATTTTTTTCATATACTCCCCCACAGTCTAAAATAGATCTTCCCAGGGTATTCCATACTCATACTCGGTATTTTCTGCATAGGTCTTAGCAAAACCGTTTAAGCTATATACTGTACCACCTTTTACATACCAGAAAGCCATATCATCAAGCCTTACCACATACCCATCTTCATATTCTACTGCTTCCCATGACCCGGAAACATCTACTGTTAAGGCATCTTTAACCTCTTGTATAGCATTGTTTTTACCTGAATTGTTTGGTTGAGCTTGTACACTACAGGATACAGTTAATCCTAAAATTAAGATTACTACCAGCACAACAACAGTAGAAAATAATTTCTTTTTCACTTTTACCTCCATTTCTTATGATTATTAAATACAAAAAATATGTACTTTTAAAAAATAGTATTATTATTCTACTAAAAAATTTACTAAAAAGCTAATTATTATACATAGAATTATAGTTAGCACATTTTTATACTTTCTTTATGGCTAAAGAAAATATTTTAATTCAATTTGGTAATAAGGTCAGAGAAGAAAGATTAAAAAAGGAAAATTTCTCAGGAGAAACTGGCTGAATTAGTAAGTGTACATATAACATATATAGGAATGATTGAGAGAGGTGAAAAAAATATTACCCTTAAAAATATTAAGAAAATTGCTGACGCACTGGATTTTGGTTATATACTAACCGGGCAACTATGCCCTTTATAGGAGTAACAATCACTACTAATTCGATTTAGGTTAACAACACTTCAAATTCTCTAAACCCAAGTCAATTTTACAGATATCAACTGCTCCTGAATAATCGGGAAATAAACTTCCATGAGTTATACCCATAGACTCTAATAAGTTCAAACAGTCATTTTGTAGATGATTGGATATTATAACCTTCATAAGAATAACTTTAGAGCTATTTTTTGATACCCTTTTCGAAGAATCCTCAATTTTTGCTTTCTCATAATATTTGGTAAATAGACTCCTCTGGGCTATTAAACGCTTGTTTTGTATATAAGGTAAATATTTTATATCAGGAATAATTCTTTTTATCTCAATTACCTTTTTAGTTACTGGCTCTTTTATCTTCAATATTCTTCGGTTAATTTCTGGCCTATTTAATGCATATATAACTCTATTTTTTTGGCCCTTAGACTTTTTATAAAAGGCAAAATATAAAGCATAATATGGTACTTCTGTCCAGTCAAGCAGAGGCGTCAACAATCCATAATGTTGACCGATAGCCCAGATTGTATCATCTTCTTTTTTTAATTCTTCAAATTTAAAAAGAGGATTTGGTGGTAGTTCTTTTAATCTCTTTTTAAATGTATTAAGTATTTTTTTGAGCTCCTTTTCCCTATCCCTTCTTTCTAAATCTTTATATTTAGACTTACGATAAAAGCCTGGAATCAACTCCTTTTCTTCTTTTTCTTGTCCTCTCCAAATATAATAATCTAAATATCTATCATTAGAATTATTAATATTTTTACTAAATATTTGGATTAATTTATGAAATTCATCCAATGAAGAAACTATTATGGTTTCCATACCTTCACCATCATATTTCGGTTCGACTTTAAAACCTTTACCTTTAAAATTTTCTTCTTTTAAATATTTCTCCATTAGCAATAGTATTATTTTAAAAAAATTCGGTTAAATACTAACCAGACAATCCACATTATATAGAGGTAACAACCACTACTTCTTTAACTTTCTAAAAATCGCTCTTTGACGAGATGCTCCTTCAAGATAAATTTCTTCAACCGATGACCACCACTCCCAACCTTTTGCCAATAGATAGGAAAAAAAGCTATCAGCCAGATAATTTTGTACATAACACCTTTCTCTGGGAACAATTTGTTTCCAAGATTCAAAACTAATTTTAAAATTCTCTCTGAAATTTCGTACTTCTTTATATGATACCTCATTTGGACCATAGAATATCGCAAGTGGATACCCGTTACGCATACGTTCAACTACACAGTATTCATATTTTTCCATTATTTTTCTCCTTACCTATCTTTAAATATTCTAAAAAATTGCTTAAGAGTCTCAATAAATTAAATTATATTTTAAAAGTTTTTAAACTAATTTTAGCTTATTATCTATAATTACTCTGAAATCTTTAAGCATATTTATTTTTCTTGAATCAGCAGCCTTTTCAAATAAATTATTTTTTTGTGGAGTTGTAAAAAAATTCCTCAAGAAATAAGCAACAAAATCCGCCATTTGTAAGAACCTACTGTATTTTGAAATACCACTATAACCATAATCAATGAATGCACAAGATTTATCATATTTTTTTATTATTTCCTTTTTTCTACTGGCTAATTTTAAATAAATATTTTTCTCAGTAGCACTATCTATCTGGTCAAAAATTACCAGTAGTTGTTTCGTAGTACTTCTTGATTTAATTTTCGAAGTCATTTTTGCTGCTTCAGATATTAATGATTCTAATAATTTTAAATGAGTTTCTATATTGTCTATATAATCATATGTATATGCAAATATAAATTTAGTAATAGTACTGTCGGATAAAAAATGAGCTATTTGTAATATTTTTTTTGACCTTTCATTTAAAGGCAAATTTTTAAAATTATTTCTTCCATTGAAAAGCCAGTCCCCTTTTAATTCATCGTCTTCTTTTAAGTCACAAATTTTTTTAAGAAACTTATTAAGATCCCTATTTATTTTACGGTAATTTTTAGCAGTTACGATAACACCACATAATGCATAAACCTTTTTATCATAAGATTCATCAATATAAAAAATTCTCATTTTAGAATATTAATAATTATTTCTATTCGGAGAGGGAGGGATTCGAACCCTCGGAAGATATAAAACCTTCAACAGCTTTACAGGCTGTCGCATTCAACCAGACTCTGCCATCTCTCCTGATACTTCACAGAAGTATCAATAAGAAGATACCATAATATAGTTTGAATATGAATATTTATGTTTTTTACATTTATATAAATATGAAATACTTTATAATGATATTAAAATAGTAGTTTTTTAATTTGTTAGTAAGAAGGGATCTGTTTGTGCCGTCAATTATAAAAAATAAAGACATAGAAAATACTCTTAGAAATCTACTATTAAAGGAAGGTTATAAGTTTAATAAAGAAAAAAAATCCGGAGAACTCGGAACTGACATAATCGCCGAAAAGGACGATGAAAAATTGAACATTGAAGTCATTGGCTACAAAGAGCCAGGCCCTGCAAGAGCTAAGGATTTTTATGAAGTGTTTTTCAGAACTATATCAAGACTAAATAATAAAACCTGCACCAAAGTTGTTATGGCAATACCTAAAAAATTTAGAAACGGATTACCCAGGAGAGCCAACCACTACAGAGTTGCATGGAGAAGAATTGGTGAAGCTTTTCCAGAGTTAGAAATTTGGCTTGTAGATATAAAAAATAAAGAATATCATAAAACAAATTGGAATTATTGGTTAGATTAATATCTATGGAATTTTTTATTTTTAAAATTTTATATAAATCAACAATTCTTATACCAAATTAATATGTTTATAAAAATAAACAAAGAAGATATTAAAAACATAATTGAGGATCTTAGAGAAGTCCAAAAATATTTTACAGAAAAGTATTACGTCGAAGATATTCTATCAAATAGCAAAATTTTTGAGATATTAATAGCAAATAATTTACATCATAAATTAATTCCAGGTCATTCTGGCTCAAAAGACGCTGAAGACAAAAACGGAGTATATGAATATAAACATTATAAAGAATTAAGTAGTAATCACTCTTGGACATTCAATGATTTTACAAGATCAACTATTAGTTCACTTTTAGGAATAGAAGCTGTTATATTTGCTCATATAAATGATACAATTTTCCCCTATGTTTTTGATTGGTATTATAAAGTAAATGGAAAAATTGTAGCTAACTATCTTTTAAAAATGACAAGGACTATTAAAAATACAAGAAAAATGATAAATGTTAGTCCTAACCAGATAGAAAAATATATGGGTATTACAAAAGATTATACGACAAAAAAGGACTATCTCCAGAGTATGTATTATTCCTTACTTGAAAAAATATTTAAATCCATATCAAAACTTGAGCATTTGACAAATACAAATAATCTTCTTACAAGCAATAAGTTTTGGGAACTTGTTGTAGCAATTAATTTAAACCACAATGTGAATCCTGAGCAAGGGGGTAGAAAAGGTGCTCATGATGCATTTGATGAATTTGGCAATAATTATGAGTATAAAGTATCTAAAACCCATTCATGGCAATTCCAGGATATATCAGAAAATGTATTGAGAAAGTATCTTGAAGATAAAAAAATTATCTTGGCAATAGTAGAAAAAAGTAAAATATTAGTTAAAGATATTTACTCTGTTGAACCTACTGAGACTGTGCAATTATTAAGAGAAAAATTAGAAGAAAAAATCATTAGATATAAAAAAAATGGAAAAGAAATCAGACGTTTGCAAACAACACTATCTAAAAGTGATCTTAAGAAACTAAAAGCAATCAAAATAATTTAAGGGAAGATTTATACTCCTCTATTCTCTTTTTGCTTAATAAAAAATAGTTATAATTATTTTCAATCCCAAAAAATTTTCTACTGTTCTTTATGCAGGAAATTGGTATTGTGCCCGATCCCATAAATGGGTCTATAATTTTATCATTTTCATTTGTTAAAGCTAATATTAATCTATCCACCACATCCAAATTTTTTTGAGCCGGATGCTTCCCTATTTTTTTCTGAGAATTAGGAGTCATCGGAATATCCCAAAGGTTTCTCATCTGTTTTCCACTGTTTATTTCTTTCATTTCATCATAATTAAAGACCCAATTCTTAGCATCCCTTTTCGAATTATTTACAGCCCAAATTATTTGTTCTGTACTTTCACAAAACATTCTTTGGGTAATATTAGGGAATGCATTCCTTTTAAACCAAATTATCGAATTGTTTATTTTCATACCTAATTCTTCAATCAAGAACCCAATTTTATAAATGTTGTGATATGTACCAAAAACTGCAATATTTCCATTTTTTCTAACAATTCTTTTTAATTCACTAAGCCAATTTAAAGTAAATTCTAAATACTCTTTGTCTGCAAATTTATCCCACTTCTCATCAATCTTATAAAATTTTTTATTAGTCCAAAAATCATTTGATTTCAACCATCCAATCTCTTTTTTACCATCATATCCTGAAATATTATAAGGTGGATCTGTTATTGCACTGTCAAATGTATCATCCGGTATACTCTTCATTAATTCTAAAGAATCACCAAAAAATATCTGGTTTTCAATTTTATTATCCACTAATTTCCATTTCCTGTTTTCTCCATTATAATTGGCCAATTTTTCAATAACTTTGATTATATCATTTACATTATTAAGATTTTTCAATAAGTCCATTTCATATAATTTTTTAACCAAACCATTATCAAGAATCTCACTGATATTCAAATTTTCATTCTTATATAAATAATAACATAAATAATTCTTTAAAAATTCATTCACATTATATCCAGAAGTTCCTTTTACTAAAGATTTCTTCTTACTAAAGAAAAGGAAACAATCTCCTAATAATGTAGAATTCTTTGTTGTATTCTGCTTATAAGTATATTTTTTCTTTTTAATATGTTTTTGACCAACAAAATAAAATCCAATTTCTGTTAGTATTGATAAAAACTTATCTAACTTTTTAAAATTATTCTCTTTAAAAAACAAAACGAGTTCTGAATTCTTTTTCATTAATAAATAAATTTTTTTAAATGCAACTTTAATAGCTTTTAAATAGTTTTTTTCATCACTTACTCTATATAATCTTTGGCTTTCTATAATTTCATTCTTAAAGTAACTTTTAAATCCGAAAAAGAATTCCCACAATACCAAATATTCAGAATATGGAACCTTGTCGAAATATGGTGGATCGGCAATAATTAAATCTATACTTTCTTTGGGAATTTCATTATAATTTACCAATTGTATTGGTTTCTTTATTAGTAAATAACCATTATTGGATTTTGTTAAACTATTAAAATCACTTACCTCTTGAACATCTTCAAATCTATATTTATTCACATCATGATTCAATCTATTAATCTTTTGCTCAACTAAATTAAATATGTTCCTATCTAAAACATTTTTTTTAGGTATCCAATATAAAAATTGCGATTGAGACTTTAAGTCAGTGAGTTTACAAAGATGCAAAACAGAACTAAAAACCATACTAATATCAGATTTTCTAAAACTCTTTGACTGTTTTAACTCAGATAACAAGACAAAATTAATTGGACTGAACAACATAGAAATATAAGTATTTTCCCCTATTGCGATTCTTGAATTCTTGGTTAATTTTTTATCTTGATATTCTTTTTGGATATTCTTGTATTTATAATATTTTTTTTCATATTCCTCAACTAAAACAGGGTAATCATCACTTAAAATGATCCCACAAGATTCACATACTATTTCAACTTTTTTTATTTTCAATTTTGGTACAAAGTCAAATATTGCTTTATTAAAGACACATCTCCCATTGCATTTCGGACAAGAATATTCATAGAAATCCTTATACTCTTTTTTAAGCTTCTTCAGTTTTTCCTGTGCCTTAACAACAAAATCGATATTGATACTTTCAATAGCGAACTTAGATATCGCTATAGGTAATTCGTTTATGTCTATTCCTATAAACCTAATTTTTAATTTCTTCGAAGCTAAAAGAGAAGACCCAGAACCTAAAAAGGGATCGAGTACTATAGAATTGTTTTGACATTTATCTCTGAGGATTTCCTCAATAACACTTGTATTTTTTTTTGACCAATAAAAATGAAAGTTCATATTAGCTTCTATCATTTATACTAATTAATAAATTGTAATTGTCAATTTATTCTTTTCTCTAATATTAATATTTTTTCAAGTAAATATTTAAGTCCAATATCTGTATTCATATTTTTTTTATTTGTGATAATAAAATCCCTCTTCCTCTCATCATCAAAATAATCCATATAAATCTGGGTAGTATTTAGATTTGTATGACCTAATTGTTTCTGTATACCCCTTATTGTTTTTCCTTCTTTAAGCCATATAGTAGCTATCGAATGCCTCAAACAATGTGGATGTATATCCTTATCTGGTGCAATTTTTTTGGCATACCGCTTAACCATCTTCTGTATATAATCTGGTAAAAGTCTCTTTCCATACCGGGAGCAAAATAAGTATCTGCTATTTGGTCTTATCTCTTTCCACTTATCAATATAATGGAATAAATATCCTGGAACATATACTATTCTTGAACTTTTTCTTTTTGCATTATTTACTCTAATTGCACTATCCTTTTCTTTTATATCCGATAACTTTAAGTTTAACAATTCAGATACTCTCAATCCTGCATAGCATAGTACAGCAAGGATAGCTCTATTTCTTATACCAGATTTGTATTTAGGATCTGGGGTATTAACTAATCCATCAAGTTCTTCCCTTGTCCTAAAGATTTCTATTACTTTTTTCATAAAAGTATCATAAATTTATGAAGATATTATTTATATAAATAAATAATATTTATAATACTATTATATAATAAATCTTTT
>CAZSXW010000002.1:0-321381 GCA_964610385.1 uncultured Actinomycetota bacterium
CTCCTATTGCAGGTATATCTATTTCTTCATATCTTATATCCCGCGGCCCATAGAACATTTGAGCTTTCATTTTTTTTTTCATATTTCTTATATCTTAGTTTTTTAGTTTATAAATATCAGAATTCATTAACTATTTTCTTTACTTCTTCAACAATCCTTTCCGGTTGCGGTATATAGAACTTTTCCATCACAGGTGAGAAAGGAGCTGGGGTATTGGGCGCAGCTATCCGTATCATAGGCGCAGTCAGATAATCCGGGATTATACTCGCGATCTGTGCTATTACTTCTGCACCAATGCCCCCTTGTTTTGGAGATTCCTCTACAATAAACAATCTTCCTGTTTTTTTGACAGATTCAACAATATGATCGATATCAAATGGCCATAGGCTCCTAAGGTCAATCACATCACATGATATACCTTCTTCTTCGAGTATCTTCGCTGCCAGTAGGCTGTGGTGCACCATAAGAAGGTGAGATACAATTGTCACATCTTTGCCTTCTTGTCTGGTTACAGCTTTTCCGATAGGGATTGTATAGTCCTCATCGGGTATGTCTGAAGAAGCATCGATAGCCCCCTTCTCTTTCCTTATACCTTTTGATCCGTAAAGTAGCTTATGTTCAATTATAAGCACAGGGTCATCATCCCTTACTGCTGATTTAAGCAACCCATAAGCATCATAAGCTGTTGAAGGGGCAACAATCTTGATACCAGGACAACTAATAAAATATGGTTCCATATTCTGTGAATGCTGTGATCCTCTTCCGGTCACTCCTACGGGTACCCTCATTACTACCGGCACTTTTAGTTTCCCTCCTGACATGTAGCGGAGTTTCGCTATCTGGTTAACGATCTGATCCATGGCACACAACAGGAAATCTCCATATTGGACATCAGCAATTGGTCTCAACCCCATTATAGCAGCTCCGCAGGCAACCCCAAAAATGCCGATCTCCGAAATGGGTGTATCTATCATCCTTTCCCTGAAGTTCTTCTCCAGTCCCAGGGTAACTGTAAAAGCTCCTCCAAACCCTCCTTCAATACCGATGTCTTCACCAATATTAAAGACAGTCTCATCCCTTTCCATTTCATCATTAATAGCTTTTCTTAAAGCTTCTGCAATACTTAAGATCATCTAGGCACCTCCATGGAAGTATACAGACCTTTGAGCGTATCTTCAGGTTCTGGATAGGGACTATCCTCAGCAAATTCAATAGCATTGTCCAAATCTTTTTCTATTTGTTTGCCAATTTCATCCAGCTGTTCGATATTTATTAGCCTCTCCTTTAGAAGAGTTTTTTTAAGATTTTTAATGGGGTCTCTTCCTAACCAGAATTTTTTTTCCTCTTTAGATATGTAGTTGGCAGGATCTCTTCTTGAATGTCCGCAGAATCTAAAAGTTTTTAACTCAAGAAGGGTGGGGCCTTTACCTTTTCTTGCCTTTTCTATAGTTTTTTTGGCATGAAGATAAACATCTATAACGTCCATGCCATCAGCAATAATACCTTCCATCCCATAACAGGCCGCCCGGTCAGCTATATTCTCTATCTTTATCATCTTCTTTATATTTGTAGATGCTCCGTAAAGGTTGTTCTCACAAACAAAAATTGCTGGGACATTATATACTGAGGCCATGTTAAGTGATTCATGGAAAGATCCCTCATTGGATGCTCCATCACCAAAAAAACTTACTGCAACCCTTTTTTGTTTTCTTAACTTAAATGAAAGAGCCATACCTACTACAATGGGAAAATTTCCGCCTACTATGGCAATTGCATTAAGCATACCCTTTTCTAGATCTCCAACGTGCATCGATCCGCCCTTTCCTCTGCAGCAGCCAGTTGTTTTTCCAAAAAGTTCTGCCATGAGCTCATTAAAGGTAAGTCCTCTGGCAATAGCGTGTCCATGAGGTCGGTGGGTGGAAGCTATAACATCATCCTTTTTCAGTGCAGAACACACTCCAACAGCACATGCCTCCATCCCGATATACTGGTGTATAGTACCAGGCATTTTACCCTCAAGAAATAGAAACCTAATTCTTTCTTCAAATTTTCTTATCTGGACCATTTTTTCGTAAAAACTTAAAAGTTTTTCTTTCCCAATCTTATCTTTATATTTCACTATACTGCCCAACCTCCTCCAGAAATTTTTTTAGCTGGCCAAGAAAAGATGCAGCCCTGGCACCATTGGCTACCCGGTGATCAAAGCTAAAAGTAATATTAAATACCGACTTTATTGATATATTATTGTCCTCATCTACCTTTAAAACTTTCCTAATTTTACCCACAGCTAAAAGTGCTACCTGGGGGTAATTTATCACACCATAGAACTCAACTACAGGGTATATTCCAAGATTTGTTATGGTGTAGGTACCCCTTGAAATATCTTCAGGTTTAAGTTTTTTATCCTGGGCTTTTGAGGCAAGCCATTTTACTTCACTATCGATTTGATGAAGGGTCTTTTCATTAGCATCTTTTATTACTGGAACATATAGTTCATCACCTGATGCAATTGCAATACCTATATTGATATGGCTGTTTTTATATATTCTGTTATCTTTAAAATATCCATTTAGCTGTGGAAATCTTTGAAGTGCTTTTGCAGAACAGTAGACAAGGTATGAATATATTGATAATTTCTTTTCATCTCCTGCAGAGTTTCTGCTGGCAAGAAGAGCCTCTGCTAAAACTTCTGCCTTTAGATAGAAGTGGGGTATCTCTTTTTTACTTTTAGACAGATTCGCGGAAACTGCCTGCTGGTTTGGGGAAAGCTTCCAGAAGTTTTCTTGTTCACTTATACCGGCTTTAGTGCC
This sequence comes from uncultured Actinomycetota bacterium, assembly GCA_964610385.1. Taxonomy (GTDB): domain Bacteria; phylum Actinomycetota; class Humimicrobiia; order Humimicrobiales; family Humimicrobiaceae; genus CAZBSE01. The sequence continues at coordinate 2,811 of CAZSXW010000002.1, forward strand.
GTCTTTGATATAATCTTCAAGATTGACTTTAGTTATAATTCCTCTCGGGCCTGTACCCTTAACTTTAGACAGATCTATATTACTTTTATCTGCAAGTCTTTCTACAAGTTTTGTTGCCTTTATTTTAGGTGTAGGTTTTTCAGTGGCTTCTTTTTTCTTTTGGGTAGCTTTATCTTTTCTCTCTTCAGAAGTCTTTTTTATCTCTTTATTCTTTTTACTAAAAATTGCAATTACTTCTCCTGTTTTTACCTGCTGATCTTTTTTTGCATTAATCTTTAATACAATCCCGTCTGTAAAGCTTTCCACTTCCATATTTACCTTATCAGTTTCAACTTCACACAAAGGGTCGCCTTTTTTTACTTCATCTCCTTCTTTAACTAACCATTTTAATAGTTTTACCTCATTGGTCGTCTGACTTAGGTTGGGCATCTTTATTTCAATCGCCATAGATTTTAATCTCTTCACTATCTTTTTTCTTTATGCTTTCCCTGTACTCTTACTGTTTTCTAGACTTCAAATCTTACTTCTACAAGAAAATCTTCTTTAACCTGGAATCTATTACTTCAAATATCTCTAGTTATCTAATTATTTCCTAACATCATCATCTTTAAAAAATTTTGGAGTAAATTCTGGTGTATAAAGCCACGGCGTCCTTGGCCTTTTATAATAACCATAATGCTTTAAAGCATTAAACAATTCCTTATTTTCCTTTGCTGCATCTTCTAAGGGAACGCTATTAACGACAGCATCAATTGCTTGCCTCCAAGCTTTTGCTCCAGCCATATATCCATCTGGATGACCAAGCAACCCACCACCTGATGCGATAATTTGGTCAACGCCTACTTCCTTTATATAAATTTCAGCAAGTCCCGGATGCGCGCCACCTCCATTCATAGGCATCATCTTTTTCATATTATACAGAGGACTTTTAACAACCTGTGTCCACCTTATTGATTCTTCCAAACCTACTGGGGGAATAGAGCCCCAATTAGAAGGTCCAAGTAATATATCAACACCGCAAAATCTAGCGAGTTTTGCTAGAAAAACATAACTGTTTGTAGGCAGTAAACCAAGCATATGGGTAGGATGTAAAAGTATCGGTACATTTATTTCGGAATTTTTTGTAATAGATTCTATCGCAGAAAATCCTACTGAAAAAGCTACTAAAAGACCTTTAGCACCCATTTCTACTGCTTTCTTTGCCCTTTCTACTATCTTATCTGCATCATCTGTTATCGAAACAAAATATATCAGCTCTTTACCTGTCTTTTTTTCCGCTTTTTCCACAGCTTTTAAAACAGCTGATAACCTATCCTCCATAGAACAATTAAATACTGAAGAAGACATCTCGTCATCTTTTGCTAAATCAGCTCCACCCAGAGCAGTTTGATAAACCTGATTTGCAGTATCTTCTGGAGTCATTCCCATTTTGGGCTTGATTATATGAAGTATCAGTGGTCTGCCTTCAACTCCTGTCCATTTCCTGATTCCATCTATACCAAATTTTGGCCCTTTGAATTTTTTTACCAAAGACTCTGGAAAAGAAACATCCAAGACCTTTACTTTTTTAGAATAAATAAATATATTTCCAGCAACAGATAAAAGCATCATTGGAATATTTGTATTCAAGTCCCAAGCTGCTGTAGGAAATGCTAATTGTATTATTGCTTTCTTTGTATGTTTTGGGGCAGGGATTTCATAATAACCTATCATTTTTCCTGAAAGTTTCTCTCTGACTTCAGGTGTTTCTTCTTTAACATCGACCCATGATCCAGTGGATCCTTCCAGCACCATTTCCTGTACTCTTGAAAAATGGTCTAAAAATTCTACTCCATCAAGAAAATCTTCGATATAATAAGTAGCAATAATATAATCTTTATCTTTTACCCCCTCTAATGAATATTCAAATATCGAAGAATCATAGTAAGTTTTCATTTTTTACTTTCCTTTTAGTTATTTATTAATTATTTTTAATTGTTTTCTAGTATTAACTAAAAATTTTTATATTGATGTATAGTTTTTATCATTATTCAATTATAATAATCATTACGTTTTTTATTTGATTTAGAATTTATTTTAGGAACTACCTATTCATTTTCTTAGTAATTAATAATTTAAGCTATATTATGTCCTATTAGACGTTTATATACTTAATAATGTTACAATGTAATTATACCTTATGTCAAGTTTCTTAATTGTTATAACTACATTTCCAGCATATGAAACTTTCTGTATACCATATAACTTCCTCCAAAAAATTTTTTAAAAGAAATTATATAGCTTTTATAATACCAGGTGATTCAATGGTACTAAAGGAAACCTAACAAAAGTGGTACAATGCTAGTGAAGAAATAACCTTTTAGTGGTTCATGGATAGTGGTGGTTTACACCCCAGCGATTACTTGTTCTAAAAATTACTCTCTCAAGAGATTTTTTCCTGGACCGTAACTGCTTCATAATCTAAAACCTTTTTTTAGTTCTAGATTATATATCTTGAGGTGTTCATTTTTAATACATTATAAAAGAGTTTGTACCTTTAAGAATTAATGATAGAATAAAAAACTTGACAGAGTAAATTGTCTCTATATTTCATGAATAGGATACACATGACAACATCACTGAACTACTAAAAATAATCAATTTTTTATTGACATAATAAAATTTGTTTGTTAAATTACATTGTAACATTATTAAGTATATAAACTTTAAATGACTGGTTCTTAAAAGCAAATTCAAAAATTTAAATAAAATAATTAATTTTTAAAATATGACTCAATAACTTAAAGTTCTTGAAAATATTATTATTAGTTAATGATTCCTAAAATAAAAAATGTGTAATAAGTTTATAAAAAATAAAATTCAACATTTTATGAATTCAATAATTAAGAAATAAAAATGAAAATTGATGCTAAACCTAAAATATTAATTGACTCACTAACGGTAAAGTTTACCACTACTGATAAAGGAGAAATTATTGCTCTACATGATATAAATCTAAAAGTAATGGAAAATGAATTTTTATGTATAATGGGTCCTTCAGGTTGTGGTAAAACGACTTTATTAAATATTGTCGCAGGTCTTTTAATGCCAACAAGTGGAACTGCAAAAATTGATGGTAAAATTATTACAGAGCCTGGACCAGATAGAGCAGTAGTTTTTCAAGAAAATGCTGTTTTCCCTTGGATGACTGTAGAAAAAAACATTGAATTTAGCTTAAATGTTAGAAAAAATCAAAAGGATAAAATTAAAACAGTCAATCATTTTATGAAACTAGTGCACTTAGAGAAATTTCGAAATGCATGGCCAAAACAGTTATCAGGAGGCATGCTTAAAAGAGTAGATATTGCAAGAGCTTATGTTGCTAATCCAAAAGTGCTACTTCTTGATGAACCTTTTGGCTCACTTGATGTTATAACTAAAGAATATCTCCAAGGCGAGCTTTTAAAGATATGGAGAAATGAACCTAGGACTATTATTTTTATAACTCATGACATAGAAGAGGCATTATTTCTAGGAGATAGAGTAGTAATTATGACTACAAATCCAGGAAAAATTCATTGTATATTGGAACCAAATTTTCCAAGCGATAGGACTATTAGTATAAAAACATCTAGTGATTTTATTAAATATAGAAAAGATGTACGAATTATTATGAAGAATGAACAAAAAATGAAAATATAAGATTATAAAATTTTTTAGATCTATTATTTATTTTTAAAAATAGGAGTTTGGGTCTATTGGTGGATAATAAAAAAGAAAAACAAAATTTATTGAATGAAAGTTATTGGAAAAAAGGAGGTTGGCTAGGCATTGTAGCAATAGTGTTTATTTTGGTAATTTGGTTTCTAATAACAAAAGATGGATTAGGATTATTAAGACCTATAATACTTCCTTCTCCTCCGATGGTCGTATATGCTGTTGTTAAGACTAGTAATGTACTTTTTAAGGATATTGCATTTACTTTTTTACGAGTATTAGCTGGATTTTCTTCTGGAATTATTCTGGGAATAGGTATGGGATTATTGATGAGTTTATTTAAAAAGGTTTATTACTTTTTTAACCCTATAATAGAAAGTGCAAGGCCGGTTCCTGTAATAGCTATGATACCATTCTTTCTTATGTGGTTTGGCATTAGTGAAATAGGAAAATTTCTACTGGTGATTGCGGGGGTCTTTACAATAATGGTAGTTAATACAATAGAGTCTGTAAGAAATGTTCCTACAATTTTTATAAAAGCAGCCCAAACATTAGGAGCCAGTAAGGTACAAATATTTAGAAGAATTATATTACCGGCTATTATTCCTTCTTTAATAGGTCCTTTGAGAGTTGCTGGAGCTTTATCTTTTACTCTTGTTGTTGCATCAGAGTTTATGGGTGCTCAAGCAGGATTGGGATTTAGAATTCTTGAAGCAAGAAGATTATTTAATACTGATGTTATATTTTTAGGAGTAATTTTATTTGGTCTATTAGCTGCATTGCTAGATTTTAGTATTAGAAAAATAACTAGTTATATTGTTAGGTGGTCTGAACGAGTTGTGTAATAAAAACTTTAATAAGTTAAGCGCAATACATAAAAGGAGGAATTAATTTAAAAAAAGTAAAACTATTAGAGGAGCTTTATGGCCAAAAAATAGGGAGAGGAGTGATAGGAATGAAAAAAATATTTTTATGGGTAATAATTGTTATGGTGATTATTTCATCATTGACAAGCTTTTCAATTGTAGGATGCAAAGGAGAAGCTGTTGAAGAAGCGTCAGAAGGGGCAGCAGAAGAAGTAGGGGAAGCGACAGAAGAGGTTGCCGAAGAAGTAGAGGGAAATAAAGAGTTGGATACAGTTAGAGTAGCTATGTCTGCTTTTCAGGATGTTATGTCAATATATGTAGGTGATGAAAAAGGATTTTTTGAAGAAGAAGGTATAGATCTTGATATTACAAGGACTGATTGGCTAGGAGCTAATGAATTACTAGTATCGGGACATGTAGAAATGGCTACTTCTTGTGACTATGATAATATTTTTCAAAATGCTGTTGGACAAGATACAACACTTGCATTTCCAATATTTTTCTTTGCTGCTACGGCTTTTATGTATAGTCCAGAAAGACATCCAGATTGGGTACCTCTAGAAACATTATTGGAGGAAACGGATATGTCATTAGAAGATGCTCTTCATGAAACTCTTAAACAAGCAAAAGATGATGGTGCAATCATAGGTGTTACACAAACAGCAGAAGGGTCGACGCTTAATTTGATATGTAATATAGGTGGGTATGTAGCAAAAGAAGATTTTGAGGTAGTAGATATGGTCCCTGAGGACTTATTACCTGCTTTATTATCTGGATCTATTGATATAATGTTAAGTGGTATTCCGCAACGTCTTGCTGCTACAAAAGAAGGTTATATTCCATTGCTTGTTCAAACACATTTCAAGAGTATAATAACTCACGCAGGATATTCTGCTAGACGAGAATGGGTTGATGAAAACTATGATGTAGCAAAACGTGTCTCAAAGGGAGTATTTAAAACATTAGATTATATAGAAAAGAATCCTGATGAAGCATTTCCAATTATATCAAGAGGTTTAAAGGAATCAGGTACAGAAGTTGATGCCGAGGATCTAAAAGGTGTATGGAATGTAATGGAATTTTTTGCAAATAGTCCAGAAACATATCTTAGTTGGGTTGAAAGCTCAGATTCACAATTCTATTGGAAAGATCGTTATGAGTCACTTATTGATAGTGCTTTACAGGAGGGGACCATAGAAGAGTCTCAGTTAGAAAACCTGCAGCCATTAGACAAATTAATTTACGCTATAAAGCTTGCCAATGACATAAAGTAAATAAACATGAAAATCCTATACATAGAAATAATAGAAAATTAATTTTTATATTGTAAATGTATTGCGCTTTTATATTAACTTAAAGATAAAATAGTTGATGGGACTGAAGAAAACAGAGATGGGAAGTCTCATCAGATAATAAGAGAAAAAAGAAGCTTTCAAATGATTTTAAGAAGCAGATAGTAGATTCGATTGTATCAGGTTCAGCAACCCAGGCAGAGCTGATAAGATACAGATAAGGAAAGTTCTTTGAAAATGTATACTCAAGAGATCTAGCAAAGCTAGAGCTAAGGATAAGGAAGATAGAAAGGTTGCTTGAAAAAATTACTCTTGAAAACGAGATGCTAAAAAGAGTAAGGGACTTTGATGTAAGTCAAAAAATATAGTTCATCAATAGTAACCTCCGAAGACTGGGATCGATCAAAAGAGGGTGCGAATTAGTGGGAATATCTAGATCAACATATTGCTACAAGTCCAAAGGTAAAGAACCTCTGATATGGACTTTGCTGAAGGATTATAAGAATGCCATATTGATTCTGTAAAGGCAAATCCATATGACGATGCCAAGATATAATCATTTTCCGAAACCCTAAATGTAGAAGGAAATCTATATTTTTAAATATGAGACTTACATAGCGGTAGTTGAAAGGACTCCCTATTTTATAGGAGAAGTCTAGAACAGAAAAAGACTTTATTCTTCTTTGGGATATGCGCCCCGGAAGAATTTGAAATATAAACAATGAAAAAATGAAAAGAAATGAGTCCTATCAGCTGATTTTGATAAGTTAATTCGGTGTCCATAATTTGGGGTTCATATCAGTAAATATTTAATATGTGGGGTATAACATGATAATAGATTCACATGTACATTTATTAAAAGAGAAGAATTTTGATAAAAATTTATGGAATGCAAATGGAATAAAACCACCGAAAGATACGCCTGTTGAGGATATTGTTAATTGGTTAAAAGATAATGGAGTTGTAAAAGCAGTTATAATGGGCCAGGATATGAGTCGTATCTGGAATTCTTCTTGTGGAGAAGACTATGTTTTTGAAATGTATAAAAAATATAGTGATTTTTTTATACCATTAGCTAGTATAGAACCTATAAACAAAATGAATAGATTTAATAAGGAATCCTTAAATTATCTGAAAATTGCTATTAAAAAAGGATTTAAAGGTGTATTAATAACTCCTCCTTACGGTCAATTTTGTGCTAATGATAGAAGACTTTACCCTATATACGAATTTGCCGAGGAGAGTAATATAATTGTTCAATTTCACTATGGAGCAGTATTTGGCCCTCCAGTTTTGGCACAATTAAAATATACAGATATTAATAATTTAAATGATTTATTAGTTGATTTTCCAAGTTTAAAAATAGTAGTAGAACATCTTGCTTTCCCCTGGACTGAACAATTACTTATACTTATGGCAAATAGTGAAAATTTGTATTCGGATTTAGCTATGTTATATAATCAACCAACTCTTACAGCTTGGCGGGTTGTAATGGCTAAAGAATATGGGGTTATAGATAAAATAATGTATGGGTCAGATTATTGGAGTTCAGGCGATAAAAATTTAGAAGAACCTGGTTTTTTAGAAGAACCTGGATTAAAAATGAAAGAATGGATTAATTATATTAAAGAAGGAATTAATAGAATATGTAAAAAATCTGGATGGCCCACTCTGGAACCAGAGGATATTAAAAATATTCTTTGGAAAACTGCCAAGCGTTTATATAATTTGGATCTAAAAGATTAAGAGTAATAGAAGACATATAAGATATTTTTTATAAACTTATTATACGAGGAGTAATTAAATGAATGAAAAAGAAATAAAAGTTGAATTGCTGAAAGATATTTCTTCTAAAGATTTCGAACTTTATGGTCAAATTATGGGAATTGAAAAAGGAGAACCTATTGAAGATTTTTCATATCTACGCTACTGGCCTAAAAATGTAGATATTGGTGTTGCTGACGAAGAGATAGATATCGGGCTGCTTATTTGCCGGAGAACAGAAGGAAATATTACAAAATTAGAGCGTCATAGGCGTACATATGAGATTCTTTTTCCACTTGATGGGGGTACTATTTGGGTCATGGCACCTCCTGATAATACAAAAGATAAACCGGACTTATCTAGAATTCGTGCGTTTTATTTAGATGGTACAATGGGTATGTGTCTACATAAAGGAACTTGGCATTGGGCACCAATTTGTTTAAAAGAAGCTGTAAAATTTATGGTATTATTAAAAGGAGGACTAGAAGACCCAACAGACTATCAGGATCTTAATCTAGAGTTAAAACTACTAGTTTAGTAGCAGAAATTAATAATTTTTCAAATATTTAATATTTAAGTTTATGTATTTATTAATGTATAAGTTTTTAAAATATTTAATGTTCAATGCCATATTGATTCTGTAAAGGCAAATCCATATGACGATGCCAAGATATAATCATTTTCCGAAACCCTAAATGTAGAAGGAAATCTATATTTTTAAATATGAGACTTACATAGCGGTAGTTGAAAGGACTCCCTATTTTATAGGAGAAGTCTAGAACAGAAAAAGACTTTATTCTTCTTTGGGATATGCGCCCCGGAAGAATTTGAAATATAAACAATGAAAAAATGAAAAGAAATGAGTCCTATCAGCTGATTTTGATAAGTTAATTCGGTGTCCATAATTTGGGGTTCATATTAATATAAAAGTTCAGAATAATTTAATTGGAAATAAATTAACTATAAAATAGAAGTAGATAATGAGAATATTTAGAAAACTAAAGTTAGGATTTGTAAACCTAGTAATGCTGGGAAATTTCGAAAAAGAGGCTGAGGATGAAGCATTACGGCATTCTAATGAAGCCAAAGATTATCTAAAAAGCTTAGGAGTAGAAGTATATTCAAAACATTCGGCAGTAAATACATTAGATGAAGCCAGATCTACATGGCATTACTTTAGAGAAAAAAATGTAGATGGGGTAGTCCTTTTTAATGGTACCTTTAGTCTAAGCAATCTTATGATTGAAATAATAAGGAATATCGATCTTCCATTTCTTGTATGGGGTTTGCAGGAATATCTTATAAGTAAAAGTATTATATCAGGCTCTATGATAGGGCTTATGCCTTCAAGCTCAATATTTAGAAACTTTGGTAAAAGATTTAGCTTTGTTTATGGATCAGTAAAAAGAAGTGAGGTAAAGAAAAAGGTAGCAATATTTGCAAAGGTGGTAAGGGCAATAACCTATATGGAAGAAGCAAGAATTGGATTAATTGGGTCAAGACCTGATGGTTTTGAAATATCTGGTTTTGATGAACTTTCTATTAAAAATATATTCGGTACCACCATTATTAAAATTTCCATGTCAGAATTTCTTGATCTTATAGATTCAAAAGAGGATAAAATGGTTGAAGAAGATGTAAAGGTTCAGAAAGAGATCTTTGATATAGATCAGACAATTGATAGCCAAATAGCATCTCTTTCAAAGATATATCTTGCACTAAAAGAGCTGATAAAGAAGTATAGTATAGATGCTTATGCCCCGCAGTGTTGGCCAGAACTTCGCATGGAAAGAAAGACTCCCATGTGTGTTGCAAATGGAAGAATTACTGCTGAGGGAATTATGGCTTCCTGTGAAGCTGACATGGATTGCGCCCTTACAATGCTCATGCTCTATGCATTAAGTGGTAGAACTCCATGGACTAATGATTTTGTAAATCTTATAGAAGAAAATGATTCTCTACTATTCTGGCACTGCGGAAATGCCTCTTATAATTTATCTGATGGTAAGCCTAAAATCGAGGTAATATATGAAGGTCCTGCCCAGACTGCTACCCTCAGGTCAGGTACTGTCACTACCTGCCGTCTAAATCATTTCAAGGGAGGCTTTGAATTATTTGCAGGAATTGGAGAGGCAATTGACCAAAAACCTATGCTTAAAGGTAGCAACATGTATGTAAAAATGGCTAGAGGTAATATGGAATTTATAAATTCAATGCTAAAGCATGGAGTACCCCATCATAATGTGATAGTACACGGAGATTTGTCAGAAGAACTAGAGGAATTTGCTAATTTACTCAAATTACAATCAATTGTCATAAAATAATAAGTATCTTATCAAATAAATACTAGCAATTAATTGTATATCAGATATGGAAACTAAAAAAGAATTAGAAATTAAGCATGCAAAAATAAGAGAACTATTAGATAAAAAAGATCTAAAAGGTATTATTTTTGCAAGCCAAACAAATTTTCTATGGTTGTCTGGAGGAAAACTAAATAATGTTATAAGAAATGAAAATATTTCACTTGTTTATCTTTTGTTCACTAAGGATAAAAGATATTTAATAGCTTCTAATAGTGACGGCCCTAGAGTTATTGAGGAAGAACTCGAAAATCTAGATTTTGAGTTTATAAAATATAGGTGGTTTGATAAAGATTATACTCAGGGATTAAAAAGAATAGGGTTAAAAGGTAAGATGGGTTCCGATTTTACAAATTATAATTTTATAGATGTTCAAAATGAGATCACAAATATAAGAAGAAATCTTAGTGATTTAGAGATAAAAAAGTATCTAGATTTTTGTAATGAGTATTCAAAGATAATTACGGATTATTGCTTGAACTTAAAAAAATTAACAGAGATCGAAATTGCTGCTAGTCTTCATGACATATTGTTCAGAAGAGGAGTCAGGCTCTCAGTCCTTCTGGTTGGAAGCGACGATAGGATTTTTAAATTTAGACATCCATGTTTTACGAATAAGCCAGTTGAAAAATATGTTCTTATTGCTACATCTGCCGAAAGAAATGGTATTTATGCAAATGTTTCACGTTCCATTCACTTTGGTAAAATTCCTTCAGAACTTGCTGAAAAACAAAAAGCAGTAAATTATGTATACTCGATATTTTTCGAAAAAGCTGTTTCTGGAAAGACATTGGGTGAATTATATGAAATCGGAAAGAAAGCGTACAAAGATGCAGGTTTTTCGAATGAATGGAAAAATCATCACCAAGGAGGTATATTAGGATATAAACCTCTAGAGTATATTATATATAAAGGGAGTAATACTAGGATAAATAATAATAATATAATGGGATTTAATCCTACAATAACAGGAGTAAAGACAGAGGATCCAGTTCTGATACAGAATGGCACTTCGCGGATTACGGTTTTTGATGAAAGATGGCCTTACGAAGAATTTGAAATAAAGGAAAAAAAAGTTAGAAGGCCAATGATATTAGAGTTAATATGATAATTAACCTGCAGTATTAATTCCTTATTAAATTAAAAACCTTATAATATTATAGCAAATTAAAAAATCTTAGTTTAGGTATTATGGCAAAGAATTATTTAGTTTTCGATTTTGGTGCAAGCAATGGTCGAGCAATAATAATAAAATATGATGGTAGCAAATTTGAAATGGAAGTTACACATAGATTTGAAAACAAACCTGTTTTAGCTAATGGTACCCTTTATTGGGATATATTAAGATTATTCTTTGAATTAAAAACAGGCATACAGAAATCCCTAAAAAAATATAGAAAAATTGAATCACTGGCAATTGATACTTGGGGGGTTGATTTTGGATTAATAGATAAGAATGGAAAATTGATATCAAATCCAGTACATTATAGAGATGCTCAAAGAAAAAAAGATTCCAGAAGACTTTTTGAAATAATTTCAAAAAAAGAATTGTTTTTTTATACCGGTGCTGATATAAGTACAATTTTTGATCTGTTTCATTTATTTTCGCTAAAAATAAATAATTCTCCTGAATTTCTAAATGGTGAAACTTTTCTTACCATCCCAGATATTTTTAATTATTTTTTAACCGGTAAGAAATATAATGAGTTGACTAGAATAACAACAAGTGTAATGTATAACCAGGTTAATAAAAAATTAGAGGAGAGAATATTAGAAAAATTGAAACTTCCAAAAAAAATATTTCCTAAGATTATTGAACCTGGAAAGAAAATAGGGAAAATTAAATATGATGTTTCGCAGGAATTAGATACAAAATTAATAGATATAATAGCACCAGCAACTCACGATACAGCATCTGCAGTTATTGGAATACCTTTAGAGACAAATAAAAATTGTGCTTTTCTAAATTTGGGAACCTGGTGCGTCTTTGGTCAGGAATTAAAAGAGCCAATTATAAATGACAAAGTATTCCAATCAAAGTTTCTTAACGAAGGTGGAGCAGAAGACAGAAACTATCTGGTTAAAAATATCAGTGGGCTTTGGATTATACAACAATGTAGAGAGAATTGGGTCAAAGATCTTGGCAGAGATATTTCATGGAATAAAATTGTAGAGCTTTCTGAAAATAAAGTGCCCTTTAGATCTATTATAGACGTTGATGATCCAAATTTTGCACAGCAATCAGCGGATATGCCAGGAATTATAAGAAAAAATTGTAAAAATAAAAATCAAAAGATTCCAGAAGATATTGGAGAAGTAGCTAGATGTATTTACGAAAGTCTCGCGCTGAAATTTAAAAATGTAACACTGTTACTGCAAGACATAATAGAAAAGAAAATAGAGATTATATATCTTATTGGAGGGGGAATAAAAAATAAATTACTCTGTAAATGGATAGCAGATTCAACAGGAGTTCCTGTAGTTACTAGTGCTACAGAGACAACTTCTATTGGCAATTTCTTAATGCAATTAAAAGCTTTTGGAGAAATAAAAAATTTGGAGGAAGGAAGGCAAATATCGAAAAGGTCAACAGAGGCAATTTACTATGAACCAGAGAATACAGATAAATGGGATGAAGCGTATACAAAGTTTTTAGGAGTGATAAAATAGAAGATGATATTTATTACTTTTTTTATTTTAGAAAATAGTAATTACTTATATAATTTATTTTACTCAAAATAGAAGAGTAATCTATAAATTTGGATTATTATCTAGCTATTAATCTACCTATAATAGATTTGTCTTCATTTTTTATCTGTAATCTATAAAATTAAGATTAGTTTTTATTATTAATAACCTGACTAAAATACTAATTTTTATATCAATAACTATCTACACTTTCTATTGAAACTTTGTCCATTATTATTCCTGCAGAACCCAGTATTCCAATTTCCTTTGTCCATATGGATTTTTTTATTAATATTTCTTTGTCCAATCTTTGAAATAAAGATTCTCTGATACAATCACTTATCTTTTTAAAGAATTCATCATTCAATAAAGAGTATTTACCATGTATGATGATCAAATCTGGGTCATATGTACAAATTATGATGTTTAAAAGTATAACGAAATAATTTAATATCTTTTCCATAATATGTTTTGCAAAATTATCACCTGAATTATAAATATTAAACAACTGTTCCATAGATATTCCAGATTCAGAAACAATTATTTTGCTAATTGGTGATTTTCTATAAGATTTGTGTTTAATATTTTCATAAATTATATTATTAATATGATTTTCTCCTAGAAGATATTCTAAGTTTTTGAAATCTTTAAAATTATTTTTTTCATTATATATCTTTATATGACCTATTTCTCCGACAAGAAAATTATGGCCGCTTATCAATTCATTATTTATCACTGCACCTGCGCCTATGCCATTTTTTGTTGTATAAATAGTTATAAAATTTTTATAATCCTTTGCTATTCCAAACCACTTTTCACCTAAAGCTCTTAATTTGTTTTCGTTTTCTATCTCTATATGTAGTTTTAATTTTTTTTCTAATTCTTTAACCAAATTAAAATTTTCCCAATTTTTATGTCTTGTAAGCGTATTTACAACTCCATTCTTTGTATCAATAATACCTGGTAATCCTATTCCTATACCTAAGAATTTGGAGAAATCTATATTTGATTTTTCGATTATATTATTAGCAAGTTTTACTATCTGATCAATGATTTTTTTCTTTCCTTTATTCCATTTGGCTATTACCTGATCTTTTAAAAGTATCTTTCCGTTTAGGTTGCATATTCCTGCACTAATATTTAATTCTCTTATCATAATTCCAATAGAATAAAATGAATTTGGGACAAATTTATATATTACAGGTTTTTTACCTCCTTCTTTTGAAGATTTTCCATATCCTACCTTAGATACAATTCCACTTTTTCTTAATGAATTTATTATTATATCTACAGTCCTTCTAGATAATCCTGTGAATTCCTTTATTTTTCTATTTGTAACATAATTATTGCTTCTAAGAATTTGTATTATAATCTCCCTATTAATTTTTCTCATTAATTTAGGTTTACCGACTTCCATTTTAGTTCATATACTAAATAACGTTACATTGTAATTTTATAGAGACAATTCACTCTGTCAAGTTTTACTTTAATTCTATCATTATTTTTTAAAGGTACAAACTTTTTTATAATTATTATTTTGATTGTTTGATTTGGACATATTCAGTATCTTTCTAATATATTCTTGAGTATAATCTCTAAAACAGGTTTTCGAATTTCAAAATTTAAAATAACCTAACTACTTTATTTATGCTTTTTTATAATTTTATCATCTTTCTTATTATCAAATCAATTGAATATGTCAATTAGTAAAGTAGAGAATGAAAGTTAAATATATAACTAACTGTGTCCTTACCTATAATCTATCTACAGCTTTTAACATCTGTGAGCTGTTAAAATTAATGTAGATTTTTGTAGTATCTAAACTTGTATGACCTAGTAACTTCTGGACCTTAAATAGATCAACTACAGCTTCAACTAAGTGGGTGGCAAAACTGTGCCTGAAGCTGTGTGCTGCATAACCTTTCCTCTTAAGTCCGGATAAAGTAAGATACATCTTAAGTAGATTTACAAAACTACAATTACTCATTCTCCTACCTTGCTCTCCTATTATAAGAGCCTCTGTTTTTAGAGGAAGCCTCTGTTCTAGGTATTATTAAACTCTGACACAAGCCTCTATTTTCTTTAGCATAGTAAAAGTACTACCTTACAGTTCTTGTACTAATTAAGTTTATATCCAGAATATTTATAGAAGGCAGATAATCGAAGAATTTCCTAATTTCCTTATTGTAGCCATAAATAGTTGAAAGGGAAGCCATTTTTTCGGTTTTCATATAGCTAAGGAACCTATCGATATAATTTCTAATGTCCTTTTATTCTCTTTTTGCAACACAAACTAAGAAATTATATCCTTTTCAGGATCGTTCCCGGCTTACAGGCTAACTCCAACTATTTCTCAATTTATTTTTTCTATTTAGTACAAGAATTATTTAGTTCTATTTCAACTTGGAGTTAATAAAAGGTAGCTACAGGAGTTACTTTTCGTCCTGCCCTGGCGGTGGAAACAAGCCGAGCTGTTCCATAAAGCCTAGATTATCCATCTCGCCCCATTCTTCCACGATCTTGCCACCTATGATCCGAAGGATACTGATCCCTGTGATCGTCATCTGCTTACCCGTAGGGGTGACCCCCATATACTCACCTTTTTTGTGTGTACCGCGCCAGGTCCAGCGGACTGCGACCTTGTCCCCTTCGGCAACCATGTCCTTAGTAGTGGAATGAACGTCCTCTAAAGGGCCGAACATCTCGCTTATTGTCTTCTTGTATCCCTCTCGGTCGGGCGCTGCTCCTATAGTGGGATAGTTAAAGACGAATTCGGTAGCAAGAAGCTCATCTATTGCTGCCGGGTTACCCTTACTCCAGATCTCATCATTCCAGCGGCGTGCGATGTCTTTGTTTTCTTTTACTGACATATTTATCACCTATTTCTTTTTTCTTTTGCTTACACATAATATCATTCTACATCTCATCTAATATATTATGTTACCGCTATTTTGTCTATCGTTAACCATGCAACACGAACTAAGAAATTATATCCTTTTTGAGTATCTACTCTATATTTTGAAGTGCTTTTTTTAGACTGACCTTCAAAATTATAACCAATATGTTATATTAATTTTGCCATGGAATAGGTAATATAATACTGGGGGATTGAGTATTTTTCATATACTTGAGAAGGGAGAGGACGCTGATGAAGAAAGCGATTATGATGAACAGGGATGACAATGTTGCAACTGTTCTGGAAAATGTAAAAAGAGGGGGAACGATAGCTGTTGTTTCCACCGATAATAAGGTGATTAAAGATATGGAAGCCGGAGAGAAAATTGCTACCGGCCATAAAATAGCAGTAAAACCAATTGATAGGGGAGAAACAGTTTTAAAGTATGGTGAGAGTATCGGGACTGCAACTGGCCGGATCGATCAGGGCATGCATGTTCATATCCATAATGTCCGCAGCAAGGTGAAATACAGTGATTAAGGGAGGAAAAAATGCATTTTAACGGGTATAAAAGAAAAAACGGTCCAGCCGGTATGAGGAATCATGTCATAGTCCTGCCGACTATCGGCTGTATCAATGAACTGGCATCAGAGATTGCCTCCGGGGTCAAGGGAGCTGTCCCACTTTTACATAACCATGCCTGTATCCGGCTGGGGCCTGACCTTCTAAGGGCAAAAAGGACCCTGGCTGGTATCGGGACCAACCCTAATATCCATTCCGTATTGCTTGTAGGGCTTGGCTGTGAAAGTATTACGGCAGAGGAACTGGCAGAAGAGATATTACCGTATAAACGGGTTGAAGCAGTCACCATTAAAAAAAAAGGAAATTACAGTTCTGCTCTGGAAAAAGGAGTGGCTATCTTGTGCAAGCTGGTGGAGAGAGCTTCGGATGTTGAAAGGGAAAAGTGTGATATAGCTGACCTGACAGTCGGCATAAAATGCGGGGGATCCGGTTCTGTGTCCGCTATTGCCAGCAACCCGGCTACCGGGCAGGCAGCGGACCTATTGGTTGAAAAAGGCGGAAGGGTGATATTTTCTGAAACAGCTGAAGTAATCGGAGCCGAACATGTACTGGCCGGGAGAGCTGTTGATAAAAAAGTCAGGGAGAAACTGCTACGCTGTGTTGACCGTATGAAAAGAGAGATAGCAGATTACGGGGTGGATATACTCGGTTCCGAGCCGACAAAGGGCAATATAACCGGAGGATTGACCACTATTGAGGAGAAATCCCTGGGGGCGATAATCAAAGGTGGCAATTCACCACTGGTCGGTGTACTGGAGTATGGGGAAAAACCTTCAACTCCGGGTTTATATTTTATGGACGGGACCACCCAGGCCTCACAGCTTTTTCTGGGCATGTTTGCCGCCGGAGCTCAAATACAGGTCTTCAGCTTTGGCGGGGGATTACCGGCCCGTTTCAGAGGTCTGCCGTCATATCCCTGCGGCATACCTGTTTTTCCGGTGATAAAGGTGCTGGGCAATCCTGAAGATATAGAAGAGAGGGAGTATTTTGATATATATGCAGGCGATATAATCAGCGGTGAGATGTCTGTAAACGAAGTAGGGAAATCAATTTTTGATGAATTTGTAATGGTCGCTTCAGGTAAAATGACGATTACCGAAAAACGCTCCGGATACCGGGAGCTCCTGCAGCTTTATGCCAATGGTCTCTTGATGTAGATCTCCGGGATACAGGTTTTTACTTTTAAAAGGCTTGCTGCTTATGGCGTTTTAATATATTTGAAATATCCTTTATGGTATAATTTTCTAAATTTTTGATAATAAAGAATAGAAATGAAAGATATAGTATCGAATAGAAGAGAACTGAAATACTATATAAATTATATCGACTATCTAAACCTGAAAAGCAAGATATCGGCTGTTTTTCAAAGGGATAAGAACTGCATGGAATATGGCTGGTACAATGTCAGAAGCCTGTACTTCGATAATAAATCAAACGATGGCTATTATCAAAAAATAGCCGGAATAGAAAAAAGAAATAAATACAGGATAAGGGTATATAATCTGAGCCCCGCTCCGGTCAAATTGGAAATAAAGGCCAAAACCAGCAGTATGATATTAAAGGAATCGGCGGTCATTGACGTCCGGGATATGAAGAATCTTTTGGAGGGCGACTACGGCTGCCTGTTAGGCTATAAAAGTGCTGCTGCCAATAAGATTTATTGCGAGTTCACCAAGGATTATTACAGGCCGGTCATTATCATAGATTACAGAAGAGACGCCTATTATATGGACCTTAATAATATAAGGATCACCTTCGACAGCAAGGTAGAGAAGGATGAACTGAATCTGAGCGGTTTATTCGAAGAGAATACCAATATGTCTCCCGTCTTAAACCACAGCAAGGTCATAATGGAGATAAAATATAATGGGCATATCCCCACCTGGATAAAGAAAATACTGCAGCTCCGCAGATTTGAAAGATGTGCAATCAGCAAATATACCTTGTCCAGATATATAGAAGGGTAAACGATAATAGCAATGACATAGAGGGAAGGAAAGAGATATGGAAAGGATAACCTTTCAGAAACTAATAGACTCAATGGATTTTGAGAACATACTCCAGATAAACAAGGATTTAAATATCTGGATGGTACTTATAAATCTTGCAGTGGCTTTTGCCCTGGTCATGTTTATATACTTTATTTACAAGGTGACATTTTCCGGAGTTCTCTATTCCAAAAATTTCAATATAACACTGGTGTTAGTATCGATGGTCACAACAGCGGCGGTCATAGTGATTAGCTCCAATATAGTACTTGCCCTGGGAATGGTGGGAGCGCTTTCTATCGTAAGGTTCAGGATGGCGGTAAAGGATCCTAAAGATGTGGGATTCCTTTTCTGGGCCATAACGAATGGGATAATATGCGGAATATCAGCCTACAGCCTGGCAGTGATATCGGTGCTTTTGATAGGGCTTATCGTGTTCCTGCTGTCCAGGAGAATAAGAATACTGGAACCATACCTTCTGATCCTTAAAACCAGCAAAATGGATACTGAAAAAATTGAAAAGATCCTGAAAGAAAATACCCTTCTCTATAAATTGCGGTCAAAGATAATCGAAGATGATGAGACTCAGGTGATAGTAGAAATAAAGGTAAGAAGGGACAGGATAACCGGTCTATTATCGAAGATAAAAGCCATAAAAGAGGTAACTTATTCCAAGCTGGTATCTTATGAGGGTGATTTAGAAGAAGGATAGATGTATAGAAAAAGGGACATCATAATAATAGTAGTCCTTTTTATAGTCACATCGGCAGCTATTATCTTCTGGATATACAACAGACAATACTTTACAGTCGGAGAGTCACAAGCGAGTTTCGATAAGGAAAGCGGAACCATACTGGTGTCACTGCCCGAGGGCTCGGATAACATCCAGAAGATCTCTTTTAATTTCCCTTATAAAAATAACAGTGTATATATAAAAAGGATATCGTCAGGTACCAGGCTGATTGAAAATCCTGCAGAGGAAAAAATTGTCAGCAAATCCGATTTTGATTTTGGCGGTTACATCTCACATTCAAAATTAATAATAAAGTCAGCAAACTCAGATATTGAGTATGACCTGTGGGTGACTACAGGCAGGGTGTCTATTGTCAGCATAGAGACTGATGAAGATATTACCGATGAACCCAAAGTCGACTGCAGTCTTTCTGTCATATCGGCAGACAGCAGCTACACGAGAAGAAATATTGCCGCAGAAATCGAGCTTATAGACACATCGGAATCCATCCCCAAGGACTCATACAGTCTGAATATAAAGGAGGATGCCATCACAGGCGATGTTCCTGAAATACTGGACCTCGGAAGCACCAAAAGATACAGGCTCTCCGCTTCCTATATGGACAGATCGTTTTTACGCGAGAAGCTGTCCTACGAGATCTTTAAATCGCTCTCTGATGATGATATTGCCCCTGAAGGCAGATTTGTGGAATTATATGAGAATGGTTCATATAAAGGGCTTTATATCCTTTATCAAAGGGTGGATAGGAATCTATTTTCAGTTTCAAATTATGACCGGGAAGAAGACACCCACAGCGTGATATATGAAGCAGTAAACTGGCGGGCAGATTTTACCAGGGATGAGGATGGTTTTTCACAGATAGAACCGGACATGGACAACGACGGGCCTTATTTTGACCCCCTCCTTGAGCTTGAGGATCTCATAATAAATTCCGGAGAGGAAGAGTTTCTAGAAAACATCAAAAATATGGTAGATATGGAGAGCCTGCTGGACAACCACATTCTATTCATTCTTTCGGGCTGTACCGATGAAATTGCTTCAAATAATTACATATACAGGGGAAATGATGAAACTGACAGATTTAAATTCAGTCCTGGCAGTCATTATATGTCAGGCTTCGGCAGGGACTCTTTCTGGGTAAAAGTGGATTCCGAGGCTGTCAATTACGGTACCAGACTTTTTAACCGCCTTTATCAGGATGAGGATTACAGGGAAAGGTTAAAGTCAAGGTGGAATGATTTGAGGAAGGAAATACTGACCGCAGAAAATATACACGGCTTGATAGACAATAATATTTACGGCCTTGATGATGCTGCGGGTAGAGACCTTTCCGCATGGCCGGTGAATCCGGGTAACTGTGAGGATGATTACAGCTCCGGGCAGGAAGTAGAATATATTAAAAGCTTTATTGGAGACAGGCTAGAGTGGCTGGATGACTATATAAATAATCCTCCCTTGATTAAGATAGGGAGCGATTATGCCAAAATAGATGAAGAAACGGGGACCATATTTTGTTCTTTATCTGAAGAGTCCGATACTATCCAGGAGATAAACTGGTATTTCTCCCCCGAAAGCGAGATTTATCTGGAACGCCTGCCGGCCAGCTCTTCACCTTTAGGAAGGTATTTGACCCAGAAAGGTAAGTATGATGACTATGGCGGTTATAGGGAATTAATAAATAAAGGCAGCGAGACCGGAGATATCACCATTTATATAGATAAAGCTTCAGAAAATGAGTTTGTAGACAACAGTTTAGAGATAATCGGCTGGGCTTTAAATGAAGAAGGGGGCCAGGATATAGGAGTGGAGAATATACTTTTATTTGACGGTCCGGTTATGAGTAGTGACAGGTTTCTGGGTGAAGCGACAATCGGGCTGGCAAGGGTGGATGTAGCAACTTATCTGGATAATCCTTCATTCAGGGACAGTGGTTTTGAAATATATGTAAATACACTTTTTTTAGAAAACGGCCCGCATGAACTGTATCTGTATGCATTTGACAGGTACGGAAACTATACTTTAAGAAAGATAGATATCGAGATAAATAATGATGAAGATCTATTTGGTGAATTAGAGTACCAGGAAAAAAACCTTAATCAGAAGCTTATCAATGGCGGGATGTATGAATTTTATGATTATATCTTCTATGGAAGGTTGGCCGTGAGGGAAGATGATAAGGAAAGAGAGTATGACCTCTATGTTACGACATCCGATATCCCGATTGTAAATATTTATACCGGAGAGGAGTCCATTCCAAATAATGAAAAAGTAAATGCCTTTATGCAGGTCATAAGCTGCAATTCCGGTGAAAAGAACTTTATAAACAGAATAACATTTGATTTTTATGGAAAGATAGGGATAGAAATGCGGGGCAAGACTTCACTTGTCTATCCTAAGAAGCAGTACTGCATCGAGATAAGGGATGAAAACGATCAGGATAAAAATGTATCTCTTCTGGGTATGCCGCAGGAATCTGACTGGGTACTTGGAGCTCCATATAGCGATAAGACTTTGATGAGGAATGTGCTGGCTTTTCAGATCAGCAATGAAATGGGCATGTATGCTCCCAGGACAGAATTTGTAGAAGTCTTTATTCACAAATCCGGTGAAAGCCAGGCAGAGGTTGATTACATGGGAGTATATTATCTGGCTGAAAAAATAAAAAGAGATAATGACCGGGTGGATGTGGAGAAGATGGATCCGGATGATGACGCAACACTAGCCGGAGGTTATATATTGGAAATAACCCCGGAGTCCAAGATAGAACCGGGAGACTCTGTAATAGAGACGGAGAGGGGATTAAAGCTTATCAACATATACCCAAAGAGAGATTCAATAACCCTTAAGCAAAAAATGTGGATAACGAATTATATGAATGAATTCGAACAGGCATTGTTCAGCGATTATTTTACTGATGAAGAGATCGGATACAGGAAATATATCGATGTTGATTCTTTTATAGACTATATCATTATAAATGAACTGTTTAAAAATGCAGAGGCTTTCCGCCACAGCACTTTTTTATATAAGGGGAGAGATGGAAAACTGAAAGCAGGGCCGGTCTGGGATTTTAATCTGTCTACTGGAAATACGGTGGAGCTGGTCTCCATTGACAATGAACCGGTTGGTTTCATCCATGCCTCCGGTAACTGGAAGACAAGATTTTTCATGGATGAATATTTTGTGGAAAAATATAAAGATAGATGGAAGCAGCTTAGGGAAAATGTACTCAGTGATGAGAATATCTTAAGGATTATAGAGAGCAATAAAGAGTCACTGTCAGCGGCCCAGGTCAGGAATTTTGACAGATGGGATATACTGGGCAAGTATGTCTGGCCCAATCCTGAGCCCTATTCTTTGACATATGAGGAAGAAATAAAAAAACTTGAGGACTGGCTTCTTACCAGAGCTAAATGGATTGACAACAGCATAGACTCCCTGCGCCCATCAGATGGATAAGTATGATCACGAGTGATAGTTGCTTGCACTTATAAGCCGGCCAAGTAAGTGATATACTTACGAGTAATATAGAATGAGAGAATCGACAGTGTTGAGTGGAGATGGTGGAAATGTATAAATGTCCGCATTGCGGCAAGCCTGGAATTCCGGTGTGGCGCAAATTATGTTTGGGGCCGGTAGTTCCTACTACCTGCAAACAGTGCGGAGGAGAGGTAGGGGTGCCGTACTCTTCAATTCTTTATATATTACCATTTATGGCTGCAATGGCTCTGATAATAATCTATGTGGATCCTGTTTCCATAAAGGTGGCAGTATGGGCAGCTTTGACTATTATTATGATTGTTGTTTATTTGAAGTTTGTGCCCCTCGTTCCTAGATAAAGATGCTGCTGTTCAGAAAAAAATATACCTCACCCGCATTTCTTAAATAGTATTCTGTCTCAAGTCCTTTGATTCTGTCTTCTCCCACTTTTATATTTATCCCCTCGTTATTTGAGTCAAAAAGGTATTTGTCGGTGATATCATCACCGATGCATATATTTATGGAAGGCACCAGGTTTTTATATTTACTTTTTATTATCTTGAGGGAACTTCCTTTATTTATACTTTTAGGCTTTACTTCGATCACCTTTTTCATGTCAAGATAATCCAGCGGCTTGTCTGCTACGAAATCTTCTATCATATCTTTAAACTCAGGTATTTTAGATAGTTCTTTTTTACCGCATTTTCTGTAGTGCAGCGCTATAGATATCTTTTTATCCTCAATAAAGATACAGGGGATATTTCCGGCCATATTTATTAATTTTGATTTTAGTTTTTTTATCAGGGGCACTGCCTTTTTAGCTTCAGGCGACAGTTCGATGCCGCTGCCTCTGTATTTGTACTGAGCCCCGTGGACTCCGATCCAGTTTAATCTGCCGGTATCTGTGTCTTTAAAGAATTCAAGCAGGTTGCGCACGGTCCGGCCCGAGACAATGGTGATTATCAGGTTTTCATTTGAAGACAGTTTTAAAAGCAGTTCTTTTATTCTGTCAGGAGGTACGGCCTGATCGGGATCGTCCTTAAAACCTACCAGAGTCCCGTCGTAATCAATGAAAAGAAATACATATTTGTTTGCTTTTATTTTAAGTGAGATTTCTTTGAGGTTATGCTTTATGTATTTCATATGCCTGGTTGTTTTAACAGTTTTCCCTGCAGTAGTCTAAAACCTTTTTTGCCCAGGTAAACACATCGTTCTCCTTCACAATTTTTCTCAGTTCAAACATCATATTCTTTTTGGTATTCCTGTGAAGGTTGAGTGCGGTATTTATGCTGTCCGCTATCTCTTCTATGTCATACGGGTTTACCATGATCGCATGTTCGCCCATCTCATCGGCAGCTCCTGCAAATCTGCTTAATATAAGTACGCCGTTACCTTCGGCTTTGCAGCTTACATATTCCTTGGAAACAAGGTTCATGCCATCCCTCAGTGGAGTCACCAGGCATATGTCTGCAGCTTTATATAGTTTGATGAGTTTTGTCTGTGGAATGGCCTTATATATATAATGTATTGGCGACCACTTTTCATCCGAGAATCTGCCGTTTATTCTGCCTACAAGCTCATCTATCTCTTTTTTCAGAGAAATGTACTCCCTGATTTTGGTCCTGCTTGGAACAGAGATCTGGAGGAAAGCCAGTTTCTTTTTATATTTAGGGTATTTTTCGAAAAATCTTTCAATGGCAAGGATTCTTTCTTTTATACCTTTGGTATAGTCAAGCCTCTCCACGCTTATTATTAATTTGGTATCGCTGCCGACTTTTTTGCTGTTTAAAAACCTATCAGTGATTTTTCCCCCTGCCATTTTGTTAAATCTATCAAAATCTATACTTATGGGAATATTCTTTACACTGGTAGTTTTTTTATCATGGATAGCCAGGCTTTTTTTAAAGTCTACTCTGGCATCAAGCAGTTCTTTACAGCAGACAAGAAAATTTATTGCGTCTCCTCTGGTCTGAAAGCCCACAAGGTTGCATCCCAGAAGTCCAGCAAGTATTTCCCTATTCCAGGGCAGTACCCTGAATATTTCAAAGTTGGGAAATGGGATATGGAGAAAAAACATCACTTTTAACTCCGGATTGATCTGTTTTAACATCTCTGGCAGCAGCGTGAGGTGATAGTCATGTACCCAGATCAGCTCGTTTCCCTTGACTTCTTCCATTACGTTGTTACAGAATTTCCTGTTCACACAGGTATAGGATTTCCAGTAATCCAGGCTGAAATAGCTCTGGAAAATAAATCCATGGAACAGGGGCCATATTGACCTGTTTGAAAATCCGTGATAGTAGTTCTGTATCTCTTTCTTGGTCAGTTGAACACATTTTACAGAGTAGCTTTTTCTGCTGCATTCATCTGCAATACAGATTTTTTGTTTATCAGGTATACTATCAACAGTTTGACCGTTCCAGCCTATCCAAAGACCGCCGTTTTTTAACAATATTGGGTCCAGAGCGGTTATCAGACCACCAATACTCTTCTTATACTTGATTTTTCCATCAGTTACGGATATATTACACGGTATTCTGTTGGAGGTTACTATGAGTTTTTCTGTGACTTTAGACATAGTAGATTTTAGTCCTTTTATAAGCTACTAATGATATTATAGATGTTAATATTTATATTACAAATCATGCAATTCCATAGTTAATAAGATTTAAAAATTTTACTTTTAAAATAAATAATTTGTGATAGTGTATAAATTTGAATTAAATAATATTATTTATTGAATGAAAAAAGTAAAAGAAAAATTTAAGTTTTACAGTTATCACCTACTTATAAGCCCCACGGGACAGAAAGCCAGTAATTTAAAGGAATTCCTGAATATATTGGAACAGGCGGAAGACAGGGTTATATTTCATCATCTTTACCAGTCTCATATCAGATATAATCAGAAGATAGGAGAATTTCCCAGTGATTTTGCCAACTGGGTGGCTTATGAACTTGAAGATACAGCTCTGGCTGAAAAACTTGCCAATTTTAATCCTTATGATTATAAAACTGTTAACGAGGCAAGAAATGTTTTAATAGAGATTATAGAGGAATATATATGGGATCTGCCTACCATACCCTGGGCAAGACCCGGTTCTGAATTCCATTTTTCAAGTGCGACGACAATAGTTCTTCCGCTGGGTATAGAAGCGAGAAACTTGAAAGAATTCAGAGATGCGCTTGATAATATTCCTGACAGTTCTCTTTATTTCCACTTTTATGAATCCAGGAAAATAAAGAAAGAGAAAAAGTATGATGACTTCTCTCAGTGGATAGAAAATAATTTCAAAAAAGAGGAACTGGTAAAAAGGATAAGGGGTATCGATTTTTATTTCTTTAGCGTCGGAGAGACCAAAAAGAAATTAATAAATATTTTGGATAAAGAGCTAAAAAAGGTTTAAAATGACCACTCTGAAGGATTACGAAAAAATCATCGGTAAAAGGGATATAAAACAGATTGAGTCACTTGCCAGTTTGAGCAAAGGTAAAAAGGTCATAATGGTAAATTCTACCAAGGATGGTGGAGGAGTCTCGGAGATACTGCATAGATTGGTGCCGTTGATAAATGAACTCGGGGTCTGCTGTGAATGGAAAGTAATAAACGGCAATCATGAGTTTTTTAATATAACCAAAAATATCCATAATGCGCTGCAGGGTAAAAAAGTCAAGTTCCGGGAGGAAGATTTAAAGAAGTATATCGAAGTAAACAAAGAGAACGCCAAGAGCTTAAAACTGGACGCGGATATTGTAGTCATCCATGACCCCCAGCCTATGCCCCTGATCGACTTTTATAAAAAGAATAAAGCCAAATGGGTGTGGAGATGTCATGTTGATATATCGAAGCCGGAGCTTAATTTGTGGAAATTCCTGGTGAAATATCTGGTGAAATATGATGCCAGTATATTTTCCATGGCAAAATTTTCAAAAAAATTGCCGCATCCCCAGTATCTTATCGCTCCGTCAGTAGATCCTTTAAGTGATAAAAACAGAGGGCTTAAGAGAAGTACAATAAATGATGTCTTAAAGAAATTTAATATAAAGAGAGACAAACCTATAATACTCCAGGTTTCAAGATTTGATAGGTTCAAGGATCCGATAGGGGTGATAAAAGCATACCGGCTGGTGAAAAAAGAAATAGACTGCAGGTTGATCCTTGCTGGCGGACTAGCAAGCGATGACCCTGAGGGAGAAACAGTATTTGAAGAGGTAAGAAGAGAAGCAGGAAATGATCCGGATATCAATGTACTTCTTCTGAAGTTAAAAAGTGATATCGAAATAAACGCTCTGCAGAGAGTTGCCGATGTAGTGATTCAGAAATCATTAAAAGAAGGATTCGGCCTTACGGTCACTGAGGCCATGTGGAAGGCCAAACCAGTAATAGGCGGAGAAGTCGGCGGCATTACCATACAACTGCATAACCACAGGACAGGTTTCCTGATAAATTCAATCGAAGGGGCAGCTTACAGGATAAGATATCTTATGAACAGGCCTTCCGTCTCAAAAAAGATAGGGAATAACGCAAGAGAATTCGTATCGAATAATTATTTGATTACCAGGCATCTCAGGAATTATCTGGCACTGTTTTATATAATGGGAAATCCCGAGAAAGATATCATATATATTAAATAGAAGAAAAGATAAACCCAGTTAGATAGACTGCATATTTCTTATGATCATAAAAAAACATCACTCGTGGGATCTAACATACCGGGAGGCAATCGAGCTGCAGAAAGACCTGGTAAAAAAGCTCGTCCTGTATGATTGTTTCGGCAGGGTCAAAAAAATTGCTGGTGTGGATGCCAAATATGAAAAACAGACATATACTATGACCGTAACTGCAGCAGTATTGATTTTTTCCTATCCCGGATTTGATTTAATAGAAGCAAATATAAGCAGTTCTGATCTAAAATATCCTTATATTCCAGGCCTGCTGGTTTTTAGGGAAGGCCCGGTTATAGAAAAGTGTTTTAGGAACATCAAAAATACTCCGGACTTGGTCTTTTTTGACGGCCATGGTTACAGTCATCCAAGAAGAATGGGCCTGGCTTCTCATATGGGCCTGCTTCTAGACCTGCCGTCTATAGGATGCGCCAAGAGCAAACTCTGCGGTGATTATAGAGAGCCGTCCGGAGAAGAGGGCAGTTTTAATTTTATATATCATGATGGTGAAGTCATTGGGGCAGCGGTCAGGACAAGGTTGAATACAAAACCGGTATTTATATCTGCAGGCCATAGGATAAGTCTGGATACGGCGGTAAAATTTGTACTCAAGTCAAGCAGGTTCAGAATCCCCGAACCTACCAGGCTTGCTCATAACTTTTTGAATAAACACTTGACTGGAGTGTAATGTAATATATCATGTATTTAGTCTATCCTGACATTTACTTTTTTTAATTGATATACAAGCCATTATTAATTTGGGAACATGATAGGGAGGTGTCAATTGCCCGGAGAAAGAAAGGATAAAAGCCCGGTTGAGAGCTTCAGCGAAATGGTGAAGGAATTCGGCGAGACTATGAGCAAGATCTTTAATGACCCGGAGCTGAAGAAAAAGTCAAAGGAATTTGCTAAAAGCGCCGAGGATTCAGCCAAAGCTTTTGGAAAGAGATTCAAAGATGAAGGAGTAAAAGAAAAGTTCGGCGATTTTAAAAAAGCCGCACGGGGTTTTGGCAAAAGTGTATCCGATTACTTTAAGAGTGATGAAGAGGCTGAAGGGGAAGCTGAAGCAGAAAGCGATTTGGAAAAAAAAATAGACCAAAGAGCGGCAAAATTCGAAGAGAAGGCTAAAGAAGCAGGGAAGAGATTTGAAAAAAAGATAGATGAAGTCGGAGACAAGGTCGAAGGTTATTTCAAGAGTACCAGAAGCGGAAGGGTAACCGGTTATAGTTTTGCCATAATGTGGAATGTCGTATTCTTCGTATTATTTAATTTTTACAGTCAATATATCGCTTATTATCAATATGACGGAGGGACCTGGAGCAGGTATCCTATTCTGACCGAAGCTTTCGCACAGTGGCTTCCCATTGTTTCTACGGCACTGGTAGCTGCTATTATCGGAAACATCTTGATGATAATCTATGATGGATACTACTTCCGGTTGATCGTACGTGTTGTTCTCAATCTGTTTTCGCTAACAGCAGTCATTTCGCTTCTGACCATATTCCCATTTGATTTTACCGTTTTTCCGGGGGATCTGACCGGTATTTTAAATCCCGTTATGATCGTGGTCCTGGTGCTGGCCATTATAGGTCTGGTAATCGATACTATAGTCAGGTCGGTGAAATTAATAGTTTCTGTCGGAAAGAACTTTTGAAAAAGTCAAGCTAGAAATTGTTTTATTTCAGCTATTATCTTTTCATCATTTAATATTTTGCTGGAATGCAGAGCGTTTAACCAGTGTATTTTAGGTCTGCCGAGCTCTTTCCATAACTCTCGTGTTGATTTTTTGTTAAAGTAAAAATCGAATCTGGAATTTATCATCAATACCTTTTCAGGGTTTATTTTATGGTCAAAAGCGAGAGGATCACAAAGAAAACACATCTTGGATGCCGTCTTTTTCAGACCGGGGAGGTCCTTTAGGTCCATGTCGATTTTTTTATTTTTTATTTTTTTAAACTCGCTTACGAATTTGGGGAAACCACTATAGGATTTTGCGCACTCTTTTCTTACATTCCTGCCTTTATGGGTACAATCACCTTTCAGGATAAATCTTAAGATCCCATTCCAGTGTATCTCTTCCCAGTTTCCCCCTCCCAGTAAAAAGATACCCTTGTTTATCCGGCTTTCATTAGCCATTGTGACCAGTGCTGCCATACTTCCAAGACTGCTTCCGCATATATAGATATTTTTTGGGGTCAGTATCTCTTGAAGAATATCTATCAGTCTCTTTACATCCACTACGCACTGGTGAAAAAACTTTAGGGTATCGACATCATCATAATATATCATCCTCTGTCCGCTCTTTTCGCCGGCTGGAGTCCTGTTCAGGTGAAAGGGCATATTTATAAAAGCGCATGACAGGTCTTTACCTATGATTCTCCTGGCAAAGTTATAATAATTATCTGTGCTTTTCTTTTTACTTGAAAATCCATGAATCAGGATAAGGACATTATGGTCAGCTGTTTTTTTAAATTTCACCTTCTCGTTTAAAAACAGCCTGGCGTGTACTTTGTCGTTTACTTCTATCCCTGTATGATATGGTGAGCGGTAAGTAAGACTGTAGTTATCAACCCGGCTACCATTCTGTTTTATTTTTTTTAAGGTATATTCCGGTTTTTTATAGTTATAGCAGTATAAGTACATGAGTTACCCGATCACCCGAAATGTTTATTTTTAAGATAAAAATAGACTGCTTTAAGTCAACTTTTAAATATTAACAAAAAATTTTTTTATTGAAAATATATTAAAAATAGTTTTTATAATATGTATAATAAGATGTATAGTATGGTTATAAATTTAGAGTAGAGGAGGTTTTCATGTGCAATAATGATTCAGGGGCCGCAAAAGGCCTGTTTATAGGGTTGACCATAGGATTTGTAGCTGGAGCGCTAACGGCATTATTTCTAACCCCTAAGACTGGAGAAGAGTTGAGAGCGGATATAAGAAGAATAACTAAAGATATAGCAATTAAAGTGGAGGAGAGAGCAAAAAGGATTAGGAATATCACTAAGGAAAGGTATAACGAAGTCGTAAATAATGTCATTGAAAGCTACAAAAAGGTCAAGGACCTTACTGATAAGGAAATAGAATTCATAAAGAAAGTAATAACCGAGCAAAAAGATATAGGTAAATAAGTTTTTATAAGATTTACATTTACAATATCTGCTGCAGCAAATCGCCTGTATTCCTCATCGGTCATTGTATGGAGTATATTTTTATCTTTATTTATATTTCTATTGGGTCAATCAATAACATTATCTATATATGCTGATGTTGCTGATAGATAAGATGTAAGTCTGTGTATCGGCAGCGGATTTTTTTAAATATTAATCGGAAAGGTTAAAAAATGGCAATAATCAAGGAGACTTATCCGGTCCTGGGAATAACATGTGCTTCGTGTGTAAGAAAAATAGAAACGGTACTGGGCAAAACCGATGGTGTTGTAAGTGCTGCTGTTAATTTTGCAACCGAAAAGGTGACCATTGAATATGACAGCGATAAAATAGGCCTGGATGATCTGCAAAAGACAATAAAAAAAATAGGATATGAACTCATTGTTTAAAACGAGCATAGGATATATCCCATCATATAAAAGGAAGTAATGGATCAGGAAACTAAACTCACCCTGGAGGAGAAAAAGGAACTTGTAGAAAAGAAGAGGCAGAAAAGGCTATTTCAAAAGCTATTGGTGGGAGCTTTTCTGACAGTCATAATAATGCTGTCTTCAATGAATCTTATCCCAGGGCTTTCACAGCTTTCGGATAGAATCAGATATATAATAATCTTTATTCTGGCCTGTCCGGTACAGATATGG
Source organism: uncultured Actinomycetota bacterium (assembly GCA_964610385.1). GTDB lineage: Bacteria > Actinomycetota > Humimicrobiia > Humimicrobiales > Humimicrobiaceae > CAZBSE01. The sequence continues at coordinate 33,656 of CAZSXW010000002.1, forward strand.
GTGGGTTCTCAGTTCTACAGCGGGCTTGTGACTGTTTTCAAATACAGAACAGCAGATATGAATACGCTGGTAGCAGTGGGGACACTGGCTGCCTTTATTTACAGTACCTTTGTTACTTTCTTCCTGGACTTTTTAAAAAACGCGGGAATCGAACCCCATATATACTTTGATACTGCAGCAATGATAATTATTCTGATACTTCTGGGAAGATTTTTTGAAGCAAAAGCAAAGAGCAGGGCTTCTAATGCAATTAAAAAGCTTATAAGACTGCAGGCAAAGACAGCCGCACTAATAGTAGATGGCAGAGAAAAAAAGATCGGTATAGAAGAAGTAAAAGCAGGAGATGTGATACTAGTAAGGCCAGGTGAAAAAATCCCTGTTGACGGAATTATAATCCAGGGCGGATCTTCGGTGGATGAATCTATGGTGACCGGGGAATCAATACCGGTCGATAAGGAAAAAGGTGATGAGGTCATAGGAGCTACTGTCAATATTTCGGGAGCATTTAAATTTAAAGCCACCAGGGTCGGAAAAGATACCATGCTGAGTCAGATCATAAGGTTGGTGGAAGAAGCCCAGGGTTCCAAGGCTCCCATCCAGAGACTGGCGGATGTCGTGGCCAGTTATTTTGTACCGGCAGTAATAGCAGCGGCAGTGATCACCTTTGTCATCTGGCTTATATGGGGGCCTGAGCCATCTGTGACTTTTGCCCTGGTGAACTTCATAGCGGTGCTGATAATAGCCTGCCCCTGTGCTATGGGGCTTGCGACTCCCACTGCCATAGTGGTCGGGACCGGAAAGGGAGCCGAAAACGGGATATTGATTAAGGATGCTTCCAGCCTGGAGCTTGCCCATAAAATAAACACGGTGGTGTTTGATAAGACGGGGACGCTGACCGTGGGAGAGCCCGCTGTGACGGACATTATATTGAAAGAGAACAGCGGGTTAAATTCCAAGCGAGAACTGCTTAATATTGCCGCCAGCTCAGAACTCAATTCCGAGCATCCAATAGGGAAAGCAATAGTTGGAAAAGCAAGGGAAAGTGGTCTTAGACTGACAGAGCCTAAAAATTTTAAATCTATTGCCGGAAAAGGTATTTATGCCGAGATAAAAAAAAGACAGGTGTATAAAGGAAACAGGTCACTTATGATTGAAAATAATATATCCCTGGACGGCCTGGAGAAAAGGGCCAGGGATATTTCCGGTGAGGGAAAGACCCCTGTATTTGTGGCTGTGGACAGAAAGGCAGTGGGAATAATAGCGATTGCGGATAGCCTGAAAAAAGATTCGAAAAAATATATCGGCAGGCTGCAGGATCTGGGACTGGAAGTAGTAATGATTACCGGGGACAATAAAAATACCGCTGCTGCTGTCGCAAATGAATTGGGTATCCGTAGAGTATCAGCCGAAGTACTTCCTGAAAATAAAGCTCGAGAGATAAAGAGAATACAGTCAGAGGGTAAAGTCGTGGCCATGGTGGGAGACGGAATAAATGATGCCCCCGCTCTGGCTCAGGCAGATATAGGCATAGCAATAGGCACAGGAACAGATATAGCAATTGAATCAAGTTCTATCATTTTGATAAGAGGTGATATCAAAGGGGTTCTGGACTCTATATTGCTTTCCAGAAATACAATAAGGATTATAAGGCAAAATCTTTTCTGGGCCTTTTTTTATAATACTATATTGATCCCGGTTGCGGCGGGAGCTCTTTATCCTGCATTTGGGATAATGATAAATCCTATTTATGCTGCAGCTGCAATGGCTTTCAGCAGCATTTTCGTGGTAAGTAATTCACTGAGGCTCAGAATATTATCGTTAAATGGATGATGAGATATTCCAGCATCAGAGATTCTCCGGCCTGTAAGTTGTCACTTTTACGAATTGTATGATTATAAATCCGCTGATAAGGAAAAGTAGGGTGCTCAGCAGCGCCAGCCTCTGGCTCTTTGTGAAATATGAAATTAACCCAAAAGCAATAGGTCCTATTATTGCGGACATCTTGCCGCTTATGGCATAAAAACCAAAAAATTCGGCTTCACTGTCCATAGGTATTAGAAAAGTCATAAGACTCCTGCTTGCTATCAGGGTCGAACCCGTGCAGATGGCGGCCAGTATATAACCCGTGTAAAATACTGCTTTGATATTAAAAAAAGTAACCATCAGTATTATTAAGATCCACAGGATCAGAGTTATAGAAATGGTCACTTTTGGACCTATCCTGTCTGTCAGCCAGCCGAAAAAGATAGAACTTATAATTGTGGGTATATGTCCCAGTATGAATAGGGTGGTTATTTCGAGCAGCCCAAGATTTAAAGTGTTCTTGGCATATATGGCCACATAATAGGCCAGTATGGAGAAAGCATTACTGAAAAGAAAATAGGCGATTAGGAATTTAGTAAGGTTTTTATGCTTTTTTATGTTTCTAAGGGTTCGTGCCAGTTTTTTAAATCCGTACGAGATATAGGATGTTTTTATCTTTATGACTTTTGCTGCAGGTGAATCCTTAAGTAATATGAAGGATGGGATGGAGAAGACCAGAAAGAACAGGCAGGTTACAATAAATGTGATTTTGATGTTTAAAAGATTTGACGGGTCCAATCCTCCTCTTACCAGGGGGTAGACCAGGATCAAAATCAAAAATCCTCCCAGGTATCCTACTGAAAAACCGAATCCTGAAATCATGCCCGTGTTCTCTTTAGAAGAAAGCTGGGGCAGGAATGCGTTATAAAACATCATTGAAGTCTGGTAAAGGACATTGGATATTATAAACAGGATAACGGCCTGGGCTACCATTCCGCTTTTCAGGAAAAAAAGCAGGAAGCTGAAAAAGATGCAGGCCAGAGTAAGTGCAGTCAAAAATTTATTCTTAGACCTCGAGGTATCTGCTATTGATCCGAAAACCGGTGCCAGAATTGATGTGATTATCATGGAAGTACCGCCGGCAATACCCCACATAAGATCTCCAAAGTTCTGAGGATAGACTCCGGGGGTCACTATTACATTGGTAAAGTATATGGGGAAGATTATAGTGATTATTATTACTGCAAATGAAGTATTGGCAAGATCATAGAGAGCCCATGATACAATGGGAGCTTTAAATAGCACTCTAATGTTTTCTTTAAAAGTCTTTCTTTGCATGTCTTATTTTGGTTTTAAAAAGAACTTGAGTTTATTATCTTAAAATAGTAATAATTTTACTATAAAAAATTTTGATTTTATAAAACGAATATGAGTATCTTCATGTGTTGATTCTTTTTAATAAAAAATGGTCAAAATAGGTCTCTTTAAATAGTTGCAAATAAGTTTGCTGGGTAATATCATTATGTTTAAAAGCAATTTAGGGTTTAAGGAATTTAATTGAAGGTCTCAAATCTAACCTGGAAGATCGGCGGGGAAGCAGGTTACGGGATTATATCCGCGGGTTCCATTTTTTCAAGGATTTTTACCAAGAAGGGATATTTTGTCATTGACAATAATGAGTACCCTTCACTTATCAGGGGCGGTCATAATACTTATACCGTTCGTGTGAGTTCAAATCAGATTTATTCCATTAACAGGGACGTGAATGTTTTAGTCGCTCTGAATCAAGAAACTTTGATGCTTCATCAGGAAGAGGTTACATACGGCGGTTATATTATTTATGATGGAGATGTCTGTAACATCAAAGCAGTCAGGAAGGCGAGAAAGGACATCAATTACATAGTGGTGCCCTTCTCCAAGATAATTTCCGAACTGGGAGCTCCAAAAGTTATGATGAATAATATTTCGCTGGGTGCATCGGTAGCCCTGTTAAATTATGATCTGGAAATACTAAAAAGTGTGATAAGGGAGAATTTCAGCAGAAAAGGTGATGAAATCGTTGACTTAAATATAAAATCATCGGAACTGGGATATAAATATATTAAAGAGAAGATAAAAACAGCATCATACGAACTGGAAATAGTAAATCCGGTGAGTAAAATGCTTCTTACCGGCAATGATGCCGTTTTTTTGGGGGCAGTTAGAGCGGGGTGTAAATTTTATGCGGCTTATCCTATGACTCCTTCTTCGTCCATATTGCATTCATTTGCATCAGCGGAGGAAGATTATAATATCGTGACCAAGCAAGCCGAGGATGAACTGGCAGTAATAAATATGGCAATAGGCGCATCTTTTACAGGAGTAAGGGCAATGGTTGCAACATCCGGGGGCGGATTTTCTCTTATGAATGAAGGTTTAAGCAGTGCTGCAATGACCGAGACTCCTTTGGTAGTGGTATTATGCCAGAGACCTGGTCCTGCCACTGGTTTACCGACATGGACCGAGCAGGGAGATATGTTGTTTGCTGTCCATGCGTCTCATGGGGAATTCTTAAGGGTTGTCATAGCTCCGGGTGATCCCGAGGAGTGCTTTTATCTTACAGGAAGGGCATTTAACCTTGCCGATAAATACCAGATTCCAGTTATCATACTGCTGGACAAGTATTTATCCGAAAGTCACTGGGCATATGAAAAGTTTGATTTTAAGAAAATAACTATAGATAGGGGAAAGCTTTTGACCACAGTGAAAGACAAGGCAGGAGAATACAAGAGATATTCCGATACTGAAGACGGTATTTCTCCAAGAGTAATAGCGGGGATAAAAGATGGGATCCATATAGCCAATAGTGATGAGCATGATGAAAAGGGCTATTCGGAAGAAGACGCCTATAACAGAAAGATCATGGTAGATAAAAGATTTAAAAAGATAATAAAGTTGATAGAAGATATACCTCCTCCCAAGATCTATGGTCCGGCAGATGCAGAAATCACTATCTGGAGCTGGGGTTCCTGTAAAGGGCCCATTCTTGAGGCAATGAACATACTGAACCAGAAAGAGAAGAAAGTAAATCTGGTCCATTTTACTTTTTTATATCCCTTCGATTATGAGTCAATTGCAGGAGTGATAGAAGAGAGCAATAAAAATGTAGTAGTGGAAAATAATAAGACTTCGCAGCTTTCAAAACTGATAATGATGAATACGGATCACAAAATAAAGAATAAAATATTAAAGTACAGTGGAAGGCAGTTTTTGCCGGGAGAAATAGTAAGCGGGATTGAAAAAATAGAGTAGTATATAAAGTTTTAATACGAACCAAAAAGTGTAAAAGAATTATGGCTTTAAAGAAAAATAAAGATAGGTCTTCAAAAGAAGATTATAATTTGAAACCTGCTGATTTCAATACTGAGAAAAGACCTACCTGGTGCCTGGGGTGTGGGAATTATGGGATATGGAATTCGCTTAAGAAGACGTTTGTTAAGCTCAGTCTTATGCCTCACGAGATCCTGATAGTCTATGGTATCGGATGTTCAGGCAATGGTGCAAATTTTTTTAGGACATATGCATTTCATGCTTTACACGGGAGGGCACTCCCGGTAGCCACAGGAGCAAAACTTGCAAATCACAAGTTGAATGTAATAGTAATGTCGGGAGACGGAGACGGTGCAAGTATCGGAGGAAATCACTTTATACATACCTGCAGAAGAAATATAAATATTACTTATTTGATGCATAATAATAAAGTATATGGTCTTACCACCGGCCAGACTTCCCCTACAAGTGATAGAGGTTTCAAGACCAAATCAACACCGGGCGGTGTTCTGGAAAAGCCCGTCAGCCCTGTTTTGCTGGCATTAGTTTCAGGAGCGACTTATGTGGCTAGAGGTTTTTCGGGTAATACGGCACATCTGACGGAAATAATTAAAAAAGCCATAAAACATGAAGGATTTTCTTTTATAGATATACTGCAGCCCTGCGTTACATTCAATAAACGGAATACCTATGATTTCTACCGCGAGAGGATATATGACCTGGGTGAGCTAAAAGATTATGACAGGAGCAACCTGAACGAGGCTATAGAAAGGGAAATCGAAGAGGAAGAAAAGATACCTGTAGGAATCATTTATCAGGTGAAAAGACTGACATATGAAAGCGGCCTGAAACAAATAGAGAGAAAGCCGCTGGTGGATCATATTATAACGGACGTAGATATTAACAAACTTCTTAATAATTATTATTAGCGGATAATTGTATTTTGAATAAATAAGGATTTGGGAATGAATGCGGATTCTATAAAAAAGCCCGGTGAATTTAAAATAGTAGCCATATACGGAAGTCCCAGAAAAAAAGGTAATACTAGCTTACTGCTGGACAGGTTTATAAAAGGTGCGGAGGAACCCTGCAGCAGTACAAGAGCGGGCATAGGAGTCAAAAAGATAGTTGTCTGTGATCTGGATATATCTCCGTGCAGGGGCTGCCGAAATTGTTCCAGAACAGGAGAGTGCGTGGTGGATGATGATATGCAGAAAGTTTATAGGGAACTGCTGGAAGCGGATTTTTTGGCTGTGGCGTCTCCTGTTTTTTTTACCACGGTTTCAGGCTATCTTAAGGCTTTGATTGACAGGTGTCAGAGATTCTGGTCCCTAAAATACAAGCATAAGAAAAAAATAGTCACCAAGAAAAGAAAGGGTATTTTTATAAGTACCGCCGGTTCCGCTTTTAAGGATATATTTGACTGTCCCAGGAAGGTCATACGTGCTTTTTTTGATGTATTGTACGTTGATTATTTATGTGATTTTGTTTTTAATGGAGTGGATGAGCGGGGTGATATATTAAAAAACTCCGAAGCAATGGATGATTTATATAGATTTGGAAAAGAAAAAAATTTCTTAAATCATTAAAGGGGAAGATTTTAATGAAAAAAAGGTCCTTGCTAGCCATTATTGTCTTAATAATTATCAATTTAACTGTATTTACAGGGTGTCAGTTGTTATCCGGCGGGAGTACCGGCGGGGGTGATTTTACTCTGAATGACCTGAGCGGAAAGGAGGTATCGCTGTCTGACTATACGGGCAAGATTGTGATATTGAATTTCTGGGCTACGTGGTGTTCTCCCTGCAGGCAGGAGATTCCTGATTTTGTCGATGTATTTGATGATTATAAAAATGAAGATATTCAGTTCTTGGGGATCTCAAATGAAGATGTTTATACTTTAAGGAATTTTGTTTTAAAATATGATATAAATTATCCAATTTTGGTTGATGATGAGGGTATTATGAATAATTGGGGTATAAAAGCTATTCCTACTACTTTTGTCATTGATAGAGAAGGTAAGATTATATATAAAAGTGTCGGCATGATGACTAAAGCACAGCTTGTAAATATCATAGAAGATGCATTATAAATGTTAGAGATTGGTTTACTTTCTGCTTTTATAGCAGGGTTGCTCGCATTTATCTCTCCCTGTATTTTGCCTCTGGTTCCGGTTTATATCAGCCTTATGTCAAATAGGGCAATCTACAGGAGTGATAATATAAAAATTTCAGAAAGGCTTTACCTGTTTTTGAACAGCATATTCTTCGTGCTTGGATTCTCCATAATCTTTATAATACTGGGTTCCACTGCTACTATAATAGGGCAGGCGCTACAGAATTATTCCGGTATTATTACAAGAATAGGCGGGATCATTCTGATAATATTCGGGCTGCAGTATGCCGGCCTTTTTAGAATACGTTTTTTAAATATTGAAAAAAGATTTAGCATCCCTTCTTCACTGGCGACCGGCTATTTTGGATCTTTTATCATAGGAGTGATTTTTTCATTTGGATGGGTTCCCTGCGTGGGGATGATCCTATCGGGTATTTTACTTTTGGCCAGCCAGCTTGGTACCCTGCTTCAGGGGATTATACTTCTTGCAGTTTTTTCGCTTGGGCTGGGGCTTCCGTTCATGCTTGCAAGCGTATTTGTAAGCTTTTTTTCTAAATTCTTGAAAAGAATAAACAGACATCTTAATGTGGTAAATATTATCTCGGGTATATTTCTTGTGGCTTTGGGTATAATCTTTGTCACGGATTCTATGGGTGCAGTCATAGGTTTTTTATCCAGATACATACCCTTTTTAAATAAACTTGATTTTTAAATAAATATTTATGTTAATTTGTGCTAAAATTTTAAATATTTATATTTTATACTGCCAGGGCAGTAATAATTTGATTTAAAGGAGGATACCTTGTCTATAGACCCGGTTGCTTTTAGTATATTTGGATTGGAGATCAGGTGGTACGGTATAATAACGGCATTAGGACTGTTAATAGGATTTACAGCAGCGTATTTTATAGCCAGATACAGAAATCAGAGACAGGAAGAAGTCATAAATTTTGCACTCATAGCAGTAGTATTTGCGGTTCTAGGCGCCAGGCTGGTCCATATTGCAGCAAATCTATCTTTTTATTTCGAACATCCGATTTATATTTTTGCATTTAGGAGAGGCGGACTTGCTATCCAGGGAGCCATACTGGGAGGGTTAATAGCACTTATTATATTCTGCAGGATAAGAAAACTCGATTTCTGGCTGTGGGCTGATATTTATGTACCCGGTCTGATTCTGGGTCAGGCCATAGGAAGGTGGGGCAACTTCATAAATCAGGAAGCTTTTGGAAGACCTACCAGTCTTCCCTGGGCAATTTATATTGAGCCTGCTAACAGGCCTTATGATTACGCCAGTTATGAGTATTTTCACCCCACGTTTTTATATGAGTCAATAGCCAATTTCTTATTATTTGGATTTCTTATATTGATGCACCGGTACTATAAAAGGAGACCGGGTAGAATACCCTACGGGTTAATACTGGCGATGTATCTGGGAATATATTCGATTTACAGGACATTTATAGAATATTACCGAATTGACAGCACTTATTGGGGACCGGTCAAGGTGGTATATGTAATAGATTTGATCACTATCATAGCCGCTGTAATAATAGCAAATTATGTAATAAAGAAGTTCAGGGAAAGTAAGGAGCTGGGAGAAAACTCTGATAAATAAAGAAGACTTTTTCTTATCGGATGCTGTACATACAGCCGCAGTAATGCTGCCTGTAAAGCTGTAATTTTTTACTCATTTCCATGGTCTTTTTAAAACCGTCATTTTTCTTAAAATTGGATTGAAGGAAACCAATTCCCAGTGAAGCTGCGACTTCTGATCCTATGGAGTTGATGATATGATGATTTTTAAGAGGGCTTACGGTAAGAGTCGTTCCAAATAAGTCGGTTCCCAGTTCTTTTGCCTGTTCGGCTGTTTTATTCAAACGCATTCTGAAACATAGATCGCATCTTCTGCCGCCCTCGGGCTCATCTTCGTATCCTTTGGTCAAAGTAAGCCATTTTTTTATTTCATATCTTCCGGTCACGAGCGGGATGGAATATTTTTTTGCGATAGTTTGCACACCATAAAGCCTTCTAAGATATTCTTTTTTTGGGTATATATTGGGATTATAATAGAAGAAAGTAATATTAAAATCTCTTTTTAGTTCAAAATAAGGGTAAAGCGCACAAGTGCCGCAACATACATGAAGAAGCATTTCCGGTTTTGAATTTGAAGTTTTTGACATTTTTTCTATAATGTTAGTTTTATTTTGCTAATTTTATTTTCTTTAGGTATATTAATAAAAACATTTAAAAGTATCAAAGGTCTTTTTATATGGATTATAATTTTTTAAAGATAGAAAAACCTGAAAAATTCGAAGAAGTGTATACTCTGGCAAGTAGAGGCTTTAATATATCGGATTCCGTAGATAAGACTGTAGGTAAAATAATAAGCAGGGTAAGATCAGCTGGAGATAGGGCCGTAGTACGCCTATGCGGACAGTTTGACCGTTTTAAAGCTGAAAGTATCGATGATATTAAAGTAAAAGATGATGAGATAAGATCTGCCTTTAAATATGTCAAAAACAGGTTGCCCGATCTGATCGAGGCACTGGAAGCCAGCTATAAAAATATAACCGGGTATCATACTGCACAGTTTAAAAGAGAGTCAGGCTCCTGGACCATAAGGCCTAAAAAGGGCAAGGAAATGGGACAGGTCCTGTGCCCCCTGGAAAGAGTAGGGATATATATACCGGGGGGAAGATACATATACCCATCTACGGTGCTTATGACTGTGATACCGGCTGTGGTAGCAGGTGTAGGGGAGATAGTGATTTGTACGCCTCCTCAGCCTGACGGAAATATAAACCGGGTTTTACTATATCTTTGCGGTAGATTAAAGGTAAGAGAGGTTTATAAAATAGGAGGGGCGCAGGCAGTGGCAGTTATGGCTTACGGCACGGAAAGTATTAAAAAAGTGGATAAGGTGGTAGGTCCGGGCAATATTTACGTGACCGCAGCCAAAAAGAAGGTGTTTGGAGATGTCGGCATAGATAGTCTTGCCGGCCCCAGTGATATCACTGTTCTGGCGGACGATACTGCCAGGCCCGAATTTATTGCCGCCGATCTTATCGCCCAGGCCGAACATGACCCGGATTCCAGGAGTATATTACTGTCAACAAGTTTAAATTTGGCAAAAAGAGCTGTAGAGGAGATCTACGGGCGCCTTAAAGTATTTAGAAGTGAATACGGGAGTAAATCAAATCTTAAAGTGATTTTAAGTTCGCTTAAAAACAACTGCAGGGTCATTTTTAACCGTGATAAAGATTGGCTTATCGGAGCTTGCAATATCATAGCTCCGGAACACCTGGAAATAATGACCGGGGATGCTAGAAAGGTCTTAAAAAAGATAAAGAATGCAGGAGCGATATTTATAGGCCGGTACTGCCCGGTGGCAGTCGGTGATTATATAGGTGGGACTAATCATGTCATTCCCACCGGTGGAAATGCGAGATTTTCGTCTCCACTGGGAGTATATGATTTTTTAAAGAGAAGCAGCACCACCTTTTATGATAGGGAGGCTTTAAAAGAAGAAAAGAAATTTATAGAGACTATATCAGGATTTGAAAAATTATTTGCTCACAGAGATTCTATAAAGATAAGATTTAAAAAATAAGGTGAAGAGATGGATATAAAATTAAAAAAATGGCTTTCACAAATACCTGAATACATTCCGGGCAGGACTGTAAATGAAATAAAAAAGAAATATAATCTGAAGGACGTCTATAAGTTAGCTTCCAATGAGAATCTTTATGGTCCCGACCCCAGAGTTTTAAAGAAGATCAGCAGCGGCCTGAAAGATATCAGGTTTTATCCCGACAGCGCTTGCAGGAAGGTAAAGCAGAAACTCGGCGAGAAGTATGGGATAAGTACAGACTGCATAGTCATGGGTAACGGTACTGATCAGATAATAGAGATGATATGTGATGGTTTTATAGGACCTGGAGAAAATGCGGTAATTGCAGACCCTACTTTTTTGATCTATGAAAAATCTGTTTTAAAAAGCGGTGGGTCAGCTATAAAAGTCCCTTTAAAAGAGTTCAGACAGGATGTAAAAATGATGGTGAAGTCTATAGACGATGGTACAAGAATAATATTTTTGACCAATCCTCATAATCCGACAGGTACCAATATCAGCCGGGAAGAGTTTGAATATGTCTTAAAAAATAACGATGGAGGTATACTGGTAGTTGTTGATGAGGCTTACAGTGAATACGTGCTTGAAAGTGAGAAAGTCGATACACTAAGGTATTTAAATGGATATAAAAACCTGATTGTCTTAAGGACATTTTCAAAGATATACGGGCTTGCCGGCTTAAGGATAGGATACGGCATATCTGACAGCTCGATTATTTCTGTGCTGAATAAAATAAGGCTTCCTTTTAATATAAATTCGCTGGCCCAGAAAGCTGCTGTTGCAGCACTGGAGAACGAATCTTATGTTAAAAAAGTAGTTAAAAAGATATATAAGGAGAAAAACAGATTTTATAAGGTTCTTTTGAAAAATAAAATTGGTTTTATTAAATCATATGCGAACTTTATATTGATCAAAGCGGGTAAAAGTTGCGGTAGGGTAGTAGAAGAGCTGCTAAAAAAAGGATTTATAGTAAGACCGGGGAAGAACCTGGGCCTGCCGGATTATATAAGAGTCACTGTAGGGCAGCCCGATACCAATATAAAGTTTTTAAATGCTTTGATAGAAATTTTAAATGTCTCTGAATATAGAAAATAATTCCTTTTTATTCTATAATTTATTATTATTTGATAGCCTATTATTATTTAACATATAGGAGATGGAAAAATGGCAAAAGTCGTTTTTAAAAATTTGACTAAAAAGTTTGAGGATGTGGTAGCTGTAAGCGATTTGAACGATACAATAGAAGATAAGGAATTTGTAGTATTGGTAGGGCCTTCCGGCTGTGGAAAAACGACGACTCTTCGTATGATAGCAGGTCTGGAAGAAGTAACGGAAGGCGAGATATATATTGATGACAGGCTGGTCAATAAGGTTGCTCCCAAGGACAGGGATATAGCTATGGTTTTTCAAAATTATGCTCTTTATCCACATTTCAACGTGTACAATAATATGGCATTTGGGCTGAAACTGCGAAGAATGCCAAGAGATGAAATAAATAAAAGAGTCACTGAGACAGCGAAAATATTAAAGATAGAAGACCTGCTTAAGAGAATGCCAAAGCAACTTTCAGGAGGGCAGAAACAGAGAGTTGCTTTAGGAAGGGCTATTGTAAGGGACCCAAAGGTGTTTTTGATGGATGAGCCACTTTCCAATCTTGATGCGAAACTCAGGGTTCAGATGAGAACCGAGATCGTAAAACTTCATGAGAGACTTAATTCCACTGTAATATATGTGACTCATGACCAGACAGAAGCTATGACTATGGCAGATAAAATAATACTTCTAAAAGATGGAATAGTACAGCAGACCGGTAAACCTCAGGAGATCTATGATAATCCCAGTAATATGTTTGTAGCCGGTTTTATTGGAAGTCCCGCCATGAATTTCATAGATGTTAACGTGACTAAAAAAATGACTCTTAAAAGTAAAGTATTTGAGCTTGACTCGGGTGATAAGATCAAGAAGATAATAAAGAAAAACGATCTTGTTGGAAAAGAAATAGTGCTGGGAATAAGACCCGAGGATCTTGAAGATAGTAGTTTTGTGCAAAATATCCATAAAGGCAATACTATTAAAGCAAAAATCGAGGTCAGGGAACCAATGGGCGCAGAGATCTATTTATATCTTGACATAGAAGGGGTACTCGTAACAGCAAGAGTCAACCCTAAATCCAAATATAAAAGCGGTGAAACAGCCATACTGTATGTAGATATTGATAAATTGTATTTATTTAATAAGGAGACAGAAGAAGTTTATGAGTGAGTGACTGTTTGTTAAATAAAAGATTCTGTTGCTTGCCTTAAAATAACTTAAATCAGATATCCTTCCGATTTGAAATAGCAATATTCGTCAACATAATTTTAGTATAGAGTAATATCCGTAATATAATATGGTACTAGTGGGGTCCCTTTTTTATATAAGTGAATCTAAAGTATAGGAGAGTATTAAGATATAGAATGACTAAAGATTTTAAAAAAGACTTTATTTTCGGTACTGCAACATCATCCTACCAGATAGAGGGAGCTGCGGCTGAAGACGGCAGGACTCCTTCTATATGGGATTTGTTTTCAAAGACTCCCGGGAAGACATACAGGGAGCACACGGGTGATATAGCTTGTGACCATTATCATAGATATAAAGAAGATGTAGAATTAATGGAAAAAATAGGAACTGATGCATATAGATTTTCAGTCTCGTGGTCCAGAATTTTCCCTGAAAAAGGCAGGTACAATCCTAAGGGAATGGATTTTTATAAGAGACTTGTAAATGAGTTGAATAAAAGGAATATAAGACCTGTCGTTACCATTTATCACTGGGATCAGCCGTTATGGGCTTATAATATGGGTGGGTGGTTAAATAGAGATTCGGTTAAATGGTTTGAAGAATACTCGTCAAGACTATTTAAGGAACTTAATGAATCCGTAGGGTTATGGATAACCCATAATGAACCATTGTGCCCTTCTTTTTTTGGTTATCATGAGGGTATTCATGCGCCAGGTCATAAGAATTTAAAGGAAGCCGTTACGGTCGCTCATCATATTTTGATGTCCCACGGTTCTGCCGTAAGGAATTTTAGAAGATTGAAATTTAAAAATAGCGCAATAGGAATAACACTTAACTTGATCCCCTCATATCCTGCCACAGATATTGAGGAAGATAAAAAGGCAACTTCAGTATTTGATGGCCAGTATAATAGATGGTTTCTTAGTCCGCTTTTTAAGGCTGATTATCCTGAAGATATGAAAGAGGTGTTTAAGAAACTAATAGGCGATTTTGATTTTATAAAAGACGGGGATATTGAGAAAATATCGGTTAAAAATGATTTTCTGGGAGTAAATTATTATTCACGTGAATTGATCAAATATTCTCCTGATTCAGAGCTGGAATATGAAAAGACCCATGGAAATTTTAAGAGGACAGAAACGGACTGGGAGATAGTGCCGCAGGCTCTTTGCGGTCTTATATCGAGGCTAAGGGAGGAATATACCGATATACCCATTTATATCACCGAAAATGGTGCTGCTTTTAATGATAAGGTGTCTAAAGACAGGAAAATACATGATGGCAAGCGTGTGGATTATCTCCGAAGGCATTTAAAAAAGATTGCAGATCTTAACCGTAAGGGTGCGGATATAAGAGGATATTTCCTGTGGTCACTGATGGATAATTTTGAATGGGGGCACGGCTATTCTAAGAGGTTCGGGATCATTTATATAGATTATGAAACCCAGGAAAGGATGTTAAAAGACAGTGCGCTGTGGTATAAAGATCTGATAAAGACAAGGATCATAAAATGAACCGGAGTTAGGTTATGACAGAAAAAGAAAAGATGCTGTCGGGAAGATTGTATTTAGCCACGGATGAAGAACTTACAAAAGAAAGAGATTATGCAAAAAAATTGTGTTACGAATTTAATATGTCAGATCCCTCCGATCATGACAGGAAAAAAGAGATCTTAAAGAAATTGTTCAGAACAGATGAAGATTGTACGGTAGAACCAAATTTCTACTGTGATTATGGTTATAACATTATCATAGGTAAAAATTTCTATGCAAACCATAATTGCGTGATACTTGATGTAAATACTGTAGAGATCGGTGATAATGTTTTTCTTGGACCAGGGGTACAGATATGTGCGGCCTCACATCCAATCGATCTTAATGAAAGGATTAAAGGATTTGAGTATGGTCGTCCCATTAAGATAGGAGACAATGTCTGGATAGGAGCAGGTGTAATTATTATTGCCGGTGTAGAAATTGGAGATAATTCGGTTATAGGTGCAGGTAGTATTGTGACCAAAAATATTCCTTCAAATGTAATTGCAACAGGAAATCCCTGCAGGGTTATAAGGGAATTACAGCAGTCTGCTCGATAAGATAGGATTTTAAAAATTAAAGTCTGATTATCTTGTAATCCTTGTTTCCAATTCCCATTTTTTGACCGTAGTCAAGCTGATTGTTCCAATCTACATTTTTATAAACTAATTTAAATTTATCTTCGCTTTTTGTCTTATTTATATCAGACCATAATGGACTAAAGGGTGCTGAATTGACAAGGTCCACGGAAGCTTTGTCTATAGCAATAGGGTCGTTTGAAAGCAGGATACCCAGGTCAGGCACGATAGGACTGTTTGATGCACCAAGGCAGTCGCATTCTGGAGTGATATCGATCAAAAAATTGATATAGACGATCTTTTTATCTTTTTGGTTCGTTATTCCCATTACATATTCCACCATTTTCTCCTGTAATTTCCTGCTTTCTCTGGGGAATTTGGGCCTGATAGCGTTATATTTACAGACACCTATGCATTCACCACAACCTTTACATTTTTTTTCTATAAAATAAATGCTTTTTTTACCCTTTCTGATAGCATCGAAAGAGCAGGCCTCAATACATGTCCCGCACAATCTGCAGAGGTTTTCATCAACCGCGGGTACGAACTCTGAATGTTGTAAGAATTTCCCTTTAATTGAAGCGCATCCCATAGCAAGGTTTTTTATAGACCCGCCAAACCCCCCTAAGGGATGACCGGTAAAGTGAGTGGCCGCAATTATAAAGTCAGCATAAAAGATGGTGCTGCCGATAAATATTTCCTTGAAATGCTTACCGTTCACTTTTACGGTTTTATAATCATTGCCGGTCAGCCCATCTGCTATAATGATGGGTGCACCTACTGTCTCATGCGTAAAACCGTTGATTGCGGCAGTTTTTAAATGATCTATCGCATTATGCCTTTTATGTGTATAAAGTGTATTGGTATCTGTAAGGAAGGGTATTCCATTATATTCTATTATTTTCTGTACTATTTTCCCTATAAAGGGTGTTCTTATATAACCATGTCCGCCTCTTTCCCCGAAGTGCATTTTTACAGCAACTCTATCACCAGGCTCAATATTCCTTAAAAGGCGGGATTTATCGATCATTTTTGCCAATCTATCTATGAGGCTTTTATTCGAATCTTTCTTTGTTTCTATATAATATACGGTGCTTTTATTACCTTTAAATTCTTTTTTCATAATATGGTCCCCAAATAGTAATATTTTTATATATATGAAAAATTATTATAAAAGACATTTAAATAGTCAAGGTCAATAGCTGTACTTTCTGATACTGTCAATTTTGCAGCTATTATCTTACTTCAATATTAAATACTGATTACTTAAAATATGATGAGTCAATATTCACGCGGAAGCATTATTTAATAAGGAGATCTGCTCATCTGTTAAATGGATATTAAGTGCTTTTATATTCTGATCAAATTGTTCCAGATTGCTGGCTCCCAGAAGAGGAACGACCCTTGGCTGGTGATGAAGAAGCCAGGCTAAAACAAGCTGGTTGTTGTTAACACCCAATTCTTTTGCAATCTTTGACAGAGTCTCCAGCCTGATCTGTGCATCATCATTGTCAAAAAGCTGCCAGTTATAATAAGCCTCGCGCTTTTTTTTATCATCGTAGATACCCTTTAAAAGAGGCGAGTAAGCAACAAGAGTTATATCTTCATTAGTGTTGATGTAATCAATAAGTTCATCGTCTACATTTACAGTGACGCCGAAATCAACGCCTGGCTTGGGCCTTAGATAAGAATACTGCTGTTGCACAGCGATGTAGGAAGCCCACTTATTTGCCGAACTTATACATCTAGACCGTTCCAATCGCCAGGTCCTTAGGTTACTACAGCCAATATATCTTACCTTGCCCTCCTCGACCAGACGATTGAGGGCTTCTAAAGTTTCTTCCAGGGGTGTAATACGGTCGTCAACATGGGTATAATATAGATCAATATAATCCGTCTGAAGTCTTTTCAAGCTTCCCTCTATACCCTTTCGGATTACTTCGGGTGCCAGACCTTCATATTTTCCAGGTAAAAGATCCCATAAAATATTCCCTTTATTATCTCTTATCTTTTCCGGATGTTTAAGTCTGGCTCCGACTTTGGTTGCCAGAAATATCCTTTTTCTATTTCTCCTCTCTTTCATCCATTGACCAACAAGATTTTCACTTTCATCGCCAATAAATTCTCCTTTGCCCAACCACCAGGCATAACAATTGGCAGTATCCAGGAAGTTTCCACCCTGGTTTATAAAACGGTCCAGCATTATAAAAGACGTTGTTTGATCTATTGCGCTACCCATAAGCATACAGCCCAGGCCGGCTTGACTGATATGCTCTTTTGTTCTGCCAAATTCGATTTTATTCATTTTTACTTTCCTTAAATAAATTTAATAAATCAAAATACTGTTTTTAAGTTTTATTCATATTTTAACTATTTTTTTAAATTGAAACTCTATCAATAAGTTTATTTATTTCAGTCATCTGCTCTCTGGTTAATGGGCCGAATTCCATTGCTTTTGCATTTTCTTCTACCTGTTTTACGGTTCTAAAACCTGGTATGGGTATGGTCTTTCCACTGGCGCTCCATATCCACGCCAGCGCACCCTGCACGAGTGTCCTTCCGTTGCTGGTCAGTATTTCACGCAGTGATTCAAGCTTTTTTAGAAATTCAGCATTCGGTCTGCCGTTTTTAAAATACAAATTCCAGCTGACATCATTACCTCTTATGTCATCTGCGGACAGCTTTGAATTTTGGTTAAATTTACCGCTGAGCAGGCCCATGGCCAGCGGGGATCGATTAATACTTGCAATATTATGTTTTTCACAGATATCGATAATCTTATCTGCGTTTATAAATACATTGAACTGATGCTGAATTGATGTGCCGTTGGTATTATTTATCAAGAAATCGATGCACTCAAGGTTGTCGGTACTCCACCCGTATTCTCTGATTAGTCCCTCATCCTGTAACTTTTCCAGCACTTCAAAAACACTGGGTGCCTCCTGAATGGGTATAGACCACAGATGCAGTTGATATAGATCTATATAATCCGTACCCAGTCTTTTCAGTGAATCGCGGCATGCTTTTTTTATATATTCTTCCGAAGAATCGGCGCCCGTCATGCGGTTTGTTTTTTCATTAAAGGTGTTGCCAAATTTAGTAGCTATGACTACCTGGTCTCTTTTACCTTTTAGCGCCTTTCCGAGAATTATTTCGCTGTGACCTGTACCATAAACATCCGCGGTATCAAAGAAATTAATGCCGAGCTCGACTGCCTTTTGGATTGCTCTGATTGATTCTTCATCATTGACATTGCTGTATCCGCTGGATCTACCATCGACAGAGTAAAATAGCCCCCCTATGGGCCAGCAGCCCAGGCCCAACGCGCTAACTTCAATGCCTGATTTTCCTAGTTTCCTTGTCATTTTCATAATGATATTTTCTCCTCTTTACTGATAATTAATATTAAATACTCAATTTTTAATATTTACCTGACTTATATATTAATTTATACTTGATAAAAATAGTTTAGTAAAGAATCATTTTTAATTATTTCTATAGTTCTAAAAAAATACTGGATGATAATAAATTTTTTATATTTACATATTTTTTATGTTAATTTATACTTAAAAGGAGATGTCTGAGTACCTATTGGTAAAATAAATTCCGGTGGTGTATTCAGATGAAATCTCAAATCAGATCTCTGCAAATATTAGATAGGAAAATGTAATATGTACTATTACATATTACATTGGTTTGTAGGTGGAGCGGCCCTTATACTCGCTTTAATAGTCTTACCTGGATCTATTTAAGAGTTTTTTCAGAATTAAAGAGTCATACGACCCGTAAAAATCTTAAATTTTCAGTTAATTATTTAACGGGTTCTAGATTGTCCAAATCAATAGAAGTATGATAATATTTGATATCTTTTCTGTTATTGAATTAACTTATGATTTTATCCCGATGTGAATATTAATATGGAGCTTTTAAAAAAGGAACAGTAATGAATAAATTTGGTCATTTTAATGATGCTAATAAGGAATATGTTATTGAAAAACCGGACACTCCTCTGCCATGGATAAATTATTTAGGCTGTGAAAGATACCTTGGTATTATTTCCAATACAGCAGGGGGTTATAGTTTTTATATAGATGCAAGACTACGCCGCTTAACGCGCTATAGGTATAATAATGTCCCGGTAGATAACGGCGGAAGATATTTATATATCAAGGATGGCAGTACATTATGGAATCCAGGTTGGAAACCGACCCGGGTACCTCTTGATGAGTACCACTGCCGTCATGGCCTGGGTTATACTGTCATAAAGGGCAGGAAAAAAGGAGTTGAAGCAGAGGTGACTTATTTCATACCCCTGGGAGAAAATATGGAAATATGGGATCTTGTCCTTACCAATAAAACAAAACAAAAAAAGGAAATAACACTTTTTTCTTTTTTAGAATTCTGCCTCTGGGATGCCATGGATGATATGACCAATCTTCAGCGTAATCTCAATACCGGTGAGGTAGAAGTTGAGAATGGAATAATTTTCCATAAGACCGAATATAGAGAAAGAAGGAATCATTATGCATACTTCGCCTGCAGCAGGAAAGTGGACGGATTTGATACCAGCAGGGATGCCTTTATTGGTGTTTATAACGGATTTGAAAACCCTAAAGCTGCTGTAAAAGGAGAGTGCACCAATTCTATTGCAAATGGTTGGTATCCTATAGGTGTTCATCAGGTAAATATAAGTCTGGAGGCCGGAGAAAGCAAGCGCCTCCATTTTATACTGGGGTATATGGAAAATAAAGAAGATGAGAAGTTTTCTGCTCCTAATGTCATAAATAAAAAATCGTTATGGCCGAAGCTTAAAGCGTATAAAAATACCAAAAATATAGATAAGGCTTTAAAAGAATTGAAGCAGTACTGGTCTGAACTGCTTGGTAAATACAGGGTTGAAATAGATAATAAACATGTGGAGCGTATGGTCAATGTTTGGAATCAGTACCAGTGTATGGTGACTTTTAATCTATCACGTTCGGCCTCTTTTTATGAAACCGGTATAGGGCGCGGACTGGGATTCAGGGATTCAAATCAGGATCTGCTTGGTTTTGTACATATGATACCTGAGCGGTCACGTCAGAGAATATTAGATATTGCCGGGGTACAGCTTTCAGATGGAAGCTGTTATCATCAGTATCAGCCGCTGACCAAGAAGGGAAATAAAGCTTTAGGCGGAGGTTTTAATGATGATCCATTATGGCTTATAGTGTCTACATGTGCATATATCAAGGAAACTGGAGACTATAGTATTCTTAAAGAAAAGATAAGTTATTCGGATATACCTAAAAGTAAGGATACCCTTCTTGACCACCTTTTTCTATCTATAGACTATACTCTTAATAATCTGGGACCTCATAACCTGCCGCTTATAGGGCATGCTGATTGGAATGATTGTCTGAATTTAAACTGCTTTTCGGAACATCCCGGTGAGAGCTTCCAGACTTTTGGAGATAGACCTGGGGGAGTAGCAGAATCGGTCATGATCGCGGGGTTATTTCTCCATGTCTGCAGGGAACTGTTAAGACTTTTACGGCAGATTGGAAATGAAGAAAAAAGCGATTATTTAAACCAAGGGTTTAACCTTATAAAAAAAGCAGTCGAATCGTCAGGATGGGATGGAGATTGGTTCCTGAGGGCTTATGACTATTACGGTAAGAAAATAGGTTCGAAAGAATGCAGGGAAGGAAAAATATTTATTGAGCCGCAGGGCTTGTGCATCATGGGAGGTGTAGGTCTTACAAATGGGATGGCCAGTAAAGCTCTTAAAAGTGTAGAAAAATACCTTGCTACTTCCAATGGAATAATATTAAACCATCCTCCATATTCTCATTATTACCTAAATCTAGGAGAAATATCTTCTTACCCACCGGGTTATAAGGAAAATTCTGGAATATTCTGTCATAATAATCCCTGGATATCAATAGCCGAGACTATCCTGGGAAACGGTGACAGGGCATTTGATTATTATTTGCGTATATGCCCCAGTACTAAAGAGGATATTATAGATACTTACCGCTGCGAGCCGTATTGCTACAGCCAGATGATTGCTGGGCCGGATGCTTCCACTTTTGGAGAGGCAAAAAATTCCTGGCTTACTGGAACAGCGGCATGGGCCTTTGTTAGCATCTCACAGGCGATTTTAGGAATCAAGCCTGATTATGAGGGCCTGCTGATAGATCCCTGTCTGCCTAAAAACTGGACGGGTTATAAAGTAGATAGAATATTCAGAGGGACTAGATATAAGATTGAGGTAAGAAAACAAAAGGGGATTTGCAAAGGGAAACAGAAAATAATACTGGATAAAAGGGAACTTAAATCAAATATAGTACCTATTTTTAAGGATAATAAAACTCATCTGATAGAAGTATATATTAAATGACATGTATACCGGGAGCTTTTTTACCATAAAAAAAGCAGTAGTATAAGCTATTTCAAAAAGATTTTCCATATGGATAGAATGGGAGATATATTATGAATTATGGTTATTTTGATGATAAGAATAAAGAGTATGTCATTACTGATCCCAGAACACCGGTAAAATGGATCAATTATATAGGGACTCTGGATTTTGGAGGATTTGTAGACCATACAGGGGGTGCACTGATATGCAAGCGTGATCCTTCTCTTAACAGGATCACAAAATATATACAGCAGATGCCTTCATCTGAATTTAAAGGTGAAACTCTGTACTGCCGGTTCAAGCAGGGTAAGGGTTATAAGATATTTTCTCCTTTTTTTGTTCCTACACTTGATCCGTATGATAAGTATGAGTGCCATGTCGGGCTGGGCTATAGCCGGATAATATCGGAATTTTACGGTATAAGGATAGAATGTACCATATTTGTTCCTTTGGGTGATACAAGAGAAATAAGAGAAGTAAAGATCACCAATAAGACAGGCAGGGATATTGAAATAGATGCTGTAAGCATAGTGGAATATACCCATTTTGATGCGCTAAAACAGTTTAATAATGCCGACTGGGTGCCCCAGACTATGCAGTCGCGGTGTATACGTGAAAAGAACGGCATGCTTACACTTATTCAATATGCTTTTATGCGCAGGGATACCAATGTAAACTTTTTTACTTCCAACCATCCAGTTTCTTCTTTCGAATCGGATAGGAAGCGGTTCCTGGGTAATAACGAGTATGGGACCTGGTCGGACCCGATTTCACTTCAGATGAAAGAACTGGGCAATTACGAAGCAAACCGCGGTGATAATATAGGTGCTCTAATGCATCATCTGGGAAGATTTAGAGAAGGACAGACAAAAAGTTTTATAACCCAGCTCGGCCAGGAACAGAGTTTTGAAAAAGCGCGGCCTGGTATCGAGAAATATAGAGATCCTGAAGCTGTAAGCAGCGAATTTAACAAAATAAGCAAATTCTGGAATAAATTCTTATCGACTATGCAGGTTGAGACACCTGATCCCAATATGAACAGCATGCTTAATATCCATAATCCAAGGCAGTGTTTTGTGACCAAGAACTGGTCGCGGTACCTTTCATATTATCAGCTGGGTATAGGCACACGCGGTATTGGTTTCCGCGACGGCTGTCAGGATGTGATGGGGGTGATCGGTCATATGCCAGATGATTCTAAAGAACTGTTAAAAAAGATGATGGTGATACAGAGAGCAGACGGCAGCACCATGCATAGTTTCAATCCTCTGACCATGGAGGGTTCGGCAGGTGAAACGGAGGATTGGACTGACCGTCCCAGGTACTATGGTGATGATCATCTCTGGATCGTGCTGGCTGTAACAAACTATCTAAAAGAAACCGGGGATCTTGCGTTTTTAAAAGAAATCGTCCCGTACTATAAAAAAGATAAAAATGACAGGTCTAGAGAGAGCGGAACAGTCCTGGACCATTTGAGACAGGCTCTGGATTTTACAAGAAATGACAAGGGCCGGCATGGACTTCCTCATCTTGGATTTGCCGATTGGAACGATACTGTCAATCTTAAAACCGGTGCTGAATCGCTGTTTATTACTCATCTTTATGGTAAAGGTCTTTTGGAGATGATAGAGCTTTATAACCATATGGGTGATGCAGAAGCTGCCGGATCGTGCAGGACAGAATATGACAAACTAAAAAAACTTTTTAATGATACCAGCTGGGATGGTAAGTGGTATGTCCGCTATTTTGATTATGATGGCACTCCACTAGGTTCCAATAGAAATGAGCACGGGAAAATATATCTTAATGCCCAGTCATGGGCAATAATATCGGGTCTGGCACTGCCGGATAGGGCAGAGAAAGCTTTAGATTCATTAAACAGGCTTCTTAATACCCCAAAGGGGATTAAAGTAAGCTGGCCTGGATTTGATGGTTATGATCGCGACAAGGGCGGTATTACGACTTTTCCCCCTGGTACAAAGGAAAACGGAGGGATTTTTCTTCATACCAATCCCTGGGCAGTCATTGCTGAGACTATAGTGGGTAATGGTGATCGTGCTTACCGGTATTATACCCAGATAAATCCGGCATACAAGAACGATATTGCAGAGGAATATGAATGTGAGCCATATGTTTATGCCCAGAATATCCTGAGTGACGAGCATCCCCAATTCGGCCTGGGCAGGAACAGCTGGCTTACGGGAACAGCATCCTGGATGTATCAGGCCGCTACCAGGTTTATACTGGGTGTCAGACCGCGTTATAACGGCCTCGAAATAGACCCATGCATCCCTGGAAAATGGGATAGTTTCAAGGTAGTACGTAAATATAGGAATGCCATTTATACCATTGAGGTAAAGAATCCCAGACATGTAAGCAGGGGAATATCTCTGTTTAAAGTTGATGGGAAAGAAATAAAAGGTAATTTGGCTCCTGTCTTTGAGGACAACAGAAATCATGTGGTAGAAGCAGTAATGTGATAGGATTTATTCCGGTTTGACATTCACTTTTTTTTATAAAAGTCGCAGGCTACAAAGTGGCCACTTTCTGCTTCAACAAGTTCGGGTCTTTTTGTTATGCAACTCCTTTTTTTATTTGTAGCTTTGCACCTGTCATAATATACGCAGCCCACGGCAGCTTCGGCTTTCTTTCCCTTGAGTTCTATTTTTACTTCTTCCCATTTCTTATCCAGGCGGGGAACAGAAGCCATTAACATTTTGGTATAGGGGTGAAGAGGTTTGTAATATATCTTGTCTGTTGCACCCATTTCCACGATAGTACCCCTGTAGAGTATTATTGCCCTTTCACTTATATAATAACCAAGTGAAAGATCGTGAGTTATAAACAAAATGGCAAGGCCCCGTGATTTTAATTCAACCAGAAGGTTCAGGACATCAACGCGGGTAGATGCGTCAAGCATGCTTATGATCTCATCTGCTACTAAAAATTTAATATCAAGCAGCAGCGCCCTTGCTATAAGAAAGCGCTGGAGCTGGCCGCCGCTCAATTGATGAGGGAACTTGTTTAAAACCTGATCAGGATTAAGGCCTACGGCGCGCAGTGATTTATTAATCTTATCCTTCCATTCCGCATGCTTCATTTTTGGAAAAAATTCCTTTCTTATTATATTGAATATACGGTCAGCCTTGAAGATGGGATTATAAGAGCTGAATGGGTCCTGAAAAACACCCTGTACATCATAGTAGTATTTTTTTAATGCTCTTCTCCTGAGAGTAGAAACGTCGATTCCATCAAAATAGATTTTCCCTGAAGTTATACTAATAAGACCAAGTATCATTTTTCCTATGGTGCTTTTACCACTCCCGCTTTCACCTATGAGTGAGACGACTTCTCTGTTCTTGACATTAAAACTGACATCAACTACGGCAGGAAGAAGCTTCCCACCGAATGTACCGGTCCTGTAGATTTTTGATACTTTCTCGAGCTTAAGCATTTTTTTTAGACTCCTTCCAGCAGGCAACAAAGTGACCTTTTTCTATTTCGATAAACGGCGGTTCTTCAGTGCATTTACTAAAAGCGACGGGGCACCTGTCCCTGAAACGGCAGCCCAGGGGCGGATTAAGAAGAAGGGGTGTATTTCCGGGAATTCCGGTCAGTTTTCTTTCAGAGGATTTTACACCCACTTTGGGCAGTGACGATATCAGTAGTTTGGTATATGGATGCCTTGGAGAATGAATTATTGTTTTTGTAGAAGCTTTTTCAGTCAGTTTTCCTGCATACATTACGAGGATGCTGTCCGCGATCTGATAGAGTATAGATATGTCATGAGTAATGACGATCATGCATTTTACAAATTTTCGGTCCCTGAATTCTACCAGCATCTCTGCTACTGCTTTCTGCGTGGAGACATCAAGAGCAGATGTTATCTCATCAGCTATAAGCAGCGAAGGATCAAGTAATGTAGAAAGGACCAGGACCATTCTCTGCTTCATGCCGCCCGAGAGCTCTATCGGGTACATACTTAACACACTCCTTGTCAGTTCGACAAGATCAAGTCTTCTTTCCAGTTCCGGTTTAAGCTTTCTGTAATTTACTTTTTTAGAATCAAGAAGTTCTGCAATCATCTTTCCTATCTTACGCGTGGGATTAAGGGCATTCATTGCATATTGGGGTATGATGGAGATTTCTTTAAACCTGTATCTATCCATTTTTTTCATATCCCATACAGGTAGCTTTTTACCATCCAGCTCTACGCTGCCCTCTATATATTTCATAGGAGGATTCAGAAAGATGATGCTGTTGGCCAGTGTGGTTTTTCCGCAGCCAGATTCACCTGCCAGCCCCATAATTTCCCCGTTGTTTATATTAAAAGTAGCACCGTCGAGGGCCTTCACATCACCTCTAAGGGTCTGGTAGTAGACTTTAAGGTTATTTATCTCAAGACTCATTTTCTTAGAACTCCCTCAGTTTAGGATTGAATACTTCATCCAGTCCTACATTCATAATGTATAGAGATCCCACGATGGCCATTATGGCAAAGCCTGGTGGAATAAACCACCACCAGGAACCAAGCTGCAGGGCTCCCCAGAGCACCGCGTAATTCATCATAAGACCGAGAGATATTCCCTGTGTAGGACCAAGCCCTATGAAGTCCAGCGTGGCAGCAAAGAGTATCGCCCCCCCAAACTGTAGTATGAATGCCATAAGCAAGTATGACATCATATTGGGTGCTATTTCAGTGAAAATGATTTTTAGTGGTTTCATCCCGCTTATCCTGGCCATGTCAACAAACTCTCTTGAACGCAGTGAGAATGTCTGAGCCCTTACTGCCCTTGCTGTCCAGGTCCAGTTTATAAAACCAATAAGAACACTTTCAGTAACGACACCTCTGACTTTTAGGTACGCTGCTATGATGAGAAGTATGGCAAATGCAGGAATGACTAGAATGATATTGGTAAGCATGTTTAGAAGTTCATCTACAATACCGCCGCGATAGCCGGCAGTAAAACCGATGATAAGACCTAAAAAAGTAGCCAGGCCTCCTCCGATGATCCCTACCATAAATGTTGCCCTCAGGCCATATACAAACTGGGTATAAACATCCTGCCCGAATGTAGTAGTCCCAAACCAGTATTCTGACGATGGGGGACTGGAGACGGGTCCTACTGAGAAAGCATTTAATTCATAATCTGTAAGGAATGGTCCTATTATTGTAAGTATAAGGAATAAAAGTACAATGCTCAATCCTACTTTAAGTTTATTGTTTCTTATGGCAAAATAAAGGAACTCGTTGATTTTTTTAGCTTTTACTGTAGCTGTTTTAATAGATTTTTTCTGTTTTTCTATATTTATTTTTTCTATCATTATGATTCACCAACCATTCCTAAACGTGTTCTTGGATCAACGGTTATATAGACAATATCAATGATAAAATTAGCTATCAGTACCATGATTATTATTATCAAAAAACACCCCTGGAGGAGGAAGTAATCCTGATTCTGGATGGCCGCAAGTATCAGCCAGCCTATACCAGGATATGAAAAAACAGCTTCTGTGACTACCTGACCTGCGACAATCACACCAAGCTGGAGTGCAAGCCCTGTTATCTGGGGAAGTATCGCATTTCTATAAGCATATCTTCTGACCAGTTTTCTTGGAGCTCCAAGAGCCTCCAGATAGTGGGAATAATCGGATTCAAGTTCGTAGATGATCATATTTCTCATTCCTATAGCCCAGCCTCCAAAACCTACCAGGAATAAGGAAAGGAAAGGAAGAAACCAGTGCTTCAAGAGACTGAAAACAAAAGCCCATGAAAGACTTGGTGCCAGATTGAAGGCGTATGCACCTGCAACTGGAAAAATGCCCACCACTATTCCAAGTGACCAGACCAGAAGTATTCCCAGCCACATATAGGGAGTTGCAGTAAGAATATAACCTAAAGGCAGTACAGTATTATCGAGGATCTTGGTCCTAGCGGCAAAAGCGCCAAATTTGTTTCCGGCATAAAAACTAAGCAGGATAGAGGGTATCAGCAGGCATATGGAAAACGGGACTGCTCTCATTATTATAGCGGTTACCGGTTGAGGAAATCTGAATACACTTGTCCCCAGATCTCCATGGAAAAGTGCATTCCAGAAATTAAGGTATTGCTTCCATATTGGCAGATCCAATCCAAAGGCTTTGGTGTAATAGGTATACATGGCCTCAACGCCTTCGGCTTTCTGCCCTAATCTTGCAAGCATGGTGGCAACAGGATCACCGGGCATAAACCGGGGGATGGCCCAGTCTATTGTAACCGCTAGAAAAAACGTAATACCATATATGAGTATTTTTCTGGCAAAATACCGCCTCAAATCATCTCCCTGTTAAAGAAATTTACAAAAATCACCGCCCCTCCTTTACCGCTGGAGGGACGGTGATCATCTAACCGACTATTTCGCCTTAATCACCAGGACTTAAGGTAGCATATAGAACTTGCTTAAGCCTGGGAGAAGACCGGATTGATCAGAAGCCTGTACCAGATTGGCATAAGCTACGTTAACAATATCACCTGTATTGATAGCGAAAGCCAGAGCTCTTCTGAAAGCCGGGTCATCCAACGGTGCCTTAGTGGTGTTCAAGAACAGGATAGCTGTGTTACATGATATCATATAAGGAGCTTCGGGGTAATAGGTCTGGACATAGCCCTTATCTACCAGTTCTGCAACACCAGGCAGGAAGTTGTTGGACATATCGACTTCACCCTTGAGGATCGAACCCAGTGCAACATTATTGCTTGAGAAACGAATGTCAACTATATATGTTGGCTGGGGATCCATTCCGAGTGCGTCTATTCCCCACCAGTCTTCGTTCTTTTTCCATACGTTTCTGTCTTCACCAGCAGCTACCCACTTATATGCGCCTGAGCCGACCGGATTCTCATTGATTCCTGTAGTTATCTCTTCTTCCGTTCTTGTTGACCAGATATGCTCAGGAACTATAAAGATATTGTACAGATTGTTTGAGAATTCCTGGTAAAGAGGATCGGTAAAGTTCAATTTCAGTGTGTAGTCATCAACCAGGTCGATGCTGTCCAAATAATTCCACATAGGAGCGAACCAGATTGCATCAGACATGCTGCCAAGCTCAAAGGTGAACTTAACATCATTTGCATCCAGTGTCTGGCCGTCAGTCCATTTGATACCTTCTCTTATCTTAAGTTCGTATGTAACGTCATCGGTCCATTCTCCGCTCTCTGCCAGGAATGGTGTCATCTCATCGCTCAGCGGATCATACTGGAACAGTGATTCATACAGGAGTCCGATTGTTCCAGTAGAATTTGCCTTGGTACCGGGCAGGAATGGATTTAAGTCAGAGAATGCGCCCCAGGCTGCTCCACTGATATACAGGGTCTCGTTTCTTGGATAAGTACCTGTTCCGGCTTCAACGCCTTCCTGCAGTTCCAATCCGGCCAGTGTATCAAGACCACCCAGCTGCCAGTATCCGGACCAGCTGGTAGGTAGAGAATTAGGAGTATCATCGGCTGATGATGGCCAATTACCCCATACTGAATTATTGAACTGAGACCACAGTCCGTTATACCAGAGAGGAATAGCAGGCATCTCCTGCATTTCGATGGTCTGGATCTGCTTGCAAATGTCCTGCATGCCTTCAACATCATCTGTCTTGACTGCGGCAAGATCGTCTACAAGATCCCATACTTCCTGATTTTCATATCTTCCGAAGTTGCCGGACTGCATCATGTCTATGATCGGGTGTCGATAAACAAGATTGTAATAGGTCCATGGAGTGTTGCTCATGGCAGCCCAGTTGTTCAATGTGGAGTCAAATGTACCGTCCATGAGAGCTGTGTTCCAGGCACCATAATCAGGAGTTGCATCAACAAGATTTATGCCTGCTTCCATGGCACTGTCACTGATGACACTTATTGCTGCCATCCAGTCTGTCCATCCAGTAGGACATGTCACTTCCAGTGAGATAGGAGAACCGTCAGGCATCTCAACAAGACCGTCACCATCAGTGTCGACATATCCGGCATCTGCAAGAATTGCAGCAGCTATATCAGGATCATAATAGAAAGTATCTGTAGGAATTGCCATTCCTGCCTCTTCTTCCTCTTCTTCAGCTACTACTTCCTCTTCCTCTTCTTCAGCTACTACTTCCTCTTCTTCAGCTGCTCCTGCTTTCTCGCATCCATAAAGGGAAAACACAGCAATTATTGATGCGATAAGAAGTAATAATAATATTTTCTTCACTATTAAACCTCCTCTTAAGTTTTTAATCAGCAATCAGTCTCTGCAAAACTTACCTGAGATCTGCCGGAATAAAGATTTCAGATTTTTTTATCATATACCCTGACAGACCTCATTTTTTTTCTATATCTAACCTCCTTTCCGATTGATATTCATATAATTACTTACATGAATTTTTTATTATAATTATTTCAATGTTCAGATTTAAAAACTTAATTTACCAATTCTTTAGTTGATTTTCTCTCTATAATCTTTGTCGGAACGATATAGTACTTGGAAGAATCGATACCGTTCTCGATAAAATCTATCACATTTTTAGTTGCGACTGCGGCTATCTTTTGAATAGAACTTCCAATAGTCGTAAGCGGCGGTGAAATATAACTTGAGATTTCCGTATCGTCGTATCCGATGATTGAAATATCTTCAGGGACTCTAATTTTTAATTCTGCCGCAGCTTTAATGGCTCCGATTGCCATGGCGTCATTTGAACAAAATATACCGGTTATTTTGCTTTTTCTTATACCGTTTAGAAGTTTTTTAGCAGATATGTATCCGCTTTTTTCGGTGAAATCTCCGCTGACTATGAAATCTTTTCTGATTCTAAGCCCTGATTCTTTCATTTTTGTCTTATAACCTTTAAGCCTTTCGGAACCGGAAAGTTTCTTCATATCTCCGCATATGTGAGCTATATTTTTATGACCTAATTCAATCAGATGTTCTATTGCAGTACGAGCACCTTCAAGATTATTGGAGTTGACTATGATATATTTCCCCTTTACCCTATTCTGGTACTTTGGATCCTGGTCTATTATTACCAGCTTGTGTCCTGATTCTACTAGATTTAAAATTTCGGGGGGATTTTTACATGCTCCAATGAATATGCCCCCTGCTAAAGTCTTGTTATGAAAGAGCTCTTCTATTTTTATGAAATCACTATTCTTTTCAATTATTGAAACAAGTACGTTATATCCCAACTTATCGGCACAATCTATTGCTGCACCTGTAAAAGGTGATAAATATGTATTCTGGAAAACAATATGTCTTTCATCTTCGTGGACGATGTTTGTTATAAAAACTCCTATCACTTTATTGTGCTTGCCTGCCAATGTTCTTGCCGGGCCGTGTGGTATATAGTGGTATTTCTTTATAATTTTGTTTACTTTTTCTTTTGTTTCGGCCGATACGTTAGGATATTTATTAACTACCCTTGATACCGTGCTTCTTGAAACGCCGGCTAATTTGGCAATATCTTTGCTATACACAATATAATTTATATAGTATTTTTTATATGAACGCGCGTGTAAACGCGTGTGCATATATTTTATAACAAAATTTTAAATATAGTCAAGTGTTTCTTAATTTCCTTTTACGAGCATGAAAAGATGAATCAAAACCTTGATTTTAGGCCTGCAGTGCGGCAATAATACTATAATATTGTGCTTTACTTTTTCTTTTTATAAAATTAAAAAAGTAAATGACTTTAATGGTATAATCTATTAATAGATAAGCATTAAATAAAAATATATCCAAAGGGAAGAAAGATGTCACGAGATACCAAAGAAACAGTAATAGTCCAGATATCTGATATTCACGTGGGTGAAAAACATTTTGTACCCAGTCTTCTCACCAGATGTATTGATGAAATAAATGAGCTGAACCCGGATATAGTCATCATAACGGGCGATCTTACCGCTGACGGTTTTAGAAGAGAATACGATACTGTTAGGAACTATCTCTCTCCTATTAGATGTAAAAATATACTGGTCCTGCTGGGAAATCACGATTCCAGAAATGTAGGATATCTTCATTTCGAGGAGATTTTCGGCAGCAGGTATATTTCGTTTAATGGTAACGGGGTGACTATAGTGGCGGCTGATTCAAGCGAACCGGATCTGGACAACGGGCAGATTGGAAGAGAGCATTATGACTGGATAAAAAATGAGTTTAGCAAGGCAGATAAAAAAGATTTCAAGATCTTTGCCATGCACCACCACCTTATATCTGTCCCAAATACCGGCAGGGAGAGGAATATTGTAAATGATGCCGGCGATGTTCTTAAAACGCTAGTAAGTGCAGATGTGGATATGGTACTATGTGGACATAAGCACGTTCCTTATCTCTGGAGGGTAGAGGACATGCTGGTGGTCACCGCAGGTACGGTTTCGTGTCTCAGGCTGAGAGGGAAGATCGAACCCAGTTATAATATTATATATGTCAGAGAAAAAGAAATAGATATTTATCGAAGGTATCCTTTTGATAAGATAGAGAAGATCCTGGACGTAAAAAGAAAAGAGCAAAAGAGTAAACTCTGTGATAAGTTTATTAAAGAGAGAAAGCAATAAGGATAAAGATCTTATTGTATTAATAGACGGTGAGCATTACCCCCAGGTTACTTATGATGCAATAGCTATGCTGAAAAGAATTTATCCAGGTAACTTCAAAGGGATTGTTTTTTTAGGCGGAACCGAAAAACTGGTAGAAGATGACTTAGAGGATTTTTTCGGCGAAGAAATCTATAAGATCAAGAATATTGACCTGGACTTCATCAAAGCACTTAACCATTTTAAACCCGACATCGTCTATGATCTAAGTGATGAGCCGGTAGTAAACTATATAATAAGGATGAAGATAGCCTCCTTTTGTCTTTATTGCAGATGCAGTTATATGGGCCCCGATTTTTTATTTTCTTACGATGAAAAAAGTGTCAGCTGCAAGAAACCATCACTGGCCATTATCGGAACTGGAAAAAGGATCGGTAAGACTGCCGTAAGTTCTTATGTAGCTAAAATATATACCGAGGATAATATTGATGTCTGTATTATTGCCATGGGCAGAGGAGGACCAAAGGTTCCCCAGGTTATCAGGGGTGATAAAATAAATATTACGCCCGAATATCTTCTAGAGATAAGTAGTAAGGGAATGCATGCAAGCTCGGATTATATAGAAGATGCTCTTACTGCAGGAGTGACTACTATTGGCTGTAGAAGATGCGGTGGCGGTTTTGGGGGAAAGATTTTTATGTCAAATGTAGAAGCGGGCGTTAATATAGCAGAAAATCTGGGTCCTGATCTGATAATAGTGGAAGGGAGTGGTGCCTCGGTCCCGGATATAGAAACAGATAAAAATATATGTATAATAGGTGCGGGTCAGAGCTGGGAGAACATAGTAGGTTATCTGGGAATCTATAGAATACTATGTGCTGACCTTATAATAATCACAATGTGCGAGGAGCCAACGGCCGATAAGAAAAAAATATCTTTTCTGGAGAGTGAAATTAAAAAAATAAAACCAGGTGTAAAGATAATAAGGACAATTTTTAGACCGAGACCATTGTCCGATATCAGCGGGAAAAAGATATTCATGGCTATGACTGCCAGTGAGATTATAGGGCCGAGGATCAAAGATTATATGGAGAAGAATTATAATTGTAAGATTCAACAGTTGAGTTTTAACCTCTCTAATAGAAAACAGTTAAAAAAAGATCTAAAAAATTGTAATGATTGTAATACTATACTTACAGAAATAAAGGCTGCATCGGTAGATTTATTGACAGACTATGCTATAAAGCATAAAAAAGGGATAATATATATGAACAATATTCCTGTTATAATGGATGGAAAAGAGATTTTAAAAAGAGAATTAAAACAGATTTTTTCAAAAGGTAAAAGTTTAAATGAAAAATTTAAATAATAAAGATGTTTCGAATCCAAGGGTGATAGTGATTTCTGATAAAAAGCAGGGATTACCTTTTTCCAAGGGAATACTTGCATCATCTATATCGATAACGGGACTGGATATATTAACTGCCCATAAGATAGCTCTTGAGATACAGGATTACTTTTTGGAGAAAAAGAAATATTCCCTCTCTCTTGACGAATTGAGGTCGTTTGCGTTCAGATTTATTAAAGATAAGGTCGGCCAGGAATACGCTGAGAGATATTTAATATGGCAGTCAGTAGGAAAACTTGAAAAACCTATTATCATACTTATAGGAGGAGCGACTGGTGTGGGTAAATCGACCATAGCTACTATACTGGCCAGCAGATTAAATATAAACAGGGTCGCTTCGACTGATGCCATTAGAGAGGTGATGAGAGCTTCGGTATCAAAAAAGTTAATCAGGCCTCTCCGGGGTTCTTCATATAACGCCTTTAAGAATTTGACCCTGCCGCCTTCTGGTGTGGAACCGGTTATTCTGGGATTCAGAGAACAAGTACTGGCAGTGAGTGTGGGAATAGAAGCAATAATTGAAAGGAACATCGTAGAGAAGTCCGATACTATAATAGAAGGTGCTCATGTCGTGCCGGGTTATCTTAGTAATATGAATGAATATTCTTCAAAAGCTATAATCCAGCAGATAGTAATATCAGTGCCTGATAAGGCAGTTCATAAAGAACACTTTACAAAAAGGACGGTTGAAACCCAGGGTTCACGGCCAATGGAAAAATATATAAAACACTTGGATAAGATACTGATAATTCAAAAATATATAGAAAAGCTGGCTGCCAGTGAAAATGTAAGGATTATTGAGAATTATAACCTTGATAGTGTGGTAAACGAAATCCTGGAATTGATATTCCAGAGAGTAAAGAGCGAGTTTAGTAAGATAGGGGCTGAGTACACAAAAGTAAGGTAGATTATTCTAAGATAAAAAAATCTTCGATTGCTTCCTTGTAACCATTTAAATAGACTTCTACGGAATAAGTGCCGGGAGAATATTTGTCATTCTTTTTGACCAGTGAGATCATAATCATGCCCGAGCCCTTCTTTTCCGGATAAATAATATTTTTTTGGATTATTTCGCTAAAGTCGTCATCAATTTTTATCCACATTGCTTTAATCTCATCATCGGTGGTGACGCTTCTCGCTTCTATAACCAGGTAAATATCTGTGTCGGTACTTTTAAAATAATAGATGTCGTCATGGTCTTTTTCATCAGCACTGTAGTTTTTATCGGAACACAGATATAAATTTTCAATGGTTGGTTTGGTATAAATAATAGTCACGGCAGCTATTATCAATACTAAGGTAATGGTTACTATAATTATTATGTTTCGTTTACCCATCTGATTATGATAAAAAATTTTTAAAAGGTTTTTCAGGTTATTATAAAAGTTATTTTTGTACTTGGCTATGAATTGATTAAAATATTTGACTTAAATTTTTAATTGATATATATTTTCTAAATGTCTTGTTGGAGGGAATATAGATTATATGGCCATATATGTTTATAAATGCAAGAAATGCGGTAAAACTTTTGAGAGTTTTCAAAGAGCTGATAAGGATAATAGTGTAAGGTGTGTCTATTGTGATTCCGAAGCTCAGAGGATTTTTTCCCCTGTTGGTATAATATTAAAAGGATCCGGTTTTTATTCTACGGATTATAGATCTAATAATAAAAGATCTGGCAAAAATGATACTTTAAATCATAAGCGGGAAGACAGTAAAAAGCCAGAAAAGCCCGAAATCCATTCGACTGATAAAAAAGATTAATGATATTAAATCCGGTATAAGTGGGTCGTTTTGTTTACAGTGATCATGTTTTCAATGATATTATAATGAAAACAGCAAGTATCATGCTTGTTGGCTATACTTTAAATTCTATGATAAAATTTTCACCAAAGATTATGGATCTGGTCATTTTTTAGCAAACTTATGATTTTAAGATAGGTATAAATATGGGTATAAGGAGAGTATTTATTGCCTTTTTGGTTATTTGCATGATGTTAATCCCACTGGCTACCGTTTCCTGTTTTCTTTTCGGAGGTTCCGAAGAACAACCAGTATTAATACAGCCTGCCGAGACTTCAGGGGACGAAAGTACCACTACGGGTGAGCAAAGTCTTAGCACGGATGAGGAAATAGACCTCCTGCTGGAAAACGAAGATTTCCTGGATGTTCTTGGCAGTTTTGATTACCAGGATTCCACGGTAAAAGATGCCAAACAGGTAGAAGGCGATGAAAATCTACTTTTTATACTATTGGAATCTGAAGATAGTTTTGAAAATGTGGAAGAATACTATAAAGATATAAAAGTCAAATCGGTATGGGTAAGATCCGAGATATTCGAAAAAAGTTCAGAAAAAGTTGAAGACGAATTTCTTGAATCCGATAATGAGAATATACAGGTTTCTAAATTCACCTACTCCAATATAGAGAAAGATAAGGTCGTAAATGTCTTAATAAAAGGTCTGGAAGAAGGCAGAACACAAATAATGATAATCTACTGGAATCTGCAGTAGTATACTAAATGAGAGACCGTAAAGACTTAAACTTAAAAATCTACACTGTCAGTGAACTCAACTCTAATATAAGAAAAAATCTTGAATCCAGCTATTTTGATATATGGCTTGAAGGAGAAGTATCTAACTTTTATTTCCAGAATAAAAAGCATATGTACTTTGATCTGAAGGATGAAAATTCCAAGATCAGGGTAGTAATGTTCCATCACAATAATAGAAACCTGCTGTTTGAAATAGAAGAAGGAATGCATATTTTGATCAACGGCTACATATCGGTTTATGAAAAAAGGGGTGAATATCAACTGATAGCTCTGGATGCCAGGCCTGTGGGAAAGGGATCCCTTATTATAGCTTTTGAGCATCTGAAAGAAAAATTAGAAAAAAAAGGTTATTTTGAAAGTATACATAAAAAAAGAATCCCTATCATACCGGGTAGGATAGGAGTGGCTACTTCTGCCGGCGGTGCGGTGATAAGGGATATAATCTCAGTCTTGAAGAGAAGGTTTGTAAATTTCCACCTTATATTAAGAGATGTCAATGTTCAGGGTATTACATCGGCTGACGAAATATGCAGTGCAATAGATGATCTGGTCGAATATGGAGTAGATGTCATCATAGTAGCAAGAGGAGGCGGCTCTCTCGAGGATTTATGGGCTTTTAATACAGAAAAGCTGGCAGAAAAAATATATGATTGCCCCATACCTGTGATTTCGGCTGTTGGGCATGAGACCGATTATACCATATCAGATTTTGTTGCCGACAGGCGTGCTGCCACACCATCCGTGGCCGGAGAGATTGTCATATTAAATAAGATAGAGGCATTGGAAGACCTGAAGGAGATAAATAAAAAGATTAAAAATCTATTAAAATCGAAAATAAGCAGATATGAAAGAGAGATTGATTTTTTAATCAATAGAAGAATCTTTATAAATCCTGAAATTATCTTAAGGAGATTTGAACAGTATGCTGGTGATGTTCGAATCAGGCTGATGGAAAGCTTGAAGAAGATACTGGATGCCAGGAAGGAATCTTTATCTGAATATTGCCGGAAGATGGATGAGAAAAAGGTGCTGAGGAAAATTTATGCATTTAAGATGGAAATTGAAAAAGAGAATATTACCTTGATATCCAATATTAAAAATTATCTTATATCCAGGAAAAGCAAACTAAAAATGATGTTGAAGGATTTACAGGATAATAATCCAATTGCTGTGCTTAGCCGGGGTTTTGCCCTGATATATAAAGAAAAAGTAGATAAAAATATCAAAGACATAGATGAAGTAAAGATAAATCAAAAGGTAAGGATAATGCTCAGGGATGGAGTACTGAAAGCAAAGATTTTTGATAAAATTTATAAAAAGTTGGAATTGGGATTAAAAAATGAAAATTGAAAAAATGAGTTTCGAGCAATCTATGGAGAAATTGGAAGAAATCGTAAAGGAGCTTGAAAATGAAAACATATCTCTGGAAGAATCTATGGAAAAATTTGAGATGGGAATCAAACTTTCTTCCAATTGTTTAAAAAAGTTAAATGAAGCAGAGGGAAAGATAGAAAAACTGACCAGGACCAAAGACGGGAAACTTGTTGCAGATGAATTAGATCCGGGAAAAGAAAAATAATACACAGTTACTGATTCAAGTCATTTACCGGTACAGTATATTATTACCGGGTATTTTTGTTGGAACTACATATAGTATGATAATCGGTAAGACATATTAAAAGTAGCTACATATAGTTATATATTCTTTTAAATAAATAATAAATTAAATAATCATATTTATCTTCATATCTTCTTTTAAATAAATAGTTTACAAATTAATAATGTTGTGGTATCTTATTGTTGTGATGTGGGGAGAAATGGAGAGATAATGATGTGTATTCCCACTGATATTTAAAAATGGGGTTTCTATGTTTGTTGGTAAACATTTTAGGACAATCGACAGCAAGGGAAGGATTTTTATTCCCGTCAAGTTTAGGGAAGATTTGGTAAAGGGTGTAATTTTATCACAGGGGTTTGGTGGAAGATGCCTTTTTATGTTTTCCAAAGAAGGATGGAAAAATATGGAAGAGAAAATAAAATCCAAAAAAGTATCTGAAATCAATACCCTGGAATTTTCCAGATGGTTTTCATCTTCTGCAAGTGAGGAGTCCTTGGACCAACAAGGAAGGACTAGAATACCACCAGAATTAATAGAATATGCAGGGCTTAAGAAAGATATTGTCATAGTAGGCCAACCAGACAGGG
This sequence comes from uncultured Actinomycetota bacterium, assembly GCA_964610385.1. Classification (GTDB taxonomy): domain Bacteria; phylum Actinomycetota; class Humimicrobiia; order Humimicrobiales; family Humimicrobiaceae; genus CAZBSE01. Next base: position 72,014 of record CAZSXW010000002.1, read on the forward strand.
CCGAGATATGGGATAAAGAAGCATGGTTGAAGTATTACGAAAAAATCGATTTCAAATTTAAGGATGAAAAAGCAATTGAACAGTTGGATTTGTAAAAGAGTATCATAAATGAATTTTAAAGAAATTCATGTACCTGTTCTTTTAAAAGAAGTTTTATTTTATCTGGATTTAAAAAAGGGTGATGTTATATTTGATGGTACGCTTGGCGGTGCTGGTCATACTGTAGAAATAATTAAAGCCATTGCCCCCACAGGCAAAGTAATTGGAGTAGATCTTCATAGCCAGACTTTAAGCACCGCCTCCACCCGGTTAGAGAAATTTTCTAAAAATGTAATTTTAGTAAATGATAATTTTGCAAATATCTCAGATATTTTAGAGAGATTAAATATAAAGAGCATAGACGGAATGCTGCTGGATCTGGGATTATCCTCTTTTTTGATTGAAAAATCAAAAAGAGGATTTAGCTACGTTAGAGATGAGGAACTTGATATGAGATATAGTAACGGGAATTTGAAGGCATTTGATGTGGTCAATGAATACACAGAGGATAAATTGATTGATATTTTGCGAAGATATGGAGAAGAAAGGTGGGCTAAGTCAATTGCCAGGAATATTACAATCCGTAGAAAAACCGGAAATATAAAGTCTACCGGCGAACTGGTAAAAATTATCAAAGACTCGATACCAAAAAAGTATAAATATCGCAGAAAAGGTAATCCGGCCAAAAGGGTTTTTCAGGCTATCAGGATGGAAGTCAATAAAGAGTTGGATAATTTAAGAACGGCAATCAGTAACGGTTTTAAAATGCTAGGAAGTAAGGGAAGGATGGTGATAATATCCTATCACTCACTGGAGGACAGGTTGGTAAAAAATAGTTTTTTGGAATTTGAAGGAATCTGCACCTGTCCTCCAGGACTACCTGTATGCACCTGCGGTAGAGAAAAAAAAGCTGAGATCATTACCAGAAGAGCGGTTAAGCCGAGCCGCGAAGAGATTGAACTGAATCCGCGCTCCAGGAATGCAAGATTAAGAGCGCTGGAAAAATTATAAATCATATTTTTTACGATAATTAATTATTTAATTTCTTTGATATGAATTTAGGATTGGCAGAAAAAAGAGAAAATTATAGAAGAAAATCTAGTCCTCTTCTGTATCTAGTTAAGAGGCCTGATGACGGGAGAGCTGCGGAGAATATCATTTACAGCAACAAGGGATTGTTTTATATAATCGTTGCGGCCATAATTTTTACCTGTCTGGGTATTTTATTAAATATAGGTCTTAAGATACAGAGCGTAAGTTATGAGAGAAGCGTATATAAAATCAATGAGATGATATCCCTGGAAGAAGAAAGGAGTGACAGGTTGCTGATGAAGATATCAGAGCTGAGGTCACCATCCAGGATAATTGAGGTCGCAACAGATGATCTTGATATGAATATATCCGATGATTTTAAGGTAATCGAGATTTCTGACAGCGGTCTAAAAAATAATGAAAAAATATATAATTATATATCCAATGATACAGGTACTGCTGAAGTCAGGAATTATGACGGTTTTCTGGGGACTATTTATTATGTTCAGGATATAGTACTGGTAGTATCAGAGAGTGTGTTGACATTTTTTATTCCCTAATTATTATGTAATTAAAAAATGAGAGTTAAAAATGATATAAGGGTAAACAGGAAAAGGATATATTTCCTGTTTATTTTATTTTTGGTGACCTTTTTACTGATAATCTACAGGCTGATTTCTATACAGTATATAAATGCGTCGGAATTTAAAAGTTATGCTGAATTTCAGCATACGGGTGAATTAGTTCTCAGCTCGAAAAGAGGTAAGATACTTGACAGGAACGGTATTGAGCTGGCAACAAGTCTGATCGAAAAGACAGTGTATGCGGACCCGAGATTTGTGGAAGACTCCGAATACGAGGCAGGAGTCCTGGCAGAAATACTGGGGCTGAACGAAAGCGAAGTAAAGCAAAAGCTGGATAATAAAGAATCGGGATTTGCATATATAAAAAGGAAGGTCTCTTTAGAAAAAGCTGAAGAGATCATGGAATATGAGCTGCCGGGTATATATTTTCAGGATGAAGCGAAGAGGTATTACCCTCAAAATGATATAGCAGCTTCCATAATCGGATTTACCGGAACAGATAACGACGGTCTCTCAGGGATTGAGCTTCAATATGAAAAAATTCTTAAGGGCGTGGACGGAAGAGAAGTCATTGAAAAAGATGTTTTTGGGAATATAATACCGGGAGAAAATAATACTTATATAGAACCTATTGACGGAAAAGACGTGGTACTTACCATCGATTCTCAGATACAGTATATAGCGCAGGAGAAATTACAGGAGATAGTGGCCGAGTATAATGCACCGAGGGCAATTGCAGTGGTAATGAATCCTAAAAATGGTGAGATCTATGCAATGGCAAATTACCCCGGCTTTGATTTAAATAATTTCCAGGAGGTAGATGAGGAATTATACAAGATATTAGGTATACATTTTGCATATGAGCCGGGTTCCACTTTTAAGATAATCAATGTTTCATCAGCACTTGAAAGCAATTCAATAGGAGAGGACTGGGTATTTGACCTGCCTTTTTCAATAGAGGTCGGGGGTAAGGTGTTTTCTGAGATTTATATGCGTGGTAATGTCAGTTATACTACCAAGGAGATAATAAAACGCTCGAGTAACGTGGGGGCGATTACTATTGCTTTAAGTATGGGCAAGAAAAAATTCTGGGAGGGTATAAAAAATTTTGGATTTGGCGAGCTTACGGGAGTAGAGCTGCCCGGTGAAGAAAGAGGGATTGTCTACGATTATGAGAAATGGAATGCCCCGGACATAGCTGCGCTTGCTATAGGTCAGAGTATTTTAGTAACTCCGCTTCAATTACTGCGTGCAGTCTGTGCAATAGCCAATGGCGGTTATCTGATCGAACCGTCTATTGTAAAGGAAGTAGAATTATTGGAAAATGAAGAAGATAATGATATAGAGATAGGAGAAGGCGACAGGATATTAAGTCCCGAAACAACCAGCTCTATGAAAGATATGATGCTTTCAGTAGTAGAGGAAGGAACAGGGACAAAAGCCCAGATAGAAGATGTGAAAGTGTGTGGTAAAACTGGTACTGCTCAGAAAACTGATAGTGATGGAATAGGTTATGATGAGGGAAGAAGTATAACTTCCTTTATAGGTTTTGCACCCTATGAGAATCCGGAAATTGCAATAATTATAGTCGTGGATGAGCCTCAGGGCGAGGAGAATACTATCTGGGGTGGTACTGTCGCAGCGCCTATCTTTAAAGAAATAATGGAATTTTCTTTGAAAAGATTAAAGGTGTAGTAAAAGATATGAAATTAGATGTTTTATTAAAAGACGTGGATTATAAGAAAGCTGATGGAAATACTGGTATAGATATTAAAAGTCTCTCTACAAATTCAAAAGAAGTACAGGATGGAAGTTTATTTATAGCCATTGAGGGATTCAGGTATAAAGGACACAGTTTTGCAAAAGAAGCGTTCTCTAACGGCTCTATTGCTGTAATAGCTCAGAAAAATATAGAGATTCCTCCCCATAAAACCCTTGTCTTGGTTGAAGATACCAGGAAAGCTCTGCCGATTTTATGCAGAAATTTTTATCAGGATCCAAGTAAACATTTAAAATTGATCGGTATTACGGGTACTAACGGGAAGACTACCACATGTTATCTCATCGATTCTATTCTAAAAAATGCAGGGCTGAAGACCTCGCTTATTACTACCGTGGAATCATTCATGGATAAAAAAAGAGTTTTTTTTACCTGTACTACTCCTGATTCTCTTGATTTAAACGGTTTTTTTTTGGAAAGCAGGCAGAATAAAGTAGATGCCGTCTGTATGGAAGTATCTTCACATTCGATAGATCTGCACAGAGTCGATTATCTTGATTTTGATTACTTTATATTTACCAATCTTTCCCAGGACCACCTGGATTATCATAAAAATATGGCAGGTTATTTCAAGGTAAAGAATAGACTTTTTTTAAAAAAGTATAGAAAGATATACGGCGGCAGAAAGGCGTTAATCAATATAGATGACAGCTATGGAAAAAAGATTTTCGAAACAACTGATTTAAAAAGAATATCTTATTCGCTTGAATCCAGGCACGCAGACCTCTGGGCAAGCAATATAAAAAAATCAATCTCGGGAATTAGTATGGATATAAATATGTCAGGTGGAAAAAAGATAAAAATATCTTCTCCCCTGTGCGGAAGTTTTAATCTATATAATATAATGGTAGCCGTAGGGGTATGCCTGGATATGGGTATTGAAACCAGCATTATTAAAGATGGCATAAGCTCTATGACGGGGGTAGAAGGCAGGTTTGAAAAAATAGATACAGGTAGAGGATTTACAGCAGTGGTAGATTATGCACATACCCCAGATGGTCTAGAAAATGTTCTGAGGACTATAAAGGAGATCATAAAACCGGGGAAAAGACTTATATCAGTTTTTGGATGCGGCGGAGACCGTGATAAGGGGAAGAGAGAGATCATGGGCAGTACTTCCGGGAAAATGGCTGATTTTACCGTTATAACCTCTGATAATCCGAGGACAGAGATACCGGAATCGATAATCAATATGGTCGAGATGGGATTAGTCAAGTCGGGTAGTAAAGAATATATCAGGGAATCTGACAGAAAGAAGGCAATATTTAAAGCCCTTGACATGGCAGAAAAGGGTGATGTGGTTCTTATAGCGGGAAAGGGTCATGAAAAATATCAGGAGTTCGGGGATCATGTAAAGAGATTTAGTGATAAGAAAGTTATAAAAGAGTGGGTTGATCAATAAAATGAAAGAAAAAATAAAGGTTGAAACTGTATTGTCCTGGACAAACTGCAGATTGGTTTCTGGAAATGGGAAAAAGTCTATTCACCGTATTTCAACTGATTCCAGGACCATTAAAAAAGGAGATTTCTTCATCCCTCTAAAAGGTGAGAATTATAACGGAAGTGATTTTATAATTGAAGCTCTGAAGAAGGGTGCGGCCGGCTTTGTGTTTGAGTCGGGTCTTAAAGGCAGATTAAAATTATGGAAAGAAGGTTCTGGAGTCAGGATTTTTGATGATTTATTAATACTGCAGTCAGATAATAATCTGACTTTTTTGGAAAAACTTTCTTCCGGGTATATAGATAAATTTAATCCCATGGTAATAGGTATAACCGGGAGTGTGGGCAAAACGACTACCAAGGATTTTTTGGTCAATATATTGGCTAAAAAAAGAAAGGTCATATTTACTCCTGCCAATTATAATACTGAGATAGGTGTATCCAAATCGATATTAAATATTGATGGAAAAACGGAATTTTTTATTGCTGAACTTGGTATGAGGGCGAAAGGCCAGATAAGATTACTATCCGAAATGTGTGATTTGAATATAGGAGCTATTACTTCAGTAGGAGAGTCGCATCTGGCATTTTTTAAAGACCTAAAGGAAATAGCCAAAGCCAAAGCTGAGATGGCAGAAGTCCTTGAAAAAAACAATGGGGTCCTTTTTTTAAACCATGATGACGGAAGCAGCGATCTGATAGAGAAGCTGGCAGGTTGCAGGGTCATAAGATTTGGAAGGAATAATAAACTTGCATTTAATTTTATTGAAAGAAATATGGATATCATGGGTAGATTTACTTTTGATTTTTACAGGGATGACAAAAAGATCACTGATATAGCTTTAAGCATACCGGGTTATCATAATATATATAATGCCTGCTGCGCAGCAGCTGTAAGTTCATATCTGAACATAGATAAAGATGATATAAAGAAGGGGATTGAACAGGCGGACATACAGGGATCGAGGATGGAAATAGTAAGGAAAAAGGATAAAATAGTAATAAATGATTGCTATAATGCCAGTCCTATTTCAACCAGAGAAGCTGTCAATACCCTGGTTATGGTATCGGAGAAAAATAATATGAGGAGTATAGCAATATTGGGGGATATGCTGGAGCTTGGTGACGATTCTCCCATGCTTCACTATGAAATAGGGAGATATTTATCCAAAAAAAAGGTAGATGTCCTTATTGCGGTTGGAAGACTTGCCGAAAATATATATAAGGGGTTCCAGAATAGCAGTAATTTCGATAAAAGAAGAAATCTGTGCTTTTATTTCAAGGATAAAAAAGAACTGAGCAGGAGAATAGGTGATTTACTTAAACCCAAGGATTTGATTTTAATAAAGGGTTCAAGGGCGAATAAAATGGAAGATATCATCAATATAATATAAGTGGAAGTGGTATATGACCTGGATATTTTTATCAATCATGATCGGCGGGCTGTTATCGCTTCTTACCACACCTCTATTTGTGAAATTCCAAAAAAGCAGAGGAGTCGGAGAGAAGATCCGAATTGACGGCCCAAAGACTCACACGGTAAAAACAGGTACCCCGACAATGGGGGGAATAATATTTATATTGTCTTCTACTATTGCCTTTATAGCAGTTAGTCTTATTAAGTATTACAGGCATAATGTTTACAGTATAGAAGGGGTATTTGTTCTTACAGTATTTCTGCTGTGCAGTCTGATAGGGTTCATCGATGATTATATAGCACTAAGGAGGCAGAGGTCTCTTGGACTAAGAGGGTGGGTAAAGCTTTCACTCCTGGCCGTAGTGTGTGTATATTTTATATTATATTCTAAATATATACTTAACATAGGCACATTTATAAATATACCTTTTACCGATATAAAATTGGAGCTTGGCAACTGGTATTACATAATAGTAGTGCTGATAATAGTCAGTACCACTAACGCAGTCAATTTGACCGACGGCCTTGATGGTCTGGCGGCAGGAGCTTCATCTTTTGTTCTGGCTGTATTTTGTTTCATTGCTTTTTTTGAATGGAATATTCTAAATGTTTCATATGCCATAGATATAGCAGTAGCGAGTGGTGCAACTCTCGCTGCATGTATTGGATTTTTATGGTGGAACACTGCCCCGGCCGAGATTTTTATGGGAGATACTGGGTCCTTCGGTCTGGGAGGCCTTATAGCGGCAGTGGCGATAGTCTTAAAGCAGGAAATCCTGCTGATCATAATCAGCGGACTGTTTGTCATTGAAACTCTATCGGTGATCATACAGGTCGTCTGGTTTAAAATTTTTAGAAGAAGGGTATTTAAAATGGCTCCTATACATCATCACTTTGAACTACTGGGATGGCCGGAAACAAAAGTGATTATTAGATTCTGGGTGATAAGTATCATTTTTTCCGGAGTGGGATTTTTTATCTATTATTTAAAATTTATCGACTGAGAAATGAAAAGCAGATTTGGTCTTATAAAAAATAAAAGGTTATTGGTAATAGGTCTGGGAAAGACAGGGCTGTCTGTAATAAAAAATACTATTGGTTTTACCTCTTATATAACAGGAATTGACAGTAACCCCTATTTGGATATTGAAGGTGCGCTCAATGAAAATAAATATATGAGGTACAGGAATCTAAAGATAATGCTGGGTGATGACGGATTCAGCGATGGGAAGATCATAGAAGGGGTGGACATGGTAGTGGTGAGCCCGGGTATTCCGCTAGATATATTACCGGTCAGACTCGCAGAAGAAAAAGCGATCCCTGTTTTAAGTGAATTGGAACTGGCATGGAATATGTTAAGCAGAGAAGAACAAAGAAATACTATTGCTGTAACAGGCACTAATGGTAAAACAACGGTAGTGACCCTTCTGGGTAGAATTTTTAAAGATTCTAAAAAAAAATGCATAATCTGTGGAAATATAGGGCTGCCTTTGATTGATACCGTAGGCAGGGAAGAAAAAAGCAGCGAAATACAAGGGGATACGGTAAGGGTTATAGAAGTAAGCAGTTTTCAGCTGGAGAAAATATACAGTTTCAAGCCTTATATAAGCGTGATATTGAATGTTACCAGTGATCATATAGACAGACATAAATCTTTTGAAAATTATGGAAACCTGAAGATAAAGCTGCTGTCAAATCAGGACAGCGGTGACTGGTCCGTCATCAATATAGATGACTGTTTTATAGAAGAAAAGATCCAGCATATTTCAAAAACACAAAAAAAGTTACCCAAATTTATAAGGTTCAGCCTTGAACCGGACCGCAAAGCAGAACTTTTTTATAAGGACAATAATGTTTACTACAGTATGGAAAATAAGAATGGAAAAATAAGTTTGAACAATATTTCTTTGAGGGGTAAACACAATATCTCAAATATTATGGCTTCGGCAGCACCGGCATTACTAATGGGTATAAGTGAAAAAAGTATAGAGAAATCAGTAAGGGGTTTCAGGCCTCTGGAACACAGGATCGAGTATTTAGGTACGATAAAAAAGATAAGGTGCTTCAACGATTCAAAATCAACAAATCCGGATGCAACCATAGTGGCTGTCAGTGATTTTAGTAAAGAGATTACTTTAATCATGGGAGGTTTGGATAAGAATATGGATTTTTCCGGACTGGCAGCAGTACTTAATAAAAAAGTCAAGAATCTGATTCTAATAGGGGAGGCCGCTTCCAGTATTTACAGCACCGTGGTCAAGAAAAAATATGATTACAGGATATATAAATGTGAGACTCTTGAAGCAGCGGTCAAGAAGGGATTTGAGGTAGCTATACCCGGAGAAGTTTTAATGCTTTCTCCTGCCTGTGCAAGCATGGATATGTTTAAAGATTACAAACAGCGGGGGAATAAATTCAAAAGTCTGGTATTTTCAGAATAAATAAGAGGTCATGAGAAGAGGAATAAATATTAATAAATATGGTTTTATGAAAATAGATGTAGAATACTACTCTTTATTTGTTTTAACTCTGGTACTTTCAATAATCGGTTTGATAATGATATCAAGTTCCTCTATTTCGGTAGGAGAAAAATACTTCAATGACCCTTATTGGTTCATCAGAAGGCAGGTAATATGGTGGGTGATATCTTTTATATTTTTTATTATTGCCTCAAGAATAAATTATCGTTATTATCAGAAATTTTCTATTTATATAATGATCGTATTGGTTGGGCTTCTTGCACTGGTTCTCATCCCTGGTATAGGGGTTGAAATCGGTGGTTTTAGAAGAGCATTGAACTTAGGTTTTTTTAGTATCCAGCCTTCTGAATTTGCCAAGATAGCCCTGGTCATATTCTTTAGCGATAGTCTTGATAAGAGATATAAAGACGACAAACGTATCAGGAATATAATTTTTCCTTCATTTTTAGTCTTGTGCCTGATCGCTATTTTAATATTCCTGGAGCCCGATATGAGTGCGATGGTGGTCATAGGACTGGTGGCATTTATAATATTATTTGCAGGTGGGGTGAGATTCAAACATCTATTGGGTTTGGGATTTATTGGTGCTCTGGTAACTTTCGGCTACATGTTTTTGGAAGATTATCGAAGGGAAAGAATTTTTGAATTTATTGAAAGGATTATTGCTCTGTTCAACGGCAGCGAGGAGATAAGAGACGCAAGCTTTCAAGTATCGCAATCATTGATTGCTCTGGGTTCGGGAAATATAGTAGGATTGGGGCTGGGTAATAGCGTACAGAAATATTATTATCTTCCTGAAGCACATACCGATTTTATTTTTGCCATTATTGGAGAAGAGCTTGGTCTGTTAGGAACAATACTGGTGGTGATCTTATTTGTTCTTTTTATGTTTTTCGGGATCAGAGTATGCTTCAAGACCAGGGACTATTTTGGCAAGGTAATGGCGGTAGGTCTTACCAGCATTATAGTAGTCCCGGCAATAATCAATATATTTGTGGTCGTCGGACTGGCTCCGGTCACTGGTCTTGCGCTTCCTTTTATAAGTTATGGAGGATCATCACTGCTGGTAAGTATGATAAGCGTGGGTATCCTGTTAAACATATCAAGACAGGGTACTAAACTTAAAAAAGAAGACACTGAAGATTAAAAATCGGTATCCAGAGAATATAGTTATTTATATTGGATGGACATTATTCAGATGAAGAAAAGAATTTTAATATGCGGCGGAGGTACCGGAGGACATCTATATCCCGCTCTAGCCATAATAGAATATATTAAAGATAACTATCCTTCATGCAAAATTCTTCTTATTGGAACTGAAAGAGGACTGGAAAGAGAATCAATATCAAAATTCAACATAGATTATAGAACAGTAAAATCCTGCGGGCTGGTTTTAAGAGGCAGCGTATTCATAAAAATTTTTAATACAGTTAAATTTCTCTTTCTTTTTATATCGGGTTTTTTCCAATCAATTAAGATAGTGCTGGAGTTTAAACCTGATATAATACTGGGTATGGGTGGTTATATTTGCGGTCCTGTTCTTTCAGCCGGTATTGCTACCGGTAAGAAAATTGCGTTGCATGAGCAGAACTATATTCCCGGAAGATTGAATAGTCTTTTTTCGAGGTTTGCAGGGTATATTTTTACTAGTTTCAGGGATACTGATAAGTATCTTAAAGTAAACAAGAGTAAAGTAATATTTACCGGAAATCCATTAAGAAAAGCAATAAGGAGATTAAAAGAGACCAATCCGAATTTCAGAAAGTGGGGCCTGGAAGAAGGAAGATTTACCATAACTGCCTTCGGCGGCAGTCTGGGTGCTGAAAAGATAAACGATGTGGTTTTTGATCTGTATTACTATTTTAAACAAAGCAGCAGGATTCAGATCCTTCTTATCTGCGGCAGACGCTTCTATGATAAGCTTATAAGAGAAAAAAGGAGTATTCTTAAAGACGAAGGTAAATTGATTTTTAAGATTTTTCCATATATAAAAGAAATACATGAAATATACAGGATTTCAGATATCATAATATCGAGGGCAGGGGCAAATACAATATCGGAAATAAAAGAGGTAGATATACCTTCCATACTTATACCCTACCCGGGTGCGGTCGCAGATCACCAGCTTTATAACGCAAATTTTTTAGCCAGCAGGGGAAAGGCAGTCCTGATAAAAGACTATGATCTGAATAAAAAGAAAATGTTTGAGGTCGTAAACTCTTTTTTGGTTGATAACGGTAAAAAATACAAAGAGATGAAAAAACGTAAAATAAGGGATAAAGGAGTCGACAGCCTGAAAATCATTGTTTCAAAATTGATGGAGAATTAAATTGAAAAATAGTCATCATTATCTAAAAAAAATGAAGAAGTGTTTTTTAGTGGGAATAGGCGGAGCAGGGATGAGCGCTATAGCCAGGGTGCTTCACGGCATGGGACTGGCTGTATCAGGATCTGATATGAAGGAATCCCGCTATACCAGTGCTTTAAGAAATGAGGGTATTAAAATTCATATAGGTCACAGTAAAGAAAATATCAAAGACTCAGATGTGGTCATATATTCTACTGCAATACCCGAAAATAATCTGGAAATAAAAGCTGCCAGGGAGAGAAAGACCCCATTGTTCAGCCGTTCTGATATACTGGCCTGGATCCTGAACAGCAGAAAAGCAATAGCCATTTCAGGAACTCATGGAAAGACTACCACTACTTCTATGATCTCATTGATCTTTAGGGGCCTGGGGCTGGATCCAATTATAATGGTGGGTGGAGAATTAAATGAGCTGGGATCGAATGCCAGGTTTGGGAAGGGAGATTATGTCATAGCAGAAGCATGTGAAAGCGACGGTTCCTTTTTGAAATATAAGCCTTCTGTAAGTGTGGTTACGAATATTGAAGAGGACCATTTCGACTTCTATAAAAATCTTGAAGAGATAGAACGGAATTTTGTCAGGTTTATTGAAAATACAAGACCTGGAGGTCTGGTGATATTGAACGGTGATGAGATAAATATAAACGATATGTTGAGGACTGACAATAAAAGAATAATATATTACGGTATCAGCAGTAAAAATCATGTTTATGCCGAGAATATAAAATTTTCTAATTTCACTTCATCATATGACCTGGTTATCCGTGGTGAACAGAAGCTTAGGAAAATAAAAGTCAAGTTAAATGTTCCCGGGATCCATAATATAAAAAACAGTCTGGCCTCTTTTGCGGTGTGTTACGGCATGAACATGAACCTACAAAAAGCTGTGGATGTATTAAAAGTTTTTACCGGGGTTAAAAGGAGATTTGAAAAAAGAGGAGAGAAGAAAGGTGCAGTAATATTTGACGATTATGCCCATCATCCTTCGGAAGTTAAAGCAACACTTGAAGCAGCAGCGGAAAAAAAGAACAGAAGAATAATTACTGTTTTTCAGCCGCATAGATATTCGAGATTAGCCCATTTGAAGAATAAATTTAACAACTGCTTTAATGCAAGTGATCTACTGATTGTCACTGACGTTTACAGCTCGGGTGAACAGCCTATACCCGGCGTTACCGGCAAGATCCTGGTGGATAATCTAATAGACAGTGGTTTTAAGAATAAAATAGTCTATATTCCAAAGCTTCAGGATGTAGCCGAATATCTTGAGCTTAATATGAAGCAAAATGACATGATTCTGTTAATGGGTGCCGGTGATATAACAAGGGTCACTGAAGAGATTTTAAGATCTTAAAATCGGGATGAAGGCAGTTTTTATGGTGAGATCAAACAGAGAGAGAATAAAACAGTTAATAAAAAGTATAGAATCGGATAATATTGTATTTGATAAGGATGCTGCAGAGCTGACTTCCATAAAGGTGGGAGGGAAGGTCTTTTGTTATTTTGTAGCAAACGACAAAGAAGGTCTAAAAAACATAGTCAGGTTCTGTAATGATAATAGTATTGATTATATGATTATCGGCGACGGGACCAATATCTTATTCAATGATGGATACGTTGATCTTGTATTGATAAAACTGGGCAGGGATTTCAAGTATATTGATTTTTCCCATAAGGACGGGATTTCTGTAGGAGCTGCTTACAGACTTTTTAGAATGATTGTTTCGGCTGCGGATAGAGGATATGACTATTCCGAGCTTTCAGGTATACCTGGAACGATAGGTGGAGCTGTAGTAGGCAACAGCGGAACTAAAGATAAGGGTATCTGCGATTTTATAGAAAAGATAACGTACCTGTCAGATGAAAGTGGGGATATAAAGGAAAAGGACAGGGTGTTAAAAAAAGGTGATTTTGACTACAGGAATTTTTATCTTCATGATATTTTGATTTTGACCGGAGTTGTATTTAAAAAACGGCAGTCAGAGAGAGATGAAATTTTCAGGAAAATCAGAAGCAGGGTAAAAGAAAGAAAGTCGTTTCAACCGGTGAATACCAGAAACTCCGGCTGTTTTTTCAAGAACTCCAGGGAGATATCTGAATCCTCGGGCAGTTTGATTGATAATTGTAGAATGAAGGGTTTTATCTATGGCGGTGCCAGGGTCTCTCAAAAACATGCAAATTTTATCGAAAATTTCAATAATGCCAGTTCGGAGGATATATTTGTCCTTTCAAATATAATAAAAGACAAGGTGATGGAAAAGTTTAAAGTAGAACTTGAATATGAAGTAAAAACCATAGGATTTCAGCATGTTAGATATATCAAATAGATTTAAAAATATCAGAATAAGGGAAAAGAAAAATTCACTAAAAATAGGCGTGATTTCCGGAGGTATTTCTTCCGAGAGAGAAATATCTCTCATAACGGGTAAAAATATTTATCAATCATTATTGAAGTCGGGTTATGATACGGTATTCATTGACCTGAAGGATGATTTTTACTCTAAGTTAAGAGAGATAGATTTAGCATTTCTGGCAGTTCATGGAAGATATGGCGAAGATGGTACTGTACAGGGGCTTTTGGAATTGATGAAAATCCCCTATACGGGATCAGGTGTACTGGCAAGTGCCATTGCTATCAATAAAATAATATCAAAGAAGATTCTAATCTATGAAAATATTCCTACACCTGAGTATATCGAATTGGATTTTATAGGAAGTGAAGGATTGAATAAGATAGTTTCTGTCATCGAGAAAAAATTTGATTATCCCATTGTAGTAAAGCCCAATAGTGAAGGCTCTACTATAGGAGTAAATATAGTCCAGAAAAAAGATCAGCTTAGAAATGCTGTGGAGGAAGCAATAAGATATGACTATAAAATCCTGGTGGAAGAATATATAAAAGGAAGGGAATTAACAGTCAGTATCATCGGCCGTGAGCCGGTGGCTCTTCCCATAATTGAGATAAAGCCAAAAAGCGGCTTTTATGACTATAAATCTAAATATACTAAAAATATGACCCAGTATATAGTTCCGGCCGAACTTGATAAAAAAATTGCAGGTAGGATTTCAGAAATGGCATTGAGGTGCCACAAGGTACTGGGATGTAATGGAATTTCAAGAGTAGATTTTATGCTGGATGGTAATGGTAATGCATATGTTTTTGAGCTAAACACAATGCCTGGTATGACTGCTACAAGCCTTGTTCCAAAAGCGGCTAAAGTGGCGGGAATTGATTTTGCCCTGTTGGTGGAGATAATACTGGATTCGGCAAGTTTAAAAATATAATTTCAGGTGGCGAAATTAAAAAGAATAGAGATATTATCTTAGCAAGGAAAAGAAAGGTCTTTAAAAGGAGGTTTTGGAATTTTTTAAAGTTTTTGCTGATTTCCATATTTTTTGTAGCGGTAGTATGGGGTTTGAATTATTTTTATCACAGTGATTATTTTAAGGTTAAAAATATAGATGTTCAGGATAACGAGCATTATAAAGATGAGGAAGTGACAGCTTTAATACCGGAAGTAATAGGGACTAATTTATTTGATATAAATAAGAAAATAGTAGAGGACACTATAGCGGAAGAATTGGACTGGGTCAAAGATGCAGAGCTCAGTAAGATTTTTCCCGATAGATTAGTAATAAAATTAGTTGAGAGAAAACCTGATCTTATAATTTTCTACAAAGATGAGTATTTCTTGATGGACGATGAGGGAGTGATCCTTGATAAAATCGAGATTGGAAATCTGGATGTTTTTGGAGATTTAATTCTGGTAAAAAATGCAGTAAGCTATAGAATAAATATAGGAGAAAAAATTGCAAAAAAAAATGTGTTGAGCTGTGCGGATATATACAAAGCAATGGACAGCCAGATGAGAAGCATGATAAAAGAAGCAAGGATCGAAGACGATGTCTCAGGTGATATAGTATTTGAAACCTATGACGGCAGGGAAATTATTTTCGGCAGTGGCAATGAGGTAATAAAAAAAATCGAAATATTGAAGCAGCTGTTAAAAGAAGAAACGGATTATACTATAATAGATTTGAGGAGCTGGGAAAACCCGGTAGTGAAACAGTAAATAATGGAGGTTTGGTTGGCATCAAACGATGACTGCCTGGTCGGTATTGATATAGGTACCACAAAGGTCACAACATTAATCGGAAGGGTAAATAAGAAGAATATATTAGAGATAGAAGGTTATGGTGTTTCCGGGTGTAAAGGGATAAAAAAAGGTCTTATCATAGATATAAATGAAGCTACTAAATCAATACTTAAATCAGTGGAACTTGCTGAAAAGTCCACCAAGATGTTTGTAGATAAAGCCTATATAGGTGTTACTGGAAAACATATTTCTTTTGTCAGTAATTGGAGTGAAATAGACATCGGCTCTCCCGATAATATAATAAGGAAGACGGATGTAAATAAACTTATTTCCCAGGCCAATAAAATAAGTATATTATCAGAATATGAGATCATTCACACACTGATAAAACAATTTGTCATTGATGGAGAAAAGGGGATAATCGATCCCATAGGTCTTTCGGCTGATAAGTTATCGGTCGAGCTTCTTGCTGTTTACGGGACAGCTTCTTTGATAAATAATGTAGTCAACAGCGTAAAAGAAGCTAAAATAGAGATAGAAGATATAATTGTAGAGGCCCTGGCTTCAAGTGAAGCAGTACTTACACCGGAGGAGAAGGAAAGCGGAGTCATACTTCTCGATGTTGGGGGAGGTACTACGGATGTTGCTATATACAAGAATAAAAAAATGGTATTTACCTATTGTCTTCCGGTGGGTGGAAATCTGATAACCAATGATATTTCTGTCGGCCTGAATGTGACTTTTGCCAAAGCGGAAGAAATTAAAAAGAAATTTGCGAATGTTGACTATAATTTTTATGAAACTTTGAATAAAATGAATATAGGTGATATTAAAATCGATAGTAATAAAACAACTTTAAACATACGCTTGTATAATATAGTAAATTGCAGGGTAAAAGAGCTGCTTAGTCTTGTTAAAGAAAAGATTGAAAGTTATAGCCTTGTACATGAAGTGCCATGCGGACTGGTAATAACAGGCGGTACATCGATGCTGAAGGGTATAGCTGCACTGGCAAATTCGGTTTTTGGCTTACCGGTAAGGCTGGGGTATCCTAATGATGTTGAAGGGCCTTCGGAGGTGATTACCAATCCCATTTATTCTACAGGTGTAGGTTTGTTAAAATATGCTTTCCAACTGGAAAATTATGCAGATATAAGTCAGATGGGAGAAAAGAGAGATCAGCATGCAGGTTTTATAAGTAAATTTAGAGAATTTATTTTAAAAATTTTAAAAAGTGAAGGTAGGGGATGAAGGTGGGATTAGATTTTGATAAAAGTTATTACGCGGTTATAAGAGTAGTAGGAATCGGCGGCGGCGGCAGTAACGCCATTAACAGGATGATGCAGGATAATCTAAGCGGGTGTGAGTTTATAGCAATAAATACCGATGCCCAGGCTCTTATGATGTCAAGCGCCGATAGGAAGGTGTTGATCGGTGAAAGCGGCCTGGGGGCGGGATCCAATCCTGAAATCGGCCGTGAAGCTGCAGAAAAATCTGTAGAATCAATAAAAGAAGTAGTTAAAGATGCAGACATGATATTTCTTACATTAGGAGAAGGAGGAGGAACCGGAACAGGAGCAGCTCCCATAATTGCAGCGGCAGCAAGGGCTGCAGGATGCCTGACAGTAGCTGTTGTGACAAGACCGTTTACCTTTGAAGGGAGAAAAAGGATCATGCAAGCCGAAGAGGGTATTGAAAACCTAAAAGACAAAGTCGATACCCTTATTATAATACCAAATGACAAACTGCTGGAGATCTCGGATGAGAAGACTACCCTGCTGGATGCTTTTAAACTTGCCGATAATGTCCTTAAGGCAGGCGTTAGAGGAGTTACCGATCTGATAACGCTCCCAGGACTGATCAATCTTGATTTTGCGGATGTCAAGGCGATAATAAAAAATGCAGGTAATGCAATTTTAGGCGATGGGTATGCTTCCGGTGAAAACAGGGCTATCAAGGCTGCTCAGAATGCTATAGAGAGCCCTTTAATTGAGACTTCTATAGAGGGAGCAAATGGGATTTTATTAAATATATCAGGCGGTCCCGATTTAAAACTTTTTGAGGTCAATCAGGCCGCAGAAATAATAAGAAATGCCTCCGGACCCCAGACAAATATAATTTTTGGCGCTGTTGTCGACGAGGGCATAAATGACAGGGTAAAGGTCACTATCATAGCCACCGGTTTTGAGTCCCGCAGAACCAGGAAAAAGAAAGAAGAGGGTAGGACAAAAGAAAAAGGAGGGATGGAGGATAAATTATTTGAATTTGAAAAGGATGTACTGGCGGGGAAACATAAAAAAGAGGATTCAAAGAAGTTAACGGAAGAA
Source organism: uncultured Actinomycetota bacterium (assembly GCA_964610385.1). GTDB lineage: Bacteria > Actinomycetota > Humimicrobiia > Humimicrobiales > Humimicrobiaceae > CAZBSE01. The sequence continues at coordinate 89,578 of CAZSXW010000002.1, forward strand.
ACTCTGAGGTCATTCGATGAAGATGATTATCTTGATATACCTACCTTCCTTAGAAAGAATAAAAAGTAGTTTTAAATGATATTTGTAAAAAAGGCACCATTGAATAATTTTCCAATATATACATACCCTTATTTAAGAAATAATCACAGGATAATCTTTTGCTTCACTACCAGGTACGGAGGCTGCAGTAGAGGTAGATTCAAATCGTTGAATGTAGATTATAGTGTGGGCGATAATAGGGTCAATGTAAGAAATAATAGGGATATTATCTTGGATAGGATAGGATTTGATAGAGCGGAAAAAATATATTCCATAAAACAGATTCACGGAAGCAGGATAATAAAAATAAATAAGGATAAAAACTATGATTCGGATGAGGTTTTGGAAGAAGCCGATTGTATAATCACTGATAGGATAGATTTTCCGGTTATGGTAATGGGTGCGGACTGTAATCTAATACTAATAGCAGATGTCAAAAAAAAGGTGATCGCAGCTGTTCATGCCGGGTGGAAGGGTACCCTTTACGGCTTGGTTTCCAAGGCCATTTTATTTATAAAAGATATATTTGAAAGCAGAACGGGCGATTTATTTGTATCATTCGGGCCTAGTATAAGAGGATGCTGTTATAGGGTCGGGGCTTCCCTGGTAAAAGAATTTATAAAAGAGTTTGGCAATAAAGATTTTTACTCAAAGAAAAACGGAGGCATTTTTTTGGACCTGGTGAAAGTGAATCATATACAGCTGCAGGAATTAGGGATTAAAAAGGAAAATATTTTTGATTGTAAAACATGTACATACTGTAATCCTGGTTTTTTTTCTTACCGTAAAAACAGAATAACCGGAAGGCAGGCAGGTATTGCGATTATTGAGTCAGGGCAATAGGAAAATCGTGAAAAGTAGAGAAAACCTGATGAGACAGGAACAAAAAATAAGTGAAAATATTAACAATTTAAGGAAAGAAATATACAGCACATGTAGAGAGGCTGGAAGGGATATAAACGATATAAATATCATAGCAGCGACAAAGTATGCTTCAGCCGAGCAGGTCAGACTGATCTCAAGACTGGGGATAAAGGACTTTGGTGAAAACAGAGCCGAAGAGCTGAAAGAAAAATACAATATGGCAAAAAAAGATTCAATATGGCATTTCATAGGGCATCTTCAGAGGAGAAAGGCAAAAATTGTTGTCCCACTGGTAGATTTTATCCATTCGATTGATAAGATAAGTACTTTAAACAAAGTAGATGATGAGTCACGGAGGAACAATAAAATACAAAAATTGTTAATAGAGTTGAATATTTCCGGAGAAGAAACGAAATACGGTATAGACCCAAAAGACTTGTATAGTTTCGTTGGTAAGGCGTTGAATTATAAAAATACTAAGATTGTGGGATTGATGACCATAGCACCGTTGACTGATGATTTTGGACTTATAAGGAAGATTTTCAGGAGATTAAGGATTTTAAAGGATAATTTAAACAAAGATTTCAAGGGTGTAGAACTTACCGAGCTATCAATGGGTATGAGTAATGATTTTAAAATAGCTATTGAAGAAGGTGCTACCATGATCAGGATAGGTTCAATGATTTTTAAATAAAATTGTAATCATACATAGAGGAGGATCGATGAGTAGATTTTTTAAGAGAACCCTTTCTTTTTTAGGATTATCTGATGAAGATGATACTGATTACGATGATACCGCCCCAAAAAATAAAAGGGGAACAAAAAAAAGAGAGTTAAAAGTAAAGGATATCAAAGTAGGTACAGACATCAATAAAAATGATGAAAGGAGAAGTCATATTTTCAAACCCAGAGAACGTAAAAAGATCTCGCTGCTGGGTTCTTCCAAGGACAAGGCAAGAACAAGAGTATTTGTTGCAGAACCTAAAGAGTTTGAAGAGATACAGATAATAGCTGATAATTTTAAAGAAAATATACCTGTGATAATAAATCTTCAAAAAGCAAATCAGGACCTGGCTAAAAGAGTCATTGATTTTTGCAGCGGTCTCACTTACGCCCTGGAGGGGAATATAAAGAAAGTGGCGGACAAGGTCTTTTTAATTACTCCCTATAACGTAGAAGTCAGCTCGGAGGAAGAGGAACTATTGAGGGAAGAAGGCTTTTATAATAACTTTTAAAAATGTTGGAGCATTTAATTGAAAAGCTATAAATTAGGAATAATAGGCTGCGGTAATATGGGTGAAGCACTGCTTAAAGGAATACTAAAATCCGGATTTTTAAAGTGCAGTGAAATTATATTCTATGATAAAGACAGCGGCAGAAGAAAGTATATCGAAAGAACTTATAAAATATATCCTGCAGAAGGATCTATTGAAGTGTCAGGCGGGTCCAGATACATATTACTGGCTGTAAAACCCCAGAATATAAAAACTGTCCTGGAAGAGATAAGGGATGATTTTGACTGTAGAAAAAGTACCATTATCAGTATTATTGCCGGTGTTCCTACCAGTTATATAGAAAAAAAATTAAATTCAAATGTTCCGATCATAAGAATTATGCCTAATACCCCTGCATTATTTAAGAAGGGTATGGCAGCAATAAGCAGAGGTAGATTTGCAGAAGATAAAGATCTATCATTTTCTGAGAGTTTGATTAAAAATATAGGTGATTATGTGATAGTTGAAGAAAAATATCAGAATATAGCAACCGCTTTAAGTGGAAGCGGGCCGGCTTATTTTTTTCTTTTCTGCAAGTATCTGATCGAGGTCGGAGTAAAAAACGGACTAAGTATGGAAACGGCTAAGAAACTGGTTGCAGAAACTATAATTGGGTCGGGAATAACTATTAAAAAATCTGAAGCAGGACTGGATGGTTTAATAAAGATGGTTGCGTCTCCGGGAGGTACTACGGAGAGAGCCCTAAAGGAATTTAATAAAAATGATCTTAAAAAGATTATCTACCATGCTGTTGAAGGTGCAAGAAAAAGAGCAGAGGAGCTTCAGAACTCCATGGATTGATGAAAAAGGCAATTTTATCGTACGGCTGCAGGTCTTTTTAAAAGGTAATATTTTTTTGGTTGACAATAATGGAATATTTTTATTAATATTTATAAAATTGTGATATTACAAAGATTGAAGGTTTCTTATTGAGTTTTATTATATTGAGGATTATAATATTTAAGTCAATACTTATGTAAATGTATTAGAAAAGTAATATATATGTAGCAATAAAGTATGTTTGGAGGCAATAATGAATATAGATTCAGAAAGTATCCAAAAAAAGGAATTTCATATTGTGTTCAAAGGATATAAACCTGAGGAAGTCGATGAGTTCCTGGATTCTCTTGCAGTAGAATTTGAGAAATTGAAGAAGGCCAATACTGAAATTCAGAACGCGTTGGACAAGAAAAGATTTGAGGAAAGTGAGGATTCTGTCGAGATGAAGAAGGTCATACAGGATACCCTGGTTTCTGCGCATAAGGTTGCGGAAGACATAAAACAGAAGGCAAAGAGAGAAGCAGAAGAATTGGTAAAAGAAGCAGTTGCGAAAGAAGAAGACTCTTATAAAGATTTGTTGAGCAAAAAGACTCAATTGGAAAGGGATATATCAGAACTCGGTGAAGAATACGACGATTTTAAAAAGAAGATCTCAGACCTGATAGATGAGTTTAAAGAGTTGACCTCAAAAACGGGGATAAGCAAGACCATAAGTTTGACGGAAACTAAAAAAAAGAACCTGGATATTGGTAGGATTATAATAGATAAAGATTTTAAAGAGGATAAGGAAGAAACAGACAAAAAAGAAAGTCTTTCTCTTATAGATGAATTAGAAGCAGAAGGCAATAAAGAAAAAGAAGAGGAAATTGAAGAAAAAGAAGAGGAAAGTAAAGAAAAAGAGGAGGAAAGTAAAGAAGAGGAGGAAGAAGCAGATAAAGAGAAAGATATAACAGAAGAGGGAAAGAAAAAAGAGTTTGATCAAACTGATGAGACAGAAGGGGAAGAAGATAGCGGCTATAAGCCTAAAAGGGTTAAAAAGAAAATGGATATAGCCAATCCTGATATCATTAATGATTTCTTCAAAACTGATGAGGACTGAGATCATCAAACTGGTTGTAAAACCAAATTCTAAAGTGACTGATGTCTGCGGAATTTATCTAAACAGAATAAAAATAAAACTGGCTGCATCTCCTGAAAAAGGTAAAGCCAATAAAGAGCTCATAAGATTTATTGCCGGTAAAATAGATGTTCCAAAAAAATTTATCAGGATTGTTTCCGGCGCAAGATCCAACTACAAGGAAATCAGTATAAAAACAGAAAAAGATTTTGATTTGACTTCTAAACTACTTGCGGGTTAATATAAGTTTATTTGCTAGAGTTATAGGAAATTTCAATATAATTTCAATATAAGTAGTTACTCAATTTATCAGGTAATTTCATTTTAATCGGCGTAATAAGAAAGTGGATTCAATTTTAATCGAAACTAAAAATAGTAAAATAATCAAAAATATATATAAGATAAAACTGCAAAATTATAATCTGATAGCCCTGGATAATATGAGGTATATAAACCATTATTTGGAAGAATATCTTCCGAAATTTTTAATATTATCGGCGAAATTTGAAAATTACAAAGATATCATTAAAAAAGTCAAACTCAAATCTAAAGCTGAGCTTTTAATAACTGATTCAGATAATGAGAAAAGCGCTTTTTATCAAAATATATGTTTAGGCGAAATTGAAAATATAATAGACCTGGAAAGAATATTGCTTGTAATAGATGATTTAAAATGGAAGCCTAAAATAAGCAAAAAAGATGATCTGAGATTTATAAGCCAGCAAATAATATCATTTTATTCAATACAGGGTGGGGTAGGAAAGACCAGTGTATTATTTAATCTTGCCTGGTATTTAAAAGATATTGTCAAAGGGAAAATCTTGATCATAGATTTAAATTTCTGCGAAGGTCCGTCAGACTTGAATGTCAATCTGGGCCTGGATAATACTCCAAATTTAAGCATATTTATTGAAAAAATTTTTGAGGGAGTAGACTCCTTTGATAAATCTATAATAAATCTAGGTATTGATAAAGTCGATATTCTGCAGCCGCCTCTCTCTATTTATCAAAGTGATAAATTTAATATTGATATGCTGGAGAGTATAATATATCATGCCAGGAACAGGTATGATATTATACTGGCAGATGTACCGTTCAGGTATGATAATATTTCACTGGAGATGCTTAATCTATCCACAGCTTCGATACTGGTGTTGTCTGCTAATATGAGACTGACTCGAAGGATATACGATTTCCAGAAATTTCTACCGCGCTGGCAGAAAAAAGGTATAATTTTTAATAAAATATCATCAGGGGAAGAGCGATATATAGATAGATATAAAAGAATGCTTAACATTCCCGTGTATGAAAAAATATTCTTTATTCCTGCCGGCGACAGGAAAATGATAGAATGTGAAGGGAGTCATTTTAATATCCTTGATCTTCAGCCGGCCATGTACGGCCTGGAAAAATTTATTTTTAAAAATGGATAAGGAAAATAAAATATATACTATAAGGGAAGTATCGGAACTGGTAGGTGTAAGTGAATCGGAGATAATAAGGGCAGTAATGCTTAGGAAACTGCCTGCAGTCAGAGTAGGCAAAGCCATTCGGATCAAAGAAGAAGATCTGGAGATGTTTCTGAAAGAGTTTATTGGTGGTGAAGAGAAAGAACCGGGCTATAAAGAGCCGGTTATATATACAGCCGAACAGGTAGCTAAAATCTTGAAACTCTCAGTCGATAATATATGGGATCTGCTGAAAACAGGAAGACTGAAAGGTTTTAAAATAAGAGAAGGAAGAAGTTCGTGGAGGATACCGGCAGGCAGCCTGGAAGAGTTTATTAAGAGCAGGACAAAAAAGAGTAACTAAATCAGTCCGATTGATGATGATGGATCATAAAAGAGTTAAACCAGGATTGACTGCTGGTGAAAAAGTAGCAATAGCAGTAATCGTGATTTTAGTGATTATTATAATCCTTTTGATCTTTTATAAGGAGATCATGGAGTATTATGAAATCTTTAGAAACTGGTATCAGGGTAGAAATTGACCATAGATGCTACACGGTAAGATCTATTTGGAAAATCTCTTCTTCCATTTGAGACTGTTAAAGACAAGCCTGAAAAACTTAATAGTGTCTTTGACAGGGTTGACATAGCTTATAAAATCTTTATGGTAAATGGTCTTTATGGGGAGATTTTGTATTTTGTAGTCGAGCCAGCCGGCCTTTAGTATTATCTCCGGTTCGGTATCAAAATTTTTTGTCTCAAGCCTGATGTTCTTTAGAGCTCTCGAACTTATATATCTGAATCCGCACTGCACATCTCTTACTTTCCTACCTGCTATATTTGAAATGATCCAGGATGTGAAAACATTGGTAGCAAGTCTTATAAAAGGCATTTTTCTGGTATCGCCCAGCCTGTTTCCGATTATTAAATCAGGTTTTTCCTTCTCCAGGATTTTGAGGAATTTATCGATTTCACCGGTATCATGCTGTCCATCGGCATCAAGAGTTATGACTCCGGAATAATTATTTTTTAAAACGTATTCAAAACCTGTTTTGAGAGCCTGGCCTTTTCCCTTATTTACCGGATGGTTGATGATTATTATATTGGCATTTTCAGGTTTCGGGATTGACCTTACTATCTTTAATGTATTGTCGTCCGAGCCGTCGTTTACAATTATTATATCAAGATCATATTTGAGGCAGTTATTTATCACCCTTTCTATATACCTTTCCTCATTATAGGCTGGTATAAGAATTGCTATTTTATTATCAGCCTTTTTATTTTTTAGCGCTGTATCGCCATTCTTCATTTTTATCCTGTTTTTATTTATAATTTATAATTAAATTTTTAACGTCGGTATATTTTTGATTCTGTAATCAAAACGTCAACTTTTATATCATGTCCCATGGTTGGTATCCTGTCTATTACCTGGATATCAAAACATAATGCTATTTTTTTTATCTTACTAGGAATAATGGTGAGAAGACGGTCATAAAATCCTCCGCCGTGACCAAGACGGTTTAGATTCTTATCAAAACCAAGTCCAGGAATTATAGCTAGATCGATATCTTTTATTTTGGCAGGCCTGCAGAAACGTGGGATAGGTTCCATTATACCGTATTTACCTTTTTCCAGTTGTTCCGATAATTTATCTAGGAAGTAAAGCTTTAACTCCTGGTTAAAGACTTTAGGTAAAATGATACTTTTATTGTTTTTTAGTGCTCTGATTATTACAATGGAGGTATCGATTTCACTGCCAAAAGGATAATAGGCCAGGATGTTACGGGATTTAGTATAGTAATTGGTAAGAAAAAATTTTTCCGCTATTATTTCACTTCTATTCTTTCTATCGGAAACCTGGATTCTGTCTCTTTTTTCCCGGATTTCTTTTCTAAGTTTATTTTTAAAAGCAACTGTTATTCCTGATTCATGGTTATTCTTCATAGAACGTTATTCCGAGGCCTCCCGGCCCTAAGTGGGTACCAACGATTACTCCGATATCAACCCGGTATATTTTTTTAGGGTGGAATTCTGCTTTTATTCTTTCTTCCATTTCTGCTGCGTCTTCTTTTGCGTCCGAGTCTCCTATTGATACGATCAGATTTTGCGGATTTTTTACCATGTTTTTCATAGATTGTATTAATTCACTCTTGGCCTGGTTCCATCTTCTGGTTGTTTTAAATTGAGAAATTTCACCATCATGAACAGTAAGAATGGGTTTGATTTCAAGAATCGAAGCTATAAGGCCCTTTGCTTTCCCTATTCTTCCGCCTTTTTTTAAATATTCCAGTGTGCTGGGTATGACTAGTACTTTAATCTTTGATTGCAAATCGTATATGCTTTTTAGGATCTCCTGTTTGGATTTGCCTTCTTTTGCAAGCTGTCCTGCCTTCATTGCTATAAAACCCAATGGCAGGTGAACGTAACCGGTATCGATTATTTCTATATCTTTACCCGGCAATTCTTTTTTTGCCAATTCAGCGGAATTTATAGTGCCGGACATTTTCTTTGAAATGTGTATAGAAATTATACTATCGTATTCTTTTAGGATGTCGGAATATACTTTTATAAAATCTTTTGGCGTAGGCTGGGTAGTGGTGGGCAATTTTTTTACCGATTTTATTTTTCTATAGAAATCACCTATGGTTATGTCCTTTCTGTTATCTAAAAAACTTTCTTTTTCAAAGATAACGATCAGTGGCACGACTGTAATATTCAAGTCCTTTGTTATATCTTCTGGTATATCGGAAGTACTGTCGGTAATTATGGCGATCTTACTCATTTTACCTCCTTGTTTATATAGTTATAGTTATTATAATTTATGCTTTTTTTAAAATATTTTCAATTATTTTTGCCAATATTTTACCTATGAAGATTTCTCTTTTTGAACCATCAAGATGTCTGTATTTCTTTTTATGTCCATTACTCCTGGAGTCTGCCTGGTCTGAGCTGGCCGTATTTCTTATATGAGATAATCCAAGTACATTTATTTTTAAGAAATTTGCCATTATCACTTCCGGAACAGTGGACATGCCGACGGCATCGGCTCCTAATTTACGAAGCGCATCTTTTTCGGTCTTAGTTTCAAGTATAGGACCTTTTACCCCTGCATATATACCGATTTTTGGATTTAAACCAGCTTTTGCTGCGGACTTTTTTGCTATATCGATCATTTTTTCGTTGTAGGGGCAGCTCATATCCAAAAAGTAATCGTATTTTATGCTGTATTTAAAACCAAATAGGGGATTAGTAAACATAAGATTTAAATGATCTTTTATTATCATGATGTCGTCTTTATTAAATGAAGGGTTTAATCCTCCTGCCGAGTTGGTGATTATTAAATTGCCGGTGTTGAAACCTGCTAGAAGTTTTACGGGATATACTACATCATTTATGACATGCCCTTCATATAGATGCAGTCTTCCGGGGAATATTAGGATCTTTTTATTCTTTAATTTTCCAAATAGTATAAATTTTTCATGCCCTGGCACTGATGGTACGGTCATATGGGGTATATCGGTTATATTTAAAATGATCTTGTTCTGGAGAGGGAGAAATCCTATGCACTTGTTAAGAAATGAACCCAGTATTATTCCAAAATCAAGACTTTTTGGTATATAGGAGTGTAGGTATCTGCAGGTGTCTTTAAGTTTTTCTTTTTCCAGAAAGGCTGGTTCACTCATATGAAAAAAGCGGAAAAAATTATTGCATAAACACTTTTTTTAAATTTTAGCATACTTTTATACTAAAAATAATTAATATTTATTTTTTTCTGGTATAATCTTCATGTTATTTTTATAAATTGTATTATCGGTCAGAGCCTAATAGAGAAGATGTATGAACATTAAAAAAATATTTTCAAGTCTATTTGTTAGACTTTTTTTTCTGGTTTTAATTACTGCTTTACTGATATGTCTGGGTATTAATCTCACATCCTGCTACCAGGGAAGAAGAGTGATTAAAATTGGTAACCAGGCTGTATTGTCCGGTGAGTATAAGTCTTTTGGTGAAGACCAGCTTGTAAGTATTATGCTCGCTGCCAGTAAATTGTCTCCGGTAAGAATTGGGGGATTTGACTATGAAATAGAAATTGTTACTAAAGATGATGAAGGAGATCCGGAGAAAGCTTTTCTTGCTGCTCAAGAAATGGTAAAGGAAGAAGTAGCAGGTATAATCGGCTCTACCTTCAACGGGACTACCGAATTCTCCATACCTGTTTATGAAGAATACGGCATACCCATGATTTCTCCTTCTGCACAAAAAACGGAATTATCTGAAATGGGAGATAACTTTTTTAGATTGGTGATAAACGGCAGGCAAAAAATAGAAAATATAGCCAGCTTCATAGATAGCGAGATCAACCCTACGAAACTTATGCTTATAAATAACCGGGAGGAATATTCTATAGAGCTGGTTGATTACCTGAAGGAAGTTCTATCTGATTATGGAATAGAGACTCCGGAACCGATGTCGGTAAAAATAGGTGAGGAAGATATTGCAGATATTGCAGAATATTTATTGATGGAGGGACCGGATGCAGTGTTCTTTTGCGGAGATTATAGTGAGCTGGCCTCTATTATGACTGCAGTAAAAGAAGTAGGCCTGGACTCAAGATTTATAACAGAAAAACTATGTATGGATGATAATATCCTTGTTTTGACAGAGCCGCAGAACCTGGAAGGACTGCTTGCCGTGATTCCTGATCCCCCCTCTCTGGCTAGATATTCCCAGGATCCAAAAGCAGTAGATTTCTGGTACGATTTTAATAATTATTTAGATAAGTTAGATGATTCTGATATCGGCATCAATGGTCCGGGACAGTATGCTCCCTATTGCTATGACTCTATATTTGTTTTAGTGGAAGCTATGAAAAAGTCAAATTCCATTTTACCCAAAGATTATATAGATGAGCTCAAGAGCACCTCTTATGATGGGGTGATCGGCCATATTGAGTTTGATTCTAATGGTGACATGGTAGCCCCAATGTCAACAGTTTTTGTTGTAAAAGACGGTGCCTGGGTAAGGTATTAACCGCTAACAATGAAATTTAACCTTTTCGGCACCACCCTGAAGCTTGCAGGCAGCTTGCATATATATTCTCCGTCAGCAAAAACGCTGAACCGGTATTCACTGTCCAATTTTAAATGATTGGTCCTGAATATTTCAACATTGCTGTCTTCCGTATGTTTACCTTCATATACTTTGGGGAATACTTTTATAAAGTGCAGTTTACTCATTCTTTTTATAATGCATATGTCAAAAAGACCATCTTCGGGGTCGGCATCGGGAGTTATTTTCATACCTCCCCCATAGCTGGGCATATTCGAGGCTGTGATCATCATTCCAAATATTTCTCTGCGATTGTTATCATAATCCATAAAAAATTTTTTGGATTTAAAAGTGATAAGAGTCTTATATACCGAATAACTATATTTTGCAGGGCCTTTTATCGGAAGCCTGGTATTGTTTGCAAGATCGTTTACCTGTGAATCAAATCCCGAACCTGCTATACATAAATAGTAATATTTATCGTTTATAAGTCCTAGATCAAGTCTTTTTATGGTCCCCTTTTTTATTATGCTGCAGCAACTTTTTATATCGGATGGTAGGCCTAGATTAACTGCTATGTCATTTCCGGACCCGGTGGGTATTACCCCAAGATTTTTATTGGTTCCTGCGAGTATATTGGCCATATAATGTATGGTCCCGTCTCCGCCTACTCCTATAAAGTTAGAGAAACCATTTTTAAGATTTTTTTTGGTGGTGTTCATCATATCCTGAAGATTTTTACTTATATGGATCTGATAATCTATTTTGAGTTTTTTAAATTCGGATTCTATCTCTTCTCCGATATCCATTGCCCTGCCCTTTGCAGAGACAGGATTAAACATAATAAGTGTTTTCATTTTTTACTCCAGAAAACTCGCTATCATATCCTGAATCATAAAATGAATAATGGTTATAATTGAATACTTTATTTAATTTTTCTGTTTTTATCAATATTTTTTTTAGCTATTTTTATGACAACAGGATTTATTGACTTTTTATATTGCCTATTATAATCTTTAAATGTTTTTATATTTAATTAAGTCTTATAGGAGTGAATGATGAATATATTTAATAAGGTGATTATGATACTTATCCTTATCTGTATTATCTGTATATCACTGGTTGCTGTTTTTAACGAGTTTGCCGGGTTTTTCCAGTGGTCGGATTTTGCTTTAGGGATCTTTAACCCCCAGGTTGATATTCCCACCTATATAACTGTTCTTGCCGCAATCGCCATATTTGCCATAAGTGTGGTATTGCTGCTTCTTGAGTTTTACAAGAGGAAATCAAAAGTAGCAAATATTTCCAGCTCAAAAGAGGGTAATGCTATGATAACATTGGATACTGTAGCTTCACAGATAAAAAATGAGATACTAAAAATAGAAGGTCTCGAAGATTTAAAAGCAAAAATAATACCGAAAGCAACAGGTATAATAGTAAATATGTATGCCAAATTAAGAGAGGATTTAGATATACCTGCAACAATGCAGGAAATAATAAAAAGTGCCACGAGTATAGTATCAGAAAAACTTGGTATAAAAGTCATAAAGATAAACCTGACGACTACCGGTCTGGCCAGCGAAAAAAAGGAAGCGGAATCAGAGAAGGAAGAGAAGGGGGAAACAGAAGAGGAGAAAAACGAAGCAGTGCCGGAACAGAAAGAAAAATAGTTCAGCAGAGCGGGTTTAGTATATCGGTAGTACATGAGCTTCCCAAGCTCAAGAGGCGGGTTCGATTCCCGTAGCCCGCTCCATAATAAAATATTCATTTTGGTAAAAATGTACTTGATTAAAAAAATTGCTTTGATTTAAATCTATAAAGAAAGGAAGAGCGCCATGTCAGATATATTATCGGAACTTGATAAATATATTCCCGAAGGAAATCCCAGGAAGTGGGCAAAACTTTCAAATGATATTGATTTTAGAAGGCTTCAGCTAACACTGTTAAAGGAAATATTAATTGAGTTAAAGCAGATTAATGCTAAATAATTGGTGCTTTCTGCCGGAGGAATATGAATCTTATACTTTACTGCACCAGTGAGAATATTTACTTATCTCATTTTTTACAATCCTGAAATAGAGATCCTGTAGTTTCTTTGTGAGCGGCCCCATTTTTCCATTTCCAATGGCACGTTTATCCACAGATCCTATAGGAGAAATTTGAGCTCCTGTTCCGCAGAAGAACAATTCGTCTGCTGTGTACAGCTCAGTTCTATCTATTGATCTCTCCACAACTCTGATATTTTCACTTTCCGTAGCCAGTTTTATTATTGTATCTCTGGTAATACCTTCCAGTATATCATCAGTTACCGGAGGTGTTATCAAAGTACCTTCTTTTACCATAAAGACATTCATGGCACTTCCTTCACTGATGTGATTTCCATTATTTGAAAGTACAATAGCTTCATCATAGCCGTTTAAGAGTGCCTCTGTTTTTTGCAGGGCGGCATTAACATAGGAACCGGAGATCTTTACCCGGGGTGGTATGGCATTATCCGGGATCCTTTCCCAAGATGAAATACAGACGTTTATGGCTTTATTGGTGTCCAGGTAGTCTCCCAGGGGTATGGAATATATAAAAAGGCTTTGTTCATTTCCTATTAATTTAGGGCCTATGTTTAAGCCGCTGTTGTAAGCAAATGGTCTGATATAGCAGTCTTCTTTATAGCTTTCTTTTTTTAATAATTGTATGGTGATGTCGCAGAGCTCTTTTAGAGAATATTTTATTTTTATCATCATTATCCCTGAGTTGACTATGAATCTCCTGTAGTGGTCTTCCATTCTGAATATATAACTTTTTTTGGTCTTTTGGTTCCAGTAGCTCCTGATCCCTTCAAAGACTCCTGTACCGTACTGCAGTGTATTAGTCCTGATGTCGACTTTTGCCTGTTCAATCGGGATTATTTCCCCTTTAAAAAAAGCATATCTGGGATTGTCCATGATCTCCTCTTTTATAAACTTTAATTTTTAATATTGTACTTATTTTACTTTTATTTTGCAATCTACAGTTCAATACTATATGCACCTGTAAAGGACGGATATTAGCAGTATAATCTTTGGGATTAAAATAGGGTAAAGAGAAACCCCAAGTTATCTTTTGCCATAGTTCACACCGTAGGCTACTAAACAGCTTGGGGTAACTTCCCTAGAACTTTTCTCAGGCCTTTTTTGAAATCACTTACTTTTTACATTCTTTCGTTTGTAAATTTCGGTTCTTTCTTAAAGTTACCTCCTGTTCTAAGGTGATTATAAATATATCAAATGACATTATTTATGTCAATAGCAATTTGGTCGTTTATGACCGATTTTTTAAAAAATTTTTACATTATCAAGTATTATTGATCGCATTTTTAGTATTTTTTAATTTATTAAGAAATATTATAATATAGTCCAATTCCATATCATAAAAATTAAATCTAAGGAAGGTTTTAAATGACTATTAAAAAGCACTTCACTGCGGAAGAAGCGTTAAAAATCGGAGAGGAACTTGGAATTGATTGGTCTAGATTTGATGTTGAACAATTCAGAATAGGAATGGATGTTGAACTGGAACATGGAAAGGTAGACCCTAATACCAATGTTTCGGATGATGACCCTTTGATTACCGGTAAAATTGCTTTGGCTCATCTGAATGAGTTTCCTGATTATTATGACCGTTTGACGAAGATGGAAGAAGAAGCAGAAGATTACTGGGGGATAGAGGACTAAGGTTTTATTATTATTCCACCTCCGATAAGTATATCATCGATATAGAAGGCTGCCGATTGCCCTGGCGTGACAGCTATCTGTGGTTTTAAAAATTCGATATTAGCTGTATTTTTACCGTTTATTTTAACCTCTGCCGGTCTCTCCCTGGAATTGTATCTTATTTTGACCATGGCTTTAAATCTTTTAGCAGGAGGTCTGCCTGCGATAAAATTAATATCTTTAATTTTTATTGTTTTTTGTTTTAGGTCTTTCTCTTCTCCAGCTACTACGATATTTTTACTGGGTATTATCTCTTTAACATAAAGCGGTTTTGAATGGCTTATGCCGAGGCCCTTTCTCTGGCCTACGGTATAAAAGGGATAACCTTTATGTGTTCCTATGATGTTGCCTTTTATATCCACAATATTTCCTTTTTTTATATTTTTAAATCTGGATCTTAGAAGTGAATTATAATCACTGCCGGGTATGAAGCATATGTCCTGGCTCTCGCTTTTCTTTTTTAAAAAAGGGAATATTTTATTTGATTCTTTTACTATACTTTCTTTTAATAGTCTTCCTAGAGGGGTCTTTATCTGTGAAAGCTGATCTTGGTCAAGCCTCCAGAATAAGTAACTCTGATCTTTATTATCGTCAACCCCTTTTTTTACTCCAAACAGACCTGCACTCGTTGATTTTTCTACCGTGCAGTAATGACCTGTGGCAATAAACGAAGCTCCAAGTTCTTTTATTCTTTTCAAAAGGGAACCAAATTTAATATATTTATTGCAATCAACACAGGGATTGGGTGTACGCCCCTGCTTGTATTCAAAGCAGAAGTGATTGATTATCTTTTCTTCGAAGGGATTTGAAAGATCTATTACGAAGTGCGGTATCCGGAGTTTAAGACATACTTTTTTTGCAGTTTCGATATCTTTACCGGGATAGCGTGTTTTGTCTATTTGTTTCCGGTTGAAACTATCCGGAAGGATCTTCATGGTGACTCCTATTATTTCCCATCCTTCATCTTTTAGAATCTTTGCAGCCATTGAGCTATCGATACCGCCGCTCATGGCCACAGCCAGTCTCTTGTCAGTTTTTTTATTTTTGTTTTTTAAATTAAAATTTGAATCTATCATGATAGTTATCTGTTTTACCTGGATAATTATACGATATTATGTAAAATATTATACAGTTTAGTCTTTTATTCATAAATATTTGTGATCTTATGATTTCACCACGAGGGATTAATATTAAAAGATTTTACTCCAATGACCTGTTTAAGGATTATATCTTTGATTTTAAGAATCTAATGGAGTTCTATGAATATGATTATAGAAATATGGGTGATTATAGAAAAAGGATCTCTGATATCGAAACGTATTATGATGAAAAAAACAGGATTAAAATCTGTGATATTTTAAAGGATTACAATAATAAAATCGGATGCGGTAAAAGAACCCTGGAAAACATAGATATACTTAAAAGAAAAGGATCGGTGGTGGTGATAGGAGGGCAGCAGCCCGGGTTTCTTACTGGTCCGTTGCTTGTAGTGTTTAAAATACTTACTGTGCTGAAATTAAGTAGTTATTTTAAAAAAGAATTAAAAGTTCCCGTTATACCGTGTTTCTGGAATGCCTCGGACGACAGCGATTTCAACCAAATAAACAATGTGAAGATAATAAATGGAAAGATAGAAAATATTGAGTTGGATCTTTCTGATATTGATCCAAAAACAAGATATTCCGACATATATCTTGACCCGGAAAGGATAAAGAAGACTATCAGGAAACTGGAAGAAATCCTGCGCTCTACAGATTTTACTTCTGAAATAGTTGATTTTTTTAACAGCAGCCTTGAAGATATAGTAAAGAATTGTTCTGATGTCGAGGGAAGAATAAATATTTCTTCTTTTTTTTCGTCTCTGATCGTAAAAATGTTTTCGGACCATGGTATTGTCATCGTCGACCCTGCCAGCATAGAATTAAAAAAACTGTCGCTGGACCTGCTGTGGTTTGATATGGAGAGCCATGGAAAAATAGAAGATTTGATAACATCGACAGGCAGGATGCTCGACAGTCTGGGTTATCATATTCAGCTTAGCTCAGCACCGGACACGCTTGATTTCTTTTTTAAATCAGGGAGTTCCAGGATAAAGATATATGCTGAAGATAATGAATGGTTCAGAATATCAATCGATAGATATTATAAAAAAGAATTACAGGATCTGGTCAGGGGGAATCCCGGCGATGTCAGCCTGAATGTAGTATTGAGACCGCTGCTGCAGGATAGAAGCCTGCCGGTATTATGTTCTGTTTGCGGCCCGGGAGAGGTAAGTTATTTTGCACAGTTAAAGCCTGTTTATAAGATCATGGATATGAAAATGCCGGTAATCTATCCAAGATTTTCGGCCACAGTGATAGAAAACAGGATAAAAAAACTGATTCTGGAATTGAAGATACAGGATACTGAACTGGGGTACGGAAGAGAAGAAGTCATCAAAAAAGCAATTGATAATGATTTAAAAGGCAGTCTTTCCAGATCGATCAGGAGTTTTGAAAATGATATCAAAAAGAGGCTGGAAAAACTAGAGAAAAATTTTGAAAGTAATAAAATGAATGTTTCTAGTTCTTTTGATAGAATTAAAAGGAATATAAAAAGAGAGATAGAAGTTTTGCAAAAAAAGATTTATTCGGAATACAAGAAGCAGAATGAATTCGTGGTTAAAAGTGTTGATAAGATTTTTTTCAATATATTCCCCAACGGAAATTTGCAGGAACGCGAGATAAATATAATAAATTATTTGAATAAATATAGTTTTAGATTTATAAATGACCTGTATGATTCCGTGAAACCACTGGATTTTTTACATAAATTTTTGGAAATAAATTAGGATGGAAGTATGAGCAAGTCAAATAAAACAGATGTTATTGCCTTTAGCCCGCACCCGGATGATGCAGAGATGGGATGTGGCGGGATTTTATTAAAACTAAAGGATCAGGGATACAGGACGGGGATAATAGACCTCAGTCGGGCTGAGCTTTCTACCAACGGGGACCCCGAAACCAGAAAAAAAGAAACTGAAAAAGCATCAAAAATACTTGGATTGGATGTGCGTGAAAATCTTGAACTTGAAGACGGAAATATAAAAAATGACGCTGGCAGTAGATTAAGAGTAATAAACGTATTAAGGAAGTACAGGCCGAGTCTTGCCCTTATACCTTTTAAGGAGGACAGGCATCCGGACCATGAAAATTCCTATAAGCTGCTGAAAGACGCTATTTTTATTTCCGGACTTAGAAAGTTTAAAACCGAACTTGACTTTCACCGGCCTCATATAGTGGTGAGTTACATGCTTCATTACGAGTTTAAGCCGAGCTTCATAGTTGATATAAGCAAGTATTATGAAAAGAAGCTGGAAGTAGTATCGGCATATAGGTCCCAGTTCTATGCCAGAGAGGAAAAGAAACACAGTGATCATATTACCTCCAAGTATTTTTTTGATGTGATAAACAACAGGCATAAGTGTCTGGGCTTAAAGATAAGATCAGAATATGGTGAACCTTATTATATTGAGTTTGATATAAGAATAGAGGATCCGGTAAAATTTTTTGAATATATCAAGTAATAGACAGGAATTTATGGATTTATCAAACTACAGACGTATACCATGAATATAGGAATAACCTGTTACCCCACCTATGGCGGCAGCGGGGTGATTGCTACTGAGCTTGGTCTTGAGCTTGCAAAAGCGGGCCATAACATACATTTCATAAGTTACAGGCTGCCGTTTAGGTTGAGCAGATTCAACAGAAATATTTCTTTTCACGAAGTAGATATTTTTGACTATCCCTTATTTAAATATCCTCCGTACAGTCTATCCTTGAGTGCTAAAATGGCAGAGGTGGCGGAATCGGAAAATCTTGATATTCTGCATGTGCATTATGCAATGCCACACGCGACTTCAGCATATCTGGCGAAAAAAATGGTAGGGAAAAGAAGAATAAAATCCGTGACCACTCTTCATGGTACTGATATCACACTGGTAGGGACTCACTCGTCTTTTTACAAGATAACAAAATTCAGTATAGAAAAAAGTGACGGTATTACCTGTGTTTCCAACTATCTAAAAGATACTACCAGGAAGACTTTTAAAATAAATAAGGAAATGAAGGTGATATATAATTTTATAGATACCAAGAGGTATAAAAGGACTGTTAAAAAAAATAAAAAGCTGGATTTTGTTGGTAAGGACGACAAGGTGATCATTCATATTTCTAACTTCAGGCCATTAAAGAATATTGACCATATAATAAAAGTATTCTATCTGGTCAGCAGGGAAGTAAAAAGCAAGTTATTACTTGTTGGTGATGGGCCGGATACATACCGCATGAGGAATATAGTAAGCAGGCTAAAACTGGAAGACAGAGTGTTATTTCTTGGAATCCAGGAGAATATAATACCTTTACTGAATATGAGTGATCTATATATGCTACCTTCAAAAAGCGAAGGTTTCGGACTTTCGGCACTTGAGGCCTTAAGCTGTGAAGTACCTGTGATAGGGACAGATGTAGGGGGGCTTAAAGAAGTAGTGGAACATGGTAAATCGGGATTTATATTTGACCCTGAAGATATTGATTCTATGACTAAAGCTGCTGTTAAAATTTTAAGTGATAATGATATCAGATTAAAGATGGGCAGAGAAGCAAGAAAGAGATCAAAGATTTTTGATGTTAATGTAATAGTCCCTCAGTACATGGATTATTACAAAACAGTTCTGAGTATTTAATATTATTTGCTGTAATTAATAATAATTATATTATAATTTGTTTCCGCAATTATTGCAGTATTTCTGGCCTTTCTCTACTTTTGCACCGCATGAACTGCAATATATACCTTTTACTTTGCTTTTGCCTTTAGCTTTCTTGGAAGAAACGGGTTCTTTTTCTACTGATGGTTCTGCTTTACCCTTTCTTTTAACCAAAAGAACTATGATTACTGCAACCAGTCCAATAAATACTATTGGAAGTACTATGCTCAGGATTATCACAGTCATACTTAATCCAGTTGGCTCTTCCTCTTTTTCTTCAGTCACTGGTTCCTCTGTTACTGTCGGGATTTCTACTGCAGGTTCTTCAGTTTTTGCTTCATAGGGTATATCACTGCCCATATTTGCCTGAGCTTTAGCTTTATATTCCTGTGCAAGCAGATGACCGGCGCTTAAATTTAATACGGCATCAAAATAATTAATGGCTTCGCTGTAATGGCTGTTGTTATACATTACAAGACCTTTTCGCCATTCGTTATCGACTATACCGAGTTTGTTTTCCGCACCCAATAAAGCCTTTATGTCATTAGAGGGCCTTAGATAATTATTGGTATAATCTGTGCCCATCGTTATTATTCCAATTACGGAACCTTCCTCGGAATCCAAAACCGGGCCTCCGCTGTTACCGGGCCTTGCATCTCCCTGTACCTGTAAAACCTGAGTTCCGCCCAACATAACTTTGCCGCTTATTGAACCAGTGGTTACTGTCGGAGTTAGAGGATTATCCTGACCAATATCCGAAGTCCAAGGATATCCGATTATGGTTACTTTGTCCTGAACGGAGACTTTTGAAGAATCACCGATAATAGCGCTTGAAAGAGCCCTTCCAGTTATAGGAGTTACTTTGATGACAGCAATATCTCTCTGTTCCCATGGACTGAAATTAATGACCTCAGCTCTCATAAATGTATCCCCGGGACTGTCAGGAATGCTTGAATTAGCAGTATTGAATTGTACCCAGACTTCCCGATCAGGCTCAGGATCAGCTGATCCTTCCACTTTATAATTGTCATATATCCAATTCCAATCGGAATTAGTAAGACCATAATAATAATCTGGGTATGCGTCCCAAATATATTGGTCTAAGATATCCCATTTTAAATCAACATACGAGACATCTACCATGTGACCGGCAGTGACAATTGTACCTGTATCAGGATTTGCACAGAATCCGGATCCTCCGAACGGTCCATACATATAGGGACCATACCAATCTTCTTTGTTTGGATCATAAACATACGCAAACCATACGCTTGTTACATAGCATACTGCCGGCTGTGTGAGTAAATATGCATCAGCTCCGGTAAATTCATACAAAGACAATATATCTTCATCTTCTCCGACAGTATCTGCAGCAGATACTATTGAGGTAAAACTTAAGAATAGGCCAATTATAATAAAAAATATAAATACTTTTAATATATTTTTCTTCATTTTGTTCTCCAATCTTAAAGGATTTTATTTTTGCAGGAATATATACAAATATTATATTTGTTATTTGTATTACCGTCAATGTAAAAATACGGTCTTAAACGATGATAATTAATATACCATGCGCTTTGGCATAATAATAAAGAAGTATATTAATTTCCACTTCTTTTTCCGTAAATTTTATTCTTCAAATTTGGTTTTTTAATTGTCTTAGTTATATATATATGTTATTATATTTCATCAAATAAGTTTTCAATAGTTATTATGAATACGAGTAAAGATAAATTCTTGAACAAATTTAAAAGGGGGTTTTTGAAGACTCTTTTTAACGGCAATAGCGGTATTGCCGGTCTTTCGCTGTGTATTCTTATAGTCTCAGTTAGTCTGCTAATCGTGGTCGGTATTCTATCCTAATTTCAGGATTATTATCGGCTAACTCAAGCTTATAGTCCTGTAATTCTTTTAATAGTATTTCCAGTAGTGTCTGTATTCTATAATTAGAATTTTTTAAAGATATATTTTAAGGAAGGGAGGAAAATTGAGAAGTGATAAAGTGAAAAAAGGGATTGAAAGGCTGCCTCACCGTTCTATTTTTAAATCCCTGGGCTATACCGATGAGGAATTAAACAGACCCATAATAGGCGTTGTGAATTCGGCGAATGAATTGATACCGGGTCATATGCACCTTGATAGTATAACCAAGGCGGTAAAGGCAGGAATAATGATGGCAGGGGGTACACCACAGGAATTTTCCACAATAGGAGTGTGCGATGGTGTGGCTATGAATCATATAGGAATGAAATATTCTCTTGCCACCAGGGAGATAATAGCGGATAGCGTCGAAGCAGTATCCATTGCTCATGCTTTTGACGGACTGGTCCTGGTCCCAAACTGCGATAAGATAGTACCGGGAATGATTATGGCAGCATTGAGATTAAATATACCTTCGATCGTAATAAGCGGTGGGCCTATGCTGGCGGGAAGTTTCAAGGAGCAGGCGATTGATTACAGTACCTGCTATGAGGCTATACCAAAATATAAAAAAGGTGAATACAGTGATAAGGATTTTAAAGAAATAGAAGATGAGGCCTGCCCTACCTGTGGAAGTTGTTCTGGGATGTTTACTGCAAATTCGATGAACTGTCTCTCAGAAGCTATAGGAATAGCTCTTACCGGCAATGGGACTATCCCCGCTTTTTATTCCAAAAGATTAAGACTGGCAAAAACAGCAGGAATGCAAATAATGGATCTTATCAGAGATAATGTTAGGCCAAGAGATATAGTGACCATGGATGCAGTAAAAAACGCCCTTGCGGTTGATATGGCGCTGGGGTGTTCTACTAATACTATCCTGCATCTGCCTGCGATAGCAAATGAAGCTAAAGTAGAATTTACACTGAAGATGGTGAATGAAATAAGCAGCAGGACGCCGAATCTATGCAGGCTGAGCCCTGCAGGCAAACATCACCTTGAAGATCTTTACCGGGCGGGGGGTGTGCAGGCAGTAATGAACGAGCTTTTAAAGAGTGGGTTGATAAACGGCGGGTTAAAAACCGTGACCGGTAAAACGGTTGCTGAGAATATATCGGAATCTGAAATTTTGGATAGAGAAGTAATAAAAGAAGTCTCAGGACCATATATCAAAGATGGAGGAATTGCCATTTTATGGGGCAATATTGCACCGGAAGGTTGTGTGGTAAAAAGATCGGCGGTAGATCCTTCTATGTATTACCACAAGGGCAGAGCAAGAGTTTTTGACAGTGAGGAGGAATCTCTCAATGCTATAATGAATGGAAAAATAAATAAGGGTGAAGTAATAGTGATAAGATACGAGGGTCCCAAGGGAGGACCAGGGATGAGAGAGATGCTTGCTCCCACATCTGCCATTGCCGGAATAGGATTGGAAAAGGAAGTCGCGTTGATTACCGATGGCAGATTTTCCGGAGCTACAAAAGGAGCATCGATCGGACATATATCGCCGGAGGCTCAGGCAGGAGGTCCCATCTGTATTATAGAAGAAGGGGATTTTATAGAGATAAATATACAGGAAAACAAGATAAACCTGCTTGTAAAAGACGGAGAGATAGAGGAAAGGATGAAAAAATGGAGTCCCCCGGATATAAAGATAAAGGAAGGTTACCTTGCAAGATATTCAAGATTGGTCACTTCAGCGGCAAGGGGAGCTGTGTTAGAATAACCTAAGAAGGTTTTAGTTTTATATAAGCTTTTTATTTTTTAAAATAAAAGTAAAAAAATGATATAATTATCAAGTCATCAAATTGTTATAAAGTTGTTACAAATATAGGGAGTGAAACTATCATGGCTAAAATTACTGGAGCACAAATGATTATAAAATGTTTAAAAGAAGAGGGCGTAGATGTAATATTCGGTTACCCGGGGGGCAAGGTAATACCCCTTTACGATGCACTGCTCGACAGTGATATAAGGCATATCCTGGTAAGACACGAACAGGGAGCGATCCATGCAGCAGACGGCTATGCCAGAGTCACGGGAAAGACCGGGGTTTGCGTTGCTACTTCAGGGCCTGGAGCGACTAATCTTATTACCGGTATTGCCAATGCACATATGGACTCCATACCGATAGTTGCTATAACGGGACAGGTAAGTACATCACAGATTGGTACTGATGCATTCCAGGAAGCAGATATAACGGGTATAGCCGCGCCTATAACCAAACATAACTATCTGGTAAAAGATATAAAAGAGCTGCCCAGAGTAATAAAAGAAGCTTTCAGGATCGCCTCTACGGGAAGACAGGGGCCGGTATTGATCGATATTCCAATTGATATATCGACAGACCTGATAGATGAAAACTTTAAGGCAGATATAATTCTACCCGGGTACAAGCCTACTGTCAGAGGTAATCTCAAGCAGGTCAAGCAGGCGGCCAAAAAGATAGCTGAAAGCAAAAGGCCGGTAATATTTGCAGGAGGAGGAGTAGTATCTTCCGGGGCGAGTGATATTTTGAGAAAATTCGTTAAAATTGCAAAAATACCGGTAATAACTTCACTTTTGGGCATGGGTACATTTCCTGAAACCGATGAACTATCGTTGAGCATGGCCGGAATGCACGGTACAAAATATGCAAACCTGGCTTTCACGGAAACCGATCTTATAATTGCGGTAGGTGTCAGGTTTGACGATAGGGTAACTGGGAAACTGTCGGAGTTTGCATCAGGTGCTGAAATAATACATATAGATATCGATCCTGCGGAAATAGGGAAAAATGTAGCGGTATTGATCCCGATTGTAGGGGATGCCAAAAATGTTCTTACCGACCTGGTAGGCGAGTATAAAAAATATATTGATAATAAAGGTATACCTGACCGTAGAGAGTGGCTTACAAAGGTAAAGAAACTAAAGAAAGATTATCCGTTAAAGTACGATAGAAAGTCAAACAAAGTCAAGCCTGCCTATGTAGTGGAAAAAATATATGAACTGACAAAAGGAGATGCTATAATCTGCACCGAAGTCGGTCAGAACCAGATGTGGGCTGCTCAATATTATAAGTTCACCAAGCCGAGGACTCTGGTCTCTTCTGGAGGATTGGGTACCATGGGATTTGGTCTTCCGGCATCAATAGGAGCGAAAGTGGGCAGGCCGGATAAAATAGTAATAGATATAGCAGGAGACGGCAGTATTCAGATGGTATCACAGGAGCTTTCTACTGCGGCTACGAATAATATTAATGTAAAAATAATGCTGCTTAATAACGGTTATCTGGGAATGGTAAGGCAGTGGCAGCAGATTTTCTTTAAAAAGAGGTATTCTCAAACATGTATTCATAACTGCGTTGATTTTGTAAAGCTGGTAGAAGCATACGGCGGAGTCGGTTTCAGGGTAAAGAAGAAGGAGGAAGTTGAGGATACTATTAAAAAGGCATTGGAAACAGATAAACTGGTATTGGTAGATTTCTGGATAGACAGGGAGGAGAATGTCTATCCTATGGTAGCACCGGGTTCTCCTATAAGCGAAATGTTAGAAAGCGAGATGTTAGAAGGCGTCTAAAGGATAAAAGGTGATATATTATGAATCACATCATTTCAGTTTTGGTAGAAAACAAAGCAGGGGTCCTGGCCAAGATCTCCGGGTTGTTCAGCAGAAGAGGGTTTAATATCGAAAGTCTGGCGGTAGGTCCTACGGATGATGAAAAGATCTCCAGGATAACTCTGTCAGTAAACGCTGAAGAGCATAGCGTCGAACAGATAATAAAGCAGCTATACAAGTTAATAAATGTAATAAAAATCCAGGAGCTGGACCCTTCCAATATTGTTGCCAGGGAACTGGTGCTGATAAAGGTCAGTGCTGATTCAAAGACCAGGCCCGAGATCCTGGAAATAGTGAGTGTTTTCCGTGCAAATATAGTGGATGTAGGCAAAAAAACACTACTGATTGAAATTACAGGAGACAGCAGTAAGGTCAAAGCACTGGAAGACCTGCTCAGGCCTTTCGGCATACTTGAACTGGTCAGAACAGGGAAGATAGCCTGTGCAAGGGGCAGTAAAACTTAATGTTTGGAATATAATTGAATGGTTGAAAGGAATACAAAATGATAAAAAAGTATATAATGACTCCGGGACCTACACCAATATCTGAAGAAGTCCTGCTGGAACATGCGAGGCCTCTTATGCACCACAGATCTCCGGAATTTTCCAAGATCTTTATGGCGGTCACAGAAAAACTGAAAAAACTTTTTAAGACTAAAAATGATATTTTTATTTTGACCTCTTCAGGAACCGGTGGTATGGAAGCTGCGGTGTCCAATTCCTTTTCCAGGGGAGATAAGGTGCTGGTTGCCAGTGCGGGAAATTTTGGTGAAAGGTTTAAAAAAATAGGTGCTAGATTCAACCTGGAGGTGATATCTCTTGATTATGAATGGGGGGATACGGTTGACCCTGCAGATATAAAAAAAGTATTGGATGGGAACCCTGATGTAAAGGGAGTGATG
Organism: uncultured Actinomycetota bacterium; assembly: GCA_964610385.1. Lineage (GTDB taxonomy): Bacteria > Actinomycetota > Humimicrobiia > Humimicrobiales > Humimicrobiaceae > CAZBSE01. The sequence goes on from CAZSXW010000002.1 coordinate 115,060, forward strand.
TTACAGTTCAGTGAAACCTCGACAGGAGCTTTAAATGATATTGAGGCAGTCGGTAATATAGTAAAAAATTATCCCGCTATACTTATAATAGATGCCATAAGCGGCCTTGGAGCATCGGACCTGAGAACAGATGAGTGGAATCTTGATATAGTGATAGGGGGTTCGCAGAAAGCGTTGAGTGCTCCTACCGGGATAGCCTTTATAAGTGTGAGTGATAAAGCATGGAAGCTTATTAAAGAGTCCGATCTGCCCAGGTTTTATTTCGACATTATCACAGCTAAGAATTATTCTTTGAAAACCCCTCCGCAGACACCCTGGACTCCAGGGATATCAATAATAGTAGCTATTAATAAGGCGCTTGATATGCTGCTGGATGAAGGTATGGATAAGTTATTTAAAAGGCACAGGACAATAGCACTTGCGGTTCAAAAGGCAGTTGAAAAGCTGGGTCTCAAGCTTTTGGTGGAGGATGAAAGCAAAAGGGGATTTTCAGTTACTTCAATAAAAATTCCTGATAGTATTGATGCAAAAGAGATCACAAGAATAATGAGAGTCAAATATGGAGTGACTATTGCCGGCGGCCAGGGCAAACTTGCGGGAAAGATAATAAGAATCGGTCATCTGGGATATTTTGGAATATTCGATATCATTATTGCAGTATCGGCGCTGGAGATAACTTTAAACGAGTTGGGATATAAACTGGAAGTTGGATCCGGTATTGCTGAAGCGGAAAAAGTGTTTATAGAAAATAATTATCTTGATGAATGAAAAAGGAAGAAAATGAAAAAAATTGTACTGATAACTGATGGTATTTCAAGTGAAGCTAAAAAAAAGCTGGAAAAGCAGTTTATAGTAAAAGAGAAGAAGAGACTGGCACCTGAAAAGCTTAAAGAAGAGATTAAAGGTGTAAACGCGATTATTATAAGGAGTGCTACCAAAATGACCCCGGAGATTATAGAGGCTTCGGATAAGTTGGAGATTATTGGTAGAGCAGGTATAGGTGTGGATAATGTAGATATAGACGCTGCTACCAAAAAAGGTATCATTGTAGTAAATGCTCCTGCCAGTAATGCCGTTACGGTCGCAGAGCACACTATAGCCCTTATGCTGTCTTTAGCCAGAAAGATCCCTAAGGCAAATTATTCCATAAAAAGTGGAAAATGGGAGAAATCGAAATTCAAGGGCATAGAACTGGAAGGAAAAACTCTTGGCATAATAGGTTTTGGACAGATAGGTGGGATCGTCGCCCGAAAAGTAATCGGGCTGGGAATGAAAGTCATTGCATACGATCCCTTTGTATCTCAGGAAAGGTTCAAGCAGCTGGAAATAAAAAAGGCCGATAAACTAATTGATGTCTACAGAGAGGCTGACTTTATTTCCATACATCTTCCCAAAAATAAAGATACGGTAGGGATGTTTGATAAGAAGGAATTCTACAAGATGAAAAAGGGAACGTTGATATTAAATGTGGCCAGAGGTGGTATAGTGGTTGAAAAAGACCTTGCTGAAGCTGTTAGAGACGGTCAGATAGGGGGAGCAGCACTGGATGTTTATGAACAGGAACCCTGCACCGATTCCCCTGTTTTTAAACTGGAGGAAGTGATCTGCACCCCGCATTTGGGGGCATCGACTGCAGAAGCACAGAACAGAGCGGGTACCATAATAGCAGATCAGGTCATTGATGTACTTAACGGGAAAACAGCCACTTTTCCTGTCAATGCACCGGTTGTAAGAGCGGAGCTTGTAGAAGTCTTGAGTCCTTTTTTCGAGTTATGCGAAAATCTAGGAAGCCTGTTTATAAATTTATTTGAAAGTAACCTGGATAGTTTGAAGATAGGCTATTATGGAAAAATATCTGATTATGATGTAAGGATTTTGACTTCTATGATACTGGTAAAGATATTGGAAAAGTATTCGGCAGAAAATGTCAATCTGGTAAACGTGGATCTGGTAGCAAGGGAAAAGGGCTTAAAAGTGAGAGAGATAAAGAGCAGGGAATCAAAAGATTTTATTAATCTTATCAGCCTGGAAGGAAGTGGGAAGAACAATGAACTTTCCATATACGGGACTATTACCGGTAAGAAAAACACGCCCAGATTTATAGCTATTGATAAATTTGAGATTGACATGATCCCGTCGAAATATATGGCTTTTCTGAGGTATAAGGACATTCCAGGGCAGATCGGAAAGATAGGGACTGCTTTTGGTAAATTAAATGTAAATATAGCCTCAATGCATGTAGGAAGGAAAAAGATGAGCGGGGATGCAGTGATGGGCCTGAACCTGGACAGTGAAGTTACACCTGAGATGGTAGAAGAATTTAAAAAGCTTTCAGGTTTTAAAAAGATAAAGATAGTGGTTCTTTATTAGATGAAGAATCCTTTAAAGCAGGTTTTACTATAAGGATAGAATGATGAAAAATAAAATTTATATATTTGATACCACACTAAGGGATGGAGAGCAGGCGCCTGGTATTCATTTAAATAACAAGGAAAAATTGGAAATAGCACAGCAGCTTGCCAAATTGAATGTGGATATTATAGAAGCAGGATTTCCCATATCATCAAAAAGCGATTTTATATCAGTAAAAGAGATATCGGAAAGGATAAAAGATAGAAAAATTGCGGCATTGGCCAGGGCAAACTTTAAAGATATAGATACAGCGGGAGAATCGATCAGGAAAGCAAAACAACCGGTGATACACACTTTTATATCCTCATCTGATATTCACCTTAAATATCAGCTTAAGATGAGTAGAGAAGAAGTACTGGATCTTGCAGAAAAGGCCGTAAAAAGAAGCCTTAAATATACTGATGTAGTCGAATTCTCAGCTATGGATGCCACCAGAAGCGACAGGGATTACCTGTGTAAATTATTTGAAGTGGCTATTAAAAGCGGCGCCAGTATTATAAATGTGCCTGATACGGTAGGATATACTATCCCTGATGAATTTGGAGATCTGATAGATTATATCTTTAAAAATACCAGGGGTATAGAAAAGGTCATCGTCAGCGTGCACTGCCATAATGATCTGGGACTTGCCGTTGCTAATTCACTTACAGCTATAGAACATGGAGCAAGGCAGGTGGAATGCGCGGTCAACGGGATAGGTGAAAGGGCAGGTAACGCCTCTCTGGAGGAAATAGCTATGATCATTGATACCAGAAAGAAAACTCTAGGTCTATATACAGATATAAACGCAGGTGAGATCATACGGACCAGCAGTATGGTAAAATCATTGACCGGGTATGTGGTGGCACCCAATAAAGCGATCGTGGGAAAGAATGCCTTCAGTCATGAAGCGGGTATTCATCAGGACGGCATGCTGAAAGACAGATCGACATATGAGATAATCAGGCCGGAGCAGGTAGGCCTTAAATCATCGCAGCTGGTACTGGGTAAACATTCGGGCCGCCATGCATTTATAGAAAGACTTGGTGAGCTTGGCATAAAGCTCAAGGAAGAAGATCTGGAAAAAGCTTTTGAGAGATTTAAAGATCTCGCGGAAAAAAAGGGCGCCCTGAACGATAATGATATAAAAGCAATAGCGGAAAATGAATTAAGGGAAGTAAAAGAATATTTCATACTAAAAAATTATAGTGTTACAAGCGGTTCGGATATCCAGGCGGTTTCGGATGTTAGCATAGAAGTAGAAGGCAAAATGCATAAAGCCAGTTCAGCCGGCGACGGGCCGATTGACTCTTCTTTTAAGGCTATTGATAAAATAACAAAAATAGATGCCAAGTTGCTGGAGTATAATATAGAAGCCGTTTCCGGGGGTAAGGACGCACTGGGCTCGGTAAAGATAGTGGTAAGCGCCAATGGCAAAGAAGTCATGGGCAGTGGTATAAGCACGGATATAGTGGAGGCCAGCATCAAGGCCTATATAGATGCTATGAACAGGATAATCGAAAGTTCTGAGTAATCGATAGAGGTACAAAGTTTAAAACTATTATATTAGAAGGCAGTTACGGTATTGAAAAATAAAAATAATCCACAAACCATAGCACAGAAGATAATTGCTTCACACTGCGGAAGAGACTATGTAGAGGAGGGCGAGATAGTAAACGCTGATGTTGATATTGTGCTTGGTAATGATATAACTTTGCCCATAGCTATCAATGAGTTTAAAAAGCTGGGATTAAGCAGTGTCTTTGATAAGGAAAAAGTAATTGTCGTGCCGGATCATTTTGCCCCCAACAAGGATATCAAGTCGGCACAGCAGTGTAAGATGCTCAGAGAATTTGCCAGAGAGTTTGATATCAAAAACTATTTTGAGGTTGGAAAGATGGGTATAGAGCACGCTCTGCTTCCCGAGATAGGCCTGGTACTTCCAGGTGATCTTATTGTCGGAGCAGATTCGCACACATGTACCTATGGAGCTCTTGGGGCAGCTTCAACGGGAGTGGGCAGCACGGATGTCACTGTAGCCATGGCGACTGGAAAACTCTGGTTTTTGGTGCCAGAGACTATAAAATTTGTTTATAGCGGCAGCCTTAAAAAATGGATAACCGGTAAAGACCTGATACTTTATACCATAGGTATGATAGGAGTGGATGGAGCACTGTATAAATCCATGGAATTTACCGGGCCGGTTGTAATGGAGCTGTCAATGGATTCCAGATTTACTATGTCCAATATGGCTATTGAAGCAGGCGGAAAGTTTGGAATATTTGAGGTTGATGATGTTACCGAAGAATATTTAAAATCCAGGAAAAAAAGAGATTACGGGATATTTTTCAGCGATCCTGACGTAGAATACGATGAGATATATAATATAGATTGTTCTAATATAGATCTTCAGGTGGCAGCTCCCCATCTTCCTTCCAATGCCAGAAATGCTGCGGACCTGTCGGATGTTAAAATAGATCAGGTGGTAATAGGTTCCTGTACCAATGGAAGAATAGGAGATTTGGAGATTGCTGCGGAGATCTTAAGAGGTAGAGAAATAAAAAAGGATATAAGGGCTATAATAATTCCTGCTACTCAAAATATATATATGGAGGCCATGAAAAGAGGGTACCTGGAAATTTTTATAAGATCCGGCTGCGTAGTCAGCACTCCCACCTGCGGGCCGTGTCTGGGTGGTCATATGGGTGTACTGGCAGAAGGGGAGAAAGCCGTGTCTACTACCAACAGGAACTTCATAGGAAGAATGGGCCACCCAAAAAGCGAAGTATATCTAAGCGGCCCTGCTGTGGCTGCTGCTTCTGCAATAGCAGGCAGAATAGCGGTTCCGGAGGAGGTAATATAGTGATAATAAGAGAAAGAGTGATAAAATACGGGGACAATGTCAATACCGATGTGATAATACCTGCACGCTATCTTAATACTGCAGATGATAAAGAACTGTCACTTCACTGCTTTGAAGATATGGATAAGGAATTCAAGCAGAAAGTAAAGGATAAAAAAGTAATAATTGCAGGAAGTAATTTTGGCTGCGGCTCTTCGAGGGAGCATGCACCTCTATCTATCAAAGCCAGTGGTGTACGTGCCATAATAGCAGCCTCCTTTGCCCGTATTTTTTTCAGGAATTCCATAAATATGGGTCTTCCCGTGATTACCAGTAAACAGGCAAGCGAGTTTATACAGGATGGAGACGAGCTGGAAATAGATCTGGAAAAGGGCAAAATTGTAGATAAGACCAGGGGTAGGACTTTCGATATCAAACCCTTTCCGGATTTTATCCAGAAAGTAATAAAAAGCGGGGGCTATATAAACTATACCATAGAGAATATGAAAAAATAGTAGGAAAAAGAATAAGATGAACAACATGGGAAAAAACAAAATATATATACTGGATACTACCTTAAGAGACGGCGCTCAAAGGGCTGATATAGCTTTTTCAGTCAATGATAAATTACAGATAATAGAAAGGTTTGATGATATCGGCATTGATTATATTGAAGTCGGTTTCCCCGCTTCCAACCCTAAGGAGATGGAGTTGTTCGAAAAGCTGAAGGGAAGAAAATTCAAATATTCAAAAATAATTGCTTTCGGAATGACCAGATACAAGGATTTAAAAGTGGAAGATGACAGTAATATCAAGCAACTGGTTAATTCAGGTTCGGACGGTGTCTGTATTGTAGGCAAATCATCGCGCCTTCATACAGAAAAGATCATTGAGACTTCTCTGGAAAACAATTTGAGTATGATCTTTGACTCTATAGAGTATCTGAAAAAATATTTCGGCGAAGTTATTTTTGATGCAGAACATTTTTTTGATGGTTTTAAGGAAGATCCTGATTATGCTCTGAAGACTTTAAAGATAGCAGCTGAGGCCGGAGCAGACTATATATGCCTCTGTGATACAAATGGGGGAATGATACCCAGCGATGTTTCGGATATCATAGATAGAGTAAATAAGGAAATCAAATCGGCACTGGGAGCTCATTTTCATAATGACAGCGGCTGTGCCACTGCAAATACTTTGGTCGCCGTGCAAAAGGGAATAAGAATGATCCACGGTACCATTAACGGATATGGAGAGAGATGCGGCAACGCTGACCTTTGTCAGATAATTCCCAATCTGGAAATCAAACTGGGAAAGAAGTGTTTAAAAGAGGGGAATTTAAAGCATTTGACCAATCTTTCCAGATTCGTAAATGAAACTGCGAATCAGATTCCAAATGCCAGTCAGCCATTTGTGGGAAAGAATGCTTTTACTCATAAAGGTGGGATGCACGCCAGCGGGGTAAGCAAATTATCAAAAGCTTTTGAACATGTTGGCCCTGAATCGGTGGGAAACACAAGAGAGATTCTTATTTCGGAGCTTTCAGGAAAGAAATCCATAATAATAAAGGCAAAAGAATTCGGGATAAATCTGGAAGATGATTTAAAAAAGGTAAGCGAGATTTTGAACAGGGTTCAGAATATGGAGTACAGGGGCTATCAATTTGAAGCAGCTGACGGAAGTTTTGAGCTGCTGGTCAAAGAAGTGACAGGCGTAAAGAAGAAATTTTTTAAGCTGGAAAGTTTTCGGGTACTAAATGAGAAAAAGGAAGACGGCCGGATGCTTTCGGAAGCTACTGTAAAGGTAGTCATAAATGACAATAAAATAATAGAAACAGCTGAAGGTAACGGCCCGGTAAATGCGCTGGACAGCGCACTTAGGAAGGCGATCCAGAGTTGTTATCCCGAGCTTTCAAAAATAACCCTTACAGACTTCAAGGTTAGGGTGCTAAACGAGAAGAAGGGAACCGGAGCAGTGGTAAGGGTATTGATAGAATCATCGGATGGTGAAAAAAGCTGGGGTACAATAGGGGTATCAGAAAATATTATAGAAGCAAGCTGGCAGGCACTGGAAGACAGTATCGTATACGGGTTGATGCATGTAGGAGAAAATAAAAGACCTAACGGTCAATAAATGCAAAGGACTATTTAAATCCGGTACTAAAAGTATGGTATTTGGTAAAAAAATAATCTTTTCTACCAGAGGCTTTTCAGATATAAAAAATATTACCGAACAGGTACGGGACGTTGTCGGCCAGTCCGGTATAAAGAACGGACTGGCGGGTGTTTTTGTCATCGGTTCTACTGCTTCTGTTTCGACTGTAGAGTACGAGCCAGCACTGGTAGAGGATGTACAAGAGCAGCTGGAAGAGTTTATTCCCAGCAGTAAGCGCACCAAGCACTCACAGACATGGGGCGATGACAACGGGTTCTCTCACATTCGTGCCACTTTTATGGGTCCTGGTATTACAGTACCTGTTTCCGGCGGTAAACTAGTCCTTGGTACATGGCAGCAGATTGTTGTTATCGATCATGACAACAGACCCCGTTCGCGTGAAGTTTTTATACAGGTAATAGGAGAATAGAAAAAAATTTTTCTTGACAATATCGTAATATTACGATATGCTAAGCGCTATATTGATCTATAATCAATAATTTAGGGTAAAATATAAATGAATATAGCAGCTATTTGTAAAGCGCTAGGAAATAAGACAAGATATAGACTTGTAAAATCATTAAAAGATAAAACTATTTCTACATGCTGTAACAGAATAGAATATTTTGAGAATGGGATCAGTGTTGGAGATGTAGTAAAATTTACTGGTCTTGCACAGTCAACTGTATCACAACATCTTGGAGTACTAGAAAAAGCAGGATTAATTTATAAGGAAAAAAGGGATCTATGGAGTTGTTATTTTTTAAATGTAAAGGTTATTGATGAGTATTTAAACGAGTTAAGTAAGGATTTACAGAAGTAGAAATTTTAAAAGTATTTTTTTTCGTTTAAATATCGTAATATTACGATATGTAGGAGGTATAAGATGGAAAGGTTTATCACAACATTTCCTGAAATAATGACAAAAATGTTAATGGCTGTAGCAGAAAGCCTTGTGCACAACTGGATACCTTTAAGTCTAGCTATAATCATAGCTGCTGTTATTAAAGTTTATGCAAACACGGAGAAACTTAAGAAAGTATTGCTCAGAAGGTCCAATATTTCCATCCCGGCCAGCGTAGCCGCCGGAGCATTCACTCCATTTTGCGCCTGTGGGACGATGGCAGTTGTAATAGGCATGCTGACTACCACTCTGCCATGGGGCGCAATAATGGCTTTTCTGACATCTTCTCCACTGATGAGCCCTCAGGGCTTTATAATGCTGGCAGGTATTATCAGTTATAAGTTTGCGATTGCACTGACCATAGCCTCTATTGTTATCGGTTTGGGTTCCGGATACCTGACACATTTTGTTGAAAAAAGGACAAATTTTTTAAAGAACCAGGCACGTTTTAAAGAAAAACCCAAGGTCGAGAGATGCGGTTGTGCTACGGAGGAACCTGCAGGAAGACCGGTTTGCTCCAGTGCACAGTTGTGCTGCGCTTTGCCGGGCAGTGGCAACATAAGGGAACCCTCATATACCCTGAAGCCGGGATGGAGAGGTTCTATTAGCAGGGGCATAAATTCTTTTACAGGATTTTTTAAAAAGATTAAATGGAAGGAAATGGCTAAAGCTCTGGTAAATATTGGCCTGAGGCAGATACTGCTTTATTTTATGATATTTGTGGCAGTAGGTTTCCTAATAAATTATTTTGTTCCCACTTCATATATTATGGCTCTGTTCAGTTCCGAAAATGTTTTCGCCGTCCCTCTGGCAGGATTTATAGGACTGCCTATATATATAAGCGGTGAATCTTCGATTCCTCTTATCAAAGCATTAATGGCGGGAGGTGCCAGTGAAGGTGCCATGCTGGCGTTTATGATAACAGGCCAGGGAACGAGCGCCTGGGTCATCGCAGGTGTCGCAACATTCATGAAAAAAAGAGTTCTTGGTTTATATGTCCTGTTCATTCTAATAGGCGGGATCCTTCTGGGATATGTATATGATCTATTATTGGCAATGGGTATATAAAAATAAAAAAGTATTATAAATAAGTTCAGCTTTCATTAAAGTCAATGGGATATAAAGGAGGGGTATCTATGTCAAAGGCTTTGATAGTGTATTATTCAAGGGGAGGTAATACCAAGAAGATGGCGGAGTCCATTGCAGAGGGCATAAAAAAAGAAAATGTAGAGGTGGATATCAAGGATGTAAAAAACGTAACGGCAGATTACCTCCTGGTTTTTGATGCTATTATCATCGGCTCTCCTACTTATTACGGGAGCATGGCTTGCGAAATTAAAAGATTGTTTGATGAGTCAGTGAGATTTCATGGAAAGCTCGATGGGAAGATAGGTGCGGCATTTACTTCCAGTCGACAAATAGGAGGAGGTAACGAAACGACGATCTTGGGTATTTTAAACGCAATGCTTATCCATGGTATGATATTACAGGGTGATTGGCAGGGGGACCATTACGGTCCCGTATCATTGGGCTTTCCTGATGGCAGGGTTTTAGAGGAGTGTGTACGCGCAGGCTCAAGAACAGCAAAGTTGGTAAAAAAAATAGTAAAGTAGGTATATCATATAAAATATAATTGCGTAATCTATATATTTTTAATAAAATATTCGCGAGCGTTTTGAGGTCATAAAGCCTTTCAAACATGCTCATATTTTATTAATTTCTTAAGGGAGGTATTTTGTGTCGTTTCTATTATTTATAAGAATCGTCCCTTTTATCGGCTCTGGCCTGTCACTGATTCTGGCTATAATATTTTCAGTGCTGGTAAGTAAGAAAAGCAGGGGAAATGAGAGGATGAAGGAGATTTCGAGGGCTATTCATACAGGAAGCAGGGCATATCTGAACCAGCAGCTTAAAGTGATAGGTATATTTTTTATAGTGGTGACTGCACTACTTGCCGTGATGGTATGGTTTGGATATCTTGAGTTTGCATCGATACCAGCTTTTGCTACCGGCATGGGATTAAGCCTGATCATAGGATACATCGGAATGGAGATTTCTACTACTACCAACTCAAGGGTAACATTTGCCGCAAAAGAAAAAGGCCTGGGAGAAGCTATGAATATCGCCTTTACAGCCGCGTCAGCATCAGGTCTCCTGCTGGCTACTGTAGTCCTTTCTTTTACAGCATTCTGGTTCAATATCCTTTACTGGTGGTACGGAAAGGGCGGACTGGATAATATTGAGACTTTGCACAGCACAGTAAACGTACTGGTAACATGCACAATAGGGGCAAGCTTTGCTGCGTTCTTTATGAGGACCGGCGGGGGTATTTTTACAAAGGCGGCAGATATGGGTGCAGATTATGTAGGAAAAGTTGAATCGGGACTCAAGGAAGATGATTACAGGAATCCGGCTACGATAGCTGATAATGTCGGTGATAATGTCGGAGACGTGGGAGGAATGAAGGCCGATGCGCTGGAGTCCTGGATAGGTTCGATAGTAGCAGCAGCGTTCCTGGGGTTTCTTGCATTCAGAAATTCTCCTCTTATGTTAAAAAGCATATTGCTGCCAATGATAATAGCAACATCCGGTGCACTGGCCTCGATTCTTGCTATATTTATAATCAAGCTTATAGTATCAAGGTATAAAGAAGGAGCGACGGTTTCTCTTCTTACAGGTACAACCTTATCCGGCCTGCTTATCACAGTGGTATCTATAATCGCAATGTCTTATTTTATCGTAAAATATGTAATAGGTCCTGAATACAATTTCCTGTTTTATTCATCTATAGGAGGACTGGCGGCAGGTTTTCTGATAGGCTTGTTTACACTTGTCTACACAGATTCAAGGTACAGACCTACCAGGGGGATAGCGGAAAGCGCAAAGTCCGGACCCGGTACCCTGGTAGTAAACGGTCTTGCCTATGGAATGGAAAGTACCATACTCCCGGCTCTTACGGTAATTGGCGTGATGCTTTTTAGTTTTTATATATCCGGCGGTGCTGCTGATTTAAAGATGGGCCTCTATGGTGTCGCTATTGCTGCTGTAGCTATGCTCTCAACATCACCATTTGCAATTGCCATAGATGTTTATGGTCCTATAGCCGATAATGCGGGAGGTATAGCGGAAATGGCCGAGCTTCCGCCGGAAGTAAGGAAAAACACGGATAAACTTGATGCGGTCGGAAACACCACTGCTGCAATCGGCAAGGGTATTTTAATCGGAAGTGCTGCAATAACAGCGCTTGCGCTGGGCCAGGCTTATTTTTCCAAGATCGAACTGCTGCAGGAAGAAGTGCTTTTAAATTTTATGAGAGATCCCAAAATACTGGCAGGTCTTTTTATCGGTGTGATTTTACCCTTCTTCTTTACCTCTATCTTAATGGGTGCAGTCGGTAAAGCTGCCAATAAGGTCGTTATTGAAGCAAGGAAACAGATAAAAGGAATAATGGCCGGTAAATCGAAAGGAGATCCCAAGACCTTCATAACTATAGTGACTAGAGCAGCCCAGAGAGGCATAATAATACCGGGGATAGCCATATTTGTGGTACCGGTAGTCGTAGGGATACTACTTGGCCCGGGGGGTGTGATAGCGCTGATCATTGGCACACTTCTATCAGGATTTGCTCAGGCTATTTTTATGGCGAATGCAGGAGGAGCAATGGATAATGCCAAAAAGAAGATTGAAGAAGAAGGAAGAAGCGGAACCCCCGAACATGCAGCTTCCGTCGTTGGTGACACTGTTGGTGATCCTTTAAAGGACACTGCAGGGCCTTCTATGAATATACTTATAAAGCTTATAAGTGTGATATCCATTGAAACTGCAGTACTTATAGCAGATCTTTCTGGAAAGTTATTCCACTTTTAGAGCCTGTTATTTTTAATATAATTTCATACTGGAAACCCTCGTATCAAAGGTATGCTGAGCTCTTTCCTGTGATAATCTGGCAGTTCCAGGTGAATTTTCGGCCCGATTTTAAATTAATTTCATTTGTGGTATTTTAATTGTTATGAATAACGAAATAGAGGAAGTAATAAAAAAACTGCTTGATGATTTCCAGCATAAGAAGGTAAATAAAAACGATTTTGTATCAAAGATAAGAGAGATTTATTTTGAAGATATCGGCTTTGCTAAAATCGATCACCACCGCCTGATGCGCAGAGAATTTCCGGAAGTGATTTATGGAGAGGGGAAGACACCGAAGCAGATTCTGGAAATAGCAAAAAAAATATTAAATTATTCATCCCTGCTTTTAATAACAAGAACTGATATCAAAGTATATAATCTGTTAAAGAAGGAAATTAAAAAGGTAAAACTTGATTTCAAGTCAAATATGATTTATACACGACTTGATATTCCTGAACATAAATTGAAAGAAGGAATAACGGTTTTATGCGCAGGCACTTCAGATATCAATGTGGCAGAAGAAGCGGCAGTGACAGGTTATCTTATGAAAAACAGGGTTAAAAAGATCTACGATGTAGGTGTTGCAGGTATTCACAGGTTGCTGAGTCACAGGGAGGAACTTAGCCGCTCAAATGTGATTATAGCAGTAGCAGGGATGGAAGGTGCCCTTCCCGGTATTGTAAGCTCTATGGTAAGCTGTCCTGTAATAGGGGTGCCTACAAGCGTAGGTTATGGGTCAGGTTTTAAGGGGTTGTCTCCGCTGCTGACCATGCTGAATTCCTGCAGCCCGGGAGTGGTTGTAGTGAACATAGACAATGGATTCGGCGCCGGTTATACAGCCGGTATAATAAATAGGGTGATTGAAAAAAATAAATTTATAAATTAAAATAATACTTTAGTAATATATGGATATATGTATTTATATATATATTAAATATATTTTTATTATTCTTAATATTTATATGTGTAATATTTGCTAAGATATATTATAATAATAAGGGTTAAATTTAAGTTTAAAAGGTGAATTATGGTAGATGTTGATTATAAAAAAGAAAAAATTGGGAAAATTCTCTTAGATAGAAATATCATAACCAAAGAACAGCTGGATGAAGCACTAAATGTCCAGAAAAAAACCGGTGAAAAATTAGGTGAAATATTAATAAAAAAAGGACATGTATCCGATGAGACTTTGGTAGAACTTGTTTCGTTTCAAAGGGGTTATGATCATGTAGATTTAAATGAAATACAGGATAAAATAGATCCTTCTATTCCCAATCTTATTTCAAGAGATTTTGCATCCAAGAGAAATGTATTTCCTTTCGAACTGGTTGACAACACCCTGCACGTTGCCATGACCGATCCCAGGGATATAAATACTATTGATGAGATACGATTGTTGACCGGATATAGTGTTAAACCGTTCCTCAGTACTAAAAAGGGTATCGAAGATATTATAAGGATGTATACCACTGATGAGTACAGCCTTAAGGAAGTAAAGGAAATAATAAAAGATGAAGATTTGACTATAAGCAAGAAGATAGAAGATACGACAGTTGAAAAAAATCCACTGGTAAGGCTTGCTAATCAGATTATAATGAAAGCAATATCATTAAGAGCAAGTGACGTTCATGTAGAACCCCAGGAAAAAGAATGTAGTATAAGATTTAGAATAGATGGAGTACTGCAGAAAATAAAAGATGTCCCAAAAACAGTACAGAGACTGTTGATCTCAAGATACAAGATTATGGGCGGAATGGATATAACCGAAAACAGGCTGCCCCAGGACGGCCGTAGTTCTATTAATTACAGCAGCAGGACAATAGACCTGAGACTTGCTTCGATACCTACTGTTTTTGGTGAGAATATAACCATCAGGATATTGGATATGGATAAATCCGTATTCAGTCTCGAGAGTTCCGGGATGACAAGTGACATTGTTCCTGAATATGAAAAAATGATATGCATACCTCATGGAGCAGTTATTATAACAGGGCCGACCGGTTCTGGAAAAACGACAACTCTTTATGCCAGCCTTACAAAGATCTCTGATGTCGAGAAAAAAATATTTACTATAGAAGACCCTGTAGAATATAGGTTTCCTCAGATAATGCAGGTTCAGGTAAATCCCAAGATAGATATGACATTTGCCAGGGGATTAAGATCGCTGCTGCGAAGTGATCCGGATATAATTCTAATTGGTGAGATAAGAGACCTGGAAACTGCGAAAATAGCGATGGAAGCAGCTATCACAGGGCACCTTGTTTTAACTACTCTGCACACTAATGATGCTCCGTCAAGCCTTACAAGGCTTTTAGAGATGGGCGTAGAGTCCTATATGATCTCATCCGCGATCAAGGGTATAGTTGCCCAGAGATTGGTAAGATTATTATGTGAAAATTGTAAGAAAAAAATAGATATACCGGAATCATCTTTGAATGACGAAATAAAGCCTATATTAAGAGGTAAGAAAATCTATAAAAGTATCGGATGTAAGAGATGTAATGGCACCGGTTATCTTGGTAGAACCGGTATATTTTCCATGCTGACAGTATCTGATAAGATAAGAGAGATGCTTCTTGAAAGAAAAAGTCCTGATATGATAAAGGAAGTAGCCCGTGAAGAAGGGATGGAAACCTTGCTTGAAAGTGGGGCAAAGAAAGTTGCAGAAGGGCTAACTTCACTTGAGGAATTATACAGAGTAGTATTTTAGATTAAAGATATATATTTAGTCCAAAAAAGTCTAGGCAAAAAAGACAGTTAGATTCTATTAGAATGGGAAAAGATAATTTTATCCATCTTCATGTCCACAGTGAGTATTCACTATTAGATGGCGCTTCAAGAATAAATGAATTAATCGAAAGAGCCTGCCATTACAATATGACCGCTTTGGCATTGACTGACCATGGGGTTATGTATGGTATTATTGAATTTTATACCCAAGCAAAAAAGGCAGGGGTCAAGCCTATAATAGGCTGTGAAGTATACATGGCTCCAAAAAGCAGATGGGACAAGCAGCTGGAAAGAGGAAATAATGAAGAAAATTTTTACCATCTTACCCTTCTGGCTGAAAATAATCAGGGTTATCAGAATTTGATGAGGCTTGTAAGTCTGGGATTTTTGGAAGGATTTTATTACAGACCAAGGGTGGATAAGGAACTGCTTGGAAAATTCAGGGAAGGTATAATCGCCCTGAGTGGATGTATTGCCGGAGAAATACCAAGATACATTATCACAGACAGGATGGAAAGAGCAAGGAAAGCACTTGAGGAATATATAGAGATTTTCGGAAAGGATAATTTTTTTCTTGAGCTCCAGGATTCCGGTATACCTGTACAGAAGAAAGTAAATGAGGTTTTATTAAAATTATCCGGAGAATATAAAATTCCTGTAGTGGCAACAAATGATGTCCATTATTTAAACAGAGAAGACAGTAAAGCACATGATGCTCTTCTCTGTATCCAGACCGGTTCCACTATAAATGATGCCGGACGTATGAGGTTTCCTACAGATGAATACTATTTCAAAAGCTTCGATGAGATGAAAGAGCTCTTTAAGGGATCTCCAGATGCTATCGAAAATACCAGCATGATTGCTGACAGATGTAATGTAAATCTAAAATTTAATATGAATCTGATACCATCCTTTGAAGTACCCGAAAATTTAACTGCGGATGAGTATATTAAAAAATTATGCTATGAAAACGTCAATAAAAGGTATGGAACTGTCACAAAAGAGATAGAAGAAAGGATATGCAGGGAGCTGGAAGTGATAAAAAAGATGGGATTTTCCGAATATTTCCTGATAGTCTGGGATTTTGTCAAGTTTGCCAAGAGCAATAACATCAGAGTAGGGCCGGGAAGGGGCTCTGCAGCAGGGAGTATAGTTTCCTACCTTTTGGGAATAACCGATATAGAACCATTAAAATACGGGCTTTTATTCGAAAGGTTTTTAAATGAGGAACGAAAAAGTATGCCTGATATCGATATTGATTTTTGTTATGAAAAAAGGGATGAAGTCATTAAGTATGTCACCGATAAATATGGTGAAAAAAGGGTAGCCCAGTTGATTACTTTCGGGACTATGGCAGCCAGGCAGGCCATTAGAGATGCGGGAAGGGTAATGGAAGTACCCTATGCGGAAGTAGACCGGATAGCAAAGATGATACCGGCTGAATTAAACGTGACTATTAAGAACTCATTGGAGATGGTACCTGATTTAAAGGAAGTTTATGAAAATGATAAGAAGATCAGGGAAGTGATAAATACCGCTATCTCTCTTGAAGGAATATCGAGACAGGATTCAATCCATGCCGCAGGAGTGGTGATATCTTCTGAGGACCTTTATAACTATACTCCCATTCAGAAGGGAAATGAGGGTGATATTGTAACCCAATATAAAATGGAGGATATTCAGAAGATAGGGCTTCTAAAAATAGATTTTTTAGGGCTTAAGACACTGTCATTAATAGATAAGACTTTGTTTTTGGTCAAGAAGACTAAGAATATAGACTTGGATATAAATAATATTGATCTTGATGACCAGAAAACCTTCAACATATTAAGCGAAGGGGAATGCCTTGGCGTGTTTCAACTTGAAAGTGCCGGGATGAGGGAACTGGTAATAAACTTAAAACCAAATAAATTTGAAGACCTGATAGCGCTTTTGGCATTATACAGGCCCGGCCCTCTTCAAAGCGGCATGGTAAATGATTTTGTGGAAAACAAGAACAAAAAAAGGGAAATAAAATATCTACACCCTTCTCTTGAGAAGATTCTTCAGAGTACCTACGGTATCATTCTATATCAGGAACAGGTAATGGGGATAGCATCAGAACTAGCGGGATTCAGTATGTCAGAAGCTGATATTCTAAGGGGAGCCATAAGCAAGAAAAAAAGGCATTTGCTTTCAAAGCAAAAAAGCAAGTTCATAGAGGGTGCAGCAAGGAAAGGGATAGATGAAAAGATTGCCTTAAAAATATTTGAACTGGTAAACCACTTTGCCGAATATGGATTCAATAGATCGCATAGTACAGCATATGCTATGATTTCATATCAGACGGCATATCTCAAAGCTAATTATCCGGTAGAGTTTATGGCAGCACTGCTGAGTATAAGAATGGGAAACCAGGAAAAAGTAGCTCAATATGTAAATGAGACGAGGAGAATGGACATAACAGTTCTTCCGCCGGATGTTAATGGAAGCTATGCAGATTTTACCGTTACCGGTAATTCTATCAGATTCGGACTTTCAGCCATAAAGAATGTCGGTACCAATGTAATAGAATGCATTGAAAAAGAGAGAAAGAATGGGGGAAGATTTAAAAGCTTTATAGATTTTTGCCAGAGGGTTGACAGCAGTGTGCTGAATAAAAAAACAATCGAGAGTCTTATAAAGAGCGGGACATTTGACTCTCTCGGTCAGAGCCGAAAACACTTACTGGAGAATTTCGAAAGAATCATAGAGGAAACACTTAAAATCAGGAGAGATAGGGATATTGGACAGTTTTCTCTCTTTGATACAGGCGGCAGCAATAGTGAAAAAGTGTTATTGAATGGGGTCTATAATCCTGATGATAAATTTGAAGAATTTTCAAAAAAAGAGTTGTTGAACTATGAAAAGGAAATGCTGGGTCTATATATTTCAGGGCATCCATTGTTTGAATACAGGGATTCGTTCTCGAGTCTGACTCCTCTGGAAAGCCTTTCAAGTGTAGAAGATAAAAGCGCATTGGCGGTAGGTGGAATTATAACCAAAGTGAAGACTATATATACCAAAAGAGATCAGCAGATGTGTTTTTTGGAACTGGAAGATATTGGGGACAGCATAGAGGTGATCGTATTTCCAAAAGTCCTTGAAAAGCACAGGGAGATTATTGCTGAAGATAAAGTCGTAAAAGTAACAGGAAGATTGGATAAAAAAGAGGATCAGATGAAGATAATTGCTAATGAGATAAAAGAATTAAAGAAAAGTATAAAAATGAGTGGAGATCAAGACGAACTTATAAGAGATAGAAAAGAGAAGGTAGTTTTTACAGTAAGAAAAGAGGATTTGAATAAAAGTCTTATAAATGGATTCTATGATATATTAAAAAATCATCCAGGTTTTGACGAGATAGAGTTTAAAGTGACGGGTGAAAATGGAAAGGATGTGGAGAGGACTTACAAGCTGCCGTCTAACTTTAGAATAAACCTGGACCGGTCTCTGGAGAAGGATCTTAAAGATCTTTTTAAGAATAAGATAAATTGGGACAGGACGTGAATGTAGAATGATACTGAAGGGAGTTTTATGAATAAATTGAAATTCGCAGTCATAGGAGCCGGTCATGGAGGTAAAGCACTGGCATCGCATCTGGCCATAAAAGGATTTACGGTTAATCTATACAACAGGACACTATCTAAAATACAGCCGATTAAAAAGCTTCGCGGAATCGAACTGGAAGGAGAAGTGAAGGGTTTTGGAAAATTAAATATTGTGTCCAATAATATAGAAAAAGTGATAAAGGGCGTAGATATAATAATGGTAGTGGTTACGGCAAACGGCCATGTTTCGATTGCAGAAAGATGTGCACCTTTTTTAAATGAAAAACAGATCGTGGTATTAAATCCTGGAAGAACCTGCGGGGCGCTTGAATTTTTAAATGTCTTACGTCAAAAAGACAACAATAAGGATATCACCATAGCTGAGGCTCAGACTTTTATTTACGCCAGCAGGGGTATGGGTCCGGCTGCCGCAAAAATATTCAGGATAAAAAGAGCTATACCGATCGCTGCCATACCTGCCAGAAAGACCGGATTTGTAG
Source organism: uncultured Actinomycetota bacterium (assembly GCA_964610385.1). Taxonomy (GTDB): domain Bacteria; phylum Actinomycetota; class Humimicrobiia; order Humimicrobiales; family Humimicrobiaceae; genus CAZBSE01. Next base: position 134,056 of record CAZSXW010000002.1, read on the forward strand.
TAAAGAAACTAAACGAGGCTTTACCAGAATTTATTCCGGGAGCCAGTGTCATAGAGACCAGCTTTAATAATATAGGTGCAGTATTTCATCCTGCTATCACAATACTGAATCTCAGCAGGATCGAATCTACACTTGGGAACTTTCAATTTTACATAGAAGGTGTGACTCAATCAGTGGCAAAAATAATGGAGATCGTGGACCGGGAAAGGGTAATGGTCGCTAAGAAATTAAAATGTGCAAATATTTATTCAGCTATCAAATGGCTGTCGATGGCCTACAATGTCGTTGAGGACAATCTCTTTGATGCCATACACAGCAATCCCGGGTATGTAGGGATAATGGCTCCAAGGACCACAAACATAAGATACATAACCGAAGATATCCCGATGAGTCTGGTACCTATTTCTGAATTTGGAAAGGCACTTGGTTTAAAGACCAAGGTGATAGATTCGCTTATTGAAATCGCAAATTCCATATTCAGAAAGGACTATAGGAAGAGCGGAAGAAATCTTACCAGATTGGGACTGAACGGTCTAAATCTGGAGCAGATAAGGGGAATAATGATAAAAGGCAAGAAATAGGGTCTTATGAAAAAAATAGTAGGTGCCTGTATAGGAAGCTGTATTCATGTTGCCGGAATACTGAATTTTTTAAGTTTAGCCCGGAGTCACGGATATGATACGGAATTTTTAGGTTCTGCCCTTGGTATTGATAAATTAAAGGAAGAGTTGAAAAAATCTGATCCGGATATAGTGGCTGTAAGCTACCGCCTTTCTCCTGAAAGTGCTCTACCACTGTTTAAAGAGCTAAAGGAAAAAATAGTAAAAAAAATAACCGGGGATAAGATTGAATTTATACTGGGATGCACCAAACCGGTGGCAGAAGTGGCAAAAAAAATTGGAATCTTTAAAATAATTTTTACTGGAGAAGAAAACCAGCAAAAAATAGAGAGTTATCTGGATAAAAGGAAAGTGAAGATTAAGAGGAAAGTGCCTCCGCAGGATCTTTTAGAAAGGATCAAGTACCGCGAACCTTTTCCCATAATAAGACACCACTTTGGAAGGCCGGCTTTGAAAGAGACTCTAGAGGGGATAAAAGAGATCTCTCTGAGTGAAGTTCTTGATGTAATATCTATTGGTCCGGACCAAAATACCCAGGAATACTTTTTTCATCCAGAAAAAATGGATACCAGTCAGGATGGTGCAGGAGGAGTCCCTCTCAGAAGTGAAAGGGATTTTAAGAACCTTTATCTGGCGACAAGGAGGGGAAATTATCCTCTTCTAAGATGCTACAGCGGTACTAATGATATCAAAAAGATGGCAGAAATACTTCTAAGAACTATTAAAAATGCCTGGTGTGCAGTTCCTCTATGCTGGTATAACGAACTTGATAATAGAAGCAATAGAGAATTGAAGCAGGCAATTACTGAAAATCAGCAGGTGATGAAGTGGCATGCTGAGAGAGATATACCGGTGGAAGTAAATGAATCACATCACTGGAGTCTAAGATATTCACCAGATTCAGTAGCAGTAGCAGCTGCCTATCTAGCCGCTTATAATGCCAAAATGATGGGAGTGAAAGTATATATTTCACAGTATATGTTCAATACACCGGCAGAAACATCATTTACCATGGATCTGGCTAAGATGATGGCCAAAGTTGAGCTGATTGAGGCTCTTCACGATGACAGTTTTAAAACACTCAGGCAGACCAGAACAGGCCTTTACAGCTACCCGACTGATTTTGACAGGGGCAAGGGACAGCTTGCTTCTTCTACTTTGCTTCAGATGCAGCTGAATCCGCATATCATGCATGTAGTAGCATACTGCGAAGCTGATCATGCTGCCAGGCCAGAAGATATAATAAAAAGTGTCAAAATTACCGGTAAGGTAATAGAAAACTGTTTGTACGGCTGTCCGGATATGAAATTGGACCGGAAAGTAAGAGAAAGAAAAGAAGAATTGGTCAGGGACGCAAAATTGATCATTGAAAAAATAAAGAAACTGGATAAAGATAATAAATACAGTGATCCCCTGATATCTCCGGAAGTGATCTCAAAAGCGATAAAAAAAGGTATACTTGATGCACCTCATCTGTGCGGAGTAAAGGCGGCAAAAGGCACTATAAGGACAATGTTCTTCGAAGGTAAAAATTTAGCTATTGATGAAAATTACAGAGCCATAAGTGAGAAAGAAAGGCTTGGTAGGATAAAATAGATTATAAAAATAATACTTTTTTTTAAACATAGTAGTGTGGTAAAATACTTTTTTTATATATACTGACTTAAGGCAAATATGTTTGGAGACAAGAAAGACAATAAAATAGTGAAATTACCCTATGGACTGAGGGATATATTTCCATCTGAATCGGAAGAGAGAAACAATATAAAAGGGATAATAAGCGATGAATTTAAGAAATGGGGTTACGGCGAGGTCAAGACTCCGGTAATTGAATATACAAAAAACATATCTATCGGAGTTGGAAAGGATTGGAAGGACAGGTTGATAAACTTTTTTGATATAGATGGGAGCCTTGTATCACTCAGGAGTGATATGACCATACCAATAGCAAGACTAGCAGGTATGAGAATAAAGAGAGAGCAGCTGCCGGTAAGGTTCTGTTATTTTGCAGACTCCTTCAGACAGTCCGAAATCCAGAAGGGTATAAGGAGGGTATATAATCAGGCAGGCCTGGAATTTATCGGGTCATCCAATTCGGTGATGTCGGATACGGAAATACTTATTATATTGATAAATATACTCAATGGGATAGATATACAGGAATACAGGATAGGACTGGGGCATGTAGAATTCATTGAAGGTCTATGTGACTGGTTTAAATATGGTTTAAAGGAAAGAGAATATGTCAGGAAGATGATTTTTACTAAGAACTTTGTAGAGCTGGAGGATTTCCTGAATAAAAAAAGTAAAGACAAAACCGACCTCTTTATAAAATTGATGCAACCCGAGAGCGATATTAAAAAAATATCAAAGCTGGTTTCAGGGGTAAATGAGCCAAAAGTGATAAAGAGTCTTGGTTATTTAAAGAAAATATACGGGAATCTAAGCGAGCTTGGTTACCAGGAGTCTCTTATAACGGACTTCAGTATCATAAGGGACTTCAGTTATTATACGGGTCTTTTATTTGAAGTGTACTGCCCCGGAGTAACAAGTATACTCGGCAGTGGGGGTAGGTACGATGGACTTATAAAAGAGTTCGGATTGGATGTCCCGGCAACCGGTTTTGCTCTTGATATCGATCTGGCTCATAAAGCGGCAAGGAAAGCAAAAAAAAAGGAAAGTTTTAGAATTTTGTTAAACTGCGCCAGTGATAAAAAAAGTATAGAACTGGTAAAGATGGCCTGCAGATTAAGATGCAGCGATGTAATTGTGGAATTATGTTTTGAAAAGATATCTAATTTAAAAACTTTTGCTAAAGAAAAGAAGTTTGATCTGGTGGTAGAGGTTGAGAAGGACTTTGAAAAGGCCAGGGTGACCGATGTTGGTAGGAATATTGAGACTGTTAAAAAAATAAAAGACCTTATAAAAGAGTTTTAAAATGAAGAAAGAACTTAAAATTGCCGTACCAAAGGGATATTTATTTGAGCCCTGTATAAAAGCACTAAAGGAAGCGGGTTATGATACGGGACCTCTGGAAGGCAGGGATAGAAAACTTATTATATACTCTGAAAAAGATTCCATACAGTATGTGATCTCCAGGCCTATGGATGTACCGGTTTATGTTGAGTACGGAGCCTGCGATGTAGGTTTTTCCGGCAAGGATAACCTGGTGGAAAAAGAAAGCAATGTTTACGAGCTTTTGGATTTAAAATGCGGGGAATGCAGGTTGATTTTAGCTACACTAAAAAACGGTATTGAGAAAGTAAAGGAGTACTATAAACATTTTGGTTCTATAAGAATTGCCACCAGTTACCCCAATATAGCCAAAAAGTATTTTGATCGTAAGGGGATACAGGCAGAAATAATAAAATTGTATGGTTCTGTGGAACTTGCCCCTGTCCTGGGAATTGCCGATGAGATATTGGACCTGACTTCTACTGGTAGGACTCTTAAGGAACATAATCTGGTCGAGATGGAAGAGATATTTGTGTCTACTGCCAGGGTGATTGCGAATATTACCAGTTATAGAATAAAATATGATGAAATAAGCGATTTTATAAAAAAATTAAAAAAAGTAATAAAATAAATAAGGGAAAATGGAAAGAAAAGCAAAAATAACAAGGAAGACCAAAGAAACTGATATAAAAATGGAATTTGATCTGGATGGAAGCGGGAATACTGATATAGAGACTCCCATACCTTTTTTTAATCATATTCTTGAAAGCTTTACCAGGCACGGGAATTTTGACGTGAAACTCAGGGCTTCAGGTGATACTGATGTAGATTGCCACCATCTGGTAGAAGATGTCGGTATATGCATCGGAAAAGCTATTTTTGAATGTTTGAAAGATAAGAAAGGAATCAAAAGATTCGGATATATATTGCTGCCCATGGACGACGCTGAAGTAGCAGTGTCTATTGATATAGGCGGAAGGGCTTATTTAAGGTATAATGTTGAAATAGAATATGAAAAACTTGAAGGGATAGAGACTGCGGTAATAGAAGATTTTTTTAGAGCGCTGGTAAGTAATAGTTTTATAAATCTTCACATAAATAAGAACACCGGGATCAATTCTCATCATATAATAGAAGCTATTTTTAAGGCTTTTGGTATTGTCCTTCACGATGCCAGCAGAATTTCGGGAATCAGTGCCATACCTTCTACAAAAGGTTTAATATAAGCTTTAAGGTAGTTTTTTAACTGAATAGAATTAACAATAAATCAAAAGTAAAATTACAATCTTAGATATATTTAAAGCACATGAAACGGGATATGTTTATTGCGATCATAGATTATAATATGGGGAATATAAGCAGTGTCAGTAGTGCCCTTAAAAGAATAGGTGCAGATGTAAGAGTGACAAACAGTGTAAGGGTCATAAATGATGCCGAAGCATTGGTGCTTCCCGGAGTAGGAGGTTATAGAGATGCTTATAGAAATCTGGAAAAGCTGAAATTGATCGGGGTTTTAAAAAAGAATATATCAAAAAAGATCTTTTTAGGGATATGTCTTGGAATGCAGCTTCTTTTTGAATACAGTATGGAAAATGGTAAGAATGAGGGATTCGGCATATTTAAGGGGTCGGTAGAAAAGATACCACCTGTCGTAAAAGTCCCGCATATGGGCTGGAATCAATTGAAGATACTAAATAAAAAGAGCAGAATATTAAGAGGGATCAGTGAAGGCGAGAATTTTTATTTTGTTCATTCCTACTATGTTAAACCGGAAAATAAAGATATTATAAATAGTGTAACTGACTATGGTATTGATATTACAGCAGGTATAGAGAATGATAATATTTATGGTATTCAATTCCACCCTGAAAAAAGCAGCAGCTGGGGATTAAAACTGCTTGAAAATTTTTGGAATATAATAATAAAAAGAAGATTATGATTATAATACCGGCAATAGATCTGATCAGGGGACACTGTGTAAGATTGACCCGGGGAAAATTCAATACTGAAAAAAGGTATTTTGATGATCCGGTAGAAGTTGCCAGGAAATGGAAGGGAGCAGGAGCGGAATGGCTGCATATCATTGACCTGGAAGGTGCAAGGACAGGTAAGGTAAAGAACCTGGGAACTGCACAAGAAATAAAGAGGAAAGTGGATGTGAGGATGCAGTATGGTGGAGGAATAAGAAATCGTGAAACCATAGAAAAGATCCTAAAAACTGGTATTGAAAGGATTATTCTTGGTACCAGAGCCATAGAGGACATGAATTTTCTGGAAGATAGCATTTTAAAATACAGAGGAAGGATTATTCTTAGTCTGGATTATACTGCAGATGGGCTGATAAATAAAAATGGGTGGCAGAAGAAATCATCATTTAATATATTTGAATTTATTACCAAAGTAGAAAAATCCGGCCTGAGAGAAATAATAATCACTGATATATCAAGAGACGGAACGCTTAGAGGTGTCAATCTGGGCTTTCTTAAAAGGATTTTGATAAGTTCCAATATGGGTTTTATAATAGCTGGAGGTATAAACAGTCTTGATGATATAAAGCGCTTGAAGGAGATAGAGAATATGGGGATCAAGGGTGTAATAATCGGTAAGGCTTTATATGATGAAAGGATGAGAATAGATTTAAAAAAAGCTATAGAAATAGGTTAGGGATAATGATAACCAAAAGAATAATTCCGTGTCTCGATGTGGATAAGGGAAGAGTGGTAAAGGGGGTAAGTTTTGTAAACCTTAAGGATGCGGGTAATCCTGTAGAGATGGCAGCTTTTTATGACAGCGAAGGGGCTGATGAAATAGTGTTTTTAGATATAACAGCTTCACATGAAAAAAGAAAAACGGTGGTTGATCTTGCCGGAAAAACTGCCGAAGAGGTATTTATACCGTTTATCATAGGAGGAGGCATAGGAAGCATAGAAGAGATAAGGGAAATATTAAAAAAGGGTGCAGATAAGATTTCAATAAATACGGCAGCAGTAGAGGACCCTGCCTTTATAAGCGGGGCTTCAAAGATTTTCGGAAGCCAGTGTATAGTTATAGCCATTGATGCAAAATTTAAAAGCAGGGATTTATGGGAGGTATATACCAACGGTGGGAGGACCCCTACAGGTATAGATGCGGTAAAATGGGCAAAAAAGGCTGAAGGAATGGGGGCAGGAGAAATACTGCTCACCAGCATGGATAAGGATGGCACCAAGGATGGTTATGATCTTGAGCTGACCCGGTCCATAACATCTGCAGTAAACATACCAGTTATTGCTTCAGGCGGGGCAGGAAAACTTGAGCATCTCAGGGATGTAATTAAATATGCCGGTGCCGATGCCGTACTGGCGGCGTCTATTTTTCATTATGGACAGTACACAATAAGGGAAGCCAAGGAATACCTCAGATCCGAAGGAATAAATGTAAGGTTATGAGTTTATTACTAAAGGTGTAATAATCCTAATTAGAAAAGTCTAAGAAAAAGGTATAGTAAGAATTATGAAAAAGAGCAATAAAAATAACGTTGAAAAGAGCAAGAACCCAGGACTGATAACTGCTGTGGTGCAGGATTACAGGAACGGTGAGGTGCTGATGGTTGCCTGCATGAGCAGAGAATCTTTAAAAAAAAGTATGGAAACCGGTTTGACCTGGTTTTGGAGCAGGAGCAGAAAAAAGCTCTGGCAGAAGGGTGAGACATCAGGGAATATACAGAAAATAAAGGATATAAAATATGACTGTGATGGAGACGCTCTGCTGATAAGTGTTGAGCAGGTGGGAAATGCCTGTCACACCGGGAATAGAAGCTGCTTTTACAGGACTCTTAAAAATCTTGATAAAGACATTGATTTTAAGGAGACATCTGGAAGTGGTTTAAAAAAGAATATACTGGATGAGCTTTATGGAGTAATTAAGAGCAGGATAAGCGATAAGACTCCTGGCTCATATACTTACTCTCTGCATAAAAAAGGGCTGGATGAAATAATAAAAAAATTAGGCGAAGAGAGCATGGAAGTTGTCCTGGCATCAAAACATCAGGATAAAAAAAGTACGGTACATGAGATAGCTGATCTTTTATATCATCTGTTGGTTTTGATGGCAGAGAAAAATATTACTTTAAAAGAAGTCTTTGATGAATTAGAACGTAGAAGAAAATAAAGAGTGATTATAATGGGAGAAAAAAGAAGAGTAGCTCTTATTACCAGCGGTGGAGATGCCAGTGGTATGAATGCGGTTATAAGAACTGTCACCAGGTATGCCATATACAATGGTCTGGAAGTATACGGATTTTATGAGGGTTTTAAAGGGCTGATCAACAATGATTTTGAAGTGTTGACCTTAAACAAGGTAAGCGGGATTATTGACCGGGGAGGCACTTTTTTATATTCGGCAAGATCCGAGAAGTTTAAGTGCAGAGAAGGTCAGAAAGAGGCCATAGCAAATTTGAAAAAAAACAAAATAGAAGGACTGGTAGCTATTGGCGGTGACGGAACATTTAGAGGTTCTCATGAACTTCACAAACAGAGAGTCCAGGTCGTTGGTATCCCGGCGACTATAGATAATGATGTGGTAGGCACTGATTACAGTATTGGTTTTGATACTGCTCTTAATGTGATAATCGGTCTTATTTCAAAAATAAGGGATACGGCATCTTCCCATGACAGAATATTCGTAATAGAAGTAATGGGAAGAAATTCAGGAATAATTGCCGTAAATACCGGTATTGCTTGCGGTGCTGACTATATATTGATCCCCGAAGTAGAAGTAGACCTGGCCAAAGTGGCTGATAAAATCAAAAATCATAGGGAAGGGAAGAGGCATATTCTTATCATAGTAGCAGAGGGGGCAGCAAGAGCAAGCGAAGTGGCATCCTCTATAAAGCTTTTGGTAGGACAGGAGGTAAGGATATCGGTACTGGGACATATTCAGAGAGGAGGCTCTCCTTCTGCCATGGATAGGATACTTGCTGCTGAGTTTGGTAAAAAATCGATAGACCTGCTGATTGAAGGTAAAAGTGATTGCATGGTAGGTATAAAGAGTATGAAAATAGAGGTATCAAAGTTTGAAGATATTTTTGAAAATAAAAAGGAAATAGATAAAGAACTATATAAACTGGCACATATGCTGGCTTTATAAAGTTTTTAAATGATCTTGTCATAATAATGTAGTGATCTAATAATATAGCAGGATTTTAAATCTATATTACATTGCTCTTACTGGTGCCGAAGGTCGGGGTCGAACCGACACGAACCTCGCGGTTCACTGGATTTTGAGTCCAGCGCGTCTTCCAATTCCGCCACTCCGGCGCTCTAAAATAATACAATTTATGCTGATTATAATCAAGAATCAATAAGGCAAAACTACTATATGTTTTATTGACTGTTATTGGTATCGCAGGTTAAATGCTATAATATAAAACTGTTAATTTTTTTAAAGACAGAATCATTTTTAGGAGATTTGATTGAAAAACAAGAAAAGCGGCAAAGCTATTTTGATTGATGGTAATAACATCGCATATCGTGCTTTTTACGCCATACCTGACAATATTGCCACTTCGTCGGGTGTCATCACAAATGCTGTACTGGGCTTTACAAATATGCTTTTAAGACTTATAGAAGATCAAAATCCCGATACCATAATATGTGCGTTTGACAGCAAGGTACCGACATTCAGACATAAAATTTTCACCCAGTATAAAATGCATAGAAAGAAAATGCCAGATGAACTATCAAAGCAGTTCCCATTGATAAAAGAAGTCCTCGATGCCTTTGGTATCATGTACCTGGAAAAGGACGGTTTTGAAGCTGATGATATTCTTGCAGCTATAGCAGGCACTATCAGGAGCGAGTATGACCATATAATAATCGTGACAGGCGATAAAGATATACTGCAGCTGGTCTCAGATAATATAAAGGTCATGGGAATAAAGAAGGGTATTACGGATACCCTGATGTATGATAGGCATGTAGTAGAGGAAAGATTCGGAGTAAGTCCTGAAAGAATAAAAGATCTTCTAGCTCTTATGGGTGATAGTTCCGATAATATTCCTGGAGTTCCGGGCGTAGGTCCGAAGACGGCTAAAACGCTGGTTAAGAAGTATGGCTGTGTAGAAGATATATATAAAAACATCAATAAAGTAGAAAATCAGAGATTGAAGCAGCTTTTGATTGATAATAAAGAGATTGCACTGCTCAGTAAAGAGTTGACCACATTAAAGACCGCTCAGGATATTGATATAAAGCAGGTCATAAATAATAGTTTTAAAAAGATCAGCTTTAAAGAAGTAAAGAATCTGTTTGACAGTCTTGAATTCAGAACCCTGCAAAAGAGACTTAACAATCTAAAGGATAAAATTGATTTCAAAGACGATATGCCGGAAGTCAAAAAAGAAACTTATAGGATGGATTTAAAACATTTGACCGGTGATTTAAACTTTGATGAATGGGGCAGGGAATTTAATAAATATTTCTATATCGCTGATTTTAAAAACGAAGATGAATCGTACGGGATTATTTTATCCCCTGGAGACAATCATGCCTATCATTTAGGCAGCAAAAATCTGAAGGAAAGTAGAGTAAAAAAAGGTCTAACAAGATTAATGGGCAATAAAGAAATCATAAAATCAGGTTTTAATCTAAAAAAAATATACAAGATATTAAAAGGATTTGAAATCGAGCTGAAAGGTCAATTCATAGACTATGAGATCTTATATTTGATATTAAACCCTGTTAAAGCACAGACAGATCTGGAAGAAATCGTAAGAGATGTCATGAGTGTAGATCTGGAAGATATAGGAGTAAGTCAGGGTAAAGAGAAAGATTTTTTAACCGCTGTAGAAGAGGACGGAAAGGAGAAGCAGCTTAAATTCGAACTTTTCGGGGTCAAAAAAGCTGAAATGAAATTAAAAAAAGAAAAACTTGATGAAGCGTTGAAAAAAATAAGCCTGTATAAAAAAATAGAGAATGAACTGTTGGAAAGAGTAAAAAAAGAAGGACTGGAGGAACTGTATTATAAAATAGAAGAGCCTCTCATAAGGGTGCTGGCCGAGATGGAATATACAGGGGTAAATATAGACATGGAGTACTTGAACAGTTTAATAAAAAAATATGATATTGATATAAAAGGACTTAAAAAGGAAATTTACCAGCTGTGTGGAGAAGAGTTTAATATAAACTCTTCGCAGCAGCTGTCAGAAATCCTTTATAAAAAATTAAAGCTGCCCATTACCAGGAGGACCAAAACGGGCATTTCCACCGATGCTAGTTCTCTGAGAGCTATTTATGAAAGTTCTCCGGTGATAGAAAAAATTTTGGACTACCGGGAGAAGACCAAGCTTAAAAACACCTATATTGATGTCTTGCCTGGTTTGATCGATCATAAGGATTTTAAAATACATACCACCTACAGCCAGCTGGGTACTTCTACGGGAAGAATAAGCAGCAGTGAACCAAACCTGCAGAATATACCGGTCAGAACCGATTATGGAAAGCAGATAAGAAAGGCTTTTATACCGGGAGAAGGCTATGATCTGATCCTGGCCTCGGATTATTCACAGATAGAATTAAGAGTGCTGGCGCACCTTTCAGGTGACGAAAACCTGATAGGATCATTTAAAAGGGAAGAAGACATACATGTAAGGACGGCTTCGGAGATTTTCGGCGTGGGTTATTCCGATGTTGATGATAATTTAAGGAGAAGAGCTAAAACTATAAATTTCGGGATAATTTATGGTATGACTGAATATGGTCTTAAAAACAGGCTTTCCATTTCGGAAGAGGAAGCAAGAGAATATATCAATAAGTATTTTGAGAGATACTCGGGCGTAAAGAAGTATTTGAAGTTTTTGAAAGACGAGGCTTATAAGAGGGGTTATTCTACTACTATTTTTGGAAGAAAAAGATATATAAAAGAACTTGGGAGTTCAAATGAAAGGATAAGGAGTTTAGGAGAAAGATTTGCAGTCAATACACCCATACAGGGAAGTGCTGCAGATATAATGAAGCTTTCGACCATAAAGCTTTTTGAAGAGCTGGAATCTAAAAATATTGACAGCAATATCATACTGCATGTACATGATGAACTGGTTTTGGAATTGAAAGAAAGAGACCTGGAAAAGGTCAGGAAAATAGTAATAGAATCAATGGAAAACTGCATAAGGTTGAAAGTGAGACTAAAAGTTGATATAAAAACCGGCAGAAATTGGTATATTTAAAAAATTATTCTATAATATTGATTATTATTTTTTAGCGTGTTATTCTTTTTCAATACTAAAAATAGAGGGTGATTAATTAGAATATGGCAAAAAACGATATAAATAAAAAAATAACCAATGAGAATTGTATGATAGAAAATGAAAATGGTGAAATGGTGCCAAATTACGACCTTACCATGGTCAATTTAAATGACGGAGATCTAGTCAAGGGTAAAGTAGTAAAAATTGATAAGGATGAGGTACTGGTCGATGTAGGTTTTAAATCAGAAGGTGTCATACCCTTAAACGAGCTGTCAATTAGAAATAATGTAAAACCCGAAGATATCCTGAAAGTTGATGATGAAATAGAGATTATGGTCCTTCAGAAGGAAGATCAGGATGGACGTCTGCTGCTTTCAAAGAAGAGAGCAGAGGTAGAGCAAAATTTTGACAGAATAGAAAAAATTTATGAAAAAGGTGACACCATAGAAGGTGAAATCATAGAATGTGTAAAAGGCGGCCTGATAGTCGATATAGGTCTCAGGGGATTTCTTCCGGCTTCATTAATAGATGTAAGGAAAATTAAGGAACTGGAGTCCTATATTGGTGAAAAGTGTGTCTGCAAAATAATCGAAGTCGATAGAAACAGGAATAATGTAGTTTTATCACGAAAAGTAATTATTGAAGATGAAAGAAGAGAACAGCGGAAGGAAATACTCAGTAATATGGAGATCGGGCAGGTCAAAAAAGGTGTTGTGACCAGTATTGCAGATTTTGGAGCATTCGTTGATATAAATGGTGTGGACGGACTTGTCCATATATCGGAACTTTCATGGAATCATGTTAAGCACCCTTCGGAAGTAGTGTCTGTAAATCAGGAAGTAGATGTAGAAATACTGGATATTGATTATGAGAAGCAAAGACTTTCTCTGGGATTGAAACAAACCCAGAAAGACCCCTGGCTGGAAAGGATAAAGAAATATTCCGTGAAAGATATCGTCAAAGGAAAAGTAACCAGAATAGTAAAATTTGGTTTATTTGTACAAATAGAAGAAGACCTGGAAGGCCTGGTGCATATATCCGAGCTGAGCCAGGAACCGGTAAAGAGACCAAGTGATATTGCAAAGATCGGTGATGAGTTAGAGGTAAGGATTATTGATATAGATTTTGATAAAAGAAGAATGGCCTTCAGCATCAAGCAGGTAGAGAATCCTGAAGAGGAGGTAGAAGAGGAAGAGGAAAAAGAATCTAAAAAGGCGAAAGTGGAAGTCAGAGATAAAAAGGTCAAAAAGACAAAGAAAGAATCTGAAAAAGATAAAAAAGAGGTAGAAGTTTCAGATAAAAAGGAAAAGGAAACCCAGGCTAAAAAACAAGATAAGGAATCAGAAGACAAAGAGTCCAAAAAGAAAAGAAAGATCAAAGAAATACTGCAGGAGATGAAAGACGAAGCCGATATAGGATAGTCTGATCCAGCCAGTCAAACACATTTTAAAAACTGCACGTTACCACAGAAGTATATTAAAAAAATAATTAAATTGCTATTATCTTTATATAAGACTTAATATTCTATCAAACTTCGTTCTCGATGAGTCGGTTAAGGAAGGGAGTATCCAATAAAAGTAATAGGAGTAACCGGTAGAATCGCATCAGGGAAAAGTACGGTATGCAGTTATATAAAAAATATAAAAAGAAATACTCTGGTACTGGATTTGGACAGGTTGGCAAAAAACATTTATCTAGAAAAACCGGATGTTATAAATGAGGTAAGAGGCATGTTCGGGAAAGAAATTTTAAACAGTTCAGGGCACCTTGATTTTAGCTCTCTTGGAAAGAAGGTTTTTTCTAATAAAAAAGAACTGGAAAAATTAAACAGATTGATGTTCCCTATTATCCGTGAAGAGGTAAGGGCCGCTATAAATAAAAATCAAGATAAAGATTATATAGTAATAGACGCAGCAGTACTGTTTGATTGCAAGCTAAGCTTATTATGTGACTATATTATTCTTGTTGAGACTTCTGACGAGAATAAAAGAATATTTTTAAAAAATAAAAATTTATTGACCAATGATATAAAATTAAGAATAGAAGGACAGCATATCAAGATAGATAGAGAAAGGGTAGATTTTTTTATCGATAATAATGGTTCCAAAGATGGCCTTTTTAAAAAAGTAAGAGATATCCTGGCATCTGTTTAAATATGAAACTATAAAAGCGACACCGGTAATGCTTGACCATAAATTTAAAATAGTATCCAACTACTCACCTCAGGGTGATCAAAGTAAAGCAATAGACCAGCTTACGGAAGGGATCAGGGAGAATCTTAAATTCCAGAGTCTGTTGGGAGTAACTGGATCCGGTAAAACTTATACCATAGCTAATGTTATAGAAAACGTGCAGCTGCCAACTCTGGTACTGGCTCCCAATAAGACCCTTGCAGCTCAGCTCTGTAATGAGTTTAAGGAATTTTTTCCCTATAATGCGGTTGAGTACTTTGTCAGTTATTATGACTACTACCAGCCGGAAGCTTATTTACCCGGCAAGGATATCTATATTGAAAAGGACGTTGATATAAATGAGGAAATAGAGAAGCTAAGACTGTCAACTACAAATTCTCTCTATACCAGAAATGATGTTATATCAGTGGCAAGTGTTTCATGCATATACGGCCTTGGTTCTCCATCAGAATATGGGAAGCAGAGAATCATCCTTAAATTAAATGAAGAATTTCCCAGGGAAGAAATAATAGACAGACTTATCAATATAAGGTATGAAAGAAACGATTATGAATTTACCAATGGTAAATTCAGAGTAAAGGGAGATACTGTCGAAATATTTCCTGCATATCAGGACAGGGCAGTTAGAATCCAGCTTTTGGGAGATGAACTGGAGAAGATAGTGGAGTTCAATCCCGTATCAGGTGAGGTCTACGGAGAATGCCAGGTGTATATCATATCACCTGCGACTCATTTCCTGGCAACTGCAGAGTGGGTCGATAATGCCTTGAGGACTATAGAAGAAGAGCTGGAAGAAAGGTTAAAGTACTTTAAGGACCGGAATAAGTTGCTCGAAGCACAGAGGTTAGAATCCAGGACTAGATATGATATAGAAATGATAGCAGAACTTGGTTTCTGCAGCGGTATTGAAAATTATTCCAGACATATACTGGGTAAAAGACCGGGAGAACCGCCGAATACATTACTTGATTTCTTTCCCGATGATTTTCTGGTAATTATTGATGAATCTCATATAGCTGTTCCGCAAATAAGGGGCATGTTTGAAGGGGACCGGTCAAGAAAACAGACTCTGGTAGACTATGGATTCAGACTTCCTTCAGCTCTGGATAACAGACCTTTAAGATTTGAGGAATTTGAGGAAAAGGCAAAAAGGGTGATATTTACTTCTGCTACACCGGGACCTTATGAAAGAAAAGTGAGCGGCAAGATAGTAGAGCAGATAATCAGGCCTACCGGCCTGGTGGATCCGGAAGTATATGTAAGGAAGACCAGAGGACAAATAGATGATCTGATAGATGAGATAAAAAAAGTCGTAAGCAGAGGAGAAAGAATCCTGGTTACCACTCTTACAAAGAAAATGGCTGAAGACCTTACTGATTACCTGGCCGGTCAAAAGATCAGGGTCAGATATCTGCATTCTACAATAGAAACGCTGGAAAGAGTTGAAATATTAAGAGGCCTGAGGACAGGGGAATTTGATGTGCTGGTGGGAATAAATCTGTTGAGAGAAGGATTGGATCTGCCCGAGGTATCACTTGTGGTTATACTTGATGCGGATAAGGAGGGATTCTTAAGGTCGGAAATATCATTGATACAGACTATTGGAAGAGCGGCAAGGAATGTCAATGGAATGGTTATAATGTATGCCGATAAGATTACAAATGCCATAAAAAATGCTTTATCCGAGACCAATAGAAGAAGAGAGCTGCAGATAAGTTATAACAAGAAACACAATATTACACCCAGGACTATTGACAAAACCATCTCTGATATATTATATAGCAGTGGGATAAGGACCAGGGAAAGAGTAGAAGCTGGTTCCAGGGTAAGTGAAAAGGCAAAAAGATTCAGCGAGGGTAAATTACTGGATATGGACCCCTCTGAAGTAGCTAAAATAATAAGCGGGTTGGAGGAGAAAATGCATCTGGAAGCAAGGGAACTGAATTTTGAAAATGCTGCTGCTATAAGAGATGAGATAAAAAGAATAACCAAAATAACCAATATTGAGATCAGGAAGTAGAGTCGATGAAGGAAGAGATAATAATAAAAGGTGCCAGGGAGCATAATCTTAAAAATATAAGTCTGAGAATCCCCAGAAACAAGTTCATAGTTTTTACAGGTGTCAGCGGTTCCGGAAAATCATCGCTGGCATTTGACACTATTTATGCCGAGGGTCAGAGGAGATATGTAGAATCACTGTCTTCATATGCGAGACAGTTTCTGGGTCAGATGGAAAAACCGGATGTAGACCTGATAGAGGGGCTGTCACCGGCTGTATCCATAAATCAGAAGGGCGTTTCCAAAAATCCAAGATCTACCGTAGGGACTATAACTGAGATATACGATTATCTAAGGGTCCTTTATGCCCAGATAGGAATACCCTATTGTTACAAGTGCGGGAAGCTTGTAACCAGGCAGACCGTAGACCAGATAGTAGACAGGGTATACGAACTGCCTGAAGGGACTAGATTTCAGGTTCTTTCACCAATAGTCAGGGGGAGAAAAGGAGAGTATGCGAGAGCTTTTGAAAATATAAGAAGTAATGGTTATGCCAGGGTCCGAGTAGACGGTGAGGTTTATGAACTGAATGAAGGTTTTGATTTAAAATTAAATAAAAATGTAAAGCATGATATCGAGATTATAGTAGATAGATTGAAATTGAAAAGGAGTATAAGAAAAAGACTTACCGAAGATATTGAGATATCACTCAGGGAAAGCGAGGGTATCGTCTATATCCAGCTGCTGGATACGGGAGAGATAAAGAGTTTTTCAGAGAATTTTTCCTGTGTGGATTGCGGTATAGATTTTGAAGAAATAACCCCCAGGATGTTTTCCTTTAACAGCCCTTATGGTGCATGTAAGGAGTGCGGGGGTCTTGGAATAAGTAAAAAAGTGGATCCAGATCTGATAGTGGAGCACCCTGAATTAAGCATAATGGATGGTGCTATTCCATTTTTTAATATGAATTATTCAAACTATTATTCGCAGCTGATGAAAAGTCTTGCGGAGGAATATGGATTTGATCTGGATGTCCCTTTTAAAGACCTTAATGAAAATATAAAAAAAATAATCCTTTACGGTACTGATGGAAGACGTATAAGGATAAGCTATATAAATCATAAAGGAAGATTAAGAAATTATTATTTAAGGTTTGAAGGTCTTGCCAATAACCTGAGCAGAAGGTATTTAGAGACGGAATCAGATGCCCAGAGGATCAGAATTGAAAAAATGATAAGCAACACCCCATGCAAAAACTGCAATGGGAAGAGGCTAAGACAGGAGAGTCTTGCAGTAAAGATAAACTCGTTATCTATAGCGGATTTTTGTGAAAAGACTGTTGAGGAAGGTATCGAATGGTTGGGAAATCTTGAACTGACTGAAAGAGAAAAACTGATCGGCGGAAGGCTTATCAAAGAGATAATAGAGCGCCTTAATTTTTTAAAAGATGTTGGGCTTGGTTATCTTACCCTGGACAGGAAATCCAGTACTCTTTCCGGTGGAGAGTCACAAAGGATAAGACTTGCCACCCAGATAGGTTCGGGACTGGTGGGGGTCCTTTATATACTGGACGAGCCCAGCATAGGCCTTCATCAAAGAGACAATAAAAAACTGATAGGTGCTCTGAAGAGACTAAGAGATCTGGGTAATACTATAATTGTTATAGAGCATGATGAAGAAACTATAAGAAGTTCGGATTTTATAGTTGACATAGGTCCGGGCGCAGGTATTCACGGAGGCCATATTGTATGTACCGGAAAACTTGATGATATAAAACGATGCGACGGGTCTATAACAGGCAAGTACCTGGCTGGTGAAAAATCTATACCTATTCCCAATACCAGGAGAAAGGGAAACAGCAAATATTTAATAATAAAGGGAGCCAGGGAGCATAATCTAAAGAACATCGACGTGCGATTGGAATTGGGGAAATTGATAGCCGTTACCGGAGTCTCGGGGTCAGGGAAAAGCACTCTGATAAATGAAATACTTTATCCTTCTCTTTCTAACCTGATTATGAGGACAAGCAACAAACCGGGTGATCATGATGGTATAATCGGTGATGAAAATCTGGACAAAGTCATTGTCATAGACCAGTCTCCAATAGGAAGGACTCCACGTTCAAATCCAGCGACATATACGGGAGTATTTACATATATAAGGGAATTATTTTCAAAGACACATGATTCCAAAGCAAAGGGTTACAAACCAGGCAGATTTAGTTTTAATGTGAAAGGCGGGAGGTGCGAAGCATGCAGCGGTGACGGTATGATAAAAATAGAGATGCACTTTCTACCTGACATATATGTTCCCTGTGATGTCTGCAAAGGTAAGAGATTTAACAGGGAGACACTGGAAATAAGATATAAGGGTAAAAACATTTATGATGTACTAAAAATGACCGTAGAAGAAGCCATGCACTTCTTCGAGAATATACCCAGAATAAGAAGAAAATTGGAGGTATTAAATGATGTAGGTCTGGGTTATATTGAGCTGGGACAATCTTCCACAACCCTGTCAGGAGGAGAAGCTCAGAGGGTCAAATTATCTACGGAACTTTCAAAAAAGAGTACAGGCAATACCCTGTATCTGCTGGACGAACCTACTACCGGACTGCATTTCGATGATATAAAGAAATTACTTGCCATTTTGAAAAGACTGGTGGATGCAGGTAATACTGTTCTGGTAATCGAACATAACCTTGAAGTGATCAAGACCGCTGATTATATAATAGACCTGGGGCCGGAAGGCGGAGACAAGGGAGGAAGAGTAATCGCTCTCGGGACTCCTGAACAAATAGCAGAAAACAGAGATTCCTATACCGGTAAGTTTTTAAAGATGTATATGAGCAGGGACTTGATCAAAACAAATTTATGAACACCATGACAGGCAAAAAAAATAAAGATAATCATAGACAAGATAAGGTAAGAGGATTATTAAACATTCTTCCCCGAAGAGCAGGGGTATATATTTTTAAGGACTCCAAAGGTACTATCATATATATAGGAAAGGCAAAGAATATCCGTAACCGTGTAAGGAGCTATTTTCAGAACCGGGGGGTAAATGTATTTTATATGAAACCTCCGGATTTCATAAAGAAAATCAGATCAATAGATTATATAGTCACGGATAATGAGACAGAAGCCTTGATACTTGAAGGTAATCTAATAAAGAAGAACAAACCGAAATATAATATAGAACTGAAAGATGACAAGTCGTATCCTTTTATTGCCATTACCATCGGGGAAAAATATCCAAGAGTATTTATTACCAGAGATAAAAATATCAAGGGTGCGGAATATTTTGGTCCTTATACAAACGCTGCTGCTGTCAGAAAAACACTAAAATATCTTAGAAGGATATTTAAGGTCAGGGACTGCAGTAAGAGCACTCCGGGAAAAGGTTCAAAAATTCCGTGCCTGAATTATTACATTAATCTATGCCAGGCACCGTGTATCGGTAATATATTGAAAGAAGAATACAGAAAGAATATTGAATATATAAAGCTATTTTTAACGGGAAAAGACAGGACAATAGTGGATAGACTTAAAATGAAGATGGAGAAATGCTCGGAAAAAAAGGAATTTGAAAAAGCAGCTGAATTTAAGAAAAAAATAGATGATATAAGCAGACTTTACAGCGAACAGAAAGTATTTTTTCCTGGAGATATGAAATGGGATTTTGTTTCCATTTCCAGAGGGGAAGAAGAGGGTATCATAAGCATGTTTACTTACAGAGATGGAGCATTGTCAATAATAAATAACTTTACCATATATAACATAGAATATCTTGATGATCAGGAAATTATAGCCGGTTTTATTGAAAGGTATTATTCAGGTATGAACGATATTCCTTCAAAGTTATACTGCTCTTTGAAACTCGATGATGAAGATTTGCTTTCAAGGTGGCTGACTGAAAAGAAAGGTAAAAAGGTAGAAATAGCAGTGCCAAAAGCAGGGGAAAAGAAAAAAATAATGGAAATGGTGACCAGGAATTCAAAACTCTATCTGGAGAAAAAAAAGTTTGAAAAAGGTACAGGCCATAGTGAATTTTATAAGGAGTTCATGAAATTGAAGAATATTTTGGGACTTATCAATATACCGAGGAGAATGGAGTGTTTTGATATTTCCAATTTAAAAGATACATTTCCGGTGGGTTCCATGTCGGTTTCGGTTGATGGAAGACTGGTAAACAGTGACTACAGATATTTTAAAATAAAAACAGTGGTCGGTCAGGATGACTGCAGGATGATAGAAGAGGTGGTCGGCAGGAGATTAAGATATTTAAAGTGTAAAAAAGTCAGCAAAAAAAATAGTTTCTTTCTAAAACCCGATATTATGGTAATAGACGGAGGTAAGCCACAATTTAATACGGTAACAAGATTGATGCAGAAAGAGCAGATATCGGATATTGATGTCATCAGTATTGCTAAAAGAGAAGAAACCATATTCTGCAATAAATATCCCGATGGCATAAGACTTGACCTTGATAAAAATTATATGCGTGTTCTGATAAGGATCAGGGATGAAGCCCACAGGTTTGCAGTAAATTTTCACAGGAAGCTGCGTGACAAAAACATGACCAGATCTCTTCTTGATGGAATAAGAGGGATAGGAGAAAAAAAGAAGAATTACATTTCTGAGAGTATAAGTTCTATTGAAGAACTGAAATTAATGACAATAAATGATATAAATAAAATAAGAGGCTTGAATAATAAAGATGCTGTTAATATATACCATAGTATCCACGGTAGAGGATAGGTGATTTATTTGCTGAGGTGGTTATTGGACTGGGTGATTCTTACTTTTTCAATAACGGTCACTTCATATTTTTTACCCTTTATACATATATCGGGGGATAGTATATTAGATAAATTCATGATTGCCTTCCTTGCCGGCCTGCTGCTGGGTCTGTTTAATATGCTTGTAAGGCCTATTGTCAAGCTACTATCTCTCCCTATTAATATTCTTACTCTTGGACTATTTAATATTATTATAAATGCAGGTATGCTTTGGATAGTGGATTTGATAATAAAGGGATTGGAAGTAGAAGGTTTCTGGGCATATGTCTTAAGCTCGCTGGTTATAAGTATCATAAGTATCGTAGTATCAAAAATTGTTTTCTTTAGAAGCGATAGCAGAAGGAAGAGTTAAAATAAACTAAGGCTCTAAAAAAAAGTTGTAATATCAGATAGAATATAATCATGAAGAAAGAAAAAATAAAAAATAAAATGAAAATAGTCATAATAACCGGTCTTTCAGGAGCAGGCAAGACAGAAGCACTTAATGATTTTGAGGATATAGGATATTACTGCATAGATAATCTTCCTGCTCGTTTGTTATTAAATCTGATTGATTATTTCTCAGAGAAAGATAAGACTATTAATGAGGTAGCAGTAGCCATCGATCTACGAAGCGGTTATTTTTTTGAAGATATATACAAGACTCTTGATAAACTTAAGGAGAGGAAGATTGAATATAAAATCCTGTTTCTGGAAGCTTCCAAAGATTCTATAATCAAAAGATATTCTCTGACCAAGCGGAAACATCCATTAGTCAAAAATGGGAATATAGGAGATGGAGTCGAAAAAGAGATTGAAAAGATGGGAAGACTGAGGGAAATATCTGATGTTGTAATAGACACTTCGATATTAAATCCCAAGGAACTGCGGATAGCTATAGCCGAGGGAATGGGAAACGAAGTTGAAAAGGAAAAACTTATGCAGATATCGATTACTTCATTTGGCTATAAATACGGTGTCCCTGATAATATGGATATTATAATGGATGTCAGGTTTTCAAAAAATCCATATTATAATGATGAGCTGAAGGATCTGGACGGTAAAGATGATAAGGTGATAGGTTATGTGTTAAGACATGATGAAAATAAAAAATTTATTATGATGTTTGAAAGATTGCTGGATTTTCTAATACCCAATTACATCTCTGAGGGCAAAAGCTATCTAAGCATTGCTATAGGATGTACTGGAGGAAAGCATCGTTCTGTGGTGATATCCGAGAAAATATATGAGTATTTGAGGCTGAGAGGTTACTCAATAAAATTAAATCACAAGGATATAGATAAAAGTATTTAATATATTGGTTCCGCCTTATATTCGGCTGTTTATTTTATTTCTTTTAATAGAATATACTTTATTGATATAGTTAAATCTGTTAAAATTACACGGTTTATATTATACAAGATTTTTTAATCTTTAATCATTATCAAGGAGGAGTGTAATGTCAATAAAAGTAGGGATTAACGGTTTTGGCAGAATAGGGAGGCAGTTTTTTAGGGCAAAGTTGAAATATGATAAAAATAATAATGTTGATGTTGTAGCCATAAACGATTTATATGACCCTAAAATTCTTGCCCATCTTTTAAAGTATGACTCGGTGTATGGGATTCTGGATGCCGATATCGAAGCTGGTGATGATCATATAAAGGTCAACGGTAAAAAAATAGAGGTGACTTCTGTAAAGGACCCGGCGCAGCTTCCCTGGAAAGATATGGGAATCGATGTTGCTTTGGAAGCGACAGGGGTATTCAGAAAAAGAGAAGATGCAGCAAAACATCTGGAAGCAGGAGCGAAGAAGGTACTGGTGACTGCACCTATGAAGGGCGAGGGAGCAGATATCACATTGGTTCTGGGAGTAAATAATAAGAATTATGATAAAAATAAGCATAATATAATCTCAAATGCCTCCTGCACTACCAATGCACTTGCACCGGTATGCAAGGTTCTTCATGACAATTTTGTTATAAAAAAAGGTATTATGACTACAATACATGCCTATACAAATGATCAGAGGATACTGGATTTACCCCATAAGGATTTAAGGAGAGCAAGAGCAGCGGCACTGTCGGCTATACCGACTTCCACCGGCGCAGCAAGTGCCATAGGCCTGGTCATACCGGATTTGAACGGAAAACTTGACGGCCTGGCAGTAAGGATTCCCATACCGGTGGGCTCACTGGTAGATCTGGTTGTAGAATTGGAAAAGGATTGTACAGAAGATGATATAAAAAGTGCTTTTAAAAAAGCATCGGAAGAACCGGGTTTTAAAGGTATTTTAAAGTATAGTGAAGAGCCGATTGTATCCGTTGATGTGGTTGGGGATAGTCATTCCTCAATATTTGATTCTTTATATACTTTTAAAGAGGGTAATTTAGCCAAGGTCCTATCATGGTATGATAACGAGTGGGCTTACTCATGCAGGTTGTTTGATCTGGTAAACTATATAATAAAATAGATTTTTAAAAATAATGAATGACCGAGGTCTAACCGGGATTAAACCTCGGTTATTTATGAAATGGGGTTTTGGTGGTTTAGATGTTTAATAAAAAGACGATAGAAGATATTGATGTCAGCAAAAAGAAAGTACTGGTCAGGGTAGATTATAATGTTCCATTGGACGATGATCTAACTGTTACTGATGATACCAGGATAAAGTTATCCCTGCCGACTATCGATTATCTTATTGAAAGAGATGCCAAAGTAATTTTGATGTCACATTTGGGGAGACCCAAAGGTAAAGTCGAACCCAAGCTGAGACTGGATCCTGTAGCAAAAAGATTTGAAGATATAACCGGTAAAAAAATAAAAAAATTTAATCAGATATATTCCAGTGAGATCAAAGATTATATAGATAATAAAATGAATTTTGGAGATGTCGTCCTGCTTGAGAATCTGAGGTTTGATCCAGGAGAGAAGGAAAACAGTGATGAACTGGCAAAATCGCTGGCATCTCTTGCAGAGATTTATGTCAATGATGCTTTTGGGGCGGCACACAGGGCCCATGCATCGGTTGTAGGAGTAACAAAATATATTCCATCGGTAGCAGGACTCTTGATGAAAAAAGAGAACGATGCATTATCTTCCCTGCTGGAATCACCGACTAGGCCATTTGTAGCAATACTGGGAGGCAGTAAGGTTTCAAGTAAAATACTGGTTATAAGAAACTTACTTGATAAGGTAGACAGTTTGATACTGGGCGGAGGAATGACATATACTTTTTTAAAGGCACAGAATTATGAAGTAGGTAAATCAATATGTGAAGACGGACAGATAGAATTTGCCAGAGAGATGCTGGAGCTGGCCAAAAAGAATAATATCAATTTTCTACTTCCTATAGATTTGGTGGTAGCAAGAGAATTTGACAATGATGCAGACAAGAAAATGGTATCAGTGGAATCGATACCGGTTGATTGGATGGGATTGGATATAGGGGAAAAAAGCATAGAATTATTTACCAAAGAAATCTCAAGCGCAAGGACTATTTTCTGGAACGGGCCGGTGGGAGTATTTGAGTGGGAGAATTTTTCAAATGGCACCAGAAGTATTGCTCGTGCTGTGGCGGAAAGCAATGCAGTCACCGTAGCCGGAGGAGGAGACACAATAACAGCACTTAATAAATATAAACTATACTCAAAAATATCTCATGTTTCCAGCGGTGGTGGGGCTGCTATGGAATTTTTAGAAGGTAAGGAATTACCGGGTATTGTTTCTCTTATGGACAAGTAATAAGAATTTTATTTATTTTGATCAAGGACTAAAAAAATGAGGAAACCTTTTATAGCTGGAAATTGGAAAATGAATATGACCCATATTGAGGCCGAAAAATTTATGCAGGATTTGGGGAACAGTTACAGAAATAGAAATGATTGCGAAGTAGCAGTATGCCCTCCTGCAACGGATCTTATGATAGTCAAGAAGATAATTGACAAATACAGCGTTGACGTAAAGCTTGGTGCACAGAATATGTTCTATGAATCAAGTGGTGCTTTTACCGGTGAGGTCTCACCGGAGATGATAAAAGAATTAGGTGCAGAATATGTGATAATCGGCCATAGTGAAAGAAGGCAGTATTTTGGTGAAACTAATGAGTTGGTCAATAAAAAAATGAATGCCGCTTTTAAATCAGGTTTAAAACCGATAATGTGCATAGGTGAGTCTTTGGATATAAGAGAGAGCGGTCAAGCAGAGCAATTTGTATTGAATCAGTTAGATAAATGTCTGGAGGGAATAGATGAAAAGAATGCTGCCGCAGTCACTATTGCTTATGAACCAATATGGGCTATTGGTACTGGAAAGACTGCTACGTCAAAAGATGCAAATGACATGTGTAGGACAATAAGAGGCAGGATAGGTGATCTATATAACGACAAAATTTCAGAAGCGGTAAGAATTCAATACGGTGGCAGTGTCAAGCCGTCTAATGTCTCAGAACTTATGGGCATGGCTGATATCGATGGAGCACTGGTGGGCGGTGCCAGTTTAAAGGTTGGTGATTTCATATCAATAATCAATTATTAAAACGGTAGTGAAAGATAAATCAAGGAAATTTAAACCAGTCTGCCTGATAATAATGGACGGCTGGGGCTTATCTGAAAAGACGGTGGGTAATGCTGTAAGAATTGGCAAAACTCCCAATATGGACAGCTATTATAATATCTATCCTAATACCAGATTAAAACCTTCGGGTGAGGCTGTCGGTCTCCCGGAAGGCCAGATGGGAAATTCTGAAGTAGGTCATCTAAATATTGGAGCGGGCAGGGTAGTTTACCAGGAATTTACCAGAATAAATAAAGGTATAAAAGACGGATCATTTTTTAAAAATGAAGTATTGAATAAAGCTATTGAAAATGTGAAAAAAAATAAAAGCAGCCTGCATCTTATAGGTCTGGTATCGGATGGAGGAGTTCACAGCCATATAAAACATCTGGAGGCATTGATCGACCTGGCTGTAAAAAATGAAGTAGAGGATTTTTACATCCATGCCTTTCTTGATGGGAGAGATGTCCCTCCAAGGAGTGCAGTACCTTTTTTAAACCAGGTAGATGATTATCTTAAAAGGAAAGGAAGCGGGGAAATCGCCACTGTCAGCGGAAGATACTACAGTATGGACAGGGATAATAGATGGGAAAGGACTAAAAAAAGTTATGATGCACTGGTGTACAGGAAGGGAGAGAGATTTAAAAATGCAGAAGAGGTTGTAGAGGCATCCTATAGTAATGATGTGGATGATGAGTTTGTGATACCTGCATTGGTTAAATGCAGCAGTGAAGAAAAGGCAAAAGTTAAATCTGGGGATTCTGTGATATTCTTTAACTTCAGACCTGACAGGGCAAGACAGCTTACCAGGGCATTTATAAGTATAAATTTTGACAAATTTAACAGGGGTAAGAATCCTCCGCGGGTCCATTTTGTGTGCATGACCGAATATGATAAGAAATTTAATACTCCGATAGCATTTTCTCCCCAGAAGATAAAAAATACTCTGGGGGAAGTCCTTTCAAAGAATAATTTAAAACAGTTGAGAACAGCCGAAACTGAGAAGTATGCTCATGTTACGTTCTTTTTTAATGGAGGTATTGAAAAATCATATAAGGGAGAGGACAGAGTATTGATTCCTTCACCAAAAGTAGCGACCTATGATCTAAAACCAGAAATGAGTGCCTTAGAAGTGACCGATACTATTATAGAGAGAATAAGGTTAAAGAAATACGATGTTATAATATTGAATTATGCTAATCCAGATATGGTAGGACATACCGGTCACATTGATGCTGCTGTAAAATCCATTGAAACAGTCGACAGGTGTTTGGGTAGGGTGGTATGTGAATTAAATAAAATCGGAGGATTGGCATTAATAACTGCAGATCATGGTAATGCTGAAGAAATGTACGATTCAAATAAAAAGAAGGTCATAACCGCTCATTCCACAAATCCAGTACCTTTTATAATCTGTAATCCTGAAATCAAATTGAAAAGCGGCAGTAGTGATTTTAAACTAAGCGATATCGCACCTACCATACTGGATATATTAGGCATAAAAAAACCTAAAGAGATGACAGGGAAGTCTCTTATTTCCAATTGAGTAATTGTCAAGGATAGTAGCTTGGAAATATGGTTTAAATAAAAATTTATTTTAATATATGTGTTTTTTGGTAAAATATATGCTAAAAATTAATTGGAAATTTTATTATTTAAAGGAAGTATAGGTATGGGTTCAGTTTTATTAAATATAATATATGCCGTACATATGGCTGCAAGCCTGGGATTGGTATTATTGATACTTCTGCATGCCGGAAGAGGCGGCGGAGTTTCCGGTCTATTTGCAGGAGTGGTAGATACCTTTGATGGTGCAGGAATTGTAGAGAAAAATCTTGATAGGATGACAATCATACTGAGCGTGATTTTTACTGCCACAACTATAACCCTGTTCATTCTTTTATAATTGGTATCAACTTTGCGATTCTATTCCATTATAAATCTGAAATGAGTAAATCAAGGACCAACATAAAAGTATCTGTTTTATGCATTATTGCAATTTTAAGCTTTTTATTAGTCTCGTGCGAATATGAAGAATTGGATCTTTTTGGATCGCTGGATGATCAAGAAGAAATCGAGAGCGAAGAAAATGTTGTTGAAGAAGATTACATAGGGAGCGAAGAGTTCTTTCTTGAACTGAAAGAAAAGCAGGAAAATAAGAACTATTTAAGTGATATAAACATAAGGAAAGCTATATTCTATGCTATAGACAGAGAAGAAATAGTCCAGGAATTATTTGGTGAATATAACCACGTATTAAACAGCTTATTTGTGGAAAGTTCTTATTATTATAATCCTTCATGGTCGGAATACGAGTATGATATAAGCAAAGCAAAAGATTTTTTAAAAAATGCAGGGTACGGAATTAATAATCCTTTGTATATAACAATAGGTTCCAGAAACAATAACAGTAAATACCAGATGATAGAAGAAATGATCAAAGAGGATCTGGATAAGATAGGAATAAAGATCTGGACTTTCAATAAACCTCCGGAAGAGTGGTATCCTGATTATGTGGTAAAGGGTAATTATGAATTAGGATTATGGTCAATAGAAAACTACTATGGAAATGACCTGTACTCCATGTTTAATTCAAATAAACTACCCAGTTATGAAACAGAAGAGAATAAGAATTGTTTGAATTTTTATTGGTACAGCAATTCCAGTATAGACATGATTTTGGACAGATTAATAGAAGAGAAGGATGAGGATAAAAAGAAAGAATTACTTAAACAATTCCAGGATGTCCTGGCAGATGATGCGATAGTACTACCTCTATACAGCAGATTGTTTTCGATTGCATATAATAAACAAAAAATAAAACAAATAAATGTAGATATAATAGATAATAAGGTCTTTTATAATATTGAGAACTGGAAGTTGGCCGAGGATGAAAATGAGATAATAATCGGCTGCGAAGGAAAGGATTGCGAGCCTTTTGATTTGTTTGGATCAAATTTCATTAAGAGCCTTTTGATGGCGGATCTGTGGAAGATAGATGAGAAGGGTGAATATGTGCCGGTCTTAGTGGAAGAAAGCAGCACAGGTTCTTTTGATGGAGTAGGTGCATCGGTAAGAGTCCTGCTTAAAGATAATATATTCTGGGAGAACGGTGATGCTATAACTTCAGAAGATATAGAATATACTTACGACACAATATTAAAAGACGAAGGTATAACAAGTATTGATGAAGATTATGCCAGAATAGAAGATATAGAAGTTATAAGCGAGAAGGAGTTTAATATTGTTTTTAATGAGTATTTTAAAGGTTGGGAAAAACTTTTTAGTATCGTTCTGCCGGTAGGTTCGCTGGAAGACGTGGATATATATAATTTCAATATTGAAGATGTCATGGCGAGCGGGTGTTATAAGATATCGGAATACTCATGTGGAGAATATTTGTTAATGGAGAAGAATGAATTTTATTATGGGGAGCCACCCGCAGTAGAAAAAATCATGTTTTTATACGATACCGATATAAACAATCTCATTGGAATGCTGAGAGAAGGAGAGATTGATTTACTGAATGTACCATTTGATCTGGAATTAATAACAAATCTGGAAGAGAATGAAGATATCGGATTATTGATAAAACCCGGTGATCTGATGGAACATCTGGCGATAAGCCTGAAGCCGGTAGAAGTTTAGAATACCCTGGATCTAAACCTGACATTTGATGATTTAAATGTTTGACATTAGTAATTAATATTTCTAGAATAAAAAGCTGGTTAATTAGGCTTTCAAACCGAAATTAGGTTTCGAACAAGATAAAAGAGTGTCGGAATGGCGGAACTGGTAGACGCGCAAGGTTGAGGGCCTTGTGAACATTTATGTTCATGGGGGTTCAAGTCCCCCTTCCGACACCATTATATTGAAGAAAAAGATAGAGATTTTATAGAGATTATTTTTACTTAAAAAGAATCCTTTGAAATCACCTAGAGTCTTATCGCTTTTTTGCTTGCTTCTTCGGACTCTTCATATTTACCCTGTTTATTTAAAATTATACTGAGGATCTTCCAGGCGTCTTTGTTTTTTTCATCCAGTATCAGCAGTTTTCTGATAACTTTTTCGGATTGAAGTAATTTTTTTTGTTTGTAAAGTGCAGCACCGAGGCACAGACATGCATCGGTATATTTATCATCAAGTTCAAGTGCTTCCACGAAGGCTGACTCAGCTTCGTCGTATTTGCCTTTTTTAAAAAGGATAAAGCCGTAATAATACCAAGCTTCTTTAAATCTTCTGTTCTTTTTCAGAGCATCATTGCAGATTTTGAAAACTTTGTCATATTGACATTGCTTTATAAGTAAATCAACAAAATATATCCATAGATCTTTATCTTCATCCATGGGTTTTAGTCCTTTGAACAGAAAACAACCAAAGATGATTAAATATTAATCATCAATTGTTATAAAATTTTTTAATAATTCTTTATTAGTATTATAGTATGGTTTTTTATATAGTAAACTTTTTTTTATATCATGGACTGTCTTGCAAAAACCGCTTTGGAAAATTATTTGAAAAATGGTTTATTATAAGTACTATTAAATAAGACTGTATATCTATTTATAAAGGAAATAAAATGAAAGAGGCGTATTTATATAAGAAGACCGATAATAGGCGGGTACAGTGTAATCTGTGCAGCCATAGGTGCATTATAGATGAACAGGGGATCGGTAAGTGTTGTGTCAGGAAAAATATTGGTGGTACTCTTTATTCTCTGGTCTATGGAAAAATAGTCGCTGAAAATTCTGATCCTATAGAGAAAAAGCCGCTTTTTCATTTTCTTCCGGGTTCATATTCTATGTCAATTGCAACAGTGGGTTGCAATTTTAAATGTTTTTTCTGCCAGAACTTTAGCATTTCTCAGGCTCCATGCGATCATAATATAATAGAGGGAAAGGATATAACGCCTGAAGATATAGTCAGTCTAGCTGTAGCAAATGG
This sequence comes from uncultured Actinomycetota bacterium, assembly GCA_964610385.1. Lineage (GTDB taxonomy): Bacteria > Actinomycetota > Humimicrobiia > Humimicrobiales > Humimicrobiaceae > CAZBSE01. The sequence goes on from CAZSXW010000002.1 coordinate 164,323, forward strand.
TGATAAGAGCATTTCCTATACTTATACTGAGCCTACTATTTTTTTTGAATATGCCTATGACGCCGCAAAGCTGGCAGGTGCAAAAGGATTAAAAAATGTATTTGTGACAAACGGTTTCATGTCCAGGAAGTGCCTGCTGATGATAGAGCCATACCTGGATGCGGCAAATGTAGATCTAAAGAGTTATTCAGACGTGACATATAAAAATAAGATAGGGGGGAGACTTAAGCCAGTTTTAAATAATATTATTTTTATAAAGGAGCTTGGCATCTGGATAGAAGTGACCACTCTTATCATACCGGGAATCAATGACTCAGAGAATGAGTTAAAGCAAATAGCAGGGTTTTTGGCTAGCGTCGATAAAGGCATACCATGGCACGTAAGTGCTTATTATCCTCAATACAAATCAAAGATACCGCCTACGGGTATCGGACAGATAGAAATGGCTATTGAAATAGGCAGGGGTAAAGGACTGAAATATGTTTACGGTGGTAATGTTCCGGGAAGTGGTTATGAAAATACGTACTGTCCCAGATGTGGTGATTTATTGATAGAAAGAACAGGATTTTCAATTTCAGGCAGCAAGATGAAAAAGGGGCACTGCGCAAAATGCGGCCAGAAGATAGAGGGCATATTTTAAAAAGATTGATCCTTGAATTCAATCTTTTAATGTTCAGCGCAGATGTTGGGGATTATAAATCTTAACTTTTAAAAAGAATTATTCTATAATATCATCTTGTTATTTATAGGGCGGCATAGCCAAGTGGTAAGGCAGAGGTCTGCAAAACCTTTATCCCCGGTTCGAATCCGGGTGCCGCCTCCAAAATCAAGCATTATGTTATTTTGATACACAGGTAAAAAGTTGGATAAAATAACAGAAAAAATTTTATCATGGGGAGAAAATCGATTATGGCAGATGACCTGACTGCAATTGAAACATTTGATCTTACAAAAAAATTTGGAAACCTGACTGCTGTAGATAATCTGAATCTGAAGGTAAGAAGGGGAGAAATTTTTGGTTTTTTAGGTCCGAACGGTGCGGGGAAGACGACTACGATAAAATTGATGACCGGACTGCTTAAACCTACTTCGGGAACAGTGACTATTATGAATAAGGATATACAGGAAAATCCTATAGGGGCAAAGGAGGATATCGGACTGATACCGGAAGAACCTCAGATATATGATAAGCTTACCGGAAAGGAATTCCTTAGATTTATGGGAAATTTATTTGCCATGGACAGGGAAAAGATTGAGAAGAAGACTGAAGAACTTTTAAAGCTTTTCGATCTAGCTGACAGGGGTGAAGAGCTTATTCAGGGTTACTCACACGGTATGAAGCAAAAAGTAGCCATTGCCGGAGCTCTGATACATTCACCCAAAGTTCTTTTTTTTGATGAACCTACTGTAGGTCTGGATCCTAAAAGCGCCAGAATAATAAAAGATATCTTAAAGATAAGGGCAAAATCAGGAGATTGTATTTTTATGTCAACTCATATACTGGAAATTGCTGAAAGGATATGCGATCGTGTGGGTATCATTCAGGACGGAAAGCTTTTAGCGATAGGAAATATGGAAGAATTAAGAAAGATTTCCAAGGAAGACAAGGGAGATCTAGAAGAGATTTTTCTGCAGCTGACAGGTGGAGACGAAGACATAGATATTATAAAATCCTTAAGTTGATTTTTAATTTATGCTTAAACTGCTTTTAAAGAACAGGCTTAATATTATACTGCTTGGTTACACCAGAGATGAGCCCAAGAGGAGAATCGGCAGAATAATAGGTACACTGGTAGGTGTGGCAATTTTTTCTTTGGTCTTGTTCTATTCTACGAAGCTTATTTCGTTTATGTTCGAAAGATTAGGTGAGGGACTGACCGGTGTAATACTTGATATAGCTCTGGATTATGCCTTTGCCATGATGTTTATTTTTATAATATTTACCGGAATAGCCTCAAGCCTTTATATTTTATATTCTTCCAAGGACCTTCAACTATTGTTGAGCCTGCCTATCAGTTTCAGGACGGTATTCGTTTATAAGTATATAGAGGCGCTTATCGCTAATTCTTATCTATTCTTTATAGTGATATTGCCTATCCTGATATCCTATGGAATAACATCGCAGATGCCGCTTGTTTACTATCCCGTGATGCTGATTGTTTTTATTTCTGTACTGTCAATCCCTACCAGCCTGGGAGTACTGCTTGGTATGATAGCAGTAAGGTTCATAAATCCAAAAAGGGCCAGAGAGATAATCGCTATTATGGGAGGCCTTTTTGGCTTTGCTATCTGGCTTTCTTCGCAGCTTCTATCAAGATATATTGGCAATGTGGTTCCTGAGTTTGAATCTATGAATATTGAAAGCATAAAGCAGTATATAATAGCAATATTTGACCGGCCTTTTTTAAAAATTTTACCATCGACCTGGGGATCAAACGCATTATTTTATATTCATAATGGGGAATATGGCAGTTTTGCCCTTAATTTCATACTTGCTGCAGCTGTTGCGGGAGCCCTGGCTTTTATCTGTATCGCACTGTCTCAAAAAATATATTACACAGGCTGGTCAAGCGCTTCACAGGCAGTAACAGGCAGGAGGTCCAGAAGAGCAAGGATGGAAGGCGGCAAAGAGATCAGAAAAAAAAGATTTGGAATCTTGTCACTTTCAGGAATAAATCACCTGATAGTAAAAGATTTTAAAGTACTTTTTAGAGATATGAGGAGACTTCTACAGGTCTTTATGCCTATGGTGATGATACTATTCATATTTTTTTGGACTATTTCGAGAAGTATTGATGAGCGCGGCGGGATCAATTTTTTTATTTCACAGAAAAACCTTTTTATTATATTCGTGCCGCTGTTGGCTTCAGGTCTGATTAATATAAATATTTCCGGGAATAATATTGGTGGAGAGGGATTAAAGTTCTGGATACTTAAAATTTCACCTGTACACTCCAAAAGAATATTAAGGACAAAAATCATTTTTAGCTCTGTATTAACTGCAATGCTGGGTTCGGTTTTAGTAATTGTATTTTATTTTGTATACAGGCCTGAAATAGTATATTTATTACTTGGGCTATTGCTCCTAGTGCTGTTCTGTTGGGGTGATTCGGTAATAGGTACTTCTGTAGGCGTTTTTTTCCCTGTTTTTAAACCTTCGTCGTCCAATAAAAACAATATTTCGTTTTTGGGAGGAATATTAAATTTAATATTTTTTGTATTATATTTGTTGATTTTTGGCGGGATTGTAATAGGATTGATGTTTCTGGGATTTTATTTTTCATGGTCTAATTTGATTGTGTTTCCTGCGATACTCATAATAGAAATTTTAATAGACCTGGTTTTGTATAACGTGCTTATAAATATAAGTACCTATAAACTGAATTCAATTGAATGGAAATTTTAATATTGGTATTTTTGCCACAAATATTAAATCTTCAAGCGATTTAACTGGATTTTACATACGTATCTAAGCCAGTTTAAAGTATGAATAATTAATACTGACATATATTTAATATTATAATTATATTAGTCTAAAAAAATAAATTTATGGTATAATATATTAATATATTAATAAAAATATAGAAGAATTAATAATAATTGATAATCTATGGTGAGTGGAATATGAGTATAAAAAGGATAAAAGGTCTGGGAATATTCAAAGATTTCGGGTATAGGGTTATAAGACTCAAATATTTTATCTTGATAGTATCCGCTATGCTGCTTGAGATAATAGTGCTGTTGATTTATATAATCAACAATGAAAAAATTGTCTATTTCAACCTGTTTACAGGAGGAGTATTATTTGGTGCAACAAGTATCATAGTGGTCGTGATGGCGTTAGGATGTATAGCACTTATACTGACAGACAGATCGAGAAATAAAAAGAGTATAAGACAGTTTAACGATTTTAGAAGCATCTACTATAAACTTTCCAACAAGTATCATGGAGATATACAGAGCATGATAAAAAAGTTTGATGAAGAGAAGTATGATTTTGAAAAAAAGGTAGATTATGCTGTAGATATAGCTGAGAGATACAATAATTATTTAAAGAAATTTTCGGAAATAAAAGTGCCAGGTTTTTTAAGAGATACATTTAATTATGAAAAAGAACATCTTACCAAGGAAAAATTATTTTTCACCAAATTTGCGCTATTATCTGAACCCTCAGAGCTTGAAGAAATCAGTAGTGAATCCAATATGGCATATGAGAAATTTAAAAGAGAACTAAATAAAATCGAAAAAAATCTGAAATTAATAGTCTAAGTAATGGAAGATAACAACAAAATAAAAAAACAGTTGATTTCAGAGATAGATAAGTTAAAGCAAATAATAGAAGGTTATCAGCAATCACAGCCCAGTATAGATAAACTGGATAAAGCTATGGAAGATAGCGCAGAGCAATACCAGGCATTAATAAATACTGCACCCTTCGGGGTGATAACCCTTGATGAAGACGGAACAATCATATCATGTAATAAAAAAGTACTGAACTTCTTGGGCCAGTCGGAAAAAGAGGTAGTAGGAAAACATTTTACAAAGATAAAGTTTCTCAGTTCAGAGGATATGCCAAGATATCTTAAGGTCTTTGCTTATGCGCTCAGCGGAAAAGAAGGGATATCATTTGAGATAAGCGGTCAGAACAAGGACGGCAATATTTTTTACGGGGAAGTATTTTACGGTCTTGTAAAGAAAAATGGAGACGTCAAGGCAGTTCAGGTATTTATAAATGATATAACTAAAAGGAAAGAAGCAGAGGAAAAACTAAACTTTTTAAGATTCCATGATGAACTGACCGGACTTTTCAACAGAGCTTATTTTGAGGAAGAAGTAAAAAGACTGGATGCTGAAAGACAGCTTCCGTTAAGTTTTATCATCGGAGACGTGAATGGATTAAAGCTAATAAACGATGCCTTTGGAAGTGAAGAGGGAGATAAGATACTGAAGATTATTGCAAAAGCAATAAGAGAATGCTGCAGGAGAGAAGATATTATTTCCAGGTGGGGAGAGGATGAGTTTGCAATACTACTTCCCAGGACTTCAGCAGAATATAGCAGGAAAGTGATGAATAGGGTAAAGGAGATCTGCCAAAAGAACAGTAAAGGAAAGGTAAAATTTGAAATGGCGATGGGTTCAGCCACAAAGCAGGACAAAGATCAGGACTTTAGTGGTATTGTAAAAGATGCGAAGGATGAGATGTATAAGAATAAACTTTTCGAGTCTAAAAGTATTCCTGATTCGGTAATATCTTCACTTGTGGATTCCTTGATGGAAGAAAGTTATGAGACAAGAGAACATGGGAAAAGGGTAAGAAAATTAGCCTTAAAATTAGGGCGTACCATAGGACTTCCAAAAAGCAAACTGGATGATCTTTCTATACTGGCTGATCTCCATGACCTTGGCAAGATAGCCATACCCGATGATATTGTGACCAAGAGGGACAAGTTAACTGAAAAGGACTGGAAGATTCTAAGAAGTTATCCTGAGATAGGATATAATATTGCGAAATCATCATATAAATATTCTAATATCGCTGAATATATATTGACTCATCATGAGAGATGGGACGGGACTGGTTATCCACAGGGATTAAAGGGCGAGGATATACCCATAGCTTCGCGTATTACTGCTATAGCAGATGCATATGATGTCATGAGAAGCGGCAGGTTCTATAAAAGGACGTTGAGCAAAAAGGAAGCTATAAAAGAGTTGGAAAAATCAAGCGGAACACAATTCGATCCTCAACTGGTCAAGCAATTTATAGAGATTCTGGAAGAGGAATAATTGCAGCTACTGTACTGCTTTAATTTCTATTTTTTCTCCATCCTTTATTTTTTTAAGTTCGGAAATTATTTCTTTATCTATTATTTCTCCAATGACAGTGACCGGGCTGGCAGCCTGAGGCTTATCATCAGTACTGGCAGGTGTTTTACCGAAAAATATACAGATAGAGCTTCCTGGAGGCCAGTATGCTACAGAGCCTAATTCCAGGATCTCGACGCCATCTTCCAGTTCAGAATGCACTGGTATTTTAAAATAGATTTCATCTCCCCATCTTCTTACAGTAGATTCTAACGGGAGTGCTTCAAGTATTTTTAAGGATGTTTTTGAATTATTCAGGGCAATAAGAAATTTTAGGTCTCTGGTGATTATTTTAATATTATTATTCATCTGCAGCTCCTCACATATTTGTTCATTATTAATATATGACTTTAATATATTATAAAATAAGAATTTATGGAAATAATAACAATCAATAATACAGCTGAAATGATTGAAGTATTACTTTAAAGTTTTGAATTAGAGTCTGTTTTACAACCGGACTATAAAAGAATAAAATATGAAATAATGTTTATATAAATTAAAGGGTGTTGAAATTTGATATGAGAGCTGGAATGAAACACATAAAGGGAGATAATAAAGGAAAAGTAGTTTTATATGCATTAAGCACCTGCCAGTGGTGCAGAAAGACAAAAGAACTTCTTAAAGATTTAAATATTGACTATTATTATATTGATGTTGATCTGACGGAAGGTGAAGAGAGAAAAGAATTGCTGGATGATTTGGAAAAATATAATCCAGACCGGAGTTTTCCAACAATTGTGATAGATGATAGTGATTACATAATAGGTTTTGACGAGGGCAAAATAAAAGAAAAAATAAAGAAGTAAATTATGAGTAAAGAAATAAGCAAAGAAGAAGTTGATAGATTGTTTAAAAAGTTAAATGAAGAGGCAGAATCAGCAGGTTACCATCTTAATCCTGACATTGATATGACCAAAAAACTGGTAAAGGGTTTATTAATAAACCAGAACAGATATGGGTACCAGTCATGCCCCTGCAGGCTAGCTTCCGGTGATAAAGAAAAAGACATGGACATAATATGCCCCTGCGATTACAGGGACCCGGATCTGGATGATTATGGAACATGCTATTGTGCTCTTTATGTTGATCAGGAGATACTGGAAGGGAAAAAGAAAGTAAGATCTATACCGGAGAGAAGATATAAAATGAAAAAAAACAGCAGTATGGAGAAGACGAAGAAACCTGGAGAAGAAGTTTCAAAAAGTAGATATCCGGTGTGGAGATGCAGAGTATGCGGGTATTTATGTGCAAGAGAGAAACCCCCGGCTGTATGTCCTATATGTAAGGCTAAAAGAGAGAGATTTGAAAAATTTACTTTCGGGTAAGGAAGAAACTATCAATGAGTTCAATCTATTATCTCATATGAATCTGCTAGTTTTGCTATGGTCAATTTATTTTCACCAAACCTGTTCGATATTCTATCAATGGCCTGGGCAAGATTTTCATGTTCCGATCCATCTGCGGGCATCAGATCTTCCAGTATGGAGCTTGACTTTAAATCGCTTACCGAAATTCCGATCAGTCTGATTTTTTTCCTGTTAAGATCAATATTTTTAAGTAAAGACACAGAGAATTTATGTATATCAAATATATTGGAAGTATAATTTTTAAGGGTCATCCTCCTTGTGATGGTTTTAAAATCGGAAAATCTTATCTTTAAAGTGATCACTCTGCCTTTATATTTCTTCAGCCGGAGGTTTCTTGATATTTTTTGTGAAAGCAGAAGAAGCATCGATCTCAAAGTCCCGAAATCATCTATGTCCCTGCTGTAGGTTATTTCTCTTCCTATTGATTTTGGCTCTTGATTCAGCGTTACTTTTCTATCATCGAACCCATTTGCTATTTTATGTATGACCCTGCCTGGCTCTCCAAATTTATTTTCGATTATTTCCAGCGGGGTTCCGGCAAGGTCGCCTATGGTTGTTATCCCCATTGATTTAAGTTCTTCGTATGTGACCCTCCCAACTCCCCATATATAGGATACCGGCAGGAGTTTGACTTTTTTTATGGTCTCTTCGGTGTTTTCGAGTACTATAAAGCCATTTGGTTTGCCTATGCTTGAGGCAAGTTTTGCCAGAAATTTATTTGGTCCTATGCCGGCTGAAGAAGTCAGGTTAGTCTGTTCGTATATCCTGCCCTTTATTTTTTTGGCTATTTCAAGTTCATCCCCGAAGAGCCTTTTACAGCCTGTTATATCAAGAAAGGCTTCATCACAGCCTATCGCTTCTACCAGTGGGCTAAACTGGAAGAATATCTTTCTTATTCGCATTGATTCCCTAAGATATTTTTCCATGTCCACGGGGACAAAGATCCCTTTGGGGCAAAGTCTTTTTGCCCGCGTGAGAGGCATACCTGAGTGAAGTCCGTATTTTCTTGCCTCGTAAGAGGCAGAAGAGATCACTCCTCTGTTCAGCGGTTCCCCTACAATCAGGGGTTTACTTTTGTATTCCGGGTTATCTCTTTGCTCGATCTGGGCAAAAAAAGCATCCATATCTATATGTATTATTTTTCTTTGATTTCCCATGCTGAACCTGCTTCAATCAGTAAGTTATTTTTTATACTGTCTTTGGCGGCTCTGCTCCTGATCTTCTTTAAGCCGGAGAGACTGGCAGAGTTTTCACCGATCAGAAATATATGGCCGTCTTCGCAGCATATTCTGCCTTTGATTATTACCGCGGACTGGCCTGATATTGTCTTTAGGTTCTTTTTATATGCATCGGGGAAAAATACTGATTCATACATGCCCTCTTCATCTTCCAGGATGCACAGCAGCATATTTTTTCCATTCCTGGTTTTTTTTATTTTACGGGTGATTATTATCCCCGCGGCGAATATATTTTCTTTGCTGTTGATAAAATCCGGAAAAAGGCTGCTTCTTATCCTGTGGTAATATTCCAGCTCGTTTTTAAAATACTTCAGGGGAGAACTGCTGGCGCAAAATCCCAGGATTTTTTCTTCTATCTCAAGTGCCTCCGGGAGGTTGAGATCTTTTGGATGATTTTCACGGCAGGGCAGGGGATAGCTGCTGCAGGCCGGGATGTTTTTGCCGCTTGCCAGGCAATAATAGTCGAGCAGTAAATATTTTCTTTTAATATCTGTAAAATCGAATGCCCCGACTTTTACAAGGTTTACAATAGCTTTGCCCGATATGTTGCAGCCGCTTTTTGAAATTCTGAAGTAAAAGTCAGTGAAGTCCTTAAATCTTCCACTCCTGTCTCTTTCTTTTATTATAGAGTCGACACCTGTTTCTCCCAGTTCTCTTACGGCAATAAGAGGGATTCTTATGGATTTCCCATTGTCTTCAACAGAGAATTTGAATCCACTGCCGTTTATGTCTGGAAGTTTTATCTTTATGCCAAAACGTCTTGCCTCTTCAATATATTGAGCCCTGCCATAGTACCCTGAATCATCAGTAAGTATTATTGATAGCAGTTCCGCCGGATAATGTGCCTTTATATAGCAGGTCTTATATGAAAGTTCGGCATAGGCGGCAGCGTGAGCTTTGACAAAACCGTAACTTGCAAATTTGGATACAAGTTTAAAGATCTCTTTTGCAGTTCTTATATGATAGCCCCTGCAGATTGCTCCTTTAATAAAATGTTCTCTTTGCCTTTCCATTTTTTCTTTTGAAAGCTTGGTCATGGCTTTTCTTAAATTATCCGCTTCACTCAGAGAGTATCCTGCTATATTTACTGCTATTTGCATTACCTGTTCCTGGTAAAGTATTATTCCATAAGTCTCACTCAGGATAGGCTCAAGATCCCGGTGAAGATAGACGATCTTTTCTCTACCGGATTTTCTTTCAATAAAGTTTTTGACCATTCCAGACTGCTGGGGGCCGGGCCTGTACAGCGAGATAAGAAATGTAATGTCGTTTAATGTGGACGGCTTTATTTTTTTTGCCAGTTTCCTGATGCCGTAACTTTCAAGCTGAAAAACCCCCAGGGTATTTCCATTTTTTATGAGGTCGAATGTTTTACTGTCACGGTATCCTATTTTCCGGATATCAAAGTCTATGTTTCTTTTGTCCTTAAGCATGTCGGACACATCTTCCAGCAAGCTTAAGCTCAGAGAATTTATCAGGTCTATTTTTAACAGGCCCAGGTCTTCTACGCTGTCCTTGTCATACTGGCTCATGGTTTCACCGGTCTGGGACAGGGAAAGGGGGATTTTTTTGGTCAGATCGGTGCTGGATATGATAAATGCGGAAGGGTGCAGGGAGGTATGACGGACGTAATTTTCAATTTTTTTTGATATACGGGTTATTTTTTTATATTGAATATCTCCTGTATCTGAGCATTCCCGGTCCCTGGCAGTGATCCCGTTATACTGTCTGCCCGGGAATCCCGAAGAAAAAGAGGGAGAATATTCATTTGCTATCCGGTCCACGTCTTCTTTGCCGTACCCCAGGAATCTTCCCGCTTCCCTTACCGCAGCTCTTGGTTTCAGGGTAGAGAAGGTACATACCCTGGAGATATTATTTTTACCATATTTCAGTTTAAGATATTTGACTATTTCAGCTCTTCTCTTGTGGGACAGGTCGATGTCTATATCAGGGAGCTCTTTTCTTTCCCTGTTAAGAAATCTTTCGAAATAAAGATTATTTTTTACCGGATCGATATTGGATATGCCCAGAATATACGATACCAGGCTTCCTGCAGACGAGCCCTTTCCGCAGATGGGAATGTTGTTCTGTCGGGCGAATCTTGCTATGTCGGCGACTATCAGGAGGTACCCGCAGAAACCGGTCTCTGCGATCACTTCCAGCTCTTTTTTTAGCCTTATAAGGATATCCGGGGAAGAGCCGCTGCCGTATCTCCGTTTTAGTCCCCGGAAGCACAGCTTTTTAAGGTGATCTTCCTCCGGTATTCTCCCCGGAACCTTAAAGCGGGGGAAGATTATATTGCCCAGCGGAAGTTCCAGCCTGCACATGTCTGCTATGACTCTGGTATTGGATATTGCCTGGTGTATATCCGGGAAAAGGCCGGCCATTTCGGAGGCAGATTTAAAATAATGTTCATCATTGCCGATAAATTCCATATCAGACCCGGCCTTTGTCCCCATGGTTTTTATCTTGTGAAGGCATCTGTATGTTGAGTAGTCTGCCTTATTTAAGTAGTGGACATTGTTCGTCGCCACCATTGGAATGTTGTTTTTCAGGGCAAAATTGACCAGTATCTCAGAGGGCAGGGATAAGGAAAAAACGCTTTTTGTTTTCGGGTATCTCTGAATCTCCAGAAAGAAATCTCCGCTAAATAATTCCTGGTAATATTCCGCAGCTCTAAGTGCTTCCTTCACCTTTTCCTGCCCCAGCAGCCGGGAGATCTCGCCGTTTCTGCAGCAGCTTAAGTATATAAGGCCGCCGCTTTTCTTTACGAGATCTGATATTTCGACTGACGGTATTGGAGTCCTGCTTTCCATATTTGATTTACTTATCAACTGACAGAGGTTCTCATATCCTGTCATGTTTTTTATGAGTAGTACCAGGTGGGAAGTCATCCCACTTCTAATGCCCCGGATTTCGCAGCCGATTATGGGTTTTATATTTTTACTGGTTGCTTCCTTGTAGAATTTGACGGCTCCACTCATCACATACTTATCGGTAAGGGCGACTGCCTCCATGCCGTTTCCAGCAGCAGCGCTTACCAGCTCTTTTATGCTTATGGTTGATTCCATAAGGCTGTATTCACTGTGAACATGCAGATGAGAAAAAAAAGCCATTTTATTTAGCCCCGCCCCCCTAGATTTATGGTATATATATTTAGAATTGTCTGTCTATATATTACAACCGAACATATGTTTGGTCAATAGGAAAATCAACCATTTTTTAACATATGATCCGGATATGCAGTATTGAGGAAAAGGGCAATTTAATTATTTCAGGGTTGATTTTTTTAGTTTTTTATATATAATACTTGGTTTTGTGTGGCTTTATTGAGATATGTTTTAAAAAAATTATTAAAATTTTGTAAAAAATATCGTGTAAAAAAGGATGTAAAAGTGAGAAAATACAATGTAGCAATACATGTATTATTTTGGGCGCTAACAGTATTTTTGCTTTTTATAACTTTATTATACCTGTTTTATGAGTGTGATGGGTTCAGTATAATTTATTCCGGCACTGATAAAGCTGATAATGGAGAAACAGAGGATATAGTAGTCAGAGAAGTTGTGGAAGTAGAGAAGGAAGTAGAGTGGTATTACTTTTTGGCTTCCGGTTACAGTGCCAACGACCCTTCACAGGGTACCAATAATATAACGGCGACTGGAAAGGAAATAAGGCAGGGAATGGTCGCTGTAGACCCCAATGTCATACCTCTGGGAACCAGGATTGAAATAAAAAATATGGGAATATTCATGGCCGAGGATACAGGAGGAAAGATAAATGGCAATAGAATAGATATTTATTTTGATTCAAAGGAAGAAGCTAAAAAATTCGGCATAAGAGGTGTCTGGATCAATATAATGGACAAAGATGCTTATGGTGTTGCCGACCTGTCAGAAAACGAGCAGTATATAAGCAGATATATGAGCAGATAATGTTTATATTCTTATTTTATCCTATTTTTTATTTTCCAGTATGATTTTTTTAAGTATTCTGTGGAATTCTAATGCGTCTTTTTTCTTCAATTTCTGTATTTTGAAGCTTTCTTTTTTATTTCTGACTGTTAGTGTGGAATAAACAAGACCTTCCCTTAAATCTGCGGAAACGATATAGGGGTAGGTGGCTATAAACTTTTTATCCCTGGTTATGTTGGAATAAAAATAAAAGAATAATTTTTTATTGGTAAGGATGAGAATTCCGCTTACTGTATTTTCCAGGATACCGGGAGCGATAAAGATGGTTTTTTCGTCCGGGTCTATGAAGGGGAAATATCCTATATTCTGAGCTTGCTCGTCACCTGTATAGATTTTTTTCATAATAGTATATAAAAGTTTTATAAAAAAATTTTAGCGTAATTATATAAGATTATAATTGATAAAAAAAGGTATTCCTTAGAATATTTTAACCTTTATTGGTTAAGAAGAGAATGTTTTATATTTTAAGGGGTTTTCTATTTTTAATGATGTATAATGTTTGTTTTGAAAAAAGAAAAATAATATAATGATTAACTAGCTAAAACGAGCGGAAGTAGCTCAGTTGGTAGAGCATCACCTTGCCAAGGTGGGGGTCGCGGGTCCGAATCCCGTCTTCCGCTCCATTTTTTTATAATAGATTGTCTTGTCCTGTACATTCAAAGATATATAATAAGTAAGATAATAACTGATGATTTTAATGAAATCTTTTAAAAATGATTGAAATAGAGTTAAAAAACCTGGGTAAGATCAAAGTTGATAAAGGGACAAGCATCCTGGATGCAGTCAAAATGGTCGATAAAAAAACTGCAGAGAAGGCGCTTGCGGCCGAGGTACTTGAAGAAAAGAAATATGATGAAAATGGCAATTTGCTTGATTTAAGTTTCAAAGTGACCAGTGACTCATCCTTTAGCATCATCACTCCCGAAAACAGTAATAAGGCAAAAAACATTTTAAATCACAGTGCTTCTCATATAATGGCTGGGGCAATAAAAAGTGTATTCCCAGATGCGAAGTTTGCCATAGGTCCGGCGATCAAGGACGGTTTCTATTATGATTTTGAGACTAAAAAGAATGTATCGGCCGAAGATCTTTCTACTATCGAAAAAGAGATGAAAAGGATAATAAAGGAAGATCACAATTTTGAAAAAAGTACAGTAAGCAAGGAAAAAGCTAGAAAACTGTTCAAGGGCAACCCTTATAAGATGGAACTTATCGATGGTATAGAAGGTGATAGAGTAAGCATTTACACTTCAGGAGATTTTATGGATCTATGTTCAGGTCCGCATATACCGTCTACTGGAAAAGTAAAGGCGTTTAAGCTATTGAGCGTGGCCGGAGCTTACTGGCGGGGAGATGAAAAAAATAAGATGCTGGTAAGGATATATGGGGCTGCATTTTTCAGCAGGGAAGAATTAAAGGAATATATGAATAAACTGGATCTGGCAAAGAGAAGCGACCACAGGAAGATAGGCAGAGATTTAGACATTTTCAGCTTTCATGATGAAGCTCCCGGATTTCCTTTTTTCCACACCAATGGGATGGTACTTATGAATATTATCCTGGATTACTGGGAAGAGGAACACGAAAAGGAAGGCTATAAGGAAATAAAGACACCGATCTTGCTGAGCAATGAACTATGGAAGACTTCAGGTCACTGGGATAATTACAAAGAAAACATGTATTTTGTAAAAATTGATGAAAGCGATTTTGCGATCAAGCCTATGAACTGCCCGGGAACTATTCTGGTTTACAAGACAAATCAGCATTCCTACAGGGAACTGCCCATAAAGATAGCCGAACTGGGACTGGTACACAGACACGAGAAATCAGGAGTTTTGCATGGGTTGTTCAGAGTCAGAAGTTTTATACAGGATGACGCCCATATATTCTGCACCGAGGATCAGGCAAAAGACGAAGTCTCGAAAGTAATAGGCCTGACTGACCGTATTTATAAAAGTTTTGGTTTTGATAAATATCACCTGGAACTTTCTACCATGCCTGAAAAGAGGATAGGGACTGATCAGATGTGGGAGAAAGCTGAAAGCATATTAAAAGAGGCTATTAAGAGCAGGGGGCTTGATTATGCGGTAAATAAAGGAGAAGGTGCTTTCTACGGCCCCAAGATCGATTTCCACATACAGGATTGTCTGGATAGGACATGGCAGTGTGCTACCATTCAGCTTGATTTTGCCATGCCGGAAAAATTCGATATCGAATATATGGGAGAGGATAATATCAGACACAGGCCAGTTATGATCCACAGGACCGTGCTGGGAAGTATTGAGAGATTCATAGGCTTACTTTTAGAACATTACAGCGGAAACCTGCCTCCCTGGATGGCACCGGTACAGGTAATAATCCTTCCGATTTCTGAGAAATTTTATAATTACGGGGAAAATGTGTACAAAAGCTTTAAAAAAGAGAATATAAGAGTAGAAATTGATAACAGGGTAGAATCATTAAGCAAAAAGATAAAACAGGCCGAGATTAAAAAAATACCTTATATGATTATTTTAGGGAGGAATGAGGAAGAAACGGGAACCATAACTATCAGGAAGAAGGTTGGCAGGGATATAAAAGAGATCAAACTGAATGATTTCATATCGGAACTTAATGATGTAATAAGAAGCAAAAAAATAGTTTACTGATGCAGAACATATTTGCTCTTTATTTTTTGGAAAATTGTTTCTATAATTAAATCTTAGCACTTTTTTTATAATTTTTGCCTTATTATAGTTTTTTATATTATTTTTTAGCCATTACTTTAAAGGGGGGTTTTAAAATGACACTGAAGGAAAGATTAAAACTATATACAACAAAGACAGCCATAAGGAGTGCATTGAAAATACTTCCCAAGATCTCTGATGAGAGATGGCTTTCCTTAATAAAGGGAAGAGTTTACAAATTAAAAAAGAAAGAGGAGAGAGATTTTCTGGAGAATCTACTTATTAATCTAAAAATATCGGCTGAGAAGGTGTCACCTCAAGTGAGAGAAAAAATAGTAATGAATTTAATAAATAATGCCATGATCCAGGGGCAGCCGAAAAGAATAGCTTTTGCCCGAAAATATGGCATAAGCCCACCTAATCTTTTGGTAATAAGCCCTACTATGAAATGCAATCTGAGATGCTATGGATGTTACGCATGGCAGTATTCCAAGAAAAACGACCTGCCGTATGATGTATGCAATAGAGTGATCAACGAAGCAAATGATATAGGGCTTTACTTTTTTGTCATAACAGGAGGAGAGCCTTTTTGCTGGGATAAGATCTATGATTTTCTCGAAAGGCACAATGATTCGTTCTTCCAGATTTATACCAATGGCCAGATGATCGATAATAAAGCTGCAGAAAGGCTTGCCGAGCTTGGAAATGCAGTCCCGTGTATAAGTGTAGAGGGTTTTGAAAAGGAGACCGATGAAAGGAGAGGTAAGGGTGTGTGGGCAAAGATCATGAGTGCCATGGATGCTCTTAGAGAAAATGGAGTACTGTTTGGATTTTCTGTGACCGCAACTAGAGGAAACAATGAATTGGTGGTAAGCGACGAATTTATTGATTTATTCATAAATAAAGGAGCATTTATTGGCTGGTATTTTAATTATATCCCAATAGGCAAGGAACCCAATATGGAACTTATGCCCACTCCCGAACAGAGAGAGTATAGAAGAGCCAAGATTGTAGAAATAAGGAAGACAAAAAAAATAATAGTGGCTGATTTCTGGAATGATGGGCCTCTGGTGAATGGTTGTATGGCGGGGGGTAAAAATTATTTGCATGTTAATGTAAACGGAGATGTAGAACCATGTGTTTTTGTTCACTTTGCTGCTGATAATGTAAAGGAGAAAAGCCTTATTGATATACTTACTTCGGATTTCTTTATGGCATTCAGGAAAAGACAACCTTATACTGAAAATCACCTCAGACCATGCAGCATAATCGATAATCCTTATATATTAAGAGATATAATTGCCGAAACCGGTGCTTATCCTACACATGATGGTGCAGAAACGATAATAGGCTGTCTCGCAAGATCTTTGGATAAATATGCAAGCGAATATAAAAAGATAGCGGATAAAGTATGGGAAGAAGAATATATTCCCGAAGAAGATGAAGATATAGCAGTATAGACAAAATAATCAATAATTAGTATAATTCCAAGATTATTAATAAAAAATTGTTAAAACAATAAAATAAAGAAAGTAGAAATAATCATCTATTTCTCACCAGATGACGGTCATAAAGGCTTGTTAATCTGGTTAGATATATTTAATAGGTAGATGATTTTCTGCCTATTTTTTTTTAAAAAAATAGAGAGGTGCAGCTTCGAAGATAGAAGAATTAGAATAAACCAGCAGATCAGGGTACCGGATGTACGATTGATTGCTGAAGACGGCAGCCAAATAGGGATAGTCGCAGTTGAGCAGGCATTGAAGGCTGCAAGAGATAAAGGCATGGATCTGGTTGAAATATCACCCAAGAGTGATCCGCCTGTCTGTAAGATAATGGATTATGGGAAATATAAATACCAGCTGGAAATATCTGAAAAAATGAAGAAAAAGAAGCAGTCTCAGATAGTGGTAAAGGAAATCAAGGTAAGACCTAAAATAGACACTAATGATCTTAATACCAAGAGGAAGCAAATAGAGAAATTCCTGTCTAGCGGTTACAGGGTGAAAATAACCGTTATGTTCAGGGGCAGGGAGATTGTGCATAAAGAGCTTGGGATGAATATATTGAATAAATTAATAGAAGAATTAAAGGACAAATGTGTACTGGAGCTGGAACCTAAGTTGGACGGTTATAATATTATAGCTGTTTTGTCACCGGTTTGATTTTTAATATTTTTAAATGGATAAATCTGGAAGGATGTCATTATGCCAAAAATAAAAACTCATAAAGGCGCGGCTAAAAGATTTAAAGTCACAGGAAGCGGAAAAATTGTAAGAGAAAAAGCGTACAGGAGTCATATCCTTACCAAAAAAAATGCGGAAAGAAAGAGGCGGTTGAAAAAAAGGCAGGAACTGGCAACTTCCGATAAGAAAAAAGTCAGAAGACTTTTAGGTAGATAAGGAAGGACGTGATTATAGTGACCAGAGTCAAGAGAGGCCAGGTAAAGTGGAAAAAGCATAAAAAAGTATTGAAGCAGGCCCGAGGATATTATGGCTCCAAGAGCAGGAGTTACAGAGCCGCAAAAGAACAGCTGCTTAAATCTATGAGTTATTCATACCGGGATAGAAAGAACAGAAAAAGGAATTTTAGGAGATTATGGATAACAAGGATCAATGCTGCAGCAAGGATAAACGGGATTTCTTACAATGAATTCATAAGTGGTCTAAAAAAGGCAAGCATTGATATAAACAGAAAGATTTTATCGGAAATGGCTGTTAGTGATCCTGATGCGTTCCAGAGACTGACGGAAATCGCTAAGAAAAAGTTGGCATAAAATCATGAGTGATGATAAAAAGATAATAGATGAACTGGAAAAAAAAATAGACCTTGAAATAGATAGTCTTAATAAAGAACTGGCAGTGGCTAAAAACATTGCAGAACTAGAAAAAGTCAGGACAAGATTTACCGGTAAAAAAAGTTTTCTTTCGAATACACTTAAAGAAATAGGCAGTCTCCCCCAGAATCTTAAGCCGATATTCGGCAAGAGAATAAATATCGCAAGAGAAAAAATAGAATATAGTATTTTAAAAAAAGAAGAACTACTTAAAAGTGTAGAGTATGAGAATAAGTTAAGAAAAGAAATTATAGACCTATCTCTGCCGGGAAGAAGGAAAGGGCAGGGTAAAAAGAATGTCATATCCCGGGTCATTGAAGAAATTGAACAGGTTTTTATAGGGATGGGATTTGAAATTGCGGAAGGCCCGGAGGTAGAAACGGATTATTATAATTTTGAGGCATTAAATACTCCCGCAGATCATCCGGCAAGATCTCTTCATGATACCTTCTTTATCTCAGAAAAAATATTATTAAGGACTCATACTTCTCCTGTTCAGATAAGATATATGGAGAGTCACAAACCCCCTTTATTAATAATCGTGCCTGGTAAGGCATATAGAAGAGACTATGATGTATCCCATACTCCTATGTTTACTCAGATAGAAGGACTGGTAGTAGATAAGGAAATTAATTTCGGTAATCTTAAATGGACACTTGAAACTTTTGCCCATGAGATCTTTGGAAAAGAAAGAAAAGTAAGGTTCAGGCCTCATTACTTCCCATTTACCGAACCAAGCGCAGAGGTAGACGTATCATGCAATATATGCAATGGCAAGGGATGCAGAGTATGTTCGGGTACCGGTTGGCTGGAAATCCTGGGTGCCGGAATGGTAGATCCAATGCTGTATTCTTTCGTAGGTTATGATCCAGAAGAAGTAAGCGGTTTTGCTTTCGGAATGGGTATAGAAAGAATCTGCATGCTAAAATACGGCATTGACGATCTAAGATTATTTTTTGAAAACGATTTGAGGTTTCTAAGGCAGTTTTAGCCTTCAATATCAGTATTGTTTGAAATATTGTGATTAAAACCTTTGATTTTTATAATGTTTAAAGGAAAGGGTTTTTTAAATATTGAAAGTGACGATCAATTGGTTAAATGAATTTTTAGATCCCAAGATAACTGACCCCGCAAGTGTTTCAGACTCTCTGACAATGAGCGGGACAGAGGTCAAAAAAATAGACCATATCGGTGATTTATATAAAAATATAGTGGTGGGTAAAATATTGGATTTTTCAGCCCATCCCAACGCGGAAAAGTTATCACTATGTGAAGTAGATATCGGTTCAAGAAGGTTGAAAATAGTATGCGGTGCAAAGAATTTTACAAAAGGAGATAAAGTCGCAGTTGCACTGCCGGGGTCAAAAGTCAAAGACTTGACTATAAAAAAGAGCGAGATCAGAGGCCAGATATCTGAAGGAATGATGTGCTCTGAAATGGAATTGGGTATATCATCTGATTCGGAAGGAATAATGATCCTTGATGAAAGCAGTAAGACGGGTGATAAATTTCCAAAATCTGTAGGTCTTGATGATACTGTACTGGAACTTGAAATAACGCCAAATCGCCCTGATTGTATGAGTATTATAGGAATTGCCAGGGAAATAAGCGCTTTGACTGGTGTAAAACTGGTGATTCCGGAATACGATCTTAAGAGAAAATTAAATGTAAATACCGATTTTAAAATCGATATAGAAGATTATAAGCTGTGTCCGAGATATTCAGCTAGAATCTTTGAGAATATCCCTAATGCTGCTTCACCTAGCTGGCTTAAAAACAGACTTATGCTTTGTGATATAAGACCTATTAATCTGATGGTCGACCTTACTAATTATATTATGCTGGAAACCGGGCAGCCGCTTCATGCTTTTGATAAAGACCTTCTGGATTCAGATGTAATCATTGTCAGGAATGCCGGAAAGGGTGAAAAGATCAAAACCATAGATGACTCGACAAGAATACTGGAAGATTATGCATTGGTGATAGCAGATAAAAAAAGAGCTGTAGCTATAGCAGGAATAATGGGTGGAAAGGAAACCGAAATAAATCAGGATACCAGGACTGTTCTGCTGGAATCGGCAAATTTTTACGGACCTTCAATAATGAGAACCTCAAAGAAATTAGGACTCAGGTCGGAAGCCTCAAACAGGTTTGAGAAAAAGATAGACCCCCTGCTTACTGTATTTGCCGTTGAGAGGTTTACTGGTTTATTCGAAAAGATCACCAGTTCAAAAGCAGGAGGATGCATCTATGATAATTATATGGAGGTCGAGAGAGAAAGAAAGATAGACTTAAGAGTAAAAAAAGTAAGCGAGGTTCTTGGAAAGGATATCGATGCCGGTCTGATATCGGACATTCTAAAAAAGTTGAAGATTAATAATAGGTTAAAAAGGGAAATCATAAAAGCGGTGGTACCTTCTTTCAGATATGAAGATCTTGAGAGGGAGATCGATCTTGTAGAAGAGGTAGCAAGGATTTACGGATATGATAAGTTAGATTCCATACCTATTCCAACAAGCGACAGGCGCGGAAAATACAGTGATCATCAAAGAATTATCAAGGATATAAGGCAGAGACTTTGTGATGCAGGTCTTGTTGAGGTGATAAACTATTCATTTATAGGAATTGAGCATCTGGAAAAATATAAAATACTAGAGGAAGATAAATATAATAAAGATGTAGAGATAATAAATCCCATCAGCGAAGATTTTAAATTTCTAAGACCAATGCTTATGATAGGACTGGTAAAAAATGTTGAATATAACATCAATCACAACATCAAAGATATTGAAATATTTGAGATATCCAGAGTT
This sequence comes from uncultured Actinomycetota bacterium, assembly GCA_964610385.1. GTDB lineage: Bacteria > Actinomycetota > Humimicrobiia > Humimicrobiales > Humimicrobiaceae > CAZBSE01. The sequence continues at coordinate 185,085 of CAZSXW010000002.1, forward strand.
TTTAGAAAGAACAGTAAAGGAGAATTACCTGAAGAGATAAATATGCTTGGAGTGATGATGTCCGGAAAAGCAGTTAAAAAAGGATGGGCCGAAGAGGAAAGGGATTATGACTTTTTTGATTTAAAGGGGATTCTGGAGCTAATATATGACGAGTATTATCCCAGAGAAAGCTTAAGGATAAAAGAAAAAGAATATGGTTTTTTACATCCCAGGATAAGCGGAGTAATAAATATAGGAAATATTGATATGGGAATAATAGGAAAGATCCACCCGGCATTAATAGAAGAAGCCGAGATTGGCCAGGATGTCTTTTATATGGAGATAAACCTTGATAAATTTGTAAGGAATGCAAAAAGAGCAGTAAGATTTAAGTCAATATCACATTTTCCTTCAATAGATATTGATCTGGCGATAGTAGTAGATCGAAAAGTAAAAAATGAAGATATTGTGAATGAGATAAAAAAGACCGGAACAGAATTATTAAAAAAGGTGGAGCTTTTCGATGTCTATGAAGGAAAACAAATAGAAGAAAATAAAAAAAGTATGGCTTACTCGCTCAAATTTAGAGATGAAAAGAGAACTTTGAAGGATACGGAAGCGGAAATAATATTAAACAGGATACTGGAAAATCTGGGAAGAAAGTTTAATGCAAAAATTAGAGAATAAATAAAATATGGTAATCGAGTTTCCGGGTACAAAAGGCGAGATCGAAGAAAGCAGTACCAAACATAAATATCATTCTTCTTTGATTGTCAAATACAAAAGAACCAATATACTTATTGACTTGGGATTAAAATTCAATCCCAAACTGTTAAAAGAAATAAGAAAGTTCGATTATATTCTAATCACCCACGCTCATCCCGACCATTATATATGGACTTTAAAGGAAGAAGATAGAGTGGATATACCGGTATATCTTACCAGGGATACTCTGGACTACGGTAAATATAAACCTGAAAATTATAAGATTATAGAAACCGATAGAAATTATATACTTGAAGATCTTGAGATAACAGCGTATAAAGTTATCCATTCATTACGGTGCCCCGCAGTAGGGTATAGAGTAAAAGGAGATAGAAGCTTGATATATGCACCTGATATTGTTGATTTTAAACAGGACAAGGGAATGGTTTTAAATAATATCAATATGCTGATAGCTGATGGGTCAAGTCTTAATATAAATATGGTCAGAAAAAGAAACGGCATGTTATTCGGCCATACCAGAGTCAAGACGATAATAGGCTGGTGTAAGAAATACGGTATTAAAAAACTGGTTATAACTCACTGCGGCAAGCAAATAGTCACTATGGACAGTACAGAATTAAATAAAAAGCTGGAATCATATACAGGCGGGGATATAGATGTGATAGTAGCTTTCGATGGCCATAAAATGGGATTATAAGAAACTCCAAATTTTCTTCATTTTTTTTTAATATAATTCCCCTAAAAAACAAAAAAGGGGAATATATGGTTAAAAATAAAAAAAAATTAATTATTTCCATAACATCATCAGCAGTCGTATTTTTAATTTCCGTTATATTAGTGTCGTGTATGGGCCTGGGGCCTTTTAGCGGAACGGACGAAGATATTACTGTTCAGGATATGGAGATATTCGAGGTACAAAGAGGTGATATTCTTCAAATTGTGTCCACGACCGGTTCAATAGATGCGGATGTCCAGAACACTTATACACTACAGGGTTCAGGAGAAATAATAGCAGCTTTGGAAGAGGGGGATTTATTTCAAAAGGGAGATACTCTTGTAGAACTGGACAATTCCGACGGGCTTCTCAAACTGACAGAAGCTGAAAAAGATATAGAACTGTCAGAAATATCTCTTAAAAATGCTAAGCTTAATTATCAAAAAGCACTGGATGAAAATCATATTTCCATACAGCTATCAGAGATAAATGCAACAAAAGCAGAAGAATCAACTGAAAGTGCACTTAAATCGCTGGAAAGTGCCAATAATAATGCATCAATAGCTTATGAGAATGCCTTACGTGCTTTGGAAAATGCGGAAGAGCAGCTGCAGATAGCTCAGAATGACCCTGCGACTACCGATATGCAGCTGAAGCAATATGAATCAGACGTCGAATCGGCAGAGGCACAGGTGGAATCTACAAAAGAGTCAAACAAATCATCTACGTCTCAATCGGAGTCATCTTATAACCAATCACTTCTTAATCAATCTTCCACTTACTGGAATAATCTAAGCAGTGAGAAGAATGCAGAGACTCAAATAGAAAATACAAGTAATAATATAAGACAGGCCGAGATACAATTAGAACTGGCAAAAATGAGCCTGGAAGCGGCAAAAGGAGACATTACAGATAATTATATAATCATTGCTCCCTATGACGGTGTAGTATTTTCATCAGATTTTACAGTCGGAGATCAAAGCGGCGGCAGTAATTCAATCTCAATAATAGCAAATGACTTTTCAGTAAAGACTACTGTTGGAGAAACAGATATAGCAAAGATCATAAAAGGGGATGAAGCTTATGTCACTCTAGAGGCTTACCCCGATACCGAGTTTATAGGGAAGATTGAGAAAATAATTCCTATTTCTGTTGAAGAAGGTAATATAGTATCTTTTGAAGTTGCAATAAGTTTTAAGAATGATGAAGATATTGAAATTTATTACGGGCTTTCGGCCAATATTGATATTATAACTGAAAAAGCAGATAATGTATTACTTGTACCGATTCAATCCGTATATAAGGAAAATGGGAAAAGTTATGTGGATTTATTAGTATCGGAACAGGAGCCGGGTGAAGAAACAGGGGAGAGTATAAAAAAAGTGGAGGTAACCACAGGTATAAATGATTACTATTATATAGAGATAATATCAGGGCTAAAAGAAGGAGATAAAATAATTACTTCAAGAATATGATTATAAAAAAAGGAGTAAAGCATAATGGATAAAAAAATTATAGATATAAAAAATGTAGTAAAAATATATAAAATAGGCAGTATAAAAGTAACTGCGTTAAACGGGATCGACCTTGATGTAAGCAGCGGTGAATTTTTATCTATTATGGGACCATCAGGCTCCGGCAAATCTACTCTTATGAATATAATAGGTTGTCTCGATACTCCTTCTTCAGGATCTTATTTTCTTGATGATGTGGATATTTCCAAATTAAATGATAATGAGCTGGCAGAGATAAGAAATAAAAAAGTAGGATTTGTATTTCAGACTTTCAATCTGCTGCCGAGAACCAACATTATTGGAAATGTGGAGCTCCCGTTGATATATTCCAGAGGAAGGATATTAAAGTCGAGAAGGGAACTAATAAATAGTGTGATAGACTCCGTAGGGCTGTCTGAATGGGTGAATCATAGACCAAGTGAACTTTCAGGAGGCCAGAGGCAGAGGGTTGCTCTTGCCAGGGCTCTAATAAACGATCCAACTATAATACTGGCCGATGAACCGACCGGTAATCTCGATTCCAGGACCGGTGAAGAAATAATGGATATTTTTCAGGAACTAAACAGGCAGGGCAAGACTATTCTTTTTGTGACACATGAGATTGATCTAGCAAGACATGCTGGAAGAATAATATATTTAAAAGACGGTCTTATAACCGGAGAAGAGAAAATCAAAAATCCTATTGATGCAAAAAGAAAGCTTAGAGATATGCCAAAACTGGAAGATAAAATGAACAGTATAAAGGTAAATAATTTAAAGTGAAAAGGGTATTTGAAAATATAAAGATTGCGTTTAAATCTCTTGGCCTGAACAAGCTGAGATCTTTTTTGACTATGCTGGGAATAATAATAGGAGTAGGTTCTGTAGTGGCGGTAATGTCTGTAGGTGCAGGAGCGGAAGCTTCAATAACCGAAAATATACAAAGTATGGGTACGAATGTCATAACGATTACTCCGGGAAGGGAAACTCCGGGAAGAGAGCAAATGTCATCCAGGAGTGATCAGAGCGGTATAGAATCAAATATGGGACAGTCCGGAGGCCTTGAAGTCAGAGTGGGGTCAAGCGATGGTCAGGGCCCTGGAAGAGGATTTATGAGTAATATGTTGGATGATGAAGAAGATGAGGAGGTAGTAGCAGGAGAACTTTATATAGAAGATCTGTATGCTTTGAAGGAAAAAGCAGGGTATCTTGAAGAGGTTATACCGATTTTGACTATAGGTGGTACGGATTTTTCTTATATGAGCTTAAACGGAAATGCAAATGTAACCGCTACTTCGGAAGAATATTTAGAATTTATGGATTATGAATTAGATAAAGGGAGTTTTTTTACCGCCGGTGATGTTTCGAACGCATCAAATGTGGTTGTTCTTGGCTATAATGTGGTAAGCGATTATTTTGGCAAGGCCGATCCTATTGGTGAGAAGATAAAAATAAACGGTAATAATTTTACCGTAATGGGAACCCTTAAATCAGTGGGGTATACTTTTGGTATAAGTGCGGATAACGCTGTTTTTATGCCTGTAACCACGGCTCAAAATAAATTATATGGTATGGATACCATAAACCAGATCCAGGCCAGGGTAGAAAGTGAAGAAGTCATGGACCAGGCAATATCGGAGGTAAAATCCATAATGAGAGTGCAGCATTATATTCTGCCCGGAGAGAGCAATGATTTTGAAGTCAGCAGTTCAGCACAACTGCTGGAAGTTGCATCAACTGTTACAGATGTACTGGTGATAACACTCGGAAGTATAGCAGCTATTTCACTTTTAGTAGGTGGAATAGGTATTATGAACATAATGTTTGTGTCAGTTACAGAAAGGACCAGAGAGATCGGCATAAGAAAATCCATTGGTGCCAAGAACAGGGATATCCTGATTCAATTTTTAACCGAAAGCATTGTTTTGAGTCTATCGGGAGGGATAATAGGATTGGGGCTTGCAGGAATTATAACCTGGCTGCTTGATAATTTTACTGATTTAAACTCGCTGATAACCATATCTCCAGTCGTCCTTGCACTTTCTTTTTCTACTGCCATAGGTTTGATCTTCGGAATATTTCCCGCTATGCGTGCTGCAAGACTTAAACCTATTGAATCACTGAGGCATGAATAGTTTTTAATTTTTTATACACTAAAATACAATATTTATTAAATAAACATCAAACATGAAAATATTAATAATAGAAGATGAAAAGCTGGTGGCCGATAATATCAAAACAGGTCTGGAGCATAACAGATTTACGGTAGATGTAGCTTATACGGGCAGTGACGGATATGGACTTATCAATGATTATGAATATGATGTTATAATCCTGGATCTTATGCTACCTGATATAAAGGGAGAAGATCTATGCAGGAAACTCAGGAAAGAAAAGGTGCAAAGCTTTATATTGATGCTGACTGCGAAAAAACAGATAGGAAATATTGTGGATGGCCTGAATTGCGGTGCTGATGATTATCTTACCAAGCCATTTGAATTTTCGGAACTTATTGCCAGAATAAGAGCCCTGCTTAGAAGATCTTCAAAGAATAAGGAAAATGTGTTGACTGCCTCTGATTTAAAGATGTATCTAGACAAGGAGCAGGTGTCTGCCGGGGGGAAGGAAATAAAGCTTACCAAAAAAGAATTTATGATTTTGGAATATCTTTTAAGATGTAAAGGCCAGATTATAACAAGAAATCAGATACTTGAGCATGCCTGGGATAGAAATGTAGATATCTTTACTAATATTGTAGATACACATATCAAGAATCTGAGAAAGAAATTAGGGAAATGCAGCAGGATCCTGGAGGCTGTTTACGGATCGGGCTATAGAATTTTAGATAATGAAAAGGTCAATAAATAAAGGATAATGTAATGAGGCTGACTCTTAGAAGCAAAGTTTTATTGTGGTTTGCTGTCATAATAATAATCTCCTCTGTACTCTATGGATTCCTTATTTACTTTGTTTACAGCTTTAATCTCAGGGGCGAAAAATACATGGAAAATATAGCCGAGCATATAGAAGAAGTAGATAAGATTGTGGTAAAATTCAGAGGAAAAGATGATTTCGGACCATTCTTAAGACCTCCCGATCTGACTATATTGTCTCCCGGGCTTTTTATGCGTATATTTTATACTATAACCGGGGGCGTACTACTGATAATAATAATATCGGCATTAGGCGGTTTTCTGATATTAAGAAGAATGTTAAGAAGAATTGACTTTATAACTAATAATGTAAAGGAAATTGATGATAAGAGGCTTCATCTAAGATTAAATCTTAAAGGAAAAGATCCTATATCAAATATGGCCAGAGTATTTGACAGTATGCTGGATAAGATTGAAGCATCTTTCAAAAACCAGAAACAATTTATTCAGAACGTTTCTCATGAATTGAATACTCCACTTACCGTGATGAAGACAAAGATTGATGTAATAAAACAGAAAAAGGATGTGACCAAAAAGGAATATAGGGAAACAATAGAAATACTGGACAGCGAGATTATGAGGCTGTCCGGGGTCACAGGGGAACTACTTACTTTATCGGAACTTGGAGAAAATGGAAATAAAAAAGAGTCAGTAGAAATAAATGTAAAAGAGGTTTTAAATAAAATCATCAGATTATTTGAGAATCAGATAAATTCAAAAAAGCTGGATATAAGGATAAAAATTAAAGGTGATTCCGTCATATCAGGAAGCAGGGTACAGATAGAACAGCTATTATTCAACCTAATAGACAATGCTGTAAAATACAGCGAATCTAAAGAAAGTCTGACAATAACCCTGGGGAATGACAGGAATAAAAAATGGTTGATTTTTAGCATAACTAATATAAACAAACTGATTAAAAAGAAAGATCTGCTGCATATTTTTGATAGATTTTATAAGATTTCTGCAATAAGGAATAAAAAAGGTTATGGGTTGGGTCTGTCTATAATTAAGAAGATAATAGAGAATCATAATGGCGTGATAAAAGTGAGATATTACAGCGATAAAAAAGAAATAACTTTTAAGGTTTTTCTGCCTCTTCATAAAGAAAAATAAAAGGATATTCTTCAATTTATTAAAACTCCAGATTTACTCCATTTTTTGTTTATATAATAGGTCAAAATATTGTAAATTTAATGAAAGGATATATCTTGCATCAAGCTATAGGACCAGGTGGCTTTTTTACTGTATTCAGAATACTAAACTATATACCATATGTTGCAATAGGGATTTTGGTAGCTACCATCGCGTTATGGATCATTTTTGGCATCAAAAAATACAGGTGGGCAAAAATAACAGCCATAGTACTGACTGTAATAACGGTTATTTTATGTTTAGCCAGTGTTTTACCTTATACTATGGAAAGGTTTATAGGTAACTTCCCCCAGGACACACCAAGGGATTTGCCACAGGGCGGAGAAAGGTTTAGAAATTTTCAGGATAAAGATAATAAAGAACTTGATTTAAATATTTATAATTATCCGGCAGATTTTAAATACGAAAGCTTGTAGTTCAAATCTTGCTCTTTTCTAACAAACTAATAAAAGCTTTAACTAAAGTGGGGTCAAATTGGGTGCCCGAACACCTTTGAAGCTCTTTTACTGCTGTTTCTTTACTTAATGCCTTTCTATAAGGTCTGTCACTTGTCATGGCATCATAAGCATCAACAATAGAAACAATCCTTGATATTATCGATACTTCGCGTTTCTTTAATCCTCTTGGATAACCTTTACCATCCCACCATTCATGATGGGTCAGGATCCCATTAGCTATAGTCGAGAGTTCCGGAGTGGTTTTTGCTATTCTGTGGCCTATTTCAGGATGTTTTTTAACTATTTTCCATTCCATATCGTTTAGTCTACCCGGTTTAAAGATAATGTTATCCGGTATTGATATTTTACCTATGTCATGAAGTGTTGCCAGAAGCTTTAATTCATCAAGATGGTTTTCGGAAAGCTTAAGTTCTTTTCCAAGTATAAGGGAATATTTTTTCATGCGTGTTACATGTTCTTCTGTCTCATAATCTCTTTCCAGTAAAGCTCTCTCCAGTGATGAAACAATAGAACCATGAAAGCTTTTTCTTTCAAGCAATTTGTGTTTATTCATATTGCTGTCTGCTTCTTTTAGTGTCTTGTTTATATTTTGTGATTCTTTGGTTTTAGTAGAGAATCCCATGGATATGGTGAAACCTATTTTGCTCTTGCTTTTTTTACAGGTATCTTTTACACGTTTGACTATTTTTAAAGTAGATTTCATTGAAGTTGAAGGCAGAATAGCACCAAACGTATCTCCACCAAGTCTTGCTATGATATCCTCACTTCGGAAGCATTCCTTTAAAATCTTTGAAAGTTTAATAAGCACCTTATCGCCGACTTCTTTACCAAAATTATCGTTTATTGTCCTTAATCCGTTGATGTCTACTAAAACGATACTTATGGGAAGACGTCTTTTGACATCCAATCTTTTTAGTTCCTCTTCGAAAAAGGCTCTATTATAAATATCTGTCAGATAATCGTGAAATGATAAATATTTTATTTTGTCCTCATTGTGTTTTCTTGTGGTAATATCTCTCAGTACTATTACTTTACCGATTTTTATTTCCTTGGAATTTAGAAGGTCTGAAATTTTAACATCAAAAAATTTTGATTTTTTATTCTTTGATATTTCCAGTTCTCTACCGTTGTTTGGTTTTTCCATTATGCTTTTAAGAGAAGGTAAAAATTCTTTTAACGGTTTACCCATAGAATCCTTCGATAGTGGATTCATGACCTTTTTCATAAATAGATTTAAATCCAAAATATTGCTGTCATTATCAAGGATCAAAATCCCGTCTTCCATACTGTCAAAAACAAACTCACGCGCGGTGGGCAGGACTTCCGAGATCTTTGATTTAGACAGGGTCAATATTAAAGCTGTCATACCGACAACAAAGACCAGTGGTGTTTTGCTGAGGTAAGGTAATATATTGATTGAAAACTTATCTACTAAAGCAGCTGAAAGAATGATTATATTTATTATCAGAAATACTGAAATCTGCCATTTATATATATGGTAGGATTTGATAAGGATCCTTGTTATCAAGCCCGCTGCTATTGTTATCAAAATGATGGTGTAGGCTAGATCAAGCCAGAAAAGAGGCCCACCTTCAGTACTCAAGACAAGAGATAACCTGTAAGTGAGAAGGCTGGTGCTTTTAAAAAACAGATTATGGTACTGATTGGTAAGCATGGATAAAACCATAGTAAAAGGAACAATACTTATAAGAATTATATTTCGTTTTGAAAGCCATTTTTTATATCCGATAAAATGAATAAAAAAGAAGAACCATGATACTATAACGATTTCGGAACTTAGATATTTCAGATAATTCATAAAGATCTTGACCTGTGTATCGATTATGCCCAGTTCAAGAAGATTTCCTATCATCCATAAAAGACATCCAAGCAATACTACAGATGAAAGTATTTGCTGATATTTATTTTTTAAAAAATTAAAGCAGTTTAATAGAACTAAAATTATTACCGTAGTAATGATAAATTCAATTAGGCTAATGTTGTATATAGTATTTTGCCAAAACATAATATAAATTATTTTTAATATAAATGATAAGTATTTATTATAATAATATTAATATAAAATATTAATGAAATAATTTATTAAAATTATAACATCATTTTATAATAAAGTCTTTAAAAAACAAAGTAAAAAATATAATAATTTTTTTATTCATTATAATAAGCTAATCCTGTATAATCCTTGTATAAATAATTAATTGATTTAATAAATGAAAAATTACCAGAGATTAATTCTTTCGATAGCTACGGCATCATTTTTATTTTTAAGCTTTAAAGACCTTGGATTTTTCGCATGGTTCTCATTTTTACCATTTTTTATTTTAGTTTATAGATCAAATTTAAAGCAGACTATATTGTTCAGCTTTATAAGCGGTCTGGGATTCTTCCTGGGAGTGACTTACTGGATGGCACTTCTTCCTGTGAAATATACCTGGCTGCTGCTGGCGTTACTTTTAAGTATTATCTTTATAGTTTTTGGAATTGCTCTTTATTATATAGTCCATAAAATAAAACAGCCCTACTTGAGAATATTTTTGATACCGGCAGCGTGGGTACTTTTAGAATATCTAAGGTCACAGACTCTTCTTGCTTTTACGATAGGTATATTGGGCTATACCCAGCATAATTTTCTTCCTTTGATGCAAGCAGTAAAATATACCGGTATTTACGGGATATCATTGATAGTGGTTTTATTTAACGCGGTCATTTTTGAGACTATAATCTTTTCTCTAAAAAAAAGAAAAGTCATATTCAAGTACCTTATTATAGCATTTTCAATATTAGCGGTATTTATAGTATATGGAATCTTGAGTGTTAATAATAATCTCAACCGGGTAATAAGGGAAAAAGATTACAGTGAGATCAAGGTTGCAGTCGTACAAGCAAACGTGTTGTTTGGTCATAAATATTCTGAAAAAGGTATTGAGATAATACCAGAGCCTTACAGCAGCAGCAGCTATTTTAAAGAAGGTACCGAGCTGGTGATATTTTCCGAAAGCGCCCTGTGGGATTTTATGGATGAGAACAAAGAATTTAGGGAGTGGGCCGAAGAAGTCTTAAAAAATGAATCATTCTACATGCTTATCGGACAGTATATTCATAATGAGGATTACAGTGAATACTATAATTCTGCGCTGCTTTATGACGACGATATTGCAGTCCAAGGAAGATATGACGAGATTCATCCGGTTCCTTTCAGTCAGTATCTCCCTTATCCCAGGGTTCTTAAATTTCTTGGTTTTCTTGATTTCTCAAAATTCAATCTTATACTTGGCAGGGAATATAATTCTATTATATATCCCGGTAAGGGTAGACTTGGAGTAAATATTTGTTATGAGTCGACCATACCTTCGATTGCAAGAAAAATAAAAAATAATGGTGCAGAAGCTATAATTTTAATTTCAGATGATTCCAGCATGCTGGACAGTACCGCGCCATGGCATCATTTAATCTTTTCAAAAGTAAGAGCTATTGAAAACGGTTGTTATGTTGTACACTGCGGTAACTCCGGGATATCAGCGATAATATCTCCCGATGGTAATTTAATGGAAAAATCCGAACTTTTAAGTAGTGAAGTTTTGTATGGAAGTATTTATTTAATACCAGATAAGACATTTTATACCAAGTTTGGTGATTTGCTGGTTCTTTTATATTTTGGAATCGTCTTCTCACTTGCCATTGCATATTTTGTTTATGGAAAGGTCAAAAGGAAAAACTGAATATAATTCTCCTTCTTAAACATATCTTATTCATTTATAAATAAAAATAATATTTTTTTTATTAAAAGTTGCATAATATTTAATTATAATGTATAATATGCAAATTAATTTATTGAGAGGTCATTATAATGAAAGAAAAAATAAAAGTAGGAATAATAGGGGGTTCAGGTTTTACAGGACTGGAGCTTATTAAAATACTTGATAAACATAAATATGTAAAGATAGGTTTTGTGACGTCCAGGACTTTTAAAGGCAAGGCAGTAAGCGATGCATTTCCCACATTTAAGGAATATAAGGATGAAAAGCTTGTATATATTGATAAACCGGGGGAAAGAGATCTGAAAGAAATCGACATCATATTTTTATGCCTTCCTCCTTTGGAATCGATGAAGTTCCTAAAGAATATTTGGAATGGGTATGATTTTAAAATAATAGATATCGGCTCGGATTTCAGGATAAAAAATCCGGTCAGTTTTAAAAAATGGTACGGGTCGGAACATATAAGCAAGAATAAACTTTCAGATTTTGTCTATGGGCTTACTGAGTTATATAAAGAAAAAATAAAAGAAAGCAGTTATATTGCCAATCCCGGATGCTATCCGGTATCAATTTTACTGGCTCTTGCACCGGTATTGAAGAGCAATATGCCAGTAAAAGATATCTATATTGATTCAAAGTCAGGAGTAAGTGGTGCCGGCAGAAAGCTTGCCAATGAATATCTTTTCAGCAACCTGAATGATAATTTTTATGCCTATTCTGCGGTAGGCCACAGGCACATAGGAGAAATAGAGCAGGAAATCAAAAATATCGGGGGTAAAGAAATAAAAATAAGTTTTACACCGCATCTTATGGCGCTCAGCAGGGGGATATTTACTACTATTTACTGTAAGTTAAACGGAATATTAAAAGACGATGGTGCAGAAGAAAAAATCTGTAATATATTCCAGGATTTCTGTAAAGAAAAGCCTTTTGTTAAGTTTTTGTACAGTAAAATCCCGCAGATCAAAGATGTGATAGGTACGAATATGTGTATGATGGGAGTAAATCTGGATAAAAGGACCAATACACTGAAAATTTTCAGTGCTATTGACAATCTTCTGAAGGGCGCAGCCGGTCAGGCCGTGCAGAACATGAATATAATGATGGGCTTTGATGAGACGGAGGGCCTTGAGCTAAACGGTTTTTTTAATCAATAATAAATATTGGAGTATATATGAGCACTGGTAAGAAAAACAATGTTTTCAACATCGTAAAAAATGGTTCTATAACAAGTGTGCCTGGGTTTTATGCTGCCGCCTGCCACTGCGGAATAAAAGGTTCGGGTAAGCCCGATATCTGTATAATATATACTCCGCATGACACTACATGCAGCGGTATTTTTACAGTCAATAAATTTATGGCAGCTCCTGTAATTTTAACAAAAGAGCAGCTTAAGAAAACAAGGAATATAAAAGCTGTGGTTGTAAACAGCGGTATAGCCAATGCTCTTACAGGCAGGACGGGCTATAAAAACGCGCTTGATACAGTGAAGTTCGCAGGAGATTGCCTTGGATTGAAAAATGATCATGTAGTTGCAGCATCGACAGGAGTAACAGGAAAACAGTTGCCGATGGAAAATATAAAAAAGGGGATCAAGGAATGTGCTGCCGGTTTAAGTGTAAAAGGTGGGCACAGTGCAGCTGAAGCCATATTAACGACTGACCTTAAGACCAAGGAAATTGCATTAAAAATAAAAACTGATGGCAGCAGGGACATAATGATAGCCGGTATGGCAAAAGGGTCCGGTATGATAGAGCCAAATATGGCTACTTTACTCTCTTTTATAACAACCAACATAGACATATCGCCGGTAATACTTGACAGCATGATATCAAAAGAAGCCGAAAGCAGTTTTAACGGTATAACCATAGACGGCTGCCAGAGTACAAATGACACGCTAATAGTAATGGCAAATGGTAAAAGCGGTATAAAAGTAAACAGCAAAAAAGACAAATATTATAAAATATTTTTAGAAGCCCTATCATTTGTAATGAAGGATCTTTCAAGGAAGCTGGTATTGGACGGAGAGGGGGCGACTAAATTGATCGAAATAGAAATCATAAATGCAAAAAATAAAAGTGACGCAAAAAAGCTTGCTTACGTGGTAGCAAACTCCAACCTGGTCAAGACGGCAGTGTTTGGTAAAGATTTAAATCTAGGCAGGATAAATGCAGCACTGGGTTCGGTTGATTGTGATTTCAATCCGGATAAGGTAGATGTATATATCTCGGATATTCTTATTGTTAAAAAAGGGATTATAGAAGAATTCGACAGCAAGCATACCGAGAAACTTATGAAGCAAAAGGAAATAAAATTTACCGTTAATATGAATGAGGGGCAAGATGGATTCAAGGTCCTAACAGCGGATCTATCCTTTGATTATGTAAGGATCAATGCATTATACAGGACTTGATTTAATTTATTATCCATAGGGGTAATTAATATGAATAAAGAAGGAAGTAATTTATACATGAATAAAGTAGAGATGCTGCAGGAATCGCTGCCGTATATAAAAGAATACTCTGATCAAATAGTAGTGGTTAAAATCGGTGGAAGCATGATGGAAAATGACCAAATAATACAGCACGTATTGGATGACCTGATCCTTATGAAGTATGTAGGAATAAAAGTCGTCCTGGTACACGGAGGAGGCAAGCAGATAAACCAACTTTCTATAGAGAAGGGTATAGAACCTAAATTTGTAGATGGCCTTAGAGTAACGGATAAGGATTCAATGGAAATTGTAAAGATGGTGCTTATAGGGAGCATAAACACGAAAATAGTATCTTTTTTAAACAAGCACGGTAGTATGGCAATAGGTGTATCAGGTAATGACTCCGGTTTTATAAAGTGTCATAAAAAGGAATATATAAAAGATGGAAAGGTGATAGATTTAGGATTTGTAGGTGAAATAGACAGTATTGATGAAAAATTTTTGACCAGCATACTTGAAAAGAATTATATTCCGGTGATAGCGACGCTGGGAGTGGATAAACAGGGGAATATATATAATATAAATGCAGATACCTGTGCATCAAAAATAGCAGCATATCTGAGAGCAAAGAAAATGATCCTGCTTACAGATGTAGACGGAATAATGGAAAAAACTAAAGGGAGTAGTAAATTAGTCTCTATATTAACCTCGTCTGAATGCTTGAACATGATAAAGTCGGGTAAAATAAGTTCCGGAATGATACCGAAGGTAATGGCATGTATAGATGCTTTAAAATCCGGAGCGGATAGGACTCATATACTAAATGGTACCAAGAAACACTCAATACTAGTAGAGATATTTACCGATAAGGGCATTGGGACTATGATAACAAGCAAGGAGGTCAAATGAGTAAGAATAAAAACAAAGAAATATATGAATTGGGAAGTGAATATCTGATGCCCACCTATAGCCATTTCCCGGTAGTATTTACAAAGGCTAAAATGCAGTATCTGTGGGATGCCGACGGAAACAAATATCTTGATTTCCTGGGAGGTTACGGCTGTCTTAATGTGGGTCACAGTAATAAATATGTGGTAAAGGAATTAAAAAAGCAGATTGAAAATATTATTCAGCCATCAAATGTTTATTTTAACCAGTCCCAGGTAATGCTGGCAAAGAAACTCTGTGAGATAACGGGATTTGGAGAAAAAGTGTTCTTTGCCAACAGCGGTACCGAGGCCATAGAGGCAGCCATAAAGCTGGCAAGGAAATATTCAGTGGATAATTATAATTCTTCCAGGTACGAAATAATAACTTTTAAAAGAGCGTTTCATGGGAGGACAATGGGCGCATTATCGGCCACTTCACAACCTGATAAACAGAATTATTTCAGACCTCTGCTTGAAGGATTTAATTACGCGGTGTTCAATGATATTGGTTCGGTAAAAAAGCTTGTAAATGAAAAGACCTGTGCAGTCATGCTTGAACCTGTACAGGGTGAAGGCGGGGTTTTCCCGGCGGATAAAAAATTTATTGACAGTCTTATTGATATCTGTAAAAAAAATGATCTTCTTTTGATCTTTGATGAGATACAGACGGGCTTTGGAAGGACTGGAGCCATGTTTGCTTACCAGAATTTCAATGTCTTACCGGATATTCTAGCTGTGGCAAAAAGTCTTGGAGGAGGTATGCCCATAGGTGCGGTTATATCTACTGATAAAATAAGTCAAAGTTTTAGTCCTGGAACCCATGGCTCCACTTTTGGAGGAAATGCTGCTTCCTGTTCAGCGGGGCTGGCTGTAATTGATTATATTATGGTAAAAAATTTGGCTAAAAAGTCAATGGAGTTGGGAAAATATTTCATGAAGAAACTTATGTTACTTAAAAAGAAATACAAAATAATAAAGGAAGTCAGGGGAATGGGACTTATGATAGGGATGGAGTTTAATAAGCCGGTGACCGAAGATCTGGTAAATGAAGCCCTTGACGAAAAAATAGTCATAAATAAAGTATCAAGTCATACTTTAAGGTTTTTACCTACTCTTGTAATAACAAAAGACAATATAAGGGTGCTTATAAAATGGCTTGATTCTTATATCAAGGAGATTAAAGATGGCTAAAAAAGAAAAGAAAGATTTTTTGACCCTTAAAGATTATTCCAGGGTTGAAATAGAGAATATACTCGATCTGTCAGAAAAGGTAAAAAAGAATAAAGAAAAATACAGCAGTACGCTTAATGGTAAAAATATAGCACTGCTATTTGATAAGCATTCTACAAGGACAAGGCTGTCGTTTGAAGTTGGAATAGATCAACTGGGAGGAAATTCGATATATCTGGATTCAAAAAATCTGCAGTTAAGCAGGGGAGAGACATACAAGGATACTGCAAGAATCCTGTCAATATATCTTGATGGAGTAGTAATAAGGACATTCAAACAGGAGACAGTAGAATGCCTTGCGGAATATGGTGATATACCAGTGATAAATGGTCTTACCGATAGCTATCACCCCTGCCAGGTGCTTTCTGATCTGCTTACGTTAAAAGAAATGGGAATGCTTAAGAAGGGATTGAAATTTACCTATCTGGGAGACTGTAATAACATGACCAATAGTCTTATAATAGGGCTCCTTAAGATGAATATTGGATTGACCATAGGTTGTCCTGAAAATTACCTGCCTCCGGCAGATATGATCGAATATATAAAAAACAACAAGCAAAATGGCATAGTTGATTTTATTTTCGATCCAGTAGAAGCGGCAAAGGACGCCGATGTCTTATATACAGATGTATGGCTGAGCATGGGAGATAAAGTAGATAAGAAAAAATTTAAGGAACTGGAGAAATTTCAATTGAATAATAAATTAATGAAATATGCAAAAGAAGGGGTCAAAATAATGCATTGCCTGCCTGCACATAGGGGACAGGAAATTACATCTGAAGTTCTGGAAAGTAAGAATTCGGTAGTTCTCATGCAGGCGGAAAACCGCC
Organism: uncultured Actinomycetota bacterium; assembly: GCA_964610385.1. Classification (GTDB taxonomy): domain Bacteria; phylum Actinomycetota; class Humimicrobiia; order Humimicrobiales; family Humimicrobiaceae; genus CAZBSE01. The sequence goes on from CAZSXW010000002.1 coordinate 201,746, forward strand.
TTCATGCACAGAAGGGTTTACTGGTTTATTTATTCGGAAGCAGCGGTATTTAATACCTGAGATGCTGAGATAATTATCGGAAGGAAGATTATAATATGAGTAGAGTTGAAAGATTAAGAAAAATAAAAGAAATAATCAATAGTAAAAAAGTCTCTTCCCAGGAAGAGTTGTTAAAGGAACTTAGAAAAAAAGGGTATCGAGTAACACAGGCTACTGTTTCAAGGGATATAAATCACTTGAGACTGGTAAAGGCAAGGAATTATAAGCAGGAAGAATATTATTCAGCTGAGAATATGATAAAAAACGGAAAAATTTTTACACCTGATAAGTTCAGCTCAAAGTTCAGAGACAGTGTAATATCAGCCAGAAGGGCTAATAATGTCATTGTAATTAAGACTTATCCAGGTGAGGCACAGGGGACTGCGGCTGTAGTTGACGGTATGAATTTTGTAGAAATATTGGGAACAGTAGCGGGTGACGATACAATAATCTGTATTGCAGACAATAATGAAAATGCAGAGAAGTTAATAAAATTTATGCAGGATAAATTCTGATTTAAAAATTATTAAGGAAGGGTCTTAAAAATGAGTAAGAAAATAGTGCTGGCTTATTCGGGAGGTCTTGATACTTCAATTTCTATAAAATGGCTGAAAGAAAAATATAATATGGATGTAATAGCAGTACTGGTAGACTGCGGTCAGCCTGGTGATTTAAAAGAAGCTTCCAGGAGAGCAGTTGATATTGGTGCAGTAAAATCAGTTATAATCGACGCTAAAGATGAATTTATAAATGATTTTATTTTTCCATCCATAAAAACAAATCTTAAATATGAAAAAAAATATGCGCTGGCAACAGCTCTGGCAAGGCCGCTTATAGCTAAAAAATTGGTTGAAGTAGCTAGGACGGAAAGTGCAGGAGTGGTGGCACACGGCTGTACGGCCAAAGGAAATGACCAGGTCAGGTTTGATGTCGCCATAAGGAGTCTCGCACCTGATTTTAAAATAATAGCCCCTCAGAGAGAGTGGGGAATTTCGAGGGAAGAGGCAATTGAATATGCAAAAAAGAATAAGATTAAAATAAATATGACTAAAAAGAGTCTTTACAGCATTGATGAAAATCTATGGGGAAGGAGTATTGAGTGCGGCGTGCTGGAAGATCCCTGGAAGGAACCTCCTGATGAAATATATAAATGGACAAAAGTAATCAAAAAAACGAGGGTCGAATATCTGGAAATAGGATTTAAAGAAGGTATACCAGTATCAATTAACGGCAGGATGGTAAAGCCTTTTCTGTTGATAAAGAAGTTAAATGAAATAGCAGGGTCTTATGGCATAGGTAGAATAGATATGGTAGAAAACAGGCTGGTCGGAATAAAATCAAGGGAAATATATGAAGCACCGGCGGCAGAGATTCTTATAGAGGCTCACACTCAATTGGAATCTCTGATACTTGACAGGGAGCTCATGCATTATAAATCTCTCCTAGAGGAAAAGATGGCAGAGCTGGTATATTACGGCCTATGGTTTACACCGCTGCTGGAATGTTTGCAGGCATTTGTGAATAAAAGCCAGAATTTTGTCACGGGAACTGTAAAAGTAAAACTGGAACAAAAAAGTTTTAAGGTCGTGGGCAGGAAATCAAAATATTCGCTGTACGATATAGATCTTGCCACCTATGACAGGGGTGATAAGTTCGATCCAAGACATTCTGAAAGTTTCATTAAATTATGGGGTTATCCATATGAAATATTAGGAAGAAAAGGAAGAATAAATGGAAAATAAAATCTGGAAGGGAAGGATAGAAAAAAATACCGACGAGTCAGTTGAAAGTTTCACCTGTTCAATGGAAATTGATAAAAAACTTTATATCTATGATCTTATGGGGACTGCTGCCCATGTAGCATGTCTAAATAAGATAGGGGTGGTTTCGGATGGTGAAATAAAAAAGATATTTGAAGGACTTAAAAAAATCAAAATAAATCTTGATAAAGGTATCATAGACAATAGTAAATACGAAGATATACACAGCCTGATCGAAAATGAACTCGGAAAAATAGTGGGAAGCGTTGCTGAAAAGATCCATACAGGAAGAAGCAGGAATGACCAGATTGTGCTGGATGAAAAAATGTTTGTTAAGGATGCTGTCTTAAATCTTTTGGACGAGATCCTTATTCTTCAAAAACATATTATAAAGAATGCGGAAGATAAAATAGATATTGTAATTCCTGCATACACCCACATGCAGAAAGCTCAACCTGTTCTATTATCCCATTATTTGATGTCATTTTTTAAAAAATTTAACCGTGATACAGAAAATCTCATTATGAATTTTAAAAACAGCGATTATCTGCCGATGGGAGCTGCTGCCTGCGCAGGAAGCGGGTACGATCTGGATAGGAAAATTCTCAAGGAATTGCTTGTATTTAAAAATCTTGAGACCAACAGTATGGATGTGGTAGGAAGCAGGGATTTCCTTATAGATTTTATATTTTCCTGTACCAAGATAATGCTGCATTTGAGCAGGTTTAGCGAGGATCTTATAATATATAACAGTCCGGAATTCTCGTTTATTGAAATAGACGAAGGTTTTTGCACCGGGAGCAGTATAATGCCGCAGAAAAAGAATCCCGATGTACTTGAACTGGTAAGGGGTAAAAGTTCTCTGGTAATCGGCAATCTTATACAGTTTTTGGTTTTACTTAAAGGATTGCCTTCTACATATAACAGGGATCTTCAGGAAGATAAGAAAATATTGTTTGATGCTTATAAGGAAACTGTTTCGAGTATTAAAATTTTTTCAAAGCTTATTGATAAAATAAAGTTTAATATTGAAAAGATAGGTGCAGCTCTAAAGGAAGGCTTTATGGAAGCTGCCGATATGGCAGATTACCTTGTGACCAAAGGCGAGAGTTTTAGAAAATCACATAGGATCGTGGGTAAAATAGTCAGGTTCTGCATCAATAAAAATATGACATTTAGCGACCTGGGCCTGAAGGAACTAAGGGGGTTTTCACCCTATTTTGAAAATGATGTCTACGAAAAACTGAATATTGAATCATGTATATCCAGTAAGAAGACAGACTGCGGCACCGAAAAAAGCAATGTTATTTCAAATATGACAGATGGAAAGAAAAAGTTAGACGGCTATGATAAGAAGGTAAGGGAATTAGCCGGAAGAATACCCAGGTTTGAAAAGATAATAAAATACATAAATGGATGATGCCGTCCGTAAAATAGAATTAACAGCACCGGCAGGAGGTTGGGAGCAGATGATAGCTGCCGTAAATGCCGGTGCTGATTCTATCTATCTTGGCTATAAGAGGTTTGGTGCCAGGGCTTATGCTGAGAATTTCGATATGAACCAGTTAAAAAGAGCGGTGGATTTCTCTCACAGTAAAAAGGTAAAAGTCTATCTTACTTTAAACACACTGATAAAAGATCAGGAAATAAGAGAGGTAATAAAATTCTTAAGTGAATATATCTGCATATGCTCAGATGGGATAATAGTTCAAGATTACGGTGTATGTAAATTGTTGAAGGACTTATTTAAAGAAACTCCGGTTCATGCAAGTACTCAAATGAATATCCATAATATATATTCATTAAAAATGCTAAAAGAGCTGGGATTTAAAAGGGCTATACTGGCCAGAGAAATTACACTCGATGAAATGGAGGATTTATGTTCCGGTAAATGGCTGGAAATAGAAGTATTTGGCCATGGATCCCAGTGCTACTCATATTCAGGCAGCTGCTATTTCAGCTCTTTTGTGGGAGGAAGAAGCGGGAACAGGGGGCGCTGCAGTCAACCCTGCAGGATGAAATACAAACTTGCAGATAAAGATAATGACAAAATAAAATATATTATAACTGAAGGAAGTTACCTGTTCAGTAAGGAAGATTTATGCACGCTTGATCTGTTGCCGTCTTTAATAACAGCAGGAGTAAATGCAGTAAAAATAGAAGGCAGGATGAAATCACCTGAATATGTCGGGATAGTCACCAGTATTTATAGAAAATACATAGACCTTTATTATAAAGATCCTTCAGGTTACAGAGTCGATGAAGAAGATTTTTATAAGTTAACACAGATATTCTCAAGAGAGCTTGGGCCGGGGTATTTAAAGGAAAAATATCCTAAAAACATAATATCTGTAAAAAAATCAGGAAGTATAGGAAATCTTCTGGGGCGTGTTTATAGAGTAGAATCAGATAATAATAAGAGTTCTATTTTTATAAAAAGCTTATGGGAAATAAACAGTGGTGATATTATTGAGGTCTGGACCAAAAAAGGCAACAGTAGGATAAAAATAAAAGATTTAAGCTTGGCAGGTAAGGAAAAGGGAGAATACAGATACATAATGGAATTAAATAAAAAGTACGGTATTTCGAAAAAGGACAGGGTGTTTAAATATTTTGACCGTAAATTAGATGAGGAAGCAAGCAGATTTTTTAAGAAAAATTCAGACATATATAGGTTAAAAAGAAAGAAAAAAACCAAATTTGAAATAAGCAGCCTGCAGGACAGTAGAATGGATAATTATATGAAAAAATTTACATCAGTATACGATCCGAAAGGCAGGGATAAAAAAACAGGTAAAATATCCCTATCGGTTTTTATATATGATTATAAGCACATAGAATCTGCAGCAGCGGAAGGTGCAGATCATATTATATACGGTAACCTTAATAAAATAATGAGTGATAAAGGTCCGGCGGATGAGGAATTAAAGATCCTAAAAAGTTATAATGAAAATAAAAATATAAAGTTGCTGATAAAACTACCTTCGGTCATATATGATGACCAGTTTGCCCTGCTTGAAAAAACGATATTCAAGTTTATGGATTTAAAATTAAACAGTTTTAAAGCAGCAAATCCGGGGTTGATAAAATTTTTATCTGAAATGGGCGCAAAATTAAAATCGGACATTGATTTATATTTAAGCTTTAATTTTAATATTTTTAACACTCTATCGGTATTATTTTTTAAAAACTTTATATCAGACAGTGTTATGCTTAAAGGAGTAGATCTTTCTCCCGAGTTAAATCTTGATGAGATAAAAAAAATCACCTTAAATTATAGGAATCTGTACCGCGATAATCTTGAGTTCTCTATTTTAGGGCATGGATATTTCCCGGTAATGAATTCCAGGTACAGGTTAAAATTTCTGGCCGGTAAAGATTTGCCAAACTGTTTTATAGAAGACCTGAAAGGGTATAAATTTCCTGTGGATTCTGATTATAACGGAAATATGATGATCTTTAATTCAAGGAATATCTGCAGTGTATTTGATATTGATAAAATTTATGAAAGCGGAGTAAATAATATTATGCTAGATGGGAAATTTTTCAAAGAAAAAGAATTCTCAAAAATAATAAAGATATACAGGGAAGCAATAGATATGGTCAATAAAAAGGAAAGGAAAAAATATTGTGATTTCACAAATTTCCTAAAAGACGACAGGCTTTTCAAGAATTATACCAAAGGCCATTTACTGCGGGGGGTGGAATAGATATAGTACATTTTTAGATTTCTTCCTCCTCCTCTTCGACTTCATCTTCATCTTCTGCGATCTCTATAGTCACGGTAGAACCATAATTTAAATATTCGTCCGCTTCGGGGACCTGATTTATTACATTACCGTAAGTCTCGTCGTCCGGGAGTATTTCGACTTCAAATCCCAATTCACTCAGCATGAGTTCTGCTTCTTCCCTGGTCATATCTATGACATCGGGCACTTTTACACCCAGACTTATTTTGATTATTACTTCCTGTGATTTATCATAAATAGTGCCTTCTACAGGTGTCTGGGAAAACACTAAATCTTTTTCTTCCGTGCTTTCTTCATAGTAGATACTGATTATTTCAAAACCATAAGAGTTTAGTTCCTCGATAGCATCCTCTTCGGTCATATTAAGGACATCAGGAACAGTTGACTGGGGATTTTCACCCTTGCTTACATAAACAGTCACTTTATCTGACTTAGATACTTTTGAACTTGGAACCGGACTCTGATCAAATATTACGTCAGCCGGCTGTTCATCACTGAAGTCATAAACAGTGCCTGAGAGTATCAGTCCAAAGTCCTGTAATATTTCTTCTGCGGCATCAAGTTCCAGTCCTGTAAGGTCTGGCATATCAAAAGTCTCCTTACCTTTACTGACATATAAAAAAATATTCAATTTCTCTCCGGTCAGGGATTCGATTACTTCGCCTGCTTCGGGATCTTGCTTAAAGATGACATTCTTATTGTATATATCATTGAATCCATGAGTTTCTTCGACTACAAAATATAAGTCTTCAAGTATTTTTTTAGCATCTTCATAGCTTTTTCCAACCACATCGGGTACTTCGACTTTATTATGAACATCACAGACATCCTCTGGTTCTTCTCCTTCAATAAAAATCTGCCATTCAATAGAATCTTCAGGACACCAGAACGTGGTAAGTAAACCTGAATCAGCACAGACTTCAATATCTATAAGTTTCTTTTCAGGCTTGTTGAAATCAGATACAGGCGTGTTTTCAAGTGCAGAGTCCATAAATTCACGCCATATATCAGCAGGGTAGGTGCCTCCTACCACAACTCTGCCGTTTATCGGCTTCATTGGTTGACTTGCTTCGGGATGACCCATCCATACTACCGTGACCAGATCCGGAGTATATCCGGCAAACCAGGCGTCAACATTGTTTTCGGTAGTCCCGGTCTTACCAGCTGCCGGCCTTCCGATATCAGCCCCTTTACCTGTTCCGTTTTTTATTACTTTCTCAAGTATCTGGGTTACACGATATGAAACAGCTTCATCAAATACCCTGTACACCGATTCATTGTTATCAGGATCGTACTCATATAATATATTTCCCTGATAGTCGGTTATTTTCAATATGCATACCGGCGGCTGGTATATACCTCCTGATGCAAGAGTAGAGAACACCTTGCTAAGATCGAGTGGAGTTACTCCTGTTTCAAGTCCTCCTATGGCAATGGCAGGATTGCTTCCCACATCGTAGATCTCCATATCGTTGCACAGACGTTCCGCATTTTCTGCTCCTATTTTCATCATCAATTGAGCATAGACCACATTTACCGATTGAACTGTTGCATCTTCCACAGACATTTCTTCTACTCCGAATGTCTGGTTATTGTAATTATGGACCAGCCAATCAGGACCTTCTTCCATATCTATGGTAATAGGGCCATTGGGGTTGAATGTGTTTTTGGGAGAAAAATTCTGCAGTATGGATTCTATGAGTACCAAAGTCTTAAAGGCAGATCCTGGTTGTCTTTTTCCCTGGGTAGCTATATTAAATTTACTTGTACTGTAATCTTTTCCGCCTATTAGTGCATAGATATATCCGTTATCCGGATCGACACTTACAAGAGAATAAGACGGCTCCGGATCTTCGGGGAAAACTTTTTTTACTGCTTCTTCAGCTTTTTTTTGCAATTCCGTGTCAAGTGTGGTATATATTCTGAGCCCTCCTTTAAAAACATCGTAATCCGTAAATTTTTTATCGTATAGATTTTGTTTTACGTAATCTATAAAATAAGGAGCTATTCTGCTGCTGAAAAGTTCGGAATTATAAGTTCGATCCTGATTTATTACCACTGGTTCGGCAAGGGCATCAAGATATTGATCGGTATCGATAAATCCCTGATCATACATAAGTTGAAGCACAAGGTTCCTTCTTGTCTTTGATTTTTCAATATCATTGAAGGGTGAATACACTTCCGGAATCCTTACCAGTCCTGCCAGCAGAGCCGCCTGAGGAAGTGTCAATTCACTTGCATCTACACCGAAATATATTTCTGATGCTTTTTGTATCCCGTAAGCTCCGGAACCGAAACAAACGGTATTCAAATACATTTCAAGAATCTTATCTTTGGTATAGTTTCTCTCCAGCTGTATTGCTATCAAGGCTTCGTTGATTTTTCTGCGGAATGTCTTTTCGGGGGTAAAATAAACGTTCTTTATATACTGCTGGGTAATGGTACTGGCTCCCTGAGAAAGGTCACCGGCTTTTATATCTGCTATGAAAGCTCCTATGATCCTTATATAGTCAACACCCTGGTGTTCATAAAACCTTTTGTCCTCTACTGCTACAACAGCATCTTTTATATACTGTGACATTTCATGGAATGGGATTATCTCTCTGTTTTCCTCGGAATGGAATTCTGTCACCAGACTGCCGTCCAGCGCGTAAACTTTGGAGGTCTGGGCAATAGGGGAAGGAGTCAGTTCTTCTAGCGTGGGAAGAGAATTTAAGTAATAAAGAACCAGAATACCACCTGTTGCCAGAACAAGTACCAGGATTGAGGATATAATAAATATCAGGGCTTTGAGACAGCCGCTTAATTCTTTGTGTTTTGAACTCATTTTAAAATGTTTGTCTTTAAATAAATCAACCGAAGAAATTTTATATAAAATTCAATTAAATAACAATATGGTCTTAATATATGTGAACAGTTGTGTTAATATTTATTTTGATTTTTTAGATAAAATCAATATATGGAAAAATTTAAGTAATCTGAAAGGTTTAACAAATCTCGATATGATAGAGAAAAATTTAAGAAAACAGATGGAGACAATACTTTCAGGAACAGAAGATGTTCTGACCGAAAGTGAACTCAAATCAATTCTTGATAAATCGATATCCGAAAATAAACCTTTAAAGGTTAAATTAGGACTTGATCCGACTTCTCCTGATATTCATCTCGGGCATACAGTTGTTCTGAACAAACTTCGACAGTTCCAAAATCTGGGACATAATGCAGTACTTATAATAGGTGATTACACTGCAAGGATAGGAGATCCTTCGGGAAGATCCATATTAAGACCACGATTGTCTGCGGATATGATAGACAAGAATGCCGCTACTTATATGAAACAGGCCTTTAAAATACTTGATCCAGTTAAAACTGAAGTAGTTAAAAATTCAAAGTGGCTTAAAAATCTTAAGTTTGAAGATGTACTTAATCTTACTTCAAAATTTACTGTAGCGCGAATGCTCGAAAGAGACGATTTTAAAAAAAGGTTTAAAAGCAATACTCCCATAGCTATTATGGAATTTCTTTACCCTGTTATGCAGGCATACGATTCGGTAGCCATAAAATCGGATGTAGAACTTGGAGGCACCGATCAAAGATTTAACTTACTCATGGGAAGAGAGCTGCAGAAAGAATTTTCACAGAAACCGCAGATAGCCATAACGATGCCCATTCTGGTAGGTACCGACGGCGTCGAAAAAATGAGTAAGAGCCTGAGTAATTACATAGGAGTCGATGAGCCACCGCAGGAGATATTCGGGAAGGTAATGTCTATTCCGGATAGCATAATGATGGATTATTTCATACTACTTACATCCCTGAATAAAAAGGAAATAATGGAAATCGAAGACAGTATAAAAAAGAAAAAATTGAATCCCTCTGTGGCAAAGAGAAAACTGGCAAAAACCATAATAGAGAATCTCTACAGCAATAAGGAGGCTGAAGATGCGGAAAAAGCTTTCGATCTTATATTCAAGAAAAAGGAGGTCCCGGAAAACGTATCAGAATACTCGATTAATTCCAGAAGTCTGAAAGAAAATAAAGTCCTTTTAATAAAAGTACTGGTAGATTCAGGACTTGCCGTATCAAAAAGCGAAGCCAGAAGGCTGATCGCGCAGGGAGGGATCAAAATCGGGGGTATAAAAGTTAATGATCCTAATGTTGAATTTGATATAGACTTTCTTGACAATAAAATAATTCAAAGAGGTAAAAGGTACTTTAAGAAAATAGTAATAGAATAGTATTTATAGTAATATTTTCTTTTATTTTCCAATAAAAATTATCAACATTGAGAGGTTAAAGCTAATTTAAAGCTAATATGTATTGACTTAAATTAATGCTATAGTTAAAATGAATTTAATTGATATTTTTATTGAAAATTACTTGATTTATAGAATAATTTGCACTGATTATTGTAAATATTATTAGCGATATAAAGATCATATTGATATAAAAAAGAAGAAAGCTGGTTTTTAACTATAAGAATAATAAATTGGTAATTAAATTGCTAATGATAAATTTTGTAAAATAAAAAAGCTGGAGGTAATTTAGAAATCATTTAAATAAGATACTGATGGGATACATAAAGGTGTCTTTTTTAAATCGGAGAAGTGTTGTAATTTTAATAAATTAGATTTAAACCGGATATTAAAATATTTTATTTAAAATTAATTAGTGCAAATTAATTTATAAGTCGAGTAATTGATAACTCGACTTTTTTATTTGGAAGGAAGGTTTATAAAATGGATTTATTATTAAGGATTCTATATATCGGTATTGCTGTTATAATAGGATTTTTTGTAGGGTTCTTCTTCAGAAAGTACATAATAGATTCAAAACTAAGTTCGGCAGAGCAAAAAGCAAATCTTATGTTGAATAACGCCAAAAAGGAAGCACAGAATATAAAGAAGGAAGCAGTCCTTGAAGGAAAGGAAGAGGTTCAAAACTTAAAGGCAAGATACGAAGATGAAACCAAAAGGCAAAAATTTGAGCTTAAAAAAAGAGAAGACCGACTGCTGAGTCGCGAGGACTCTATTGAGAAAAAAGCTCATTATCTTGATAAAAAGGAGCAGATAACGAACCAAAAAAGTGATGAATTGGATAAAAAGAATAAAAAATTAGGTGAGATATTGGAAAAAGAAATACTTAGGCTTGAGGCTATTGGTGAACTTACCAGGAAAGAGGCAAAGGCAATACTGATGAAAAAGATTGAGGAGGATGCAAAATATGAGTCTGCCAAAGAGATAAGAAATATTGAGGCAAAGCTTAAGGAAAATGCCGATAACATGGCCAAAAAAATAATTTCTCAGGCTATACAAAGATGTGCCATGGATCATGTAAGTGAAACTACGGTATCAGTAGTAAATCTGCCCAACGATGAAATGAAAGGACGGATAATAGGCAGGGAGGGTAGAAATATAAGAGTTTTCGAAAACCTGACCGGTATAAATATAATTGTTGACGATACACCCGAGGCTGTGATACTTTCCTCATTTGACCCTGTCAGAAGAGAGATAGCAAGGGTTACCCTTGAGAATCTGATAACGGACGGAAGAATACACCCTGCAAGAATTGAAGAAATGTATGAAAAAGCGAGTAAGATCATAAGCAATGAGATAAAACTTGAAGGAGAGCAGGCTGTGTTCGATACCGGAATATCAGAGTTAAATCCGGGGATAGTAAAAGTACTGGGCAGGTTGAAATACAGGACAAGTTATGGCCAGAATGTGCTCCTTCATTCAAAAGAGGTCGCCTATATAGCTGGTATGATAGCTTCCGAGCTGGGTATGAATCCTAAGAAGGCAAAAAGAGCCGGGCTGCTTCATGATATAGGTAAAGCCCTTACTCATGATATAGAGGGTTCGCATGCTATTATAGGAGCAGAACTGGCAAAAAGATTAAATGAAGATGAAGAAATATGCCATGCCATTGAATCGCATCATAATGAAGTTGAGGCAAAATCAATACTGGATGTAATAATACAGGCCGCGGACCAGATTTCAGGCGGAAGGCCGGGTGCAAGAAGGGAGACTCTCGAAAGTTATGTAAAGAGGCTGGAAAGTCTGGAAAAAATCGCTACTAAATTCAAGGGAATAGAAAAGGCTTATGCCATTCAGGCCGGCAGAGAGATAAGAGTAATGGTAAAACCTGAAGAAGTCGATGAAAATATGTCGATAATGCTGTCCAAGGAAATTGCGAGAGAGATAGAGAAGGAAATGGAATATCCCGGACAGATAAAAGTAACCGTGATCAGGGAAAGCAGAGCAATCGATTATGCAAAATAACGCTGATATAAGCAAACTTTTATCTGAATTAAAAATAAAGGATGCTTTAAATATCGAAGAAGACCTGGGGAATGGGTATGTGAGGTTGAAGATTTCCGAGGCTGAAAGAAGACAGGCTCTCCAGGACATAGGCTGTGTGGAAGATATGGTAGTGGAACTTCTCAGAAACAGTAGAGATGCCGGCAGCAGGAATGTTTTTATAGGGACAAAGAAAATTGAGGACAAAAGAAGAAAGATATATTTTATAGATGACGGTAAAGGGATACCTCCCAAGCTTCAGGATCTTATATTTGAATCCAGGGTCACTTCAAAACTGGAAAACGGGATAAAAGACCCTTATGGATTTCACGGAAGGGGAATGGCGTTGTTCTCGATAAAACTAAACGCTGAAGAAGTAAAAATTGTCTTTTCCGGTAACTTAAAAGGTGCATCGTTTTATTTAGACATAGATCTTTCGAAGGTACCGGAAAAGAAGGATCAGTCTTTGATGCCTCAAATAATAAAGATGGACGGCGATTTAAATATAATAGGCGGAGTAAATAACATACTTAAAACAATAATTGAATTCCAGCTTCAAAATAAAGATATAAATTTTTATTACGGCAGCCCCACACAGGTATTATCTACAATGAGAGGAATTTTTAGAAAAGAAAAGAAGGATGCCGGCTGTTCAAAGTTTGATAGTTGGGATAAATTAATAGATTATGTTAAGAATAATAATATCAAGGTAACGGAAATACCTGCTCTTACCGATAATTATAATTTAATGGACGATATTTCAAAAAAGATATTTAATATGGATATATCACAGAGAGGAATACAGAGAATCATTTATGGTGAAATAAAATCGCTTGACCCACTAAAGATTGATATGGATGGTAATTTAAAGAATAGGGCGGTAAGCTCAAATAAAAATTTAAAAGATAACATGGCCAAAACGGGTAAAAATCTTATCCTTTATGATGAGAACAAACTGGCAAGCAGGTTTAAAGATGAAGAGATAAGATGTATAATTAATGCTGTAGAGGATAAGGTAAGAGAGTTAGGTGATAAATATTTTATCACCACCAGCAATAATGCAGAATATAAGAAGGTAAATAATATCATAAAATTAATGATCGAGTTGAAGCAAAAAGAATAAAAAATAAAATAGTAAAAAAATAATATGAACGACAACATCAAGTTACTTAAGGTTTCATCTAAATCCAAGCCCAATTCAGTAGCAGGGGCGATCGCAGGTATGATCAGGAACAGCGACAGAGTACAGATTCAGACTATAGGGGCAGGAGCATTAAATCAGGCAATAAAAGGAATAGCTATAGCCAGGGGTTTTATAGCTCCATCGGGTCATGAATTAATATGTATACCTTATTTTAAAGACATTGAAGTGAATGGTGAAATAAAGACTGCCATAGTTCTTACAATAGAATCTAAATGATATTTTATTTTCCAAGCAATTGCTTTTTTTTAAAAGCCCTTTTCTCAAGCAATAAATCTTAATCCTATGAAAGCATATATAAAGACATTTGGATGCCAAATGAACGAAAATGATTCTGAAAGAATAGCGTACCTGGTTGAAAAAGAAGGCTACAGCATAACATGCGACATTGAAGATTCCGATTTGATAATATTAAATTCCTGTGCGGTAAGAGAGAAGGCCAAAAACAGATTGTACGGGCATATAGGAAGACTTAAAAACTTAAAGTCCAAAAAAAATGATATCTTGATCTGTGTGGGGGGTTGCATTTCTCAAAATATCAAGGGGAAGATATTGAAAGATTTTCCTTTTATTGACATCGTTTTCGGAACACACAATATTGCAGAGATTCCTGATTTAATAAAAAAACGTTTGGAGACGGGTAAAAGCATATGTTCAATATCGGAAGAAGGTTTTGATCATGATCTGTTTAATGTCAAAAGGGAAAAAGTGTTCAAAGCTTATGTCCCCATAAGTATAGGGTGTGATAATTACTGTTCATACTGCATAGTACCTTTTGTAAGAGGGAGTGAGAAGTCTATAGAAGAAGAAAAAATCATAAAAAAAGTAAAAGGCCTTGCTGGTGGAGGCGTGATAGAAATAATGCTCCTGGGGCAAAATGTAAACTCTTACGGAAAGGACCTGAAAGGTAATCTTAGTTTCTCGGGTCTGTTGAGAAAGATATCGGAAATAAAAGAGTTAAAAAGGATAAGATTTATGACTTCACATCCAAAAGATTTTTCTATGGACATAATTGATATAATCAAAAACAGAGATAATGTTGTGAAACACGTACACCTGCCGCTGCAATCAGGCTCGGACAAAATACTAAAGAAAATGAACCGTTCGTATACCGGGGAAGATTATTTTAAGATTATATCCAATATAAGGAAAAAAATACCAAATTGCGCCATAACAACTGACATCATAGTAGGATTTCCGGGAGAGGAAAGACCGGATTTTTTGAAGACCCTTGATATGATAAAAAGGGTAAGATATAACAGTGCGTTTACATTCATATATTCACCTAGAGAAGGTACCAAAGCATTTAAAATGAAAGACTATATACCATTGGGTGAGAAGAAGAAATGGCTGAGGGAGCTGATAGAAATACAGCGGGAAATATCTTTTAGCGAGAATAAAAAGACAGTAGGCAGAAAGCTTGAAGTATTAGTTGAAGGTGAGAGTATGAAGGGCACCGACATGCTGGAGGGGAGAATGGAAAATAATACCATAGTAAATTTTAAAGGCAGCAAAGATCTGATTGGAAGTATCGTACCTGTTACCATAACCGGTGCAAGGTCTTTTTATGTCACCGGTGAATTACTATGATCATGATATCTATAATTTCATACAATGATATGAATAATAAAAAAGATTTAAATTTGAAGATAATAGAAGACAGATTGAAGGATAACTGCATTGATCTTGATGGATTATGCAGGAATCTTATACATTCGAAAAAAGTGATCGTCATCTGCGGACCGACCTGCACCGGCAAAAGTAAGACGGGGATAATATTGGCCAGACTGCTCAATACCGATATTATTTCCTTGGACTCCATGCAGGTATACAGGGGTATGGATATTGGTACGGATAAATATAATTCTGAAGAGCACGGTGTCAAGCAGTTTATGATTGATTTATTTGAACCCGATCATAAATTTAGTGTAGTGGAATTTAAGAACACATGCAGAAATATAATTGAAAGAGAATTCTTCCGAAAGAATAAGATTCCCCTCATGGTCGGAGGATCTGGGATGTATATGAGGGCAGTATTGAGAAATATGGACCGAATACCAAAGGGAGATGATTCAATAAGGAAAAAGTTGAGAGAGAATATAAAAGCAGATGGTATAAAAAAATATTACCAAAAACTTAAAAAGATAGATAAAGATTATGCCCAAAAGATAAGTGAAAACGATCACAGGAGGATCATAAGAGCACTTGAAATATACCAGATAACCGGCGTCCCTTTTTCAGAATTACAGAATGCCTGGGGGGACTCTCAACTGGAATATGACTCTATAATTATTGGACTTGAAACTGAAAAATCAAGTGCTTATGAATGTATAGAGAGAAGAGTAAAAAGGATGTTTGAAAAAGGACTGGTAAAAGAAGTACAGGATTTGATCAGGAAAGGATATAAAAACTGCAGCAGCTTGTTACAGGCTATAGGTTATAAAGAGGTCTTGAGTTACTTAAACGGAGAATTAAGCCTGGATAACTGTACCAGCGAGGTAACCAGGAATACCAGAAGACTTGCCAAAAAACAGATGACGTGGTTAAGGTCGGAGCCAAAAATTAATTGGATAAGAACAAGTAATTATGATAACATTTTTAAGCTAATCATAGATATTTTCAAGTTATTGAAGAAGAGTACTTAAAAATGAGAAGAATAAGATTTTCTAAATTTAACGGTCAGGGAAACGATTTCATAATAATCGATGCAGCTAAAACTAAGATAAATCTTTTAAAAGACCAGATAATAAAAATATGCGACAGACACTTCGGTATAGGTGCAGATGGTCTGATAATTGTAAAGAAGTCAGCAAGATCTGACCTGAAAATGGATTATTATAACCGCGACGGTTCCACTGCTGAAATGTGCGGAAATGGAATAAGGTGCATGGCAGCATTCGCTCATGATATGGGTTTAATAAAAGGAAGAGACCTGACTATAGAAACACTGGCAGGCGAGAAAGCATTATCGATAGATATCGAAAACGGAAGAATCGGTAATATAAGTGTTGATATGGGCACTCCGGAATTTAATTCTGCCAGTATTCCTGTACTTATAAAAGACAGGTCGGAAGTCTTTGACTATAAAATAAAAGTAGGGGAAAGATCATTTTATATAAATTGCGTTTCTATCGGAAATCCCCATTGTGTCATATTTTTGGATGGAGACACGGATTTAAAAGATTATAATGTAAAAAGCTGGGGTCCTAAAATTGAAAATCTTGAGATTTTCCCCCGCAAAACAAATGTAGAGTTTACAAGTATCAGAAATAGGGGAGAATTGGACCTAAGAGTATGGGAGAGGGGAGTAGGAGAGACTCTGGCATGTGGGACAGGAGCCTGTGCTGCAGCTATATGTGCTATTAAAACAAAAAAAGAAATGTATAATAAAATATCCGTAAATCTATTGGGCGGAAAGGTAGATGTGATATGGGATGCTGTGGAATCCAGTATCTATCTTTCGGGAAAAGTAGATCATAATTTTGATGGAATATATAATTTGTAAATAAAAGATTGATGAAATATCATATCTGGAAACGAAAGGGGACCGATGCAGTTTGAAGAATCAGAAAGATTAAGGCTTTTACCGCCATATACATTCGCAGAAATAAGTAAAATAATAGAAAAGAAGAGAAGCCAGGGACTGGATGTAATAAGCCTGGGTATAGGTGATCCTGACATACCGACACAGGAAGATATAATAAAGGTCCTCTGCCGGGAAGCTAAAAATCCTGAAAATCACAGATATCCTTCAAGCTATGGTTTAAAGATCTTTAAAGAAGCAGCAGCAAATTTTTACCTCGAAAGATTTAATGTGGAAATAGATCCCGATAGGGAAGTGATACCGCTCTTAGGCTCAAAAGAAGGTATATCGGATCTAGCGTATACTTATATAAACAGAGACGATTTTGCAATTATAACCGACCCTGCATACCTGGTTTTTAAAATAAGTACCATTTTTGCCGGCGGAAGACCCTATGCAATACCGCTAAAAAAAGAAAACGATTTTCTTTTTGATATTGATGATATTGCTAAGGAAGTAGCCGTAAAGTCCAGGGTTTTGTTTTTTAATTATCCCAATAACCCGACTACTGCGACTTGCGATGTAGGTTTTTTTCAAAAAGTGGCTGAATTCGCAGAAAGAAATAATATTATCATATGTCATGATAATGCTTATTCAGATGTATATTGTGGAGAAAAAAGACCACCAAGTTTCCTGAGCGCGGAAGGTGCAAAAGATGTAGGGATAGAGCTCAATTCACTTTCCAAGACCTTTAACATGACAGGATGGAGAATTGGCTATGCAGTAGGAAATAGAGAAATAATAGAGAGTATCGGTAAATATAAGACAAACGTCGACTCTGGCATTTTTAACGCAGTTCAGTATGCAGCGGCTGAAGCTTTGAATAATTATAAAAAGTATGCTGTCCATAATAATCAGATTTACAAAAAGAGAAGGGATATAGTTAAAAGAGTGCTGGATGATGTCGGTATCGAGTATTACGACTCCAATGCTACTATATATGTATGGGCTGAAGTACCGGAAGGATTTACATCTGAATCATTTTCAAAAATGCTCTTGGAAAAAGCTAATGTGGTGGTCACGCCTGGAAAAGCTTTTGGGAAATGTGGAGAAGGATATATAAGGATTTCACTGACCATGGAAGACAGCAGGCTGAAAGAGGCTTTAAACCGGATTAAAAGTGTATTATAAAGGAGTGCTATAATCTAAATAATTTATGAAGAGGGAAAAAGTTCTTCTAGTTTTGACCGATTTTGAAAAACTTAAAAATAACAGGTTAAAACACTCAATATACTATAATGATAAAAAAGAGCGTATAGGCGAGCTAAAAAATTTGGCTTTAAGTGCTGGTGCGGATGTTGAAGAGACGATTTACTTTAAGCAGCCCAGGCCAAACATCAAATATTTCATAAACACTGGTAAACTGGAGCAGATCAAGACTATTGTTGAACAGAACGACATAGAGCTGGTTATATTCAATAATGAAATAACATCTACACAACAGAGGAATCTTCAGGCGAAACTTGATACTAAAGTATTGGACAGAACCGCATTAATACTTGATATTTTTGCCCAGAGGGCACACAGCAGCGAAGGTAAGCTTCAGGTGGAACTGGCCCAATTAAATTACATTCTGCCCAGATTAACAGGTAGAGGCATCGAGTTGTCCAGATTGGGAGGAGGAATAGGAACAAGAGGACCCGGAGAAACAAAACTGGAAGTAGATAGGAGAAAAATAAGAAAAAGAATAATCATGCTTAAAAAGAAAATAGATAGAATAGGTGTACAAAGAGACACGCAGAGAAAGAAGAGAGAAGAAAGGGAAATATATCAAATAGCACTGGTTGGATATACTAACAGCGGTAAAACCACACTTCTTAATTCCACTACTGACGCGGATGCTTATGTAGAAGACAGACTTTTTTCCACCCTGGATTCCACTACAAGAAAATTGAATAAATTTCCGAATTCAGAGGTTTTAATTTCTGATACAGTCGGTTTTATAGAAAAATTACCACATCAGCTAATAGCATCATTCAAGTCCACCCTGGAAGAAGTCAGAAGATCAAACCTTTTGCTGCTTATAATAGATGTAAGCAATCCTTATTACGAAAATAATATTTATAGTGTGAGGAGAGTTCTAAAAGAAATAAACGTATGGAATAAGCCTGTGATATTGGTATTTAATAAGATAGACAAAGTAAGCGATTCCTATATAGAAAAATTAAAGATAAAGTATAAAAATGCAGTATTCATATCTGCCCTAAAGAAAATAGGAATACGGGAGCTTTACTTAAGAATAAAAAGTTTTGTTGAAAAGCATTATATAAATATAACTGTAAAGATACCTTATAATGAAAGCAGACTTATATCTTTTATTTATAATAACTGTCAGGTCTTAAGGAGGAAAGATCTGGAAGACAGTACGGTGTTGAATTTAAATGTAGGCTCCAGATATTCTTCTATTTTAGCTAAATATATATACCGGGAAAGTAAGAGCAGCAAGGCTGCTATATAATTTAGAAGTATTTTCTGATGACCCCTATAACTTTACCGAGTATTCTTACGTCCTTTACCACTATGGGCTCCATATGATCATTTTCTGGCATCAGTTTTATTTTTTTATTTGTTTTAAAAAATCTTTTAACTGTTGCTTCATCTTCGAGTAAAGCCACTATTATCTCGCCATTGATGGCTGTATCCTGTTTTCTTACTACAATATAATCCCGATCAAGTATACCTGCATTAACCATACTGTCTCCTCTTACATGCAGTATGAAAACTTGCTTTTTTCCCTTAACAAAATCCGGGGTAAGGGGGAAATAGTCATCTATGTTTTCTTCGGCCAGTATGGGTCGGCCAGCCGCTATACTTCCCACTATCGGTACATATACCAGGTTGTTTATCCCGGTATCGACCGATCCATCGCCTTTACGTGATAATAGGGAGATGGCACGAGGTTTTGATGGATTTCTTTTTAAATAACCTTTTTCCTCGAGCTTTTTCAAATGAGAATGTACCGTTGCAGAAGAACTTAAATTGACTGCTTTGGCTATTTCCCGTACAGATGGAGGATAGCCAGATTCCTTTATTTTTTTATTTATAAACTTTAATATTTTTTCCTGTCTGCTGCTTATATTTTCAAGCATAATTAAAAAATAAATAATTAAAAGTTTTTAACCGATGGAATTATAACAAAAAAATAAATATATGGCAAACATCAGTTCGCTCCGTCTAAATTTATTATTTTATTCTTCTTCTTTTTTGATCCAGGTCATCATCTTTCTAAGCTTTGCTCCTACTTTTTCTATAAGGTGTTCGGCTTCCTTTTTTTTGATTGCATTATAAACGGGCCTGCCTGCTTTATTTTCCTCTATCCACTCTTTGGCAAAACTTCCGTTCTGAATATCTTCCAGTATCTTTTTCATATTTTTCCTGGTCTCGGCAGTTATGACTTTTTTACCCTTTACCATATCACCGTATTCGGCAGTATCACTTATTGATTCTCTCATCCAGGATATTCCACCCTCATATATAAGGTCGACTATTAATTTTAACTCGCTTAAAACTTCGAAATATGCTATTTCTGGCTGATATCCAGCTTCGACCAGAGTATCAAAACCGGCTCTTATGAGCTCGGTTGTTCCTCCGCAAAGTACGGCCTGCTCTCCAAAAAGATCTGTTTCCGTTTCTTCCTTAAAGGTAGTAGTAATTATGCCGACCCTGCCTGCGCCTATAGCTTTTGCGTAGGCAAGACAGTAATCCTTTGCTTTTTTGGAATAGTCCTGATAGACAGCAATAATTGCAGGGACCCCGCTGTTTTCCTTATACATCCTTCTTACAATGTGACCCGGACCCTTAGGAGCGATCATTATGACATCAATATCTTTTCTAGGAATTATCTGCTTAAAATGAATATTAAAGCCGTGAGCAAAACATAATATATTACCCTCAACGAGATTTGGCTCTATGTATTTATAGTAAATATCCTTTTGCAGTATATCCGGTGCCAAAAACATTATTACATCTGCCATTTTTGAAGCCTGATCTGTTGTATATACTTCAAATCCTTTTTCTCTAGCCGCATTCCAGGGCTTGCTCCCTTCAAGTTCGCCTACTATTACATCCATGCCGCTCTCTCTTAAATTCTGCGCATGAGCATGCCCCTGGCTTCCATAACCTATTATGGCAATCTTTTTCCCTTTTAAAAGATCCATATCGATGTCTTTATCGTAAAAAATCTCAGCCATTATTCCTCCTTTAAATCGTTAATATAAAAAAATATTTATTTTGCAGGCTTCTTCTTTATATAGGACTTTTTTATTATTCTAACAAATTATAGAAAAAAAGTTATGTAAAATTTAAATAAAAAGAGATTTAAAAATCTTATTGACACAAACATACGTTCGGTGGTATTATATTACCAAACGTTTGTTCGCTTCATAATATTTATTATTAATTTTTAAGATTTGCCTGATATAAAAAAATAGATAAGTGGCATTAAAAGGGAAATATACAAGTGAGAACGATTAAAATAAAAATTAAAAAAATATTTTTATGTTTACTTTTGATAATTGTCTTTATACTGGTAACTGCTGCTATATACAGCAACAGTTATAAGTTTAAAGATATTAATACCATTAAATATATAAAGATAAATATTGAAAGACCTATTAATATTGATGATCTGGCAAATAAATACTCGGATAACAGAACAAAAGAAAAATTTGTTACCGAAGTAAAGAGAATAAATAATATGGGATCATTGGATCATATACCAGGTAATAAAACCATTATTGTTCCCCTGATTGAAAAATAATAATAATTTTCTTCTTTTTTAGTAAAATAATAATATATAATATAGAATAATATCTCTTTAATAAAATCATGATCATGATTTATGTTAAGAATAGAAATAAAAATACTGGATGATAATTTACCGATCCCCAAATATTCTCATGAAGGTGATGCAGGATTAGATCTGTACAGCACTGTTGATTGCGTTCTAAAGCCTTTTGAGAGAAAAATGATACCTACGGGTATTGAAATATCCATACCCTCCGGCTATGCTGGTTTTATTCAGCCTAAATCAGGTCTAGCTGCCAAAAAAGGCCTAGGTATGGTAAATTCACCAGGTCTTATAGATTCAGGTTACAGGGGAGAAATAAAAGTAATTCTTATAAACCTCGATTCCCGAAAAAATATTGATATAAAAAAGGGCAATAAGATATGTCAGCTGGTAATACATAAAATTGAAAAGGCGGATATAAAAGTTGTCAAGAATCTGAATGATACCAGCAGGGGAGAGAGGGGGTTCGGAAGCACAGGTGAATAAGGTCTAAATTATTCTCTATAAATATCTTTTTATATTTTATCCTCTTTATGACTTCTTCAAATAATTGATGATATTATTTTAAAGATTTTCTACTTTACAGAATCTAGTTAATAAATTATATTCCAGTAACTTTTACTATTTTCAAATCTTTATATTCAGATTTAAAACAAAATTTTATATAAATAATCAGATTACAGAAATAAAAAAAATAATATATAGTTTATATTTAAGTTCCGATAATATATATTATGTAAACTTAATCATTTTTTAAAAAAATATCCTTTTTTTACACTAAAATAGATTATATTTTAAACTTCCCTATCAAAAAGATTTTATTACTTTAGCAGGAATACCAAAAGCAAGAGAGTTATCAGGAATTGACTCTAATATCAAAGAATGAGCACCAATAGAACTATTATTTCCTATTTTAACAGGTCCTAATACAGTTACATTGGTATATAGTATAACATTATCTCCTATTTCAGGATAACCAAGCTTTCCATGATGAAAAATAGAATGACCCAGCCCCCCAAGAGTAACATTAGAAAATATACTAACATTATTCCCTATCTTCACTCCCCTGCCGATCACTACACCTGCAGTATGCCATATCCTGCAGCCTGAACCTATATCAGCTCCAGGATCTATTTCTGCACCATTTAGAAAAAAATTTAGTCTGCTGAACATTTCAGCAAGAAGCCTCAGTTTCATTTTATATATCCTCCGGTAAAACCTGTAAAAAACCAAAGCTTGCACCCCGGGTTTAACTATCATGATTCTCAAAGCACCCCCAAAACCCGGCTTTCCCTTCATAGTGCCATATCTGCTGAAGAGCAGTCTTATATCCCCTTTTATACTGCCGTCTTTTTTTTCCTTCATTTGTTGAATAATATAGTACTTATAATCTTCATAAATTTTGATTTTGATAGAAATACTTTATTTTAAAAAATAAGGCTACTTGTTTAAATATTTAAAAATCAAACTGTTATAATCTTTCTTATAAAATAGTTTAATGTTTATATCAGGGTACAACTCCCTTAATTTTTTTATTTTGCGATTCTTTTTTGTTACCAGTTTTTGATTAAGAGTGGTAAGTTCTATATAAAGATTATATTCAGGCAGGTAAAAATCAGGAGTAAAACTGACATCTGGATTTCCTTTTTTATCAAGTCTTAGAACAAACGTCCTTGGTTCATATTCCCATTTTATCCTGTAGAAATCTAATATTTTAGTGAACTCTTTTTCACTCTTATGAGCGAACTTTACATTTTCAGCATTTTTAAACTCAGAATCCAATCTATTGTTTTTATTTAAGTTCTTTCTTATCTTTAATAACTTATTAGCCATAAATTTAAAATTCTCCTGTTTACTTGTTGATTATGAAATTTTTAAAATTATTGCCTGGCGTAATTTTTTTTCTTTTGATATTTAAATACTTTTCTATATCTCCGTTAAGATCTACATAGACCTTTCCCAGTGCAATTCCAAATACACCCTGGCCGCTTTTTAAGGTATCTATTATCGCTTTGTCAGAATCACAGGCATAAACCGTATTGCCGTCCGATATCAGTGTTACCCTTAAAAGGCTATTGTCATCTTCGCTATAATTTTCAAGATATCTTTTTGTTCTCCTTAACTTTTGAAGACTTATTCCTGCTTCCAGGAGTTTTTTTATTACTTTTAATTTCATAAGATCATTAAAACTATACATCCTCCTGGTCCCGTAACCCCCTGCTCCATTGACGGAAGGCTTTATAAAGTTTGTTCTATCATAATAATCAAGTTGTTTATAGGTAATACCTATTATCTTACATACTTCCGAAGATAAATAAGTTTTTCTTATATTGCTGTTTTCCAAAATATATATTTATCACTCCCTGTCTTTTTTAATTACATTATTGTAATTACATTGATGTAATTATAGAATAAAAATATATAAAAGTCAATATAATCATATATATTATTATATAAAAAAGAATTTAATGATTTTTAATAATGAATATAAATTAATAGAAGATGTAAAGAGTCTTTATTTAAAAAACACTTATTTATTTCTGAAATCATCTGGCTCTATGTGATCCAGAAAGTCTTTAAATTTGCTTATTTCTTCATCAATTGACTGAATCTTTAGTCCGCCGGATTCCAGAACATGTTCTTTTACATATATATCACATTTACTTCTTACAGCAGTTGCAATAGCATCGGATGGCCTTGAATCTACCTTTACCATCTTGCTGTCTGCCTTTTTAAGATTTATTATGGCATAAAAGGTGTTATCTCTAATGTCGGTTATCTCGATATTGTCAATACTTATTTCAAGGTTGTTTATTATATTCATTATCAGATCATGGGTCATGGGTCTTGGGGTCTTTATGTTTGAAAGCTCCAGAGCTATGGCAGAAGCTTCATAAGGTCCTATCCATATAGGAAGATACCTGTTACCATTTTCTTCTTTCAGGAGCAGAATGGGCTTATTTGAGGGTATTTCAATCCTTACACCCTCCAGGGTCATTTTTATTAAATCCTTGTTTCTCTTAATTCTCACTTGTTAAAGATTCAATTTTATTTTGGCATTAATTATATAACACTTATTAAGATAAATCGATTGATAGATGGAAAATGAGTAATCTTTATATATTGGAACTACTCTTTAAAGACTCGATATCCTTTGTTATCATATCCAGTTTCAGTTCATATATCGACTGAAGATTTCTGTATTTTTGCTTATAATCAAGCCCGTATCCTACTATATATTTCTGCCCTATTTTAAAACCGACATATTTGATACCTATATCTGCAATTCTCCTTACATCCCTGTCAAGCAGAGTACATATTTCAAGACTTTTAGGGTACCTTGATTTTAAGTTTCTTAATAGATAACTTATGGTAAGACCGGTATCGATGATATCTTCTACTATAAGTACATCTTTACCTTCTATGGATTCGTCAAGATCCTTTGTTATCCTTACCACACCTGTCGAAGCGCCATCAATACCATAGGAGGAAATACTCATAAAATCTATACTTAACGGCAAGTCTATCCGTTTGATGAGATCTGACAGGAATATTACACCGCCCTTTAAAATGCTTACCAGAAGCAGATTCCTTCTTCTGTAGTCTTTGGTGATTTCCCTGCCCAGCTCCGATACCCTCTCAGAGATCTCCTGTTCTGAAAACAATACATTTCCAAGTATATCGTTTTTAACTAATTTTTTATCGTTTTCTCTTCTCAAAATCAGAACTGAATAATAATTTATCTAATATGTCAACATATCAGTATCCTGTATTAATGCCACCCAGGTAGATCCCCTGTTGAATAAAATGATATCGCCGTTATCATTTTTATAAGTAAAAGGGTCAAAGGCCGATGATCTTTCCCATGTGCCTTCAACTACTTTTCCGTCCATAAAGAAAAATGCTTTGCCGTTATCACTGGTTCCCGTGGTTCTCACTACCATATGACCATACTGATCTATAGGCCCTTCGATATCAGTTATCATAACTATTACATTGTTTACCTTTATCTGATTTCCGGTCTCGTAGTCGGTATGCGGCTGACCTCCGACATATTTAAGGTAATTATTATTTTCACTGTCATATTCAAAATAAGCTTTAAAAATTTCGCTTGAAAAATTAATGGTTATATCGGATATATCTCCCCTGTCTGAATCATCTGCATCTGCCTTGAATCTTAGAGGAGACTGCCCTCCTTTGAGAGAATAATCATAATCTATTGCATCTTCTTTTAAGTCCACAGTTGACATGAAAGCAGTATGCTCGGTAATATCACTTCTAGAGTAATCTCTCCATCCCGAATCGGTATATGCTATGACTTCACTATTTCCATCTAAAACATCCATATCAAGACTTCTTATTGCATCATAGCATTCCGGATAAGTTCCCCAAAAGGCATAAAGAGGGTCAAGACTTCTTGCTATCTCTGCATAGTATATCCTGGAACTCCTTACTGGACCCACAATTTCCGCTTCATATGAAGAAAAAACGCTTATAAATCTTGTGATCCCGTACTCATCGACTACTTCAAACACAATATCAGCATATATAAGTCCGGACTGGGGCCTTGCATCTGTAGTGTTTTCAACCATTACGGCTATCGGCCTGT
This sequence comes from uncultured Actinomycetota bacterium, assembly GCA_964610385.1. GTDB lineage: Bacteria > Actinomycetota > Humimicrobiia > Humimicrobiales > Humimicrobiaceae > CAZBSE01. Next base: position 227,775 of record CAZSXW010000002.1, read on the forward strand.
CATCTTTTACCGTATCGGATATCTCCAGGCCGCTGAATTTATTTATATTACCGGTTATCTCTTCTAAGGCAGCCTGGCTTTCCTCTCCTTCTCCCTCTTCTTCTGCAACTTCTTCTTCTGTCTCAACTTCTTCTACAACTATTTCCTGCTCCGAAGCAGGACCCTTGCTGCAGCCGGTAAATGTAACTGCATTGATCAATGCAGTTATTAAAAATGAAAAAACAAGGATTTTTATTCTTATGCTTCCTTTAAGTGTCAATTTGAAAACCTCCGTTTATTATTAAACCATTTTTTTTATAAATAAATTTCTAATTATTATAAAGAGAATTACTAAAAAGTAAAATACCAATACTACTACTACTATGAACCTGGCACGGAGTTCTGAGTTATAAGATAGTTCCTGGTATACATAAGCATCTTCCACACTTTCCCTTGAAATCATATTGATCTCTTTTGTTTTTTGTCCATTTATGAAAATATCCATAGAACCGAGAACTTCCTCTTTTTCAACAGGTAAACTGATATCACTCTGCAAGTTGTGCCTTGTTTTAATTTGATCATTGTCGGTATTTACTAGCTCCACATAATCGGTTTCGGGATAAAGTTCCAGGTTTAACTCTACTTTATCTTTAATAGTGGCAGTTGCAGCAGCCTTATTCGAATCTATTATTTTTATATACTTGAAACTGCCATAGGCCCAGTTGAGAAGTTTTAAAGCATCTTTGTCTCTCTGCTCCAGAGAGCTGTTGTTCAATAAAACCGTTATCAGCCTAAGATCGTTTTTTACAGAATAAAGCACTATACAATAACCTGCATTATTTGTATAACCGGTTTTTACCCCTTTTATAAAATCATAATCAAGCAGATCATTTGTATTTGTTATTTCTATCTCCTTACTGTTTATCATTATGGTATCTTCCGTTGTATTTACCAATTCTCTGAATAAATCATTTTCCATGCAGTAACCGGCGATTACTGCCAGATCTTTTGCAGTGGATCTATGGTCGGGAAATTCATCGTCCAATCCGTTTGTGTTCCTGAAAAAAGAGTTTTCAGCACCTATTTCTTCTGCCTTTTTATTCATCAATTCCACAAAATCGTCCACACTTCCCGAAACATATTCCGCAATTGCGATGGTGGCATTATTATGTGAGCATATGAGTGCAGATTTTAAAAGGTCCATAAGACTTATTCTGTCCCCTTCCCTGAACCTGAAAGCAGAATGGTTTTTTCCTGAAGCATTTTTTGATATCTCTATTATATGATTAAGATCTTTTATGTTTTCAATGGCAACTATCGAGGAAAGCATTTTGGTCGTACTGGCAGGGTACATCAATCTATTGGAATTCTTTTCCCATAGAATATCTCCGGTATCATTATTTATGATAACTGCAGATTCCGCAGATATATCGATCTCATCATTATAGGGAGATTTTTGGCCATCTCCATAGATTTTACCGGGATTCGAAAATAAAGAAGTGGAAAAAGATAAAAATATTAAAATAAAGATTAATACGCTAAAATATAACTTTATGCTGCCTCTTTTTAATACCGGAGAATCTCTACTTATCATTTATATTTTTCCATAAACCTTCTATTTTCTCTTTTTATTAAAAGTTCCTGAAAATCGCAGAGCATTCTTTCTAGCCTGTTCAATTCCTTTTCTGCCCTATTATGAAATCCTTTTTTACCCGACATGAGAAGTGGAAATATTATCTGCTGCATAAACGAAGAATTTCTTGTAGCAAAATTCTCAAATAATTTTAAATGCTTTACCTTTATTCCGTATTTGGCTAATTCGCCTGCAAGTTTTAATATCTCAATATCTTCAGCATTTATAATATATCTATGGTTTTCTTTACTCCAATTTATTATTTCATTTTCCAGTAATTCATTCATAGAGGATTGAGAAAGTTTGAAATTTTTTCTTATATCTTCCTGGGTAAATTTCCTGGTACTGTAATCCGGTTTGAATTCTTCTCCCAATTTTAATTCAAGATCTTCCGAAGATCTACTGGTACTTATAAAATCCTTGAACTCCTTTGTTTTCATCTTTTTTTTGATGACCGGCAACGGCAGGTAAAAATCTTTCTGCATCTTCAATATGAAATTTAATCTTTCGATGTCTTCCTTACTGTAGATCCTGTACCCATTAGATGATCTTTTGGGAGTGATAAGACCCTCGGATTCCAAGAATCTTAATTTGCTTCCTGTAAGATCGGTGTATAGTTTTTTTAATCTCTTTACTGTTTTACCGATGGTAAGGTATTTTTTTTCTTTTTCTTTATCTGCCACTTATTATTTCTTACCGTGATGAAAAAATATAAATATATATTTCCCTATCTGTATTTTATCACCATTTTTTAATAGTGATTCCTCTACTATCTTTCCATTTAAATAGCTTCCGTTTAAACTGCCTGAATCCTTTAATTTAAAATCCTGTCCTGTTCTTTTCAATATGGCGTGCTTTCTTGAAACAGTTATATCATCAAGAAATACGTCTGACTTTGGATTCCTTCCTATAGTGAATTTAGATTTGCTTATAAAGAATTTATCACCCACATTGGGACCCTTTATTACTACCAGTCCACTCTTTTCCAAGGGTACTTTCTTTATATCATCAATTATATCACTGGATATTTCTTCTGCTGATTCGATCCTCTTTTCTTTTATTGATTCTGTCTTTTTACTATTTGATTTAGAACTCATTAAACTCCCATTAAAATAATTTAATTTGTGAATTTATCTCCTACAAAATCATACAATTTTATAAAAATGCCTTTTTATTATGTGTTTTTTACTATTATAACATTATACTATTATAACATTTTTTTTAATTAATATGGTCGGGACGAGAGGATTTGAACCTCCGACCCCCAGTACCCCATACTGGTGCGCTAGCCAAACTGCGCCACGTCCCGTTACACATATTTTAAGGTAACAAATATTATTAGTAAAGAAATCAACTTATAAAATATCTTCGACTTCAGCTTTAAACTTTCTAGTCATAAGTTTGTTGACTGATTCCAAAGGGCTTAAGTCTCTATATATTATTTCATATACAGTCTCCGTTATGGGCACTTCGATACCTAATTTTTTAGAGATATTATAGACAGCTTCGGTAGTCTTTATTCCTTCCGCGACCATATACATACTGCCCATTATATCCTTTATTTTCTCTCCCCTGGCCAATCTTTCCCCTACACCTCTATTCCTGCTGTGTCTGCTTATACAGGTTGCTACGAGATCACCCATTCCTGCCGCTCCTGAAAAAGTAATAGGATCTGCCCCTAATTTTATACCAAACTTTGACAGCTCATATAAGCCTCTGGTTACCAGAGAGGCTTTTGTATTTGCTCCGTATCCCAGACCGTCAGAAATTCCAGCGGCAATTGCAATAATATTTTTTACCGCCCCACCGATTTCTACCCCGATTACATCACGGTTGGTATAAATCCTTAATTTATCTGTCGACAGCGCTCTCTGGATGTATTTTAAGACCTTGTCGTTAAAAGATGCAGCAACTGAGACGCTGGGAAGACCCTTTGCGATCTCTGTAGCTATATTAGGACCCGATAATATGCAGATATTTGAGATCAAACTCATAGGCAGGCATTCTTCCATCACCTGCGATAATCTGAGATTGCTTTTGGTTTCCAATCCTTTTGCCACGTTTAAAACACATTTTATATATTTACTGTTCTCTTCAAGTTTTTTCTTAAATTTTTCCAGTATCTCTCTCAATGCATGGGACGGAACAGCAAAAAGCACTATTTCAGGATTATCAAAACCCTGGTTCAAATCTGTAAAAGGTCTGACATTTTTGGGAATCAATAAATCCTTGGTATATTTTTTATTCTTATTGGTCCTTTTTATCTCCTCACATGTAGACTTGCTTCTCGTCCATAAGTTTATATCGTATCCCTTTCCTGCAAGGATTACTGCCAGTGTGGTTCCCCAGCTGCCTGCACCTATTATATTTATAATTATTTTCTTCCTCATACTTACCTTTTTTTATCTAATATTTAAATTTAAAAAATAAGGGTGTGCCTTTAAATCCGAATTTTTCTCTTATATTATTTTCAATGTATTTTTTTACATTCACTCTTCTTGCAGCATCGATATTGGAAAAAATCAGAAAATAAGGAGGTGAATCTTTTAACTGTCTTATAAATTTTATCCTGAACTTTCTGCCGCCGATAAATATACCTTCTTCTTTTTGCTCCAGTTCCTTAAATAGATTATTCAGTTCACTGTCTTTTACTTTCTTTTTCCTCTCTTCCATCAACTCATCTATCATACCTATAATATTTTCAACCCCTTTTTTAGTCAACGCACTTACCTTTAAAAAAGGAATATAGCTGGCAAACTTTATCTTTTGATAGAAGACCTTTATAAAATCCCGCATATCGCCTTTGCCGGCTAAATCAATTTTATTAAATATTATACATATACTTACACCTTTTTTTATACAGATTTCTATTATTTTTAAGTCCTGTAATGTTGCTTCCAGGCTGCAGTCTACTATAATGAGGCAAACATCAGAATTTTCTATTGCTCTGATAGTCCTAAGTTTACTATAGAATTCAAGGTCTTCTTCCCTGACTTTTTTTTTCTTCAAACCGGCAGTATCAATGAATCTGTAACTCTTATCTCCTATGTTCAAAATAATATCAATGCTGTCCCTGGTAGTACCTTCCACTTCGTCCACTATAGCTCTTTCTTCATTGATTATTGAATTGAACAATGTTGATTTACCGACATTAGGCTTCCCAAGTATGCATATTCCGGGGACTTTCTCTTCTTCGTATTCTTTTATATTCAAACTATCTTCCTTAAATCTTGAAACTATTTCATCTAAAAGATCCCCTGTATTTCTGCCGTGCAATGCAGATATTTTTATAGGATATCCAAATCCAAATCTAAGGTAATCTTCAATATAAAATATGCCCTTTTCGTCATCAACTTTATTTCCTGTAAAAATTATCTGTTTATCTGTTTTTCTCAGCACAGCTGCTATTTCTTCGTCAAGTATTGTTACAGGCTCTCTTAGATCGACTAAAAAAATAATAATATCTGATTCCTCAATTGCTTTTTGGGTCTGTATGAAAACCTGTATATCCATCCTCTGTTTTGACTTTAAGTCTATTCCTCCCGTGTCCAGAAGATAAAATATCCTGCCGTTCCAATCAGCCCTGTAGTGTTTTCTATCTCTGGTGATCATAGGTTCGTGATGTACTATTGCTTCAGTTTTACCGCAGATCCTGTTAATCAGAGTAGACTTCCCTACATTTGGTTTTCCGACGACTGCAACTCTGGGTATATTATCATTTATATTTTTTCTTTTCGCCTTCATGATGCTAATTCTTTTATAAAACTGCTGCCTTCTTCGGATATTATTTTTACCCTGCCGTCTATACTTTTCAGGTCTTCTTTAGAATAATCATCAATAGTAAGATCATCCTCATTAAAAATACTATCAGGTATGATTATTTTTTCATATAAGTTTAGACTTTCTTTTTTCAGTCCTGAGATTATATCGCGCCCGGTCAAAAGTCCTGATACTTTTATATTCCCTCCAAAGAAATTATTTTTGACTTCCAATACCTTTATGGTTAAACCATACCTGTATGTTGTACCGGATAAATTCTTTCTAATAAGTTTTAAGGCATTTTCTATTACTATTTTTCCATATTCAGATGTCACAACCAATATTTTTTTTTTGAATATATTATAGTCTATGCTGCCGTACTCGATATGATCCCCTACCTGTTTTAGAAAATCAGTGCTTTTTCCAATACCATTTTTAATCTGACAAAAATCTCCATAATGTGTATGATCGGGAAGTCCAGCACCAGCTAAAATATAAAATTCATCAGAAAGATATATTTTCCCACCCGCTTTAAGAGACCTGTATTTTATTTTAAATTCATTTAAAGTCCTTATAATACATTCGGAATATTTATGGCTGCAGGATTTTAATCTTCTTTCGGTGTTGAATTTAGTAAGCCCCACAGGTACGATTCCAATCGACCTTATATGATCGTAATCAGTTAATAAAAGATAAAGGGTATCAATCAGATCTTTTCCATCATTTATACCCGGGCATAGGACTATTTGTATGTTTGTATCTATACCATGCCTGTCAATGACTTTTAAGTTGTCTATTCCCCTTTCACTCTTCTTACTGCCAAAAATCATAGATCTAATATTACTATCCATGCTGTGTACTGAAACATTCAACGGTTCCAGCTTGTATCTGATTATTTTATTTAGATCATCGTCTGAAATATTGGTAAGTGTCACAAAATTACCGTACATATAGGCAAGAGTATAATCATCATCTTTTATATATAAAGAAGATCTAAGGCCTTTTGGTAGCTGCTTGATAAAACAAAATATACAATTATTATTGCAGGTCTTTGTTTCTTTTAATACTTCAAAATTTTTCAATTGTCCTTATTGCATCTGTTATATCTTTTTCTGGAGTAGAAGCACCACCGCATATACCTATATTTTTCACATTTTTAAACCATTCGGACTTTAATTCTCTGAAATTTTCAATATGGTAAGTGGTTGTACCGCATTTTTCCGATATTTCTTTAAGGTGTGCAGTATTGGCACTGTTTTTCCCGCCCACAACGATCATTATGTCTACTTTTCTTGCCAGCTTTGCGGTAGAATTTTGCCTTTCTTTAGTAGTATTACAGATAGTATTAAATATCAATAACTCTTTAGTTTTATCCAGCAGTATATTGGTGATAATTCTTAACTTTTCAATGGTCTGGGTTGTTTGAACTACTACTCCTATTCTTTCTTTGACTGAAAGGTTTTCAGCATCTTTTTTGTCTTCTACTACGGTATAATCTTTTCCTATTACATGATCTTTTATTCCTGCCACTTCCGGATGGTCCCTGTTCCCGATTATCACTACAAAATATTTATTTCTACTCAGCTCCATTGCCCTGTGCTGTGCTTTCTTTACAAAAGGGCATGTAGCATCGATAATACTTATATTTTTATCTTTTAATTCCTTTAATAATTCGGGAGATAAACCATGAGATCTAATAATAAAAATACTATCGGGTTCTATCTGGTCTATCTTTTTAGCGGAAATCAAGCCTTTCCTGGCCATATCATTTATTACTCCTGAATTATGAATAATAGAACCAAGAGTAAAAACTTTGACCTTACTGTTCTTATTTTTCTTTAATATATCTTCAGCTATGTTCAGAGCTCTTTTTACACCAAAACAATATCCGGAATATTTTGTTTTAGTCACTTTCAATGTTTTTAAAATGCTTATTTTATTCTATTATATATCCTTCCAATTTCCTGCATTGTTTTTTCTACTATTATAATGATGGCTTCTTTTTTACCGTATTTTTTCAGTATACTTTTAACATCTATTACTTCTCCGGCAATAAGTTTTATTTTAGGGAAAAATATTCTCTTATAAGGTTTCTGAACTATTTTATTGGCCCCGCTTATGGCAATAGGAATAATAGACGTTTTACTGTATGCTGCTATAAATCCCATTCCTTTCTTACCTTTTCTTAGAATACCATCTGTCGATCTCGTGCCTTCCGGAAATAATCCGAGTATATTACCGCCTTTTAATATATCAAACGATGTTGAAATCGTTCTTCTATCCAATGTTCTTCTGTTTACCGGAAATGCGTTTAAAAAAAATACGAGGGAACCTAAAAATCTATTGTTATAAAGTTCTTTTTTTGCCATAAAGTATACATATCTGGGAATATACGCTCCTATTATCACCGGGTCGATATAACTTATATGATTTGAACACAATATCAATTTACCTTTTCTGGGTATCTTGCCCAAGTTTATCCTTTCTACCCGGTATAATAGATTAAAAAGAAACATCAATAACAGTTGTATTAATCTGAATAAAATAGAATAGGCTTTACCGTGTTTTGTTTTTATCATTTATTCTCTCAAAATAAAGTTTTTTAATCTTTTTTACTACTTCCATCACTGATAGATTAGACGTATCAATCACGATTCCGTTTTCAGGTACAGTAAGGGGGCTGTCTTTCCTGCTGCTGTCTATTTTATCTCTTGTTATGATCTCATCCCTGATTATAATCTTTTCTTGAAACTGGCCTTTTTCTTTGTTTTGAAGATCTCTCCTTTTTATCCTCTCTTCCAGGTTTGCAGTTAGATATATTTTTAATATTGCTTCAGGACATACTACACTTCCGGTGTCCCTTCCCTCAAGTACCGAACTACCGTTTTTTATGAGCTCTCTTTGAACCTTGACCAGGTACTTCCTGATACCGGACAATTTAGAGACTATTGAGACCGCAGACCCTACTTCCCTGCTCCTTATTTCATCAGTCACATCTTTTCCATTTAATTTTACTTTAGTATATTCTTTTTCATTTACGATATTGCTTTCTAATTCAAGATCTGTTTTCCTGGCCACCTCAAGTATGGCTTCCTGGTCGTTGTAATCTATATTATTTTGAAAAGCAAGAAGTGTAAGGGCTCTGTACATTGCCCCAGTATCGATATACCTGTAATTCAATTCCCTTGCCAGTATTTTTGCTACTGTACTCTTACCGCTTCCTGCAGGACCATCTATGGTTATAATATTTTTAGGAATATTTTTGATCTCCATCTATAGAGTTTTGTATATATCCATTTGACTTTTTACTGTCACACTATCAATTTCTTTAAAATATATTTGAAACTCGGAAAGGAAGTGTCTATACAATCAGAATTAAGAATAGTTACTTTTCCTTCTGACAATAGGGACAATATGGAAAGAGACATAGCGATTCTATGGTCCCTAAAACTTTCTACTGTACCTTCACCTGCTTTGAAATTGGTACTTCCCCTGACAACTATCCCATCGCTTTTTTCTTCAATATCAACGTTTAATTTTTTAAACTGACTTACTATAGATTTAATCCTGTCGCTTTCCTTAAACCTCAATTCTTCCGCTCCATTTATTATCGTTTCACCTTCAGCAGCGGCTGCTGCCACACATAATATTGGTATTTCATCAATAATACAGGGTATTTTTTCTTTTACTATTTTTGTTGAGATAAGATTGCTGGAAAAAACCTCTATATCTGCAACAGGCTCTTTGTTAAAAACTCTCTTGTTTTTTATATAAATATTACCCCCCATTTTCTTTAATATTTCAAGAAAATAGCTTCTGGTAGGGTTTACTCCAACGTCCTTTATAATTATGTGAGAATGTTTTAGGACCAGAGCCGCTACTATAAAATAGGCTGCAGAAGATATATCTCCCGGTATATATATCTTTGATGCAGTAAGATCTCTGCCCGGTTTCAATTTAACATATTTGCCGCTATAAGAAATATCTGCTCCGAAATACTCAAGCATGCGCTCGGTATGATCCCTTGATACCTGGGGCTGATTTATTTCTGTCGGACCTTTAGCATTAAGTGCCGCCAGTAGGATACTGGATTTTACTTGGGCACTTGATACCTTAAAATCAAATTTTTTACCTTTAAGATGAGGATTTCCAAAAATCACAATGGGGGCTTTTGTATTGTGTTCTCTCCCATTTATCACCGCACCCATTCTTGACAGCGGTTTTATTACTCTTTCCATGGGCCTGTTGTTTATTGAATCATCACCACTAAGCACAGACATAAAATCTGTAGCAGCAAGGATTCCACTAATTATCCTGATAGTTGTCCCTGAGTTTCCCACATCCAGTATTTCAGCAGGTTCCTTGTAGTTCTTGATCCCTCTCCCGAATATTATTAAATTACCCTCTATCCTTTCGACCTTTACTCCTAATTTCCTTAAAATATCAATGGTTTTTATACAGTCCTTACAGAATAGAAAATTTTCTATTAAGACATTGTTTTCGACCAGTGATGATATTATAGCGCTTCTATGTGAGATCGATTTATCTCCCGGGATCCTTATCTCACCCTTTAAGCTTTTTGTACCATATATATCCATCTTATTCACTCAAGACTTTTTTAATACTTGCCTCATAGCCTGATTTTTCAATGGCACTCTTGGCAGTTTTTACTGCATCCTCACCCTGTATGAGGACTTTTAGTATTCCCCCACCGCTGAACTCGGTAGAGTGAAAAATCGAGATATCTTCAATATTTATACCATGGGAGCTTATAGCCATTGTTATTTCACTCAGTACCCCTGCTTTATCGGGTATTGAGACTCTAAGTTCATACAATTTTGATATATCTTTTTCAACATATTTTGGCAAATTCATTCTTGCCTTCTGAGCTTTGACGTAGTGTTCATTTATAAATGATGACTTACCCTTTTTTAAATTTTCTTTAAAATTTTCAAGATACTTCATATAAGAATCTATGGAATCAATCAATTCGTCTTTGTTTTCCAGACTTATATCAAGCCACATTTTAGTATTTGAAGCAGCTATCCTTGTCATATCTCTGAAACCACCGGCGCAGAGTTTAAATAAGTTTTTTAAGTCTTTTTGCTTGTCATCTATCATGTCAACCAGACTTGTCGATAAAACATGCGGCAGGTGGCTTATTAAGGCCACGTTTATATCATGTTCTTTCGGATTCATAGTGATTACCTTTGCCCCTATTCCGGTAAACAAGGAGTGCAATGTTACCAGCGGCTCTGATACAGTGGTACCGGTTGGAGTAAGTATATAAAAGGCATTTCTAAACAGTTCAGGTGTAGCGCTCAATATGCCCTCGTTCTCTGAACCGGCCATTGGGTGACCGCCGATGAAGAAAACATCTTTTGGTAATATTTTACTTGCCTTCTTTACTATTTTTTCCTTGGCGCTTCCTACATCGGTTATTATTACATTCTTTTTCAGATGGTCCTTTATGTTGTTGATCACTTCTACAATATTGCTTATGGGGGTAGCAATTATTATTAGATCAGCATTTAAAACAGCTTCTTTATAGCTGTCGGCAAGATTATCGATTATATTTCTGTACTTTGCTATACTCATTGATTCCTTTTCTATATCATAGCCCGTTATAACAAAGTCTTTGTTTAAATTTTTTAAAGACAGGGCTAAAGACCCGCCTATCAGGCCTAATCCTATGACAGTTATATTTTTTATTTTTTTCATTTCAACATTTAAATAATATTATTGTTCTAAAAATTCTATTAAAACATATTTTATAACTATATAAAATTTATCATTTTTTGTGAACACTAATTTATCAGAAATATAAAAATATTTTACTACAGTTTTAATAATTTTATTATCGTTAAAAAAAATCCAAAAAATATCAAGATTTTCTGATGTTTTGATCCAAATCTATTGACAACATTTTTTATTTTTGATATCTTTTTATCATCTTAGGACAGGAGGCAACTTTTAGAAATAACCGAGGTTTGTAATTGAAAGAAAACAAACAGTAGGTTAAAAGTCTGAAAAGTCCCTGAGAAAAGTTCTAAGATATGCCCCGAGATTTTAAGTAGCCTAATGCGCTAGCAATGGTGAAAGATAACTCGGGGTTTATTTATTGTTATCACAGGACCTTGGTAAATAGTTGTATCAAAGAAGGGTCAAACTGAGTCCCGGAACATCTATATAATTCTTCTATTGCTTCTTCCCTGCTTACAGCCTTCTTATAACATCTATCATGAGTCATTACATCGAATGCATCAACAATATTTATTATCCTTGCTTCCAGAGGGATTTTTTCTCCTTTTAATCCTCTGGGATAACCATTACCATTCCAGTGTTCATGATGTGATAATATACCCACGGATATGGGAGATAGTTGCGGAGATGAGGAAGAAATATTATATCCGATTTCAGGATGCTTTTTTATTATCTCCCATTCCTTTTTAGTGAGCTTACCTTTCTTTGTAAGAATTTCATCAGGTATTGCTATCTTTCCTATATCATGAAGAGTAGAAAGAAGTGATAATTCATTTAATTTATTATCTGGAAGCTTTAATTCGCGTCCTAAAAGAAGAGCCATTTTCCTCAATCTTATGGCATGTTCTTCAGTCTCATAACTTTTTTCCTGAAGAGTTGTTTCCAGAGACGCTATTATTGAACTTGATATGGTGTCTCTTTCAAGTAATTTTCTACTGTACATGCGGTCTTCAGCCTCTTTTATTACAGTTTTAATGTTACAGTTATAATCTCTCTTAGTGGAAGTACCAAGAGATATGCTCAGGGGTATTTTTTGATCTGTTGTCTTGAGACACTTTTCTCTTATTCTATTTATTATAATTTCAGAATTTTTTTCAGTAGTGTTAGGCAGCAGTATAGAAAACTCGTCTCCACCCCATCTGGCAATAATATCTTCTTTTCTGCAGCATCTCTTTAAAATATTTGCGGTTTTCTTTAATATTCTATCACCTTCCCTTGGGCTGAAGGCATCATTTACAAGCTTTAATCCATTGACATCTCCTATAATAAAACTTAATGGAAGCTGCCTTTTTGTATCAAGTCTTTTAACCTCCTCTTCAAAATATGCCCTGTTATATAATCCCGTAAGCTTATCCTTTAACAACAGGAATCTTACTTCCTCTTCTGCCTGCTTCCTTTCCAGTATATTGGTAAAGATATCTGCAGCTATTTTTAGCAGCTTTACATCATCTCTCTTCCAGGTTTTCTTTTCTCTCATAGAATCCAGTCCCATATAACCTATAAGAGATTCGTTGTATATTATCGGAACAGCTATAATTGATTTTATTTTCTGTGACTGGAGAATTTCCTTGGCTTGCTTTTTCTTTACCTTGATTTTAGAAACATCCGGGATCTTTACGACTTCCAGCTTATTCAGTTTTTTCATCCACATAGGAACTTCTTCAGCAAAAAGATTCATTATATTTTTCAGCTGCGGCTTAACTCCTTTACCAAACCACTCATAAGTTATTCCGGATTTTATTTTAAAGTTCTTTAAAACACATACATAGCCGTGATCGGTATTGGTAAATCTTACTATCTCCTCAAGAGCGTTTTTTATACCTTCATCAATATTATCCAGCTCGAGATTAATAAAGCTTTTGGACAATGCGGCAATAAGATTTTCAAACCTTTTACGGTAGTGCAAAGACTTGTTCATCTTATTCTGCTTGGTAATATCTCTAAGTAATACCAGTCTGCCTATAAAAATTTTATCATTTAAAAAAATAGGATTTATTGTCATCTCGTATTGTTTTTTGCTCTTTATACCCTCAAGGATTATACTACTGCAAATTCTATCAATACCGGGAATATTTTTAAAATAATTCTTATGACCAGTCATGATCTCAGTGATATGTTTTCCTAAAAAATTACTGGTGTAACTTTTAAAGATATTCCTGGCTGGATGATTTATATATAAAATACGGTTATCGCTGTCCAGTATGATTATATGTTCTCTTATGGTATCGAAGACCTTTTCACGAGCAATCGGGACAATATCTACTATCCTCAAACGGCTACTAAACCCTAATATTATTACAGCGCTACTGATTATCAAGAAGAGAGGTGTTATATCTATAATATTGAAAGGTTTAAATCCTATAGTATGTACTGCGTATGTAAACCATGGTATTGAAAGTAAGAATATTATGCTTATGGATTTAACAGGTAAAATACTAAATCTCGAGCTTAAAATACGTATGATTATATAGTAAGTCATTAATATCACTGCACCAAAATATGCTGTCCATATCCAGAACCACACGCCATATTCACGGACTAGTAAATTAGAATTACTATCTAATAAGATATTTTTCCATAACAATCCGTGAAAATCATTTGTGATTATTAAGGCCATAGTAAGAAATGGCACAATGCTTATAAGAGCTGTATTTTTAACTGTTATCCATCTTTTATAACCTGTATTCTGAAGAATTACTAATAAGTATAGCAAAGGCACGACAGCTATTACTATGTATTCTATCCTGTCCATAAGGATTTTTACTGTAAGATTGCTGCTTAATAAATAGAAAGTCTTTACTATCATCCATATTAAACAATTTACCATCAATAATATTCCTGCTATGGTGTCAGTGTGCCTTCTTTTCTTCCGGATCTGCCAGATAAATATTATTGATGCTATTATTCCTAAAATTAATACTATAATATATGACAGGTTCTGAATATCCATTTATATATCTTTAATTTCTTCGTCTTATTTTATACTTCTAAAATAATATAATTAAATTTATTATATACAATTGTTTTATATATATAATAAATTTATATATTAAAAAATATTTATTATATATATTATCATAAAAATAAATAATTTAATATATATTTATTTAAGTATTTTATTAATATATTATTATTCAATAATATAAAAATAATAATTAAGAAGGTATATAAAAGGATATGTATCTGTTATCTACCCGTTTAAAAGATATTTTTAAAGAAGTTTAAACAATAATGAATTCTTACTTAATCTTTACCTATTAAATATTTAACTTTTTTTATTATTGAACTGCTTGATATCTCTTCATATTCCAACAGTTCTGAAGGTTTTCCGCTTCTTGGCATTTTTTTAACTGCAAGTATATATACGGGTGTTTTCTCCGTTGCTGCACTTTTTACAGCTTCCCCTAAGCCGCCCTGGGCAAAATGGTCTTCTACCGTTATTATTGCTTTTGTCTCCCTCTGAGCTTTAAGAATAGTCTCCCTGTCTATCGGCTTAATGCAGTATAAATCGACCACTCTTATCATTATATTTTCATTTTTTAACATATCATAGGCTTTTAACGCTTCATGTAAAGTAATCCCTGCAGCACAGACAGTTACTTTATCATCTTTACCTTCTTTTAAAACCTTACTTCCACCGATTTCAAAACTATCTTTTTCATCATATATAATAGGCGTTTCCATCCTGGTGGTCCTTATATATACATTACCAAAATGCTCGGCAGCTTTTTCCACCAATTTTTCCGTCGATATTCCATCCGAAGGATATAATACCACTGAATCAAGTAAAGTCCTGAACATTGCAATATCTTCCAGTCCCATCTGAGAAGGACCGTCTGCCCCAATAGAGACACCGACATGAGAACCCACAAATTTTATATTCGATCCCGAATATTGACTCATTCTTATCTGATCAAAAGCTCTGGTAAGGAATGAAGCAAATGACGATACAAAAGGTATTTTTCCCCTTAAAGATAATCCAAGAGCTGTACCCACCATATTTTGTTCTGCTATGTACATCTCAAAAAATCTTTCTGGATAGTGTTTCTCAAATATTTCTGAATAGGTTGAATTACTTACCTCAGCATCAAGCACTACCATTTGAGGAAATTTTGGGAATATGTTCACCAGCGCATAACCATAAGCTTTCCTTGTAGGGATTTTATCGCCTTCTATAGATATCTCATCTGATTTTTTTATTTCTGATTTGTTTATGACTATCTGCTCCGGATTTAATATTTCTCCTTTTATCTCCTTGTCGACTTCTCCCAGTTCCTTAAGAGCGTCATCCATTTGTTCCCTTGAAATTGCTTTGCCGTGCCAGCCTTCTTTATCTTCCAGCATTCTTACCCCCTTACCTTTAATAGTTCTGGCCACCAGCATTGACGGTTTGCCCTTTACCTCAAGAGCACTTTTAAAAGCATCAGCTATCTCTTCAATATTATGACCGTCGACCATAAAAGTCTCCCATCCAAATGATGATATCCTGTCTTTATAATCTTTAATTCTGCTGCCATACATTGTTTCCTTACTCTGACCAAGCCTGTTAACATCTATTATTCCTATTAGATTGTCAAGTTTATAATGAAAAGCTAATTGCATGGCTTCCCACTGGGATCCTTCGCTTATTTCACCATCTCCCAAGAGGACGAAAGTCTTATATGGTAATTTATCTATATACTTGGCATTCAAAGCCATACCCAATCCTATGGAAAGCCCCTGGCCCAGTGATCCTGTTGCAGCTTCGGCATATTCAAAATTTGGAGTAGGATGACCTTCAAGTCTGCTGCTGAATTCTCTTAATGTCAGCATTTCTTCCTCACTGACGGCTCCGGCAGCAGCCCATAGTGAATATAATAATGGTGAAGCATGACCTTTGGAAAAAATCAATCGGTCATTATTTATATAATCTATATCATTGATCCTAAATCTGAAAAAACCTCCGAATAATAAAGTGGCCATCAGTTCGACTGCCGATAAGGAGGACGACGGATGACCGGAACCTGCCTTGGTGGTTGAAATTAATATGTAATACCTGATAAGTTTCGATATTTTCTCGATCCTTTCTTTATTAAGCACTTTTCCTCCAATCAAATAGTTATTGTCTTTTTCTTTTATAAAACCAATATTTTGGTTTGATTTAACATATTTATACTGGTTTGTCAAATATATTAAAAACTTTAAATGGCATCCTTCATCGGGGCTCTACATGTATTGATATGCCATATATATTATTAAATTTTTTCTTTATATCATTTTCTATCTTAGTGATTACATAGTGCGCTTTTTTAACACTCACATTTTTTTTCAGTCTGCAGTGAAAGGCCAGATTATACATCTTGTCTTTCTTAAGGATTGTGAAATTGTGACATGTCTCAGGATCAATATAAGGAGAGACCTCTCTTTTAATACCTGAAATAAGATCATCTGATACATCTGTGACATCATTCCAATGCTCACTACATCTAAAATCCTCAACGTGAATGTAAACCCTCCTAACGTTATTTATTTTATCTTTTATCCTTTTTTCGATTATATTGGTCAATTTATCGGCATTTTCAAGACTTAGATTCTCATCCAGTTTTATGTGGAGAGTAATATCAACAGAATTTTTGATATTATATATAAAAATATTATGGACATCTTTTATATTCTCATAGTTCATTACGATTTCTTTTACATTTTCTTCTACATCAGATTCAGTTTGTATAAATCTTGTTTCTAGAATGATTTCCGAACCAGGTACTTTTTCCAATATCTTTTTTTTGATCTTCTTTTTCAAATTATCAGCCTGCGAAAGATATAGATTACTCCCAACACAGATTTCCGTATTTACAAATTTAGTGTTTCCAACCTCATGTATTTTGAGTTTATTTATGGATTCTATTTCTTTTATCCCCCCTAAAATTTCTGTAATCCCATCTGTGATTTCTTTTGGAATATAGTCAAGCAAGTTTCTTATTATCTTTATTGATAACTTTATACTAAAGGTTAAAACTATCAAGGAAACTATTATAGAAGCTATGGGATCGGCTATATATATCCCGATATTTGCAAGATATAACCCTGCTATTACTATTATCGAACTCAAAATATCACTGGAATAGTTTATGAATTCTGCCTTTAAAGCAAAAGAGTTATATTTCCTTGCCGTTCTACCAAGGAAAAAGACCCTTATTAAATTTATAAATATAGCTATCACCAGGACTATAAAAACATATATGTTTAATTTTAATTCTATATTTCTATATATTATTCTTAGAATGGACTTGTAAATAATAAAAAAGCTTAAAGCAGAAATTATTATTATTTCTATAAAAGCAGACAGATTTTCATACTTGCCGTGTCCATAAGTATGATCTTTATCAGCAGGTCTTAATGATATCCTAACGGCCAGGTAAGTTATAAGAGCTGTAACAATATCTAAACCGTTATTAACAGCTTCCGAAAATACACCTATACTATTGGTAAAATAAGAAACTGCTATTTTAATAGCTACCAAAAATACAGATATAATAAGTGAAAAAAGTGCAATTCTTTTCATTTATATAAGTTTATTTATCATAAATATTTTACAGATTTAATAACAGTCTTAACTGCTTTCCAAAACCTCTCCGGCAGCTTTTCTGTTAAAAATCCTTATTTCAAACAACATGAATATGACTGCGATTGATATTGATAAAAAGTCAGCAGAAGGCATTGCCATCCAAACTCCGTTTAATCCAAAAAACTTAGGAAGTATATAGATGGCCGGGATAAGAAATAGAAACTGTTTGGTAGTGATGATTATCAGAGCCTGTGCTGCTTTCCCCAGCGACTGGAAAAAACTTGCGATTACCATATGCATACCCACAAGAGGGAAAAATATTATCAAAATCCTTAAAGGTATTATCCCGGTATTAACAAGTAGACTGTCACTGCTGAAAATACCAAGAAAATAACGCGGGAAAAACATCATCGGTATAAAAGCCAGAAATGATATAATAGTAGTCCACATTATTGCCATACCCAGTACTTTTTTTACTCTATGATATAATTTTGCACCATAATTAAAACTTGATATAGTAGCAAAACTCTGAGAAATCCCTATTACAGGTATCTGGATAAGACCTATCATTCTGTAAGCTATTCCTAAAATAGCTATATGAATATCATTACCATATAATTGAAGCGACCGGTTAAAGATCATGACTACTACACTCGCAATCGTCATCATAAAAAAATTAGGACAGCCTATCAGCAGTATCTCCTTTATACACCTAAAATTTATCTTAAACATCGACATGCTGAACCGGTAAATACTTCTACCTGACATATAGAACCAGATTATAAGAGCAGTGCTTATTACCTGACTTATAATGGTAGCTACAGCAGCTCCCTTTATACCCATATTTAGACCAAAAATAAAAATAGGGTCGATTATGATATTCAGCAGCGACCCTATTGCAATAAAATACATCGATGCTCTTGGTTTTCCTTCTGCCCTGACAAAATCATTGGTAGCTATTAAAAAGGAAAGAAGAGTAAACCCTGGAAATACGATAACAAGATATTCTTTTGCCAAGGGCAGGACTTCAGTAGAGGCTCCAAAAAACACCAGTATTTTATCAATAAATATATATCCTAAAATTATAAATATGATATTTAAAACTATATTTAAGACTATCCCGTTTCCGGTAACATTTACAGCTTTACTTTTATCTTCTTTCCCGAGCAATCTTGATATTATTGAAGCAGAACCTGTCCCTACCATCAGTCCTACAGCCATCATAGCTAACAGTATTGGCAATGCAATTGAAAGTGCAGTTATGGCAAGTGGGCCCGCTCCCCTTCCCACAAATATAGTGTCAACAATAACGTACAGAAATCCTAACATTATCCCTAATATTCCAGGTGCAGCAAATTTGAACAGCAGTTTATTTAGGTTACCTTTTAATATTTGATTTCTCTCGGAATACATACTTTTATGATTTACTTACAAAATCTAAAGAATGCGTGTACAATCTACCCTTCCAGCTGATGCTGGGCTCATTCCTCTTTCTGAATATCAATGCCAGATCCATAAAAATCATATAAAATATTGAAATAGGATGCAGGAATATATTATAGATTTTTCCATTTATCTTTAAAACTGCCATAGCCCTTGTTAGTAATATGACCAATATCTGAAACGATAATAATGCCAGGTTTATATTGAATAACACATTAACATTAAAATCTATAAAAAGTATTGCTGGCAGTAAAATAAAAGGTTGAAGGAAAAATATAAAAAGAACTAATATAATTGATGATACCGATATCTTATTATTATTGAAATTACCCATAAATATCCTGCAGAATCCATCATATATATCCCTGAAATTCTTATATAGACTGGTTGAGTATATCTTTACACCGTTAAATATCATAAACTTATAGCCCATTTTTATAAATAGTTTAGATATACTTGTATCTTCAATACAGCTGCCTCTTATTCTTTCATGCCCTCCTATAGCCATATAGCTTTTTCTCCGTGCAAGCATCAAACTTCCTATACCGCTTCCGAATATTGGTATTTTTGATTTCTTCATAAAAACCAGAGGCGGTATCAATACCTGAAAATTTGTCAGTCCTATTACCATTCTTTCGTGAAATGAATTCATCATTTGTCTGGGACACGCTGAAAGTATATCAAGTTTCTCTTTTAAGAGGCAAGCTATTGCACTTGAAACAGAATTTTTTTCATGTACGGTATCAGCATCCGTAAAAAAAAGATATTCTCCCTTTGATTTTTTAAACAACTGGTAGCAGGCATAATTTTTACCAGTCCAGCCCTTTTTTAGAGGTTTCCCCTTTATCAATTTTAAAAATCCACAATTCTTTGAGATATTCCTGACTATCTCTGCTGTATTATCTGTCGAGTTATCATCAAGTACTAATATCTCTATATTTTTATATCCCTGTGCTATAAGAGAATCAAGGCACTTTTTAATATTTTTTTCTTCATTCCTTGCAGGTATCAGGATCGATATAAGAGAGTTCTTCTCCTTGATCTTTTGTGTTAATTTATAATTTGATATGTCCTTGAAATAAATGCAATTTACTAAATAATTGACAAAGAATATCAAAAGTAAAAAAGATATTATTATGTTGTATACCAGCAATATCATTTTTAGAGACGTTTTCTTATTAAATAAAAGCCTTATAATGGAAATCCTATTGGGTTATTATTATAACATAGATTGTATCCAAATCTTATAATTATATTATATTTCTCACTTCGTGACTGACACAAATATTTGATTATGGATAAATCAATTTTATTGAAGGATATAAAAACATTCAGATTATTCCTGTAAAACTGTATAATACTGACATGGGATATTTTACAATAATTGGAATTCTTTCATGCATAATAATAGGTCTTGTCATATATCTCAGAGAGAAACCCAGAGAACTCCGGAAAGAAATAGAAAGGTTAAGAAGATCTATCGCCTCAGATGGCATGAGTTTCGAGCAGTTTGAATACAAGATCGCCAACTTAAAAAAAGAGATATCCAGAAAAAGAGATTCTTTAAAGACCGGAAGAATATATAAAAAAGACATAGACAGTTGCCTGAAAGATCTCGAAAATAAAATCGATGAGATTACCAATAATTTCTTTCTGAAAAATACTAAAAAATAATCCTGTTAAATCTTTCCTTATCAATCAAGTCTTATGTCCTCAAGACTTAGACCAGCTACCCGGAATATAAACTTTTGTTCGGTATCGGGAATATCCGTGCCGTTCCATGAGAAAGAAAAACCGTCATAATAATAACTGCTCCAATCCATGGTTGTACTTTCATATAAATATCCCGGGCCCCTTTCGGTGGTGATATTCAGGTAATAATTACCTGCCATGAAATCATCTTCTATGGTAATGTCAACGGGAACCCATCCATAACCTGGTATATTTATTTCGACCCAGGCATGCCCAATATCTATCTCTTTATCCGCTTCATAAAGAATTGTATATACCGGTATCCCTGCTGAAAGCCTTGAAGGTATTCCTACTGACCTTAGAAGTGCGGTATAAAGTATCGCATAATCCGCACATACTCCGGAACCTCTTTGTAGTATTTCCGATGCATAAAGAAGCTCATAATCCCTGTCTTCTGCACGTCGATAATCATAATCAAGTTTTCCGATGACAAAATTATAAAGTATTCCGGCTATTACCACAGGGTCGGATTCATTTCTTATAAGTGATTCTGCCGTGTTGTATATTATAGGATTATCTGAATCTATAAAAAGATCATCTGAAGTATATTTTTCCATTTCTTCATTTTCCATGTCATAATCACTTAAGGTACTGTCATAATCTTTATAAAAGAATTCAGATAAAGTAACGTCTGCTTCTATGGATGCATTCAGACTCTCTCCTCCTGACAAATCGTCTTCAAACTCAAAATGAGCCAGCATGTTCCATTCATTGTCAAGAACCTCTGAAACATTTTCAATATTGGCCTTATATCCTTTTACTGTTTGAAATGGTTGATAGGTCTGAGGCATCCTCATAAAGCATTCGATATCTTTCAGACTCTGGTCACCATTGTTGGTTAAAATATATTCTATCTCAATCTTAAATGTGTGTTCGATCTCCGGTATTACTGGTGATATATTCTCTACTACCGTTATAAATTCAGATATAGCACTTTCCTCCAGTCCGTCACTTACAACCAGCTTTACTTCATGATCACCCGGCTGATCAAAATAATAATAAAAAGAATCCTCATCTGAACATTTTTCCTCATCGATCAGCCACTGGTATTGTAATTCATCCCCATCAATATCATAAGTTTTTAATGCAGATATATAAACAGGTATTTCAGTTTGATAACATCCATTAAGAGTATCTCCGAATATTTCCATTATAGCTTCCGGAGGGATGTTTTCTTCATCTGTGCCTTCGGTAAAAAGACCTTCCTGTTCTGAATAATGATCTGACAGTGTTACTATAGACATCCCCTCTATTCCATCAGCTATATAACCATAATTGCCACTTATAGTTATGTCACATGAGATTCCAAAAGTTTTTAAACTATCTACCACCATAGGATTTTCTTTATCTGACACATCTACGGTATATATTCCGCCCGACAGACTTGTAACATAAACGTATTCCTCTACAGCATCCAGTTCCCATGCCCCTCCCAAGATATCACAACCACCAACAGCTTTGGGGTTGGATGCATCTCTTATTTCTACCATCCGCAGCATGCTTTTAATATATTTTTCATTTTCCTCATCCAATATCCAGCTTGATATATAAGCGTAATCTTCAAGTATTAAAATTCCCCATGAATTTGATGATATTTCGCAGAAACCTGCAAGTTCAGGATTTTGCTTATCTTTGACATCTATGATAGTAAGCCTGCTTACTTTCGTATATTCTTTCTTCTGATAATCGTAGTAATTGACATTGATATAAGCCTTATTATCGTCTATCCATATACCAGATGGTATACCATCCATCTTAAAATTGCCCACGGCTTTGGGAGCTTCTTTATTTGATATATCTATTATTTCAAGCCTGCTTATTTCTGAACCTTCCTCCATCACAGAAGTACTTATATAGGCATAATCACCATCAATAAAAAGCCCGTTAACAGTTTTTATTTTACCCATGCCGGTATTATAATCATACAACAGTCTGGGATCGTCCTTCTTACTTACATCCACTATATAAAAACCGCAGTCGGTATATTCATTATCATTATCATCCATATTATAGACATAATAAGAAATGTAGGTATAATCATCATTTACAATTACAATGTTGGCCGAATCTACCCCCGGACACTTTCCGACTATGGTAGGGTTTTCTTTGTTTCTGATATCTATTATATAAAGGATCCCCAGATCATTTGTAAGATAGGCGTAATTACCGCTTATATCTACATCTATGGCCTGCCCGGACACTTTGATATTGCTTACAAGCCTGGCATCAGGCACTCCGCTGAATTCTGTTTCCTCTACCGGTTCTTCTTCCTCTGCATTCTGATTTCTGTTCTCACTGTCCTGTACTTTTAACGGCATGTAGCAGCATGAAGTTGTTATCAATCCCGTTATAAGGGACAAGATTACTATAAAGAGAATTTTAAAAATACTACTAGGGTCTGACTTAATCTTTTTTTTCTTCATTGTTTTCTTTCACAAGTTTGAGGGGTGGTAGATCCTTAATGCTTTCTATACCAATCAGCTCCAGAAATCTGTCCGTAGTCTTATAAAGCAGAGGGCTACCGGGTTCCTTTAGTTTTCCTGCCTCTTTTATCAATCCTTTATCGACAAGGGTCAATATTACACTGTCCGTCCTGACTCCTCTTATCTCGGCTACCTGAGTCCTGGTAACGGGCTGCCTGTAGCATACTATCGCCAGGGTCTCAAGTGCAGCCTGTGAAAGATGTGCGCGTATATTTGATTTTGCAAACATCACTAATACATCATTTAATGCAGGATTTGAATATAATCTAAAACCCCCTGCAACTCTTTTAAGAATGAAACCTCTATTGTCTTCATCATATTCTTCTTCCAGTAGATTTATTATCTCATTGACTTTTTTTTCTTTTATTTTTAAAACAGAAGATATTTCACTTGCCTTTACTATTCCTTCCGATATAAATAGTATTCCTTCCACACATGACTTCAACCACTGGTCCCCCTTAGGAAATTTTAAATTGGCAGTTTCTTCACCGCTGCCGGCTACTTTTCTTTCTTTACCCATCATATTGACATCACATTTTTTTAATAATTATATTTCCGAAATTTTCAAACTGAATGATATCAATGACCTCATTCTTATAAAGCTCCAGTATGGATAAAAAACTGATTATTTTATCAATGACCCTGCTGTATCCGGAGGTAAGCTCTTTAAAATCAATACTATCCCTGGAATTCAATATCTTACTTATCCTGCTCATTTCTTCAAAGATATTTATGCTTATCCTTTTATCATGCAGTTCACTTAAATCAAATATCTCTTCAGTATACTTGATCATCTTGGAAGCTATAAAGCATAATTCATTGATATTTATATTCCTGGTAAAATCCGGGAATAATTTTAGGAATTTATCTTCTACTGGTGCTTCTCTTGCAAAATATAGCAGTTCTTTTTCGTAAAGGCTTTTAAAATAATTTGATAATTTCTTAAAAATTCTATACTCTTCTTCCCTTTGCTTTAAAATATCATTATCAATCTTATCCCCTCCATCTATATCATTATTTATTTTTGATGGAAGCAGTGACCTTGATTTTATCTCCATTAAGATAGAAGCGGTATAAATAAACCCTGAGATTATATCGAATGATAAATTTTTATGTATTCTGATATAGTCAATAAAATCGCTGGTTATGTCGCTCAGACTTATCTGGTAAATATCTTCTTTTTTCTTTTGGATTAAATCTAAAAGCAGATATATAGGACCTTTGAATTTATTATACTCCAGTAAATAATCTTTACTTTCTATACAGTTCTTCAATCTAATCTATACCCATCTTTTTTCTTACATCAGATATCAGTTTTTCTGCTATTTTTGAGACATATTTTTTACCGTCTTCAAGTATGTCATAAATATAATTAAGATTTTTTTTAATGCTTTTTCTTTTTTCCCGGAATTGTTCCAGGGACTTAAATATAATCTCCGACAATTCATCTTTGCACTGGGTGCAGCCTATCTTCCCTTCTTTGCATCTGCTTTCGATTTCTCCTATTTCTTTTTCTTTGTAGATCTTATAAAAATCAAAAATATTACATACTTCAGGATGACCGGGATCTTTAAGATGTATCCTTTTAGGATCGGTTATCATCATTTTTATTTTTTTGTTGATGGTCTTAAAATCATCAGATAGAAATATGGCATTATTGTAGCTTTTAGACATTTTTCTACCGTCCGTTCCCGGGACTCTGGTCGATTTCGAAAGCATTTCTTTTGGTTCATTAAAATAATCACCATATAAATAATTAAATCTTCGCGCAATTTCTCTTGTGATTTCAAGATGAGGCAGCTGATCTTCTCCTACTGGAATAATATCCGAATTGACAATAAGTATATCAGACGCCATCAGTACCGGATACTCCAAAAATCCAAGTGTTGACAGATCTTTTGACTTTAATTCTTTCATCTGCTCCTTATATGTGGGACATCTTTCCAACCAGGAAAGAGGTGTTATCATTGAAAAATAAAGTGTAAGTTCTGAAATCTGGGGAATATCTGACTGCCTATATATATGGGTAAGATTAGGATCTATACCCAGGGATATTAAATCCACCACGCATTCGATCAGATCCGATTTTATATTCTTTGGATTTTGATATTCTGTTGACAATGCATGCCAGTCAACAAGAAAGAAAAAATTTTCATAGTTTTTCTGGTTCTCTATCATATTGATTATGTTTCCGTGTAGGTGGCCAAGATGTAATTTTCCGGTAGGCCTGAAACCAGTAAGCATTTTCTTTTTCATCTAATCGATCTCCCGTTTATATCCGGTTGTCAAATAAAATACTGCCACCATACACAACCGTTATAAATAATATTGAATACTGGAGAAATAAAATTCCAGAATATTCTTCCGCCTAAAAATAGAAATAAAAAAATGATTATGAATCCGAATCTTCCAAAACTTAAATATCTGAACATGGCTTCATCGGGCAGAAAAGATGCCACTATCTTTGAACCATCCAGAGGCGGTATGGGTATAAAATTGAATATGGCCAGAAAAATATTAATATATATGGCTCCCTGAAATATCTGGCTTACCAGTTCAAATGTTTTAAATCCCAGACTGTCAGACATCATCTGGCCGTTTGTCACCCTGAAAAAGATAAAATAAAAAAGACCGTATATAAGACCAACCGCAAAGGCAAAAATAAGATTCGAAGTAGGTCCTGCAAGCGATGTATAACGGAGTCCCTTTCTGTAATTTCTAAAATAACCGGGATTAATAGGTACGGGCTTTGCATAACCAAAAACAATACCTGAATTTATCAGTATCAATAATAAAGGCAATAGTATGGTACCAAATAAATCTATATGGGCGATAGGATTTAAAGTAAGCCTGCCCATGTTCCTTGCAGTTGAATCACCGTTTTTATAGGCTATGAAACCGTGAGCATATTCATGTATTACAACTCCCATGATCAGCCCCGGAGCCCATATTATAAGCTGTCTTAAAAAATTAAGTATCGACTGTCCTAAATTTGCCATATGAGATTACCTCTTGTTCTTTGACCATATACCTTACCAAAATCTATTAAATTTGCAATATTATATCCTGTCCATGATCATAATTACAAAATCACAGTCTTTCCCTGGGATGGTATTTAAAATATGCTTCCTTAATATGACTTTTATTCAGACTGGTATAGATCTCTGTCGTGGAAATACTACTGTGACCCAAAAGTTCCTGTACCGTTTTTAAATCTGCTCCCTGCTGGAGCATATGGGTGGCAAAACTGTGCCTAAAAATATGGGGATATATATTTTTATCCAGGTTTACTCTTGCGGCATATTTTTTTAGTATTTTCCAGAATCCCTGTCTTGTGATTTTATTACCATATTTATTTAAAAAAACATAATCCGACTTTCTCTCTCTTTCTATCTTGTATCTGCTGGTCCTGATATATTTTTTTAGATATAGCAGACCGTTTTTTCCCACAGGAGTTATCCTTTCCTTATTTCCTTTTCCTATAAATCTTATTAGTTCCTGATCAAAATCAATATCCTGGAGCCTTAAATTTACTAATTCGCTTACTCTTAAACCGCAGGAATACAATAATTCAAACATGGCCTTATTCCTTAATTCCAGTTTTGTAGAACTCGGTATACTGTCAAGAAATCTTTTAACTTCATCTATACTTAAAACCTCCAGCATCTTTTTAGGCTTTTTAGGATTACTTATCTGTACCCAGGGATTTCTGCTGCATATTCCCTCTCTCACTAAAAATTTATAAAAACTTCTAAGAGTAGATAATATTCTCGCAATGGACGATTCCGATTGATCTATATGCAGTAACTTAAGAAAATCCAGTACATGCTCTTTTTTAATCAAGATGTAATTTTCTATGCTGCTATCTTTAAAAAAGCTCTTAAATTTATCCAGATCCCTTGTATAGGAATTTAAAGTATTGGGAAGCAGCAGCTTTTCAAACCTCAAATATTCCATATATTTTTTTATACTAAGGTCTATATCCTTATTTTTTATCTTTTTTTCCAACATTATAGATCTTACTCAAATAATCCCTGGCCATGAGTATCCCTATAATAGTCTTGGCATCTTTTATCTTACCTTTTTTTATAAGCGAAACTGTTTTTTCAAGATCTACCTCATAAACATGTAAGAACTCGTCATCGTCTAAATTATTTTCCTTTCTCTCAAAACCCAATGCAAGATAAAGATACAATATTTCGTCCGCGAAGCCGGGGGATGTGTAAAAAGTCACTAGATGTATCAACCTGCCGCCTACTGCTCCCACTTCTTCATGAAGTTCTCTTTCAGCACACTCTCTGGGTTCTTCACCCTTATCAAGCTTTCCTGCCGGTATTTCAAGCAAGGCGGCCCCAACCGGATATCTGAACTGTTCTACCAGTACTACATCACCTTTTTTATTTACCGGCACAATGCCCACAGCACCTGGATGAGAGACTTTTTCTCTTGTAGCAGTTTTTTTATTGGGAAGCATAACTTCATCAAGGTACAATCTGATTATTTTACCGCTAAATATCTTTTTTGATCTTATCTTTTTCTCGTATAGTTCCACTTTAAATTTTTAGAATCAATTATAATGACATTATTTTATCACAGCTTTACATATGTTCAGTATAAGACGGGTAAGTTTCCCCAACTGATCTATTTTTACAAATTCTTTAGCTGTATGGATATTCTCTAAACCGGCACTAAGATTAACTGCTATTTTCCCCTTTGAATTAAATATATTAATATCACTGCCTCCACCGGAGGACATAACCTTCGGTTTTATATTCAAACCTTTCAGTGCATTTTTTGCTACCTTCATAGGTATTTCACTGCTGTTTATTTTAAACCCCTTATATTCTCTAACAACATTAAATTTTAATCTTGCACCTGTGCTGCGTGCACCTTTTTTTAGATCATCTATCATTCTTTTTGTTATAAGATTTAATTTTGACAGCTTCAAACTCCTTGCTTCCATTTCTACCCTGGTATTTTCGGCTACTATATTGGTTGCTACACCGCCTTCTATCCTGCCGACATTACAGGTGCTGTCCTTATCTATTCTGCCCATTTTCATATTTGCAATAGCTATTGATGCAGCTTTTATGGCATTAATACCCTTTTCTGGCTCTATACCGGCATGGGTCGCCTTTCCTTTAAACTGTGCGATTATTGAATTATGAAAAGGAGCCTGGTTTATTATTGCCCCTACATCTCCGTCGCTGTCAAAAGCAAAACCGTACTTGGCATCTATCATATTCATATCCAGATTTTTTGCCCCCAGTACCCCTATTTCTTCAGAAATAGTAAATACAATATAAATATCTCCTGTGGGTATCTTTTTTTCTCTTATGACGTTCAATACTTCAATAATTGCCGCTACAGCTACTTTATCGTCACCACCCAATATAGTATCTTTGTCTTTATTATATATTTTCCCATTTTTTATTACCGGCTTGATACCTCCTGCTACTTTAACTGTATCGAGATGAGCAGTTAAAAAAATCGGCCTGCTTCCAGAATGATATTTAGTCTTATAAACAGCTATTATATTTCCGGCATTGCTGCCGAATCTTTTACCACATTTGTCAATATTGACTTTAAGACCAAGAGCAATTAATTTGTTCTTTACATAACCAGTTATTTCTCTTTCATCTTTTGATGGGCTTTTTATACTTGCCAGTTCCATAAATGTCCTTAAAAGCCTCTTCTTATTGATCAATTTTTCATCATCCCCTGTCAGTCGATCGTATTTTAAATCTGTAGAAAGTCATCAAAATTATACCCACGGCCATTATTATAACCGATAGCACAGCCGAACTTAATATTATCCTTAGAAAAAAGTCATAAAAAAAACCGAAAGGGAAAATAGTGATTATAAGTGAACCGGAAGGAAAGGAGTAATTGCCCTGGGGGAAAAACATCTTGTGAAAACCATCAAATAAAAACGGAAAATTATTACCCAGCAAATATAATATTAAAATAAAAAACAATACAATACCCGAAGAAATTATAAATACCATCCCAAGGTCCTTTAAAGAAGCAGAAGAATTTATTTTTATTATAAAAAAGGTTACTGCAATAAAAAGTAAAATAGCGGCACAGTACAGGATAAATATATTTAGAAGAAGTGATCTTACGTCTTTAAGATGCATTATTTCATTATTACTGAAATTAACAGCTTCGCTCTCTGATTCATCACTTAACCTTACAAAGGTATCATAACCCATCGGTTTCATTTCCTGGCGGTATTTAAAAAACTTAAAAATTTTTAAGGTTACTTTCAAAACATCATCTTTATTTAAAATCAAATATACCCCATTTTTTTGGTATAAATGATCATAATAATTTAAATTAAATATATAATAAACAAGTGGAGTAAATATGATGATTACTATTAGAAAAACGGAGTTTAAAAAAATTAATGTTTTTCTTATTCTACTTCTTTTAGAACTCATATAATATAATCCTGAAATTAAGAACTACTATTGATCTACCCTTTCTTAACCCGTTTTCTTGGAAGCCGAATATTTTATTGAAGCACTTATAAAATCCCTGAATAATGGATGCGCTCTATTGGGTCTTGATTTAAATTCAGGATGAAATTGTACTGCAACGAACCAGGGGTGGTCTTTTATCTCAACAATTTCAGCAAGATCTTTTTCTGGGTTTACGCCGGTTACTATAAGACCATTTTTTTTCAGTAAATCCCTGTAGTAGTTATTTAATTCATAACGGTGTCTGTGCCTTTCAAAAATTACTTTTTCGCCGTAAGCTTTAAAAGCTCTGGAATTATTCTTCAACACGCATTTATATTCTCCCAGTCTCATGGTCCCGCCCAGATTTTTTATATTTTTCTGCTCGCTCATCAGGCAGATCACAGGATTTTTTGTTTTTGGGTCAAACTCAGTACTATTTGCATCTTTAAGGCCCAGAACGTTCCTGCTGAACTCAACTACCGCACACTGCATACCCAAACATATCCCTAAAAATGGTATCTTATTTTCCCTGGCACATTTTATAGCATTTATTTTTCCTTTTATCCCTCTATAACCGAATCCATAGGGTACTAAAATACCATCCATGCTGAAAAGCAGATGATCTTCAGGGCAGTTTTGACCTATCGATTCGGAATTTATCCAGTTTATATTCACATTTTTCTTAAAATAATAACCGCCGTGGTTTAGTGATTCCACTATACTTATATAGGCATCTTTTAAATTTGTATATTTACCCACTATACCTATTTCTACCTTACCTCTAAGATTGTTTATGGTATTTACTATAGTCTCCCATTTTTTAAAATCAGATTTTCTCTTCTTGAGTTTTAGCTTGGACAGTACTCTTAGATCAAGTTTTTCCTTCTTTAACATCATTGGGACTTTATAAATATGATCGACATTGATCGCTTCTATAGTATCCTCTTTCTCAATATCGCAGAATAGACTTATCTTGCTCCTTATACTGTCAGTCAATCTGGTCTCACTTCTGCAGATTATTATATCAGGCTGAATACCTATACTTCTAAGCTCTTTAACACTGTGCTGGGTAGGTTTTGATTTCAATTCTTCCGTGGTCTTCAAATATGGTATATATGTCACATGCACATAAAGGACATTTTCCTTCCCTACATCTTTTTTAAATTGCCTTATAGCTTCTAAAAATGGGAGCCCTTCTATATCTCCTACAGTTCCGCCTATTTCAGTAATCACTATATCTGTTTTTCTCCTGGTCAATGTCTTTTTTATGCATGCCTTTATTTCATCAGTCACATGCGGTATCACCTGTACAGTAGAACCAAGAAATTTACCTTTTCTCTCATGATCTATAACATTTTTATATACTTTTCCTGAAGTATAATTGTTATATTTACTCAGGTCTTCATCAATAAACCTTTCATAATGACCCAGGTCCAGATCTGATTCTCCACCATCGTCAGTCACAAATACTTCACCATGCTGAAAAGGGTTCATGGTGCCGGGATCGACATTTAAATAAGGATCAAACTTTTGTATGGTAACACTATAACCGCTTGACTTTAAAAGCCTTCCTAAAGAAGCTGCGCAGATTCCTTTCCCCAGTGAGGACATTACCCCGCCTGTAACAAAAATAAATTTAGTTTTCAACTTTGATCTTCCCTTCTGTCAAATCATTTTTAATAGCATTACTTTTTTCTATAAGTTCTTCAGCATGCATAACTGAAATATCACTTTCTTTCATTCCGCTTATCATCCTTGATATTTCTTGTATTTTATCTTTTGGACTCAGCTTCTTTATCTTTATCTTTGTCCTGCCTTTATCCACAAACTTATCTATAAAGTAGTGAAAATCAGAAAAACTTGCTATCTGTGCAAGATGAGTTATGGCAATTACCTGGCAGCCTCTTGATATTTTATATAGTTTTTCACCTACCACCAGAGAAGTCTCTCCCCCAATGCCTATATCGATTTCATCAAAAATCATAGTTGTAATATTATCCACTGAGCCTATTACTGACTTTAAAGCCAGCATTATTCTCGATATTTCGCCGCCTGAAGCAATTTTTCTAAGCGGTCTTATACCTTCTCCTATATTAAGGGATATTAAAAATTCTATGTCATCAATCCCGTTTTTTGACGGCTTTACTTTTTTACCCTCGATTTCAATACCATCTCTGTCTTCTAATAATCTATGCAGTGGCTCAAATGATACGGATTTGAAACCAAGGTCTGTCATTTCACTCACAACCTCTTTTTTCAGATCTGCAATAGTGTCCTTCCTTAGATCGCTTAATATTAATGCCTTTTCTATAAGATTTTTCAAGGCCGAACTATATTCGACCTGTTTCTTTTCAATATCACTATCCAGATTTTCAAAATTTTCTATCTCCTCCTTTAATTTTTCTGCGTGTTTATTGATCAAATCTAAATCCATATTATATTTCTTTTTTATCTCAGATAATTTAAAAAGTCTTTCCTGTATACTATCAAAATTTTCCTTGCTGAAGTCAAAATCTGCAATGTAGCTGTTCAGATAACGGCTTACCTCCTCAATAATACTTGCCATGTCTGATATCTTACCGCTGTAACTCTTAAACTTATTGTCGATTTCAGCAAGTTCTGTAATATTCTTTTCAAGAACAGCAACATTATCAGCCAGTGATGAAATATCCTCCCGGTCACTTTCCATTATTTTCTTACATTCTCCTGCTAGACTATAGATTTTTTCAAAATTCTTTAGAATCCTCATTTTATTTTCCAGAACTTCTTCTTCATTTTCCTTTATATTCAGTTTTTTTATTTCTTCATATCTGTAATTAAGGTCCTTTAATTTCTCTTCCCTTATATTCTTTAGGTTTTTTAAACTCAAAAACTCCTCTTTTATTTCAATATAGTTCCCCAGACTTTCCGAATAGTCCCTTCTGGCATTTGAAATCATATCCTTACCAAATCTGTCTATTATATCTATATGTGTCCTTGGTTCCAATAGATATTGATGATCGTGCTGACCATGGATATCCAGAAAAAAACTTCCTAACTTCTTTAAAGTAGAGACCTGTGTAAAAATCCCGTTTATAAATGCTTTATTTTTACCCTTTCTATTAACCTCCCTGGTTATCACGATATCATTACAGTTATCCTCTTCATCTATAAGATTTTCAGAAATTAAATAATCAACAGCAGCCTGGTTGTTATTAAAATCAAAGAATCCCTGGACCATTAATTTATCTTCACCATCTCTAATAAGATCGCTTGCTGCTCGTTCACCTATAAGCAGATTTATTGCTTCTATGATAAGAGTTTTACCGGCACCTGTTTCGCCGGTGAGGATATTGAGGCCCTTCTGAAATCTTAACTTGGCGTCATCTATTATGGCAAAATTTTTAACCTGTAATTCTTTTAACATATCTTACTAGTGCTGTATTTTCTTGTTTTTTATATCCTCTCAATAAATTTTTCTTTAAATACCTTAAAAAACATATCATCGCTAAAAGATACCAATTTTAACTTTGTTTTCGATTTTTTTACCTTAAAAATATGGCCCGATTTGATATTAAATGATGCTATTTTTCCGTCAACACTGGCATAATCTTTATTATTCTTTGATTCTATTTTTATTTCCAGAACGTTATCGGGTCCTAAAATTATGCTCCTGTTCAGCAAAGTATGCGGACATATCGGAGTCATGATAATTACCTGGCTGCGCGGTTCTACTATCGGACCACCTGCAGAAAGAGAATATGCAGTAGAACCCGTTGGAGTAGCTATGATTATTCCGTCTGCGGTAAAAGTTTTTATCGGTATTCCGTTTACGATAATCTCAAATTTAATTATTTTCCCCACCATAGATCTTGTTATGGTAAACTCGTTCAATACCAGAAAAGGGAGACCTATATCTCTTAATTCTTTTTTACCCTTGAAAACTCTTCCCTCCAGTAGCATTCTTTTTTCGATTTTATAATTATTTTCCAAAACCCTGTCAACAGCATCATACATACTGCAGGTATCTACAACAGTCAAGAATCCAAGATTACCCACATTGATGCCCAATACAGGTACCTCTCGTTTAAAGGAGTATTTGGAAGCTCTGAGGAAAGTCCCGTCACCCCCTACCGATAATATTACATCACTTTTTGCACTGAACTCTTCTTCGGTGACCGATGGAAGAGAATAAAACTCGGGCATCTTATCGTTTTCTATTATAAGTACATTGATATCCTTTTTTATCAAATATTCATAGATTTTATTTGCAGTCTCTATAGCTTCCTGTTTATCATTATTGGATACTATACCGATATTTTTCATTTCTTATACCTGTTTCTGATTAAAATAAATATGAGCCTTTTCAACAACTCCCCTGATTATTTTATCATAATTTATAATATATTTAGCTCCTTTAAAACATTTTATCAAAAAAATCCAAAACTCAATATTGCCCTTGGCGCCTTTTATTTTGGAAAAGGTAAAATCTTTTATTTCTACCGGATATTCTATAATAAAGTCCTTTATTTCCTTTAGAACTTTATAATGCAGTTCTCTGTCTCTTATTATACCTTTGTTTTCCACCTCATCTTTTTTCAGTTCAAATTGAGGCTTTACCAGTAATAGTATTTCTCCATTTTTTGAAGTGATATCAAGAACTTTTTCAAATATTTTTTTTATGGAAATAAATGAAACATCTACAACTGCAAAATCTGAAATAAAGGGGAGTTTTTTTACTTCAAGATTACGGATATTGGTTCTCTCCAGAATTGTTACCCGGGGAGAATTCCTCAGTTTCCAGGATAATTCCCCATATCCTACATCAATATCTATTATTTTAGCCGCTCCGTTCTGCAGAAGAAAATCAGTAAATCCTCCAGTCGACGAACCGATATCTACGGCTTTTTTACCACTAATACTAAGCCCCAGGTCTTCAAATGCTCCTTTAAGTTTTAAACCTCCTCTGGAAACATAAGGTTCTTGCGGTATCACCTTTATTTTCGAACCTGGGTCTACCATAGTACCCGGCTTTTCAATTATTCTACCGGCTACTCTTACCCTACCTTCCATTAATATTGCTCTGGCTTCTTTTTCCGTGTCAGCCAGCCCTTTTTCCAAAAGAATCTCAGCTATTTTATTCTTTTTTTTAATATTTTCTATACCTTTCTCAGCATAATGAACTCTGCCATATTGATAAGCCAATTGTTATCAATATCCATATTCTTTACTATTTCAATGGATCTACCAATTTTTTCTTCAGCAATCTTTTTTGCTTTTGAAATACCCCACATATCAGGATAGGTATTCTTCTTCTGGGCAGCATCTTTGCCGGTAGTCTTACCAGCTGTGTTTTTATCTGAAGTAACATCCAAAATATCATCTGTGATTTGATATGCCAGGCCCAGATTCTCGGAATAATAAGTCAATTTTTTAAGGACGCTGCGACACGCTCCGCATATGATAGCGGCACTTCTTACAGAAGCTGTTATTAATTTTCCAGTTTTGTACTTATGCATAAACTCCACCTGATCTTTACTCATTTTTTTACCGGTATAATACATGTCAATCACCTGACCTGCAGCCATCCCATTAACACCTGTAGCGTCGATTATCTCCTTAAGGACATTGACCTTAATTTTATCATCTGCCGACTGGTATTTTACTATTATATTAAATGCTTCGGAAAACAAAGCATCACCTGTAAGTATGGCAATATCCTCTCCAAATTTTTTATGACAGGCAGGTTTACCCCTTCTCAAATCATCATTATCCATTGCAGGCAGGTCATCGTGTATTAATGAATAAGTGTGTATGAATTCTATGGCACAGGCAGTGGGCATCACTTTTTCATAATCGTGACCCAGACTTTTAGCCGTTATCAGACATAGTATGGGCCTGAACCTTTTACCGCCGCTCCCTATACTATACTTTATGGATTCGTCTAGTACAGCAGGGATCCCACGATATTTTTTTATATAATATTCCAGACTATTGTTTACTTTTCTTATTAAAAACTCAGGATACAGCTTTTTTCTTTCTTCGTTTTGATTTTCTAAAACCATAGATTCTTAAAAATACCAAGATTAACTGATCTGGCTGTTTATGTCACTTAAAATTTTACCAAGGATTCCATTTACGAACTTGGGAGTGTCTTCTTTTTGGCCGAGGATTTTTGATATCTCAATAGCTTCATCCACTGATACCTTTAGCGGTATTTCGTCCTCGTATAACATCTCATAAATTGCCACTCTTAAAATATTTCTGTCAATAATGGCTATTCTTTCCAGGGTCCAGTTTTCTACCACATTCTTTATTATCCGGTCTATCTTCCTGCGGTGCTTATTCACACCATTGATAAGCTTTATAGTGAACTTGTCGTACTCTCTTCCTGCCAGCAGATCATTGTTTAAAATATCGCCTATTTTTTTATCAAGCAGATCCCTCTGATACAATAATATTATTGCATTCTCTCTGCTTTTTCTTCTTGTTATTTTAGGCATCTTATAGAATATAGTCTGATTTGATCAGGTACTTGTCCTGGTTATATAATCGCCGGTTCTGGTATCGATTTTTATTATATCTCCGGTATTTATAAACAGTGGTACCTGTGTTTTCGCTCCTGTCTCTATCTCAGCAGGCTTAAAACTGGAACTCACAGTATCACCTTTTATACCCGGTTCAGTCTTAGTAACCCTTGCTTCTATAAAAATAGGTAGTTCAATGGAAATCGGTTTTCCCTTATAAAATATAACAGATAATTCCATATTTTCCAGCAAATAATCCCTGCTGCCTCCTATTATATCACCGCTCAACTGGATTTGTTCAAATGTTTTTACATCCATCAGATTATAATACTGGTCACGGTAAAGATACTGCATTTTCCTGGTCTCCAGTAAAGCCTGCTCCATTTTTTCACCAGCTCTGAAAGTTTTTTCTATAATGGCTCCGGAATTTAAATCCTTCAATTTTGTCCTGACAAATGCACCTCCTTTTCCGGGCTTTACATGCTGAAAATAAAGTATTTTGTAAAGATGATAGTCGTATATTATAGTCAAACCGTTTTTGAAATCACTGGTGCTTATCATTCTATTTTTCCTTTAGTAAAAATATAAAAAATATCAATCTAATATAATAAATTCTTTTGTAGAATCAAATAATAACTCGCATTTGTCTTTGCCAACCAATACCATATCCTCTATCCTTACTCCTCCCAAATCCTCTATATATATCCCCGGCTCAATAGTGATCACCATATTTTCCTTTAAAACCATCTTACTTTCTGCATTGATTTTCGGTTCCTCATGTATTTCCAGGCCTACTCCGTGCCCCAGACCATGTCCAAAATTCTCCCCATAGCCCTTCGAATATATAAATTTTCGTACCTTTCTATCAAGTTCTCTACAGGGCATTTCTTCTCTGCAATCTTTTAATGCCATATTCTGAGCCTCTAAGACTATATTATATATTTCTTTGAATTTATCAATTTTTTTATGATTATCCGTAAATATTGTTCTTGTCATATCCGAACAGTAGTTACCAAGTCTGCATCCAAAATCCATCAGTATCAAACCGTCTTTTGATTTGCTGTTCTGCGGATAATAATGAGGCATTGAAGAATTTTTCCCATATGCGACAATGATGTCAAATGACTTACCATTCGAACCATTGCTTACCAGTAGCTCCTCTATTTTAAGTGCAAGCTCCATTTCAGATAATTCATTGATTGCAGATTTGCCTTCGCTTACTAAACTATTAAAGGTTTTATCTGTAATCCTGCACGCATTTTTAATCACAGATATCTCTCCCGTATCCTTAATCGCCCTTAATCCCTCAATCATTCCCTCAACATTTATTAAACTTTTTTCCTGCCCTGATAATACCTTTTTAAGTTTGTAAAAATTGGAAAAACTTATACCTCCTCCTTCAAATCCCACAAATTTTGAATCATAATTTTTCAGAATATCTCCAAGTTCTTCATATTTATCCTTATGACAGCAGATAATATTTATACCTTTATTTTTAACGGATTTTCTCGAATATTCCAGGTAGATAGAATTAACTAAAAGGTACAAATGATTATCTGTAACCAGCAGCAGGCTTCCTGCATCTTTCCCATAAAAGCCTGTAAGATAAAAGATATTATGGTCTCTGGTTGCTAAAAAATTATGAATTTCTCTTATATTTAAAAGATTCTTTAATTTTTCAATTCTGAAGGTAAATGGCTTAACCAATTTTATATGAATTCATTCTATAGCTTTAAATTATTTAAAAATTTTATCAATCAGATACCTCCTGCCATTCAGGACTGAATGTAAATCCGCCATATACTTCTCTTGGAAGATCGTCCGGAATATTTTCACTTAAGTCATTCTCATACTCTATACTTGCAAGACTTCCCAAAAGCCTGCCCCAGAATCCTTCCTCTTCAGCGTCAATCTGCCCGCATATTATTGAGCCCAGAACCGTGTTTTGGCTGCTCAAAAGAGCTTTCCCCCCAGCCATACCCAGAATATATACATCATTATCGTTATAACCTTCATTATCTTCGACTGATATATATAAATCACCTAAAGCCATTAATATAAGTAAATTATTTTCGGGAAATTGACTTGTACTCGTAGGTACCAGCCCGCAGGAAGCATGTATATCCCCGCTGGATATCAACTTACCTTTATTTGAATAATAAATATCATTATCCGGAGGATCAATACCGTAATCTTCTATATAATCACCGATTATAATATCGTCGTCAACAAAAACATTTCCTTTGACTTCCAGGTAATAACTACCTCCGCTTTCACTAAACCTGATTGAATTACTCCCGCTTTCCTTGAAATATTCTCCACTTGCAATAAGAGCAGGGTCTATATTAAATCCGTCACCAGCCGTCCCGTCTTCACTTTCATCTACTTCCAGATAACTATATGGAGGCTCCTTTATTTGTTCTATAAAATCATTAATATATACCTCTACATCGAAGTTGGGCGGATCAAAGATTTCTTCCCCCAGGGGCTCGCTGTAATATATATCTGCATCTTCGGGCACGATTTCTCCATGAAGTGCAAGATTAAAAGGATTTTTAGCCATGTCTCTCGCTATCCACGGGTCCCCCCAGAAGTTGTCTCCTATCCTGATATCACCCATAACTACCATATAGTCATCATAGTCATGTAGTATATAGGGTATGCCGAGAAGACCGCTGCTCATCTCTATATCACCGCCGACATTTAACGGGCCGGTTCTAATCCTTGACGGTCCTTCCATATCGACATCACCACCTACCAGAATTCTTCCACCAGTAGTAAAATCTCCTGCTTGAAGAAGTATTCTTAAAATAAGGTCATTCCCTACAAATAAAGGACCCCTGATAAAAGTCACACCTATCAGACCCTCAAAAGTCAGGCTTCCTTTCGAATAGATATAGTCAAAAATATCAACCTCGGTCGATACGAAAAGCGCAAGGTTTACAGTCACTTTTCTGCTGTAACCGCTTTCTAAATCAGTCCCCTCGGATGCTATTATATAATTGGTTACTTCTCCATCATCATTGGTTATTTCATCAATTTCAACATCAAAACTGCCCTGGATTATACCATCCGAATTTTCAACATCCTTATTGTAACTTGAAGGAAGAGAACCTATTTCCTCATTATAGAACTTCTCTATATTTGAATACGTATACGCCACTCCTGCCTCTGCAATATTTAATGCTTTAAACTTACCCTCATCAAATTTAGTAAATATTACATCTCTGAACATATACCCTGTTAAGGTGACCATGGATATTATTATGACCATGCTCATTATAAGAACCAGAATAGTTATATTACCGTTTATACTTTTAATTTTTTTAGTATTAAATCTCTCCATTTTTAAATTCTATTCCTTAAAGCAATTGAAGTTTCCAGATTCATTGTCCTGCTTCCTTCCGTAGTACTTTCCTGGTCAATGATCAAATTAACAATTATATTCTTTATACTCCCCAGCTCATACTCTTCCAGCGGTGTTTCAATACTTTCTTCGCCATAATATGACTTATATGAAAATACCTCATCACTTATCAGGTGCCCTGCTATGATTTTCTCTTCATCATCACCTACTGCCCTTACCAGATCAAAGTAACCTTCTTCATCTTCATCTTCTTCCAGATAATACTCTATCTTTTCGAAATCTTCGTCCGAATCAATATTACTATAAAATGTAACTTTGTCCTTATCGGCTTCTTCTATATCCGATATTTCTCTTATATCTTTGGTTATTCTATACATAGCTGTTCTGGCATCCCTTACCGAAGTCGCGATATTAATAGTAGTCTCAGAGGAATTTATCGAGTTAAAATATGATAAAGAGGTCAAACTTACAATAATCAATATCAGCAAAGAAGACAGCAGCAGTTCAACTAAAGTTATCCCTTTATCGTTTTTTAATCTTTTAATTATTTTTAACTTCATTATTTTTTAAAACTTTCACCCTAACATTATAAATTCTTTCTCATACATCAATCTGTCGAAACCGTCTCACTTGGATCACTACACTCTCCATCGTCATACCACACTACGATATAGTACTCATGATGACGTCCTGCGACAAGGTATTCGGTATAACTCGTGTTGTAAGTCGTATCATGAGATGAACCGTCTCTATAAACCTCGTAATAATCAACAGACGCCTCAGTTTCAGGCGCATCCCAGGTCACCTGGATTTCAATCCAGATAAAGAACCATATTCCGTCTACAGCCAGATTGGTAACAGGCGGATGGCCTGGGGGAGGGCCGCCTTCACCGAAATGCGGGTATACCTGAGTCACCACGGATATTTCTTCTGTCATCTCATCGTTGTCTGCACTTATTTCTATCTGCTTATAGCTGTACTCATCCTCAACCCAGGTGATCTTTCGCTTAACGGTGTATCCGTTTACTTCCGATTCCGCTTCCAGACTTCCCTGCGGCTCCCCTTCAGGAGCACCTTCAATCCCTACTTCATCATAATCTCTCAACCTGATTTCTTCCACTTCATTATTGATTAGTGCTATTGCCTCAGTTTTAGACTTATTTATCTCATTCGCCCTAGTGGCTATCATAACACCCTGGACCATTAATAAAGTCACAAGAGACAGAATAAAAAAAGCAATAACTACTTCAACCAGGGTCATGCCTTTTTCATCATTAAATACACCCTGATTGCCGATTAATTTTGATTTTAAATATCTTCCAAACATATTTAATCCTTATAAACAATAATCGACAACATATCTTACGGCAGTGTTATATACTTCAATACCTAATCCGCTTATTACTCCTTTTACTACCTTCGATATAACTGATTTTGATCTCCAATCTTCTCTTGTAAATATATTGGAAATATGAACTTCTATAGACGGGATATTGCTAGCAGCTATGGCATCTCTTATCCCATAACTGTAATGAGTAAGTGCACCTGGATTTATTATCATAAAATCAACGCTTCCTATGCACTGGTGAATTCTATCAATAATTTCACCCTCATGGTTGGATTGGAAGTATAAAAGTTTTGCCTTGCCTTTCACTATGTTTTCAAGATCTTTTTTTATATCCTCAAAACTTTTTTTACCGTATATTTTTTCTTCCCTTTTCCCTAACAAATTTAGGTTAGGACCGTTTATTATAATGATCTTTTTCATCTTTAAACAAATATAATATATTTTTTTTAAAAAAATTAATTATGTTTAATTACGGCATAAAACAATCAATAATATAATTACTACTTTCTTTATATATATTTAAAAATAATTATACATACTTTTTTTAATATTATCAATAATAACATCCCCCGGGACATCATAATAAAAAACAGGTCTGTTTACCCCTTTCAGCAGAACAAATTTATTCTTTTTTGTACTAAACTTTTTATCATATTTTAGTGCACTTATTATTTTCTCCATATTCTTCCCAGGTATTCCGTAGGGCAGCTTTAATTTCTTGTAAAGCTCAATAATATTATTTTTAACTTCCTTTTTTAAGAGTCCAAGTGAGATTGATATATCAATTGCAATTACCATTCCGACACTTACTGCTTCGCCATGATTTATTTCTTTTAAATCAAACGCTTTTTCAATGCTGTGACCTAATGTATGTCCGAAATTAAGCAGATTTCTGTAACTTAAATCAAATTCATCTTTTTCTACGACTTTTGTTTTTATACGGCAGCACGTATAAATAATATCCTTAAAAACCTTCTTTTTTATTAATTTTAGCAATCTGTCCTCTTTTTCATCATCCACATTCTCTGAAAGAACGTTCAGTATGTTTTTGTCGAATACTAATCCGTATTTGACTATTTCACCCAGACCATTGACAATCTGGTCTTCTTCAAGCGTATAA
This sequence comes from uncultured Actinomycetota bacterium, assembly GCA_964610385.1. Classification (GTDB taxonomy): domain Bacteria; phylum Actinomycetota; class Humimicrobiia; order Humimicrobiales; family Humimicrobiaceae; genus CAZBSE01. The sequence goes on from CAZSXW010000002.1 coordinate 269,939, forward strand.
TTCATTGTTGGATCTATCACTGTCATATGTGGTTGATAAAAACAACCGACTGCATTTTTTACATTTTCATAGTTCACAGCGACCTTTCCACCGATACTGCTATCGACTTGGCTTAGAATAGTAGTCGGATACTGTATAAGTTTTACTCCCCTGTGAAACGTTGAAGCCGTAAAACCAGTGAGATCTCCTATCACTCCACCGCCAAATGCAACCACTAAATCATTCCTATGCAAATTAAAATCAATAAATCTCTTAAATATAAAATCCGTACTTTTTAGATTCTTATATTCTTCACCATCTTTTATAATAATTATTTTGTTGTCTAACAGACATCTTCTTAGAATATCCTTTATCCTGCTTTCATATATTCCAAATACTTTGTCATTTGTTATCAATACAATCTTATCTGAGTCATAGAAATTTTTTTTAATCAATTCAGGAAAATTCTTATAAATCTTGGATTTTATATATATGGGGTATCTTCTAAGTTTAGTTTTGACTATGATGGTTTTCATTAATAGTCTTCATCTAATTTTTAAGCTTTAAGCCTTATTATTATCTCATTTGCTGCCTGCAGTGGTTCTTTTTGAGAGTTATTTATAATTATATCCGCGTATTTCCTATATAATTTATTTCTTCTTTTAATCATTTTTGCTATAGTATCGTCTCTATTTTTAACTTCTATCAAAGGTCTATCTTTAACATCTTTAAGGCGCTCAATCGCATCACGGGTAGATATACTTAAATAAATATTAACACTGTTACTTTTAATTATATCCATATTAATTTTTCTTTCTACTATCCCTCCCCCACAGGCAAAGATGCAATTTTTGTTATTATATATTTTACCGGTAACTTTTGTTTCCAGATCTCTAAAATGTTTTTCACCTCTAAATCTGAATATATCTTTTATTTTTTTTCCTTCTGCCAGCTCTATGACCCTATCAAGGTCAATAAATGTAAATCCTAACTTATCTGCCAAGATCTTGCCTACCGTGCTTTTTCCGGAACCCATAAAACCGGTTAGACAAATATTCTTAAAGTCCATCAAGGTACCTAAACTTTTTCAAGGTATCTCTTATAATTATTAAAATTTTCTAAGATCTCTTCTATATTATCTCTTCCAAATTTTTCCTGGATCGAGTCCAGAATCTCTATTGAAAGTACTGCTTCACCTACTATAGACGCACTTGGTACGGCGCATATATCCGATCTTTCCTTTAAACTTACTGTATCTTCTTTACTCTTTATATTTATAGTATGCATTCCCCTGCCCGTAGTAGGTATAGGTTTCATAAAGGCACCTACTATTACAGGTCCCCCATTGGTCATCCCACCTTCTATTCCACCTGCTTTATTTGTCTTTCTATAGAATCCGCTGCTTTTTTTGTAATATATCTCATCATTAAAATCAGTTCCACTCTTTTCAATCGAGTTAAAAACATCACCTATTTCAACACCTTTAATAGCCGGTATACTCATAAATGACCGTGCTATCTTACCATCGATTCTTCTATCCCATTGAGCATACGAACCCAGTCCAACAGGTACTCCAGTTGCAATAACCTTAAACCTTCCTCCTATACTGTCTTTATTTTTTCCAGCTTTAGCTATCTCCTCTTTCATCTTTAAACCCGTCTTTTTATCAGGGCATCTTACTTCTGATTTCTCGATCTCTTTCAGTATCTTATCAGTTATCTCTACATCTCTATCCAATAGTATCTTGCCTATTTGTACGACATAACTTAATATATTTATTCCCATAATCTTTAATACAATCTTGGCGAATGCACCTATACATACTCTTGCCGCCGTTTCCCTCGCACTACTTCTTTCTATTACATTTCTTATGTCATCGAATCTGTATTTTAGAAAACCAGGTAAATCTGCATGGCCCGGTCTTGGATTCAATATTTTTTTTTCTGTACCTTTACTCCTCCGCCTGACAGGGTTTATATCCATTATTTCTTTCCAGTTATGCCAGTCCTTATTCTCTATAATAAACGAAATCGGTGAACCTATACTTCTGCCTTTCCTGATACCGGATATTATTTCCACTTCATCCTTCTCTATTGACATCCTTTGGCTTCTGCCAAAACCTTTTTGTCTCCTGGAAAGCTCGTAATTCAAATATTCTATATCAATCAACACTCCGGAGGGATAATCATCTATTATTCCTTCAAGGCTTTTGCCATGAGATTCACCAGCAGTTAGAAATCTCAAAGATAATTCGTCCTTTCTTAATCATATACAACTGATCCCAAATAGATAGCTAATATATCGTCACCTTTAAGTAATACCACTGAATCCTCGTTTATTGCCTGAACAGAATAGATATCTCCAAGGAGGTCTCCTTCTTTTAGTTCATATAGGTGATCATTGAGGCTTAATTCAGCATATTCCACTTCATCTTCTACATAAATACTCTCTAATTCTAAAACATTTTTTTCTTCTTCCTCTTCACTTCGAATATAAAATGGCTCAAAGGGATTCCTGGCTGACTCATCTATTAAGCCAATATCACCCTCAACGCTATAACTCTTTTCAATATTTATATTTTCCTTACCGATTTCACTTATTTCTTCTTCGTCTATTCTTACGTCAGGTAATTCTATTCCTTCTTCTCCACCGTACGATTCCTTAATCATTTCATAAAAAGTACAGCCGGTAAATATACATAATATGAAAATATAAAACAATATAATCAGTGCATATTTTACTTTTATTAATATGTTTTTGCTATCTATCATATCAATCATTTATATAATAAAGTTTTATAATAATATGGGCATTCAATTCTTCATATTCATCTTCATACGACAATATAACCATTTCTTCGACTACTGTTATTCTGGGCATCTTTTCTATTGTTCCAACAAAATTAATTATGTCATAATAAGAACCTTCAAGCAGGATATCCACATTTATTTTCTGCTGCTTTTCCTTTTCGTCTTGAGATTCTCTTTCTACAATATCAACCGAATTAATAATTACACCGGTATATTTTGCGATTTCATATATTTCATTCGTAAAGAAACTTAAATCGTTCTCCGAAGGGATCTGCATCGAGTATTTCTCATATTCAGCACTTAATGCATTATATTTATCTCTTAATAATTCCAACTCACTTAGTCTTCCCATGTTGGATCTGTAATATTCTTCTTCCTGTCCAATAAGCGCACTTGCCTGAACGCTACTTGTAAGATTTGGAATTATCAGCAAAACGATCAGCAGAACGTTTATTACGAAAAATACAATTATTAAAATTATTTTAGATACATTACTCATAAATATTTAAAAAGTATTAATTTTATTATTCCATCATCTCTATTTCCATATCCAGCGTATCTTCTTCTCCACCTTCCTCCGTTTGAACCGTTTCTGCACTTTTCATTTTCTCAAGATAAGGTTGAAGGTCATAATATGCAGTTATATTAAAAGAAACTACTTCAATATTTGACTCCGTAACACTATCTTTAGATATGCTATTTATAAATACTTCTCCCACATTAGGGATATCTCTTATATCTATTGCAAACCTGCTTATGTCATCATAATTAGCAGCATATCCTCCAACAGAGAAAAACTTTATTTTTGCTATGTCTTCTTCATCTTCTAAACCTTTTTCAATAAATTCATATAATTCTGTACTGTCACCATCGACATAATTGATATAGACATTTTCCGGTATTTTTTCTCCAAGAGTATTTAAAACATCCGACCAGAATATCTCATCTCCCTGCAGTGAATTTACCAGTTCCGATTTTTCTATTACCTTTTTCTCAAATTCTTCATATGTTTCCAATTTGCTTATATAACCATCTACCTGCATATTTACTTTCCTGTATTCTTCCAGCCTCGGCCCGACATCTTTTTCCACATCAAATATAATAAATGAAAAAACTCCCATTATTACTACCAGAACTACCATCAATATCAATATAACATTTAATACGACTCCCCTGACATCCCTGACTTTTATTTCTTTTGGAAGAAGGTTTATAGTTTTCATTTGACCAGACCTCTCAGTGCCATACCAACAGCTAACGGGTCTATTATATGATTTAAATCTTCAACACGGTAAAGCGGATTGTTTCTTATATATTTTAATGAAAAATAATCAGCGATTTTTAATAATTCTACCTTATAATTTATTTCCTGCTCTATATACTTTTCAATGTTTTTTATATACTTACCGCTTAAAATGATTTTATCGATTTTAAATTTCGAGTTTTCCTGTAAGAAATTTTCTATTGATAACCTTATTTCATATATAAATTGATCTGCTGCATCCTTCATTATCTTGATTATTTTCTCATCATCAACCGCAATTATCTCTCCCTTTTCCTCCTGTGTCTTTTCATCTTTTTTATCTGATTTATCTGAAGATTCCTTGGAAGTTTCTTTTTTAGGCTTTGCCTTGTTCTTTGCCGAAGTTATCAAGGTTTTGAAATCAAATTCTGATATAATCTTCTTGCAGTATCCATCATTCTGATTGATTTTAAATATCTTGTCATAGAAACTTCTCATGGATGAAGATGAAAACCTGGGATATCTCAGTTCATTAGCCTGAATGATCTCGAAAATAGATATATCATATCCTAAATTAACGGCACAAAAAGAATTTAAATTCTTACTTTTTTTATTTTTCTCAAGGCCGTATATATGATCAAGAGTCCTGTAAAAGGCAAAACAATTTAGGTCGATAGCCTGGGCAAATAATCCTGCATCCTTGAAACTTTTCGCTATATCGTTGATCATACTTTTCAATGTGCCCACCAGCATCAATTTCGAAGAATTTTCTCCTTTTTCTACTATATAATAATCGTAGATTATATTATTTTTCGGTATTGGTATAAAGTCACCAATCTGATATTTAATGGAGTTATTTATTTCTTCATCATCCAGGACCGGTATTTGTACTTCCTTTGCAATAACTTTCTGATTAGCAATTCCTATAAATACCTTCCTGTCAGAGATCCTGTGTTTCCTCCATATTTCCTTTAACCCTGCAGACATAGCTTCTGGATCCTTCAACTCGCCTTTTTCTACAGCATTAGCAGGTACTTCATCTACTACAAGACTTTTTATTATGACATCTTTTCTAGCTTTAAATAAATCCACTATTGATATCTGGGATGAACTTAAATTCAATCCAACTGCTGACATAAAAATCACTCTTTTCTTTTTACCTGAAAAAACTTATATACCATTTTAAAATATTATTCCCCCAAAATAAAGATATTATGCTACCCAGTGATATAAAGGGCCCGAATGGTATAGCCGTTTTTAATTTTTTTCTTTTTATTATGATCAATGATACTCCATATATCATTCCAAGAAAAAATCCCATAAACAGCGCAGAAACAGTATTCCTTACCATGAACGCTCCTACCATAAGGCTTAGCTTAACATCACCCATACCCATACCCCTTGGACTTATCAAATGAATTATTAACATGAATATGAATGCACCCGAACTGAAAGCAAGAGGCACCCACCAATTCGAAGGATCAGAGGTAATATTTAAAGCCAGTCCTACAATCGTAAGAGGTAGTACTATTACATTGGGTATTATCCTAAATTCAATGTCAATAAAGGAAACTGCTATTAGTGCACAGCAAAAGACTATACCCGTGGCAGTATTTATACTCAAACCGAAGAAAATATAATTTAATAGAAACAGTAAGGAAGTTAATATCTCTACTACAATACTGGTAACCGGTATTTTTGATTTACAGTATCTGCACCTGCCTCTAAGTATCATATAAGACAGTACCGGAATATTGTCATAAAAAGCTATTTTCTTCTTACAACTCGGGCAGAACGATGCCGGCCTGACAATAGATAACTTTCTTGGAACTCTATATATTACAACCTCTAAAAAACTCCCTACCGCCAGACCTGCCACTATAAAGATTAAATATAAAATTACTTCTCTTATTTCCATCCTTATTATTACTTATATGCTGCTATTATTATTTTTCGTTATTGCTAATTTCTTTCCTATATTATATTACTATAATTATTTTTTTAAATATTCTTTTATTATTCTAAAAATATATTCCTATATAAATATTTATACTTTTGAATAATAACATGAGAAGCATTTTTAGTCAAAAACTTAAGAATAATATACGTATGTAAAATAAGGGATAGCATGCTATCCCTTATTTTTATATCTATGCAATACTTAATTGTCTTTAACTTATTTTAGTATGCACCAGTTGCTGTGAATACACCATCTGCAATAGTTATATCATCGGCCGTACCATTTGTTGCATCTGCTCCATCACTGGTCAGAGTATAGGTAGCATAAGGATCAGCGCAAGTATAAGTATAGGCCGTACTCCAGTCATCTGCTGTTGGTATCGGATCCATATAACCTGTCATTGTGGTATAATCAGCCGGGTATTTTTCGTTATCAGCTTGGTACAGCTCAAGAGCAGTTGCTATGTTCTTCATCTCACTCTCTGTTGCAGATTCTCTTGCTCTGTTCCTTAAAGCCATATAACTTGGAACAGCTATACCTGTAAGAACAGCAAGTATGATAATTACTATCATAAGTTCTACCAGAGTAAATCCCTTTTCCCCTCTAAATATCTTTCTCCATAGCTTTTTCATCGTTACACCTCCTTTGGTTAACCAAATTTAAATAAAATATAATTTTTTTATTGTACAATACTATATTATACCCATAATTAATAATTTTAGACATATATATATTAAAACATTTAATATCTTAATATTATTATATTTAACTAAGTATACAATTATTTATTATATATTGCAACATAATTTTATAAATAAAATAAAATAAAAATAATAATATATTTATTTTATTTTAAAATGATAAATGATTTTATTAAGGTTTTATTGGGGTTTTTTATATTTGAAGTGATTAAAAATATTTAACTAAAATGAATTCTTCTAATTTTCGGCAAAATAACCTTTCAAGATTTTTATGCTCTCCCTCAATTTTCTAGAAACAGACTTTTGAGAAATACCTACTCTCTCACCTATCTCCTTCTGACTGAATCCTAAAAAATAGCTTAAAATTATTATTTTCTTATTGAGACCGCGCAATTTATCTATGGCATCCCACAATAATATCTTGTCTTCCATGACCAGATCAAAACTTCTATATTCTACTGATTTGATCAGGCTTCTATCAAAGTCATAGCCGTTATCATCTCCGCTGCCACTGGATTTATCAATAGGTCTGTAATCATAAAAAGCTAATTCTCTTACCTTAAAAAATTCAATAATACCTTCTGCTGATACATTTATGCCTTTTGATATTTCTTCTATGGTTGGATATCTGCTTTTACGTAATTCAAAATCCTTTACAAAATCTAAAAACATTTTATTAAGTTTCCACAACCATCTTGGGACTCTTATCAGTTTGCTGTCTCTGATGAAATGCAGTATCTCTCCTCTTATACAGTAAACGGCGAAAGTAGAAAACTTAATATTTGCTCTTACATCAAACCTGTTTATTGCTATAAGCAGCCCGGCGAATGCGACCTGCTGGATATCTTTCTGTTCTATTTTATTATTCCTGAATCTTTCTGCAATTTTATAGACCAGTTTCTCTGTTTTTTTTATGATAAGATTTAAAGCATTGGAGTTATTACGCTTGCGGTATATTTCAATAAGTTCTTCTACCCGTAGATCTCTTCTTTTTATAAGTTTTATATCTTTGCCTATTAAATTTTTCATCTCTAAATATCTTTTGATATCTATCCTCTGACTTTACATAGCCTGATACATATTAAACATCGGCAGATACATAGATAGAATAATAAAACCTACAATACCTGCAACAAATAAAAGCATCAGTGGTTCAAGTATTGTTAAGAATATATCAATATTGTTTGAAACTTCCCTATCATAAAAATCCGATATCTTAGTGACTATCTCATCCAGCGTACCTGTCTTTTCTCCAATGGCCATCATCTGGACCATCATGGCCGGGAATATATTCATTTTAGACATGGGGTCAGCAAGATTTTCACCTTCCCTTATGCCCTTTCTTATTTTATCAATTGCATTATCAACTATAATATTACCAGCAACTCCCTTTGAGATCTCAAGCGCACTTAGTATTGGGACTCCGGTTGTGAGCAGCACGCCAAAATGCCTCGTAAATCTTGAAAGTGCCAGTTTTTTAAACATATCTCCAAATTTTGGAATATTTATTTTGATATTATCCATTATATATTTCCCCCGCGGGGATCTTACAACTCTTTTGAATAAATATCTTCCTCCAAATATCAACACTGCCAGTACTAAATAAAAATATATGTTTTTAAACATATCACCTATAAAAATCGTTATCCGGGTGATCAACGGCAGTTGCGCTCCAAGTTCTTCGTATATGCCTTTAAAAGTTGGAACCAAAAAGAATATTATTACAAAAGTTATTACTACCGCAAATCCAAGGACGAACTTAGGATAAGCAGTCTTGTTTCTTATTTTCAACTTTATTTCTTCTTCTTTTTCCAGAAAACCGGCTAGATCGTCCATTGTCTTGTCCAGAACACCTCCTGCTTCACCGGCACGAATAAGACTTACATAGATATCCGAAAAAACATTGGAATATTTTTCCATAGATTCCGAAAGAGAATGCCCGGACTCTACATCCATTCTTATCTCTGCTATTATATTCGCGAATTTTGGATTGGAAGTTTGCTTTTCAAGTACAGTAAGAGATTCCAGTAAAGACATACCTGAAGATATCAGAGTAGAAAACTGCCTGGTAAATACTACCATATCTCTTATTTTAATACGGTTGAAGAAGCTAAAGCCAATCGAGCCTTTCTTCGTCAGGGTCAATGTTTTTTTCTCTTTTAACTCATCAATATTTACTATAAAATAATCCATTTCTTTTAATTTGGACACGACAATATCCTGTGTTTCAGCATCTATTGAACCTTTTATCATATCCCCGTTTAAATTTCTAACTGTATAATTAAAAGCAGTCATAATCTTTAAATCCTTATATATTTAATAAATAATAATTATTCCTCTTGTATCATTCTTGCGACTTCATCTAAGCTGTGCGCTTTTTCCAGTACCAATTCTCTGGTAATTTTACCACTCTTATATAGATTTACTAGAGACATATCCATAGTCATCATTCCTTTTTTCCCGCTTGCCTGTATCGCTGAATAAATCTGGTGCACTTTCATCTCTCTAATCATATTTTTTATGGCAGTATTTACGAACATCAATTCAGTTGCAGGAACCCTTCCATCATTAGTCCTGTTAGTAATTAACTGCTGTACCAGTACTGCTTTTAAAGTCCCTGCCAGTTGATTTCTTATCTGTTTTTGCTGATGAGTAGGAAAAATATCGATAATCCTGTCTATAGTTTGTGGCGCATCCTGGGTATGAAGTGTTGAAAAAACCAGATGGCCGGTTTCAGCTGCAGTCAGCGTATTTGATATTGTCTCCAGGTCTCTCATCTCTCCCACCATTATCACATCAGGATCCTCTCTTAGAATATATTTTAATGCAGCATGAAATGATTTTGTGTCGGTCAAGATTTCCCTCTGGCTTATGATACTTTTTTTATGTGTGAATAAATATTCTATGGGATCCTCTATGGTTATGATATTTTCCGATCGACTGGCATTTATCATATCTATTATAGCAGCCAGAGTGGTTGATTTTCCGCATCCCGTTGGTCCTGTCACGAGAACAAGGCCTCTTGGATAATGGGCAAACTCTTTGATCTGCTGCGGCAGGTTTAATTCCTCAATAGTCAGTATATTCCTTGAAATAAATCTAAAAGCGGCTGCAAGGCTACCCCTCTGATAATAATAACTGCATCTGAATCTTCCGTATCCTGGTAATGTATAAGAAAAATCGACTGCTAACTGCTTATCGAGTCTTTCCAATTGATCTTCATTTAATATCTTTAATAAAATCTTCTCTGATATATTTGGAGTAATCTCACCAAATTCATCCAGTTTTAATAATTTTCCGTGGACCCTGACTATTGGCGGAAGGACACATACAATATGAACATCTGATGCATTTCTTTTTATACCTTCTTCTAAAATATTGTTAATATCCATTTAAATTTCCTTTTTAATAAATTTATTAATTTATTTTTTAAACTAAGTTATATATTTCTTTTATAACATTTATATTTGGCATTATACCAAACCAGACCTTAAAAGAGAATATAGCCTGGTTTATTAGCATATCCATACCTGTTATGATCACGGATCCTTCCTTTTTTGCCTTCTTTATTAATCTTGTCTCTCTGGGATTATAGACCATATCGAAAACATATTTTTTTTTAAGGTTCCAATTCCCGGGTATTGGCATTAAATCTTTGTAAGATCCTATATCCATTCCAAGAGGGGTGCAATTTACAATTAAATTCACCTTATCTATAGCTTCATCGATATCACTTATATCTGATAGAATTTTTATCTCCTTGCCGCCTATACCTTTAAAATTTTTTATGATTCTTTTCACTTTTTCTTTAGTTCTGTTATATACATATATATCCTGGACCTTTTTTTTAATGATTCCGTATATAGAACTCTTTGCCGAACCGCCTGCTCCTATTACCAGACACCTGCTTCCGGACCAAGGGAACTTTTTATCCTCTAATGATTTTATAAAACCTTCTACATCAGTGTTAAAACCAATAGAAATCCCGTCTTTTTTATCGAATTTCACTGTATTCACGGACTTGATTATATCTGACGCCCTGTCTGTTTTATCAACCAGTCTAAAGACTTCTTCTTTATAAGGCATTGTTACATTTAATCCGATAAACCCAAGCTTCTTTACTCCATTAAAAGCTTCTTTGAGGTTTTCCTGAGGAAATTCAAATGCTACATAAATAGAGTCTTTCTTATACTTTTTTATGAGATAATTTTGTATTTTAGGAGAAAGGCTGTGCTTTACCGGATTTCCGATCAGGGCTATTACCTTTGTATTGGGATTAATCATATCCACACTTATTACTATTATTGTTACTAATATTTTATTTCGAATATATTATATTTCTTACCATCTTTTATTTCTTCTATCTTTACATCGCTTACCATAGAGAAAGTTGGACCTTTCCTTATTTCCTCTATAAACTGTTCAACATCCTCCTCTTCTCCCTGGCAAATAACCTCTACTTTATTGTTATAAGTATTTTTTACATAACCGCAAATATTATATTTACCTGCAATCGATTCCACAAAGTAACGAAAACCTACACCCTGTACCCTGCCAGAAAGTAACACTCCATAAGTTTTAATATTTGAAATCATATATTTATTAAATTAATTATTATAATTATACTAAAAAATATTTATATTTACAATTTTTTAAATCATTATAACTTTTATTATATTTAATAAAAGTTATTTTTTAATCCTAAAAATTGAAAAGGGATCCACCCTACCCAGGTCATATAAGACTACTGTGTCATTAGGGTTCGCACAGACCATTTCTGTATTATTAGCAACTGATATTATCTTCTTTATCCTAAATTTTTTTGGATATTTTTTAGGCTGTAATATATCTATGACCTCACCGGTCTTAAATTGGTTTTTAACGCTTATCACCGGCCCTTTATACTTGTCGCTATAACTGTGACAGGTCCCTATAAAATCATACTTCTTTATATAACCTACATTATTATTTTCCTCAAGTTCTTTTCTGTTCTTCAGAAACATAAAACCAGTAGTAAAATTTCTATGTGAACACTTGTCCAGTTCACCTGTAAGGTAAGATATATTTTCTTTATTGAATTTACCCTGCCTGATATAGTCCAGAGCTTTTCTATACACCCAGGTGGTAAGACTTACATAATTTTCGGTCTTCATCCTTCCTTCTATCTTAACAGCACTTACACCAGCATCTACAAGCTTATCCAACCGTGGTAATAGGCACAGATCCCTTGAGTTGTATATATAAGTTCCTCTACCGTCCTGTTCGACAGGGAAAAACAGATTTTGCCTTTCTTCTTCCATCAGATAATATTTCCATCTGCAGCTGTGGGCGCATTTTCCCTTATTGGCATCTCTTCCCGTCATATATTTGCTGAGCATGCATCTTCCTGAATAGGATATGCATAAAGCTCCGTGTACAAACACTTCTATCTCGATATCTGTATTCTTAATAATGTCTTTAAGGTCTGAAAAGTTTATCTCCCTGGCCAGATTTACCCTTGATGCACGTGATTTCTTAAAAAATTTTACTGCCAGATGATTGTTTACATTGGTCTGGGTGCTTATATGTATCCTACTGAACGGTAAAATCTCTTTTACCATCTCCAGCGCTGCAAAATCTGATACTATTACACCGTCTATCTTTATGTCTTTTAATTTACTCAAGTACTTCCTGAATCTTATTAGCTCGGATTCAAAAATCACTGAATTTAAAGTAAGATAAATCTTTACCCCCCGCTTGTGCGCATACTCGACTCCTTCTCTTAACTCGCCGATATTAAAATTTCCCCTGATACTGCGTAAGTTAAATTCCTTCCCTCCTATATAAACGGCATCTGCACCGTAACTGACTGCATATTTTAATATATCTAGATTATTTGCCGGAACCAGGAGTTCCGGAAGTTTTATAGTTTTTTTCATAAAATGATAAGTCTATTATTTTATAAATTTTGTCAGCGATAAACCGTCACTTATATCAAAGAAATAATTTTCAAATCTGGAAGAGGTTTTTATATAAATTATATATTCTCTGATGCCGTTCACACTGTTTAGGTCGTGCTTTCCGATTTTATCCTTAAATATTTTGTATCCGTAAAAAATATTATCTGCTACTATCAGAGCTCCCGGCCTAAGCTTGTTCTCCAATACCTTGATGTACTGCGGATATTCAAATTTGGCCCCGTCAATAAATACCAGATCAAACCTATCTTTAAGCTCCGGTATTATCTTTAATGCGTTACCGGATAAAAAATTTGCTTCTTTTTCGGGAAATAAACTGCTGATAAATTCCTCCGCCTTTCTGACCCTCTCCCGGTTTAAGTCTATACCTGTATAACGTCCCCTTCTCAGGTTTTTAATCAAAAAGTAAGATGAAAACCCGGTACCGCACCCTATTTCGAGTATATTGCCCTGATCCTTAAGAATACATATAAGTTCCAGGAACCTTCCTGCAGATATGTCTATTATAGGGATTTTTTTAAGCGCCGCCTCTTTCCTCATTGCGGACAGCAGTTTTCTTTCTCTTTTTAAATCCTTGATTACTGAATTGCTATTTGACCTCTGCATTAATAAATTCCTGATAATCTTCAAAGAATGAATGGATATGATTTTCGGTATCAGTTACTTTAAAATATAAATAATCGACATCTGCGGGATCCAGAGCAGCTTCCATACACTCCAGCCCCGGATTGCAGATAGGAGTAGGTGGTAATCCAGCATAAAGTCTGGTATTGTATTCAGTATCAGTTTGAAGGTCACTTTCTGTCAGGCTTTCATCCTCACCCCATTTATCCAGAAAGTAGCTTAAAGTAGCATCTATATCCAATTTCATATCTATATCCATTCTGTTGTGAATGACTGCAGATATTAAAACCCTTTCCTCTGGAATATATGCCTCTCTTTCAATCATGGATGCGATTATCAGTATGTCATAAGGTGACAGTTCTTTACTTTCCGCAAAGGTGTAATCCAGACTTCCGGTTTCATATTGATACTGTGCAAGCATCATATTGATTATATCTACAGCATTATAATCTACAGTTATCTCGTAAGTCTTAGGGAACAAAAATCCTTCCAGGCGGGAAGCCTCCGATAAAAAATCGTAATCATAGCCGTTTATATCCATGGCCATCTTCATTTCTTCATAATCCACAAAGGGCACCTCTTCCGATACCCTTGCAGCTATCTGTTCTGCTATGTAACCTTCTGGTATTGTGAACTCATATGTTATTATAGGGGGACCTGTTGTTATTTCATTTAATACGACTTCATAATCCGAACCTGTTTTTAAGGCATATATGCCCGGTATAAGACTTCCTTCCTTTCCTCTCTGCTCCACAAACAACCTGAAAAGAAATGCATTATCTATTATGCCTTTTTCTTCAAGAAGTGATGCAATCTCTTTCAATACCATCCCTTCTTTTATCTCAAGTTCAACCTCCGTTCCTTCGGGTACTGTACTGCTTTCACCGCTCCCTAAAAGTTCACATGAAATAAGACTTAAAAAAAGCACCGGTATTAATACCAGTACAGCTATTAAAGTACTTATCCCATTTATCTTATTATCTGGTATTTTCAATTTTATTTTTTCTCCTCCTCAAATAGTCACCTAGAATTATTGCTGCAGAAAATTTATCAACATCACCTGCGGCTTTACTTTTTTTGACATTCTTTCCCAGAAGTTTTATAGGAATCTTGGTTGTATATCTTTCATCTATATAATCTATATCTATTTCTATGTACTTCTTAAGCTTATTTGTAAAACCTATCACCTTTTCCGCCTGGCTTCCTATCTTACCCTTTAAGGTATAGGGCAGACCCACAACAATATTTTTTATTTGGTATTTAACTATCAAATCCTTTATTCTGCCTATTGCATTCTCATCATTCTTATACACTTTAAGAGGCACGGATGTTATCTCAAGTTCGTCCGAAACTGCTACTCCTATCCTCTTTTCTCCTATATCCAGTCCCATTATCCTCATTTTGTTTTCTTTAATATATCCAAAACTCTACTTTTTACAAATTCAACTGTACTACTCAATGAAGAAGAATCAGAACCACCCAGCTGTGCATAGCCGGGTTTACCTCCTCCACCGCCTTTTATTTTTTCACCGGCCTCACCTGCCATTCTGCTGCAGTCAATACCTTTTTTTATCAGGTCATCAGTTGCCTGCAGGACCATAACCGGTTTATTATTGACGATATTGGCAAAAATAATAAAGGTGCTCTTATCCTTAAAAAATCTTTTTAGCTGATCTCCTGCATGTCCCATACTCTCGATATCCATATTTGAAACTGCCCTGGATTTTGAAAAATCAAAATCGATTATCTTCAATCCCTTGCTGCCGGGACCATATTTAAATTTATCTGCTATTTCCTTTATTACTACCTTCATCTTCAGTGATGCCAGCTCTTCTTCTTTTTCCTGCATTTCTCTTTTTATTCTATCAATGGCACCTGCCACCCTGCTTTCATCCACATCCAGCTTTGAAGATACCTGACTTAGAGCTGCTTCCTTTTCCTGTAAATATTTATAGGCATACATTCCGGTCACTCCTTCTATTCTTCTTAAATTAGCTCCTACACCTGTATCTGTCATGATTTTAAAAATACCTATATCTCCTGTCCTTTTTACATGAATACCCCCGCATAACTCCCTGCTGTAGTTGTCTATTTCAACCACTCTTACGAACTTCCCATATTTCTCATCAAACAATGATATGGCTCCTATCTCCTCCGCAAATTCCCTTGTGGTCTCGAAACATCTAACCGTATCATTGTTTTGTATCTTCTCATTTATCATCCGTTCTACCTTTTCCAGTTCCTTCCTTCCCGGAAGACTGTAAATAGAATAATCGAATCTGAATTTATCCTCGTCCACGAATGAACCTGACTGCCTTACCTCCTTACCAAATATGTTCCTAAGAGCCCAGTGAAGAAGGTGCGTGGCGGTATGATTCCTGCTGATATTTTTCCTGCGTCTGTGATCTACTACTGCACTTACCCTATCACCTTTTTTGAATCTACCTCTTTTTAAAATCCCTTTATGGATATAAATGCCTTCAACCGGGATCAGACATCCTTCCACCTCAAATAAAGCAGAACCCTTTTTTATTATGCCCTTATCTCCTATCTGTCCGCCCTTCTCGCCGTAGAATGGAGTCTTTCTTAATATTATTTCACCTTTTTCCCCCTTCGTTAAAAGCGGGGATATCTTCTTGTTTCCGTTTTTATCTGTTATTACAATATTTTCTATTACAGATTCCGTTGAAGCGACCTGATAACCAATAAATTCAACTTCCAGCTCTTTGCCCATCTTCTTGTACAGGGCAAGATTTTTATCAATTCTCTTATCGAATGATTTTTTGTTTTTTGATTTTTCCTGATGTTTTTTTAAATGCAGATCAAACTTTTTTTTATCCAGCTTTAGGTCGTTTTCTTTTAATATCTCTTTGGTAAGTTCTACAGGAAAACCATAAGTATCATACAGTTTAAATGCATCTGTGGAATCCAGATACATTCCTTTCCCCTTTTTTATCTCTTTGATCTTCTGAAACAAGACCTTACTTCCTTCCTTTAATGTTTCTGTAAATCTCTTCTCTTCATCATCGACAAGTTTAAAAGAAAAATCTTTCTTCTCCCTTATTTCAGGATATATATCTGCATACTCTTTTACCACGACTTCACCTATCTTGTTTAAAAAGTATTCCTTTATTCCCAGCTGCCTTCCGAATCTTACCGCCCTTCTTATTATTCTTCTCAAAATATATCCCCGTCCTTCGTTCGAAGGTGAAACACCATCAGATATCAGGAAATATATTGCTCTCGAATGGTCGGTTATTACTCTTACCGCTTTTTCAAAATCGCTGTCACTCTTACCGCTCTGACCTTTATTGCCTCCGGATGTGCCTTTTGAAATCTCCAAAACTCTTTTTACTATCTTTTTAAACAGAACTGTTTTAAAAATGGAAGGTTCTCCCTCCATCACTGCTTCCATCCTCTCCAGCCCCATACCGGTATCTATGCTCTTCTTGGGAAGTACACTATACCTTTTACCATTAAAATCATACTCGGTAAAAACAAGATTCCATATCTCTATAAACCTCCCACAATCGCAGTTTGGGCCGCATGTCTTCCTGCCGCAGCCGTATTCCTTCCCAAAATCATAATGTATTTCACTGCATGGACCACAGGGCCCCGTTTCTCCCGCAGGTCCCCAGAAATTTTCTTCTTTTCCGAATTTATATATCCTGTCTTCCGATATACCGCTTTCCTTCCAGTATTTTACTGCTTCCGTATCTACCGGTATACTACCATCACCTTTAAATACTGTAATAAAAATTTTATCCATAGGTATTTTCATGATTCTAATTATAAAATCCAGGGCATATTTTATTGCTTCCTTCTTAAAATAGTCTCCAAATGAAAAATTTCCCAGCATTTCAAAAAAGGTGCAGTGCCTGTTGGTATAGCCCACGCTGTCTATATCGCTGGTCCTGAAGCATTTCTGAACTGTAGCTATCCTGCTGGCAGGCGGCTTTTTTATACCCAGAAAGAACGGCTTAAACTGCTGCATTCCTGCCGTGGTCAGAAGCACACTTGAATCGTTTTCCGGTATAAGCCCTGAAGAAGGCAGAATTAGATGATCTTTCATTTTAAAGTATTTCAAAAATTTATTTCTGATATCCATATTGAAAATCAAATTCCATTCAATAATAAAACGGATACCCCATTTGTTCGTAACTGTAGGAAGTTTTTTTGCGCCCTGCGCTCAGTAGGTGGATGCCCTCCTGTCTGCTTTATAAGTCCCATACTACAATGGGCTTTTATGCTGCAGTCAAAGTTTGAGCTTCCAATGTAAATTTGTTGGCACAAAAATTTAACTTTGGTTACGATATAAACAGAGTATCCGGGTTGATGTTATCATAATTAAATAGTTAATTCAATTAAACCAAGATTACCCGGAACGCTGTATCATCATTCTTTACTGTCTTCTATGACATCAATTGATATTTCCTTTAGCTGTTCTCTGGATACACTGGAAGGCGAATCGGTAAGCAGACATACGGCAGATTGTGTTTTTGGAAAGGCTATAACTTCTCTTATACTGCCGAGACCCGCCAGCATCATTATCAACCTATCCATACCCAGAGCAATACCGCCGTGAGGAGGGGCACCATACTCCAGTGACCTGATAAAAAAACCAAAATTTCTTTTTATCGATTTATCATCCAGATTCAGTACCTTAAATATTTTCTTCTGAAGTTCTATGTCATTTATTCTGATAGAACCCCCTCCGATCTCCTCTCCGTTGAGTACAATATCATATACCAGAGAATTTACCTTAAGTGGATCCGAGTCCAAAAACTTTTTGGTAGCTTCATCCGGTGCCGTAAAGGGGTGATGCATCGGCGCCAGCCTCTTCTCATTATCGTCCCACTCAAACAGCGGAAAATCGCACACCCAGATAAATTCGAACTTATCCTTATCTATTATATCTAACCTGCCACCCAAATATTTTCTTAAAACCCCAAGGACTCTGCATGAGTTCAAAAAATCGTCTGCAACTATAAGGACCAGATTTTTCTCTTTTAATTTTAAACTATTTATCAAACGCTCTCTTTCACTATCGGAAAGGAATTTAACTATGGGAGACTGAAGGTTCATACTTTTGCCCACCCTGATCCATACCAGTCCTCCAGCACCATTTTTCTTTGCCATCTCGACCAGGTCATCAAGTTCTTTTCTGGCCAGGTTCGATGCATCATCCACCACAATACTTTTGATACAACCACCATCCTTAAGAACATCACTAAAAATTTTAATACCGCTTTCCTTAAATACATCCGAGATATCTTTTATCCCCAGGCCGAACCTTAGATCAGGTTTATCGGTACCGTAAAGCTCCATGCTTTCTTTCCACTTGATTCTCTTAAAAGGCAGCTTTATTTTCTTATTAAATATTTTCTTGAATATATGAGAAATCAATGCCTCTATTATTTTAATAACATCGCCCGATTCCACAAAAGTCATCTCCAGGTCTATCTGGGTGAATTCCGGCTGCCTGTCCGACCTCAGATCTTCATCCCTGAAACATCTTGCTATCTGGTAGCATCTGTCAAATCCCGATACCATCAGGATCTGTTTAAAAAGCTGGGGTGATTGCGGAAGTGCATAGAATTTTCCCGGGTTTAATCTTGAGGGCACCAGAAAATCTCTTGCCCCTTCAGGAGTGCTTTTTGCCATTATGGGCGTCTCTATTTCCAGAAAACCCTGGGAATTTAAATACTGTCTTGTCGCAGCTGTTATATTATGCCTCAGTCTTATATTATCCTGCATATACGGGTCTCTTAAATCAATATATCTGTATTTTAATCTCTTATTTTCATCGACCTTTTCTCTATTATCCAGCATAAAAGGAGGAGTTCTGGACCTGTTTAATATCATTATTTCTTCTACCAGTATTTCCACTTCACCTGTAGGGAGGGACGCATTTATAGTATCTTTCGATCTCATCCTTACCTTACCATTTATCTTAATCACATATTCATTACGTATGTCTTTTGCAACCTCATAAGAGCTTTTATTTTTGTTGGGGTCGAAAACCAGCTGTACCAGACCCGAAAAATCCCTGAGATCCACAAAAATCAACTTTCCGTGATCCCTTCTTTTATTTACCCAGCCGCACAGGGCGACGTCCTTTCCATTTGAATCCTTTTTTATTTCGCCACACAGATCTGTCCTCATGCTGGTCTTAAATATAGAATTAACCATAATCACCTGTTCTTATGATCTCGGCCAATTTTTGCTTTTGTGTTTTCCAATCGATCTTATACTGTTTGAACTTTTTAATATCCTTAATAGTCAGTCTGCCTCTTCGTATCTCATTCTCTCCTATTATTATTATAAAATCATAATCATTCTTTTCAGCCCATTTTATTTCTGTCTTTAGATTTCTGTTCTTAAAACCAATATCGCTTATTACTTCAAGATCTCTTAAATATTTTAATACCGCGAGTGAATAATCCCAGCAGCTTTCATCCATTGCCGTCAAATATACTCTGGCTTTCCCTTTCTTTCCTCTCACTTTTATCCCCAGCTGTTTCATTAACATAATAGTCCTGTCCATTCCCACTGCAAATCCCACTGCAGGAAGATCCGGTCCCCCTAACTGACCTACCAGATCATTATATCTTCCTCCGCCTCCGAGAGCATTTTGTGCACTCAATAAATCTTCTGATACTATTTCAAATATAGTCCTGGTATAATAATCAAATCCCCTTACCAGCCCTGTATCTATTTTATATTCTATTTTGAGATTTTTAAGGTATTTTAAAACCTGCTCAAAATTTCTGCTGCAATCGGAGCATAAAAAAGAAGATACATCGGGAGTTTTGGCGATTACTTCCCTACAGCTGTCTTTCTTGCAGTCAAACATCCTCAGTGGATTGTCTTTAAACCTCTTGCGACAGTCACTGCATAATTTTTTCAGGTCTGATTTCTTAAGACTTTTTTTAAACTCATTGACAAATTCACTTCTGCACTTCATACATCCTATACTGTTGACCTTAAGTATCAGCTTTTTAAAACCCAACTTTTTATAAAGTAAATTCAACATCCATATGATTTCCGCATCCAGAACAGGATTATCGGAACCTATGGATTCTACTCCCAGCTGCCAGAATTCTCTCATCCTTCCTTTCTGCGGCCGTTCATAGCGGAACATATTCCCGATATAAAAAAGTTTGAGAGGCATGTTTCCGGAGTAAAACTTATTCTCTATCACAGACCTTATTATTGAAGCAGTACCTTCAGGGCGCAGTGTAAGAGACCTCCCCTTTCTATCAGGAAAAGTATACATTTCCTTTTGTACTATATCAGTGCTTTCGCCTATGCTCCTGCTGAACACTTCGGTATATTCAAATGCAGGAGTTATTATCTCCCGATAGTTAAAAATCTCAAATATCTTTCTTGCAGTGTCCATAACAAAATTTCTATAATCGATATCTTGACCGTAAATATCTCCGGTACCCCTTGGTGAACTTAATTTCAATCTAACTCACCTTTTCTTTTTAAATCCCAATCCTTTAAAAAATCATCTTGAAGATAATAATTGTTTTCAAATTCATATTTTAAACTACTGGCAGGGCCGTGACCAGGATATATGAGCAATTTTTTATCCATCTTTCTTATCCCGGCCAAGGATTCTTTTATCTGTTTAATACTCCCACCCGGCAGGTCAGTGCGCCCTATGGAACCCTTAAATAAAAGATCACCGGTGAAAATACAATCATCCACCGAGATTATTATACTTCCCGGAGTATGACCGGGGGTGTTAATGATCTCCAGACCTAAGTCATTAAAATAACTGTATTCATTATTTTTTATTAGATTATAAGTTTCTAATGTTAATTCATTTCCACCAAAAAATGAAGAAATATTCTTATCGGGATCGGTTATGATGGGTTCTTCAAATTCATGGATATAGAACGGTATACCATAATGTAAGACTACATCACTGGCAGCCCCTATATGATCATAATGCCCGTGGGTATTTAATATAAAATCCGGCTTGATTTTCTCAGATTCAAGATATTTTTTGATACTGATAAAATCCGCGCCCGGGTCTATTATTATATTTGCCTTTTCTAAAGACAATATATAACAATTTACGTTAAAGAAACCTAATTCCAATCTTTTTATCTTCAATATCCGATTTTACTTTCTTGGTAATATTCTAAAAGCATCATAAACCGAGTCCACAAGTTTTATATTATCTATAACATCTTTTAAAATATATTTATTGCTTATCTCTATCAAAAACCTGAACTTGACATGCCCTTTCTTATCTATGTTTAATGAATGTGCCCTCAGTATATTTATATCATACTCACTTATGACATTAGTGATATCCCTTAGAAGTTTGGTTCTGTCCAGAGCTTCTATCTGTATCTCGGCATTAAATTTATAGGGAGCCTTCTTATCCCACTCGACCTCGATAAATCTCTGCTTTTCCGAACTCATCAAAGTATTGACATTATTGCAGTCTACTCTGTGCACCGAAATACCCTTTCCCCTGGTGATGTAACCTATGATACTATCTCCCGGTACTGGATTGCAGCACTTGGCTATAGTCACTAGCACATCCCTCATTCCTTTTACCCTGACACCGCTGCTCTTTTTCTCCTCAGCTTCTTTTCTGTATATATCTTCGATAGCCAGCTCTTTTTTGGGTTCCTCCTGGCTTAATTTTTTTACAACCCTGGTAAAGACCTGATGAGCCGAAACCCGGTGTGAACCAATGCTTCTGAAGAGAGTATCCATTTTGTTAAAATTCATTTCTCTTGCTACTTCTTCTAATATCTCCAGGGGTACATTTTTAAAAGTAAGCCCGTTTTTCCTCAGTATTTTCAGCATTATATCCCTGCCTATATTATAAGTCTCCTGCCTTTGTTCCTTGCTGAACCACTGCTTTATCTTATTCCTTGCCCTTGAAGTCTTAACTACATTAAGCCAGTCCCTGCTTGGACCCTTCTTGGTCTTGGAAACGATTATTTCCACGATATCACCATTCTGAAGGACAGTCTCAATAGGAACCATGTTCCCGTTTATCTTTGCCCCAATGGTATTATGACCGATATCGGTATGTATCTGATAGGCAAAGTCAATTGTGGTCGCACCTCTGGGAAGGTTTACCACTCTTCCCTTGGGAGTAAAAACAAATACTTCTTCCTCAAATAAATCCAATTTTAGAGATTCCATATAATCCTGGGGGTCCTTAAGTTCCTTCTGCCAGTCCAGTACCTGCCTGATCCAGGCCACTCTTTTATCAAATTCACTTGGTTTTTTAAGGTTGCCTTCTTTGTATTTATAATGGGCAGCGATTCCATATTCTGCAAATTTATGCATCTCAAATGTTCTTATTTGTATTTCAAGAGGTTTTCCTTTTTCCCCTATGACAGTAGTGTGAAGGGATTGATACATATTGAATTTGGGATTGGCGATAAAATCCTTGAACCTCCCCGGTACAGGCTTCCATAGAGAATGTATTATTCCAAGTACTTCATAACAACTTTTGACATCATTTACTATTATCCTAATGGCTATTATGTCGTAAATATCTTCAAACTTCCTATTCTGCTTTATGATTTTATTATAGGCACTGTAATAAGTCTTTATTCTGCCACTCACATCCGCTGATATTTTTAATTCTCTCAGCTTTTTATTGACAACTTTTATTGCCTCATCTACCAGAGATTTCCTTTCCTCGATCTTTTCGTCGAACATTTTCTTTATTTTTTTATACTCCTTTGGATACAAATATTTAAAACTCAGGTTCTCCAGTTCTGACTTTATTTGATATATTCCCAATCTGTGAGCAATAGGCGCATATACTTCCAGGGTTTCCATTGAATTCTTTATTCTTTTTTCCTCAGTCAACGGATATAAAGTCCTCATATTGTGAAGACGGTCGGCAAGTTTTACCAGTATTATCCTTACATCTTCGGACATCGCTATTATCATTTTTCTTATATTACTTACCTGCTGTTCTTCTTTACTGTCAAAAACCAGCTTATCCAGTTTAGTCACGCCGTTTATTATATTGGCAGTTTTTTGTCCAAAATCCTTCTTGGCCATTTCCATGCTGTAATCGGTGTCTTCTATCACATCATGCAAAATCGCAGATATGATAGATGTCTGGTCCAGCTCAATATCGGCCAGTATCTGGGCTACTTCCAGTGGATGTACTACAAAGGGCTCGCCCGATTTTCTATACTGATCCTTATGATATTTCTTTGAGACCTGATAGGCCTTAAATAGCAGCTGCTCATCCAATCCGGGATTATAAGACTTGATTTTTTTTACCAGTCTTTTAAATATCGAATCGGTATTTATTTTTTTTGTTCTATCGTTTAGGTTCAAATCCATTTTATTTTAATTATCGACTATAAATAATTATTATTATAAAACATTTTCAATTTCTCTAAAATAAATCTATTATCACCAGCTGTACCATTTCCAGATCATTCCAGGTGTCCTTCCTTATTTTATAGAGCATGGAGATTTTATTGCCTGGTATAATCTTTTCCTTGACCGCTTCAGTTATTCTGAAAATGACTGCATCCAGGACTTTCCCCGAATTTATCAGTTTCAACTTTACATGCTTCCCGCTCGATAAATAATAAAAATCCGATATGGTACAACCTCCGGTTATAAAATTCGGTTCTGGATTACCCTTGCCAAAAGGTTTGAGGAGGTCCAGATTATTCAGGACATTCTGGTCTATATCGTCAAAGTTTATTTCCATATCATAGAAATATTTTTTTTCAATATCTTCATCCTTGATCTCTTCAAAAGCTATATCCAGCATCTTCTTATAAAAATTATCGAAATTTACTGACTTCATTCTTATCCCGCACGCTGTTCTGTGCCCACCAAACCTGTCAAACAATCCCGACATGGAAATAAGGGTGCCATATAAATCAAAATTATCAGTACTCCTGCCAGAACCTTTGAGTTCGCCTTTAATCTCTTTAAATAGGATTGTCGGTATATTGAATCTCTTGACAATATCGGAAGCTACAATTCCCAGAACTCCCTCATTCCAATTTTCTGATTTATCTATAAATATTTTCTTTTCTTTTATCACTTGATTAAAATCATTGTTTTCAATTATCTCATTTAATATCTTCTTCTGGATATCCTGCCTCTTTTCATTAAAAGAATTAAGTTCATCCAATATGCTTGCCTTACTTCCTGCTTCGCTGCTCAAAAGGTCAAAGCCGCTTTTTGCATTTCTGATCCTTCCTGCCGCATTCAGTCTTGGGGCTATTACAAAACCTACATCATATTCGTCTATATTCTCCTTGTCTTTAAGTACCGAATCTACCATCTCTTTAAGTCCGGGGTTTTTAGTTCTTTTTATCATATTGATGCCTTTTTTTACTATCGCCCTGTTTTCATCTACAAGAGGCATAAGATCTGAAACAGTAGAAACAGCGACCAGATCAAGTAGACTGGTAAGGTAGTCCTTTTCAAATTCACTCTTAAACTTACTATCCAGAGACCTTAATACAGCCATGATGAATTTAAAGGTCACTCCAGCACCGCTTAGATGCTGGAACGGATATTTTGAACCTTTTACTCTGGGGTTGACTATAATATAGTCCTCTCTGGAATTATCGTGCAGCACAGATTGATTGTGATGGTCACAGACTATGACATCCGGACCGGCATTACTGGTCAAGAAATCCATTACACTGGAACTGTTGGTGCCGCAATCCACACAGATAAGCAAATTATACTTTCCTTCGGCAGATATTTTTTTATAAAAATCAAGACCAAGGTCATAGCCTTCTAAAAATCTGTCCGGAATATAAGCTTCCGCATCCAATCTCAGCTTTTTTAAAAAGTTATACATCATGGCAGTGCTGATTATTCCATCAGCATCATAATCTCCGAATATCAATACATTTTCTTTATTGCATATCGATTTTAACAATCTTTTTACACCTTTCTCAATACCGGGAAGCAGAACCGGATCATGCAATTGCTTTACCTGCGGATGTAAAAAGGATTTTATCTCTTCTGTTGTGATTATGCCTCTGGCCGCAAGTATATTTATTAAAATCCGGTTGTAGCCTGTATCCTCTGACAATTCCTTGTCAGCTTTTTTCATGCTTCTTTGCTTCCAGCAGGCGGGAAAAATTGTCATCGCTATTTTTTATACTTTGGGAACCTGTTATTCCATGATACCAGAATAGGACTGGCAAAAAATATAGAGGAATACGTCCCGCTTATTATTCCAATAGTAAGTGCCAGTGCAAAATCTTTTAAAGCTGAAGTACCTAATATGAGAAGTAGAACAACGGGGAACAGTGTAGTAAGGGAAGTATTTATCGACCTAGAAAGAGTCACGTTCACCGAGTTATTTACCACTCTGCTATAACCTAATCTTCCCGTAAATGCGGTGTTCTCCCTTATTCTATCAAATACTACAATGGTGTCATTTAATGAATAACCTATTATGGTAAGAATTGCCGCAATTGTAGAAGTGTTTATCTCACGATTTAAAATGGCATATACGCCGATAGTCACCAGTACATCATGTATCAACGCCAGGATCGCTGCAGCTCCGAACCTGAATTCAAATCTTATCCACACATAGATAAGGATCCCAGCTATGCTTATACCAATGGCCATCAAGGCATTATTGATCAGTATTCTGCTGAATCCAGGATCTACAGTCCTGTCCTGAAGCGGCTCTCCGACTACTCCTATTCTTTCATCCAAAAGGTTAATTATCTTTTCTTTCTCTTCCGTCGATATAGGTTCTCCTAATTCCTTTGACTTTATCCTAATAATAAACCTGTTAGATTCTGTCTGAACCAGATCAGTCTTTACCATCTGTAATATCGCACTGCCGTAACCCAGGTCATTCATTACTTCCCGTACTTCGGAAACATTTACCTCTTTTCCAAATTCCAACTCAAGTAAAGAACCGCCCAGAAAATCAATACCCAGGTTAAAGCCGCCTCTTAAGAAATAACCGGCAATACCTATGATTATCACTGCCATGGATATAATAAACCATATCTTTCTTTTAGCGATAAAATTAAAATTAATATTTCTAAATCTCAAATTCTATTCGCTTCTCCTTGTCCTGATACCCATAAAACCTGGCGTTGTGATCCTCGGCACCCCTGACATAAGAAACAATAATGACCTGGTAAACAGAAGACTTACTACCATACTTATTACCACACCCAGGCTTAATGTGACTGCAAAACCCCTTATCGGCCCGGTACCGAATCTGTACAGCGCAGCCGCTGTTATTAAAGTGGTAACATTGGAGTCTATAATAGTCCTGAGAGCATTTCTAAAGCCGTCTCCTACCGCTATCCTGGGAGATTTTTCTTTTAATATCTCTTCTTTTATTCTTTCAAAAATGATGACATTTGCATCTACTGCCATGCCTATAGTAAGTATCATTCCGGCGATCCCGGGCAGGGTAAGGGCAGCTCCTATCCCGGCTATAATACCCCAGAACAATATAATATAGATCATAAGACTTACCGTGGAAACAAATCCAAGTCCCCGGTAATAAGAAACCATAAATGCAATTATTAATATAAGACCTGCAATTCCTGCATATAGGCCTCTGTTTAATGAATCCCTTCCAAGGGTGGGACCAACTGTACTGCTTTCTTCTAGCTGAAGAGTTATGGGCAGTGCTCCGGTCTGCAGGACTATCTCGATATTCTTTGCTTCTTCAATGCTGTCGATTCCGGTGATCTCTGCTTCCCCGTCTTCTATGGGAACTTTTATATATGGAGCAGATTCAATCTCCTCATCCAAAACTATGGCCAGGTTCCTTCCGATGTTTTTCGAAGTGACCTCAGCAAATTTTTCTACTCCTTCATCTTTAAAACTTAATAAAACCCTTATGGAACCGTAGCTGTCATACCCGGCAACTGCCCTTGCAAGATCTTCTCCGGTTAAAAGAACCTGCTCGACCACTGTTGCTGCGCCTGTCCTTGAATCGATCAGTACTTCTCCTGTCACATTTCCTTGTTGGTAATCGACAAGCTGCAGCTCCCTTGTCTCCTGATTATAGATTATTTTTCCAATGATTTTTTCACTTTCAATACCGGTATCAGTTCCTTGAGTTTCTTCTTCCTGGTTTTCCTCCTCATCATATTCAACAAGAAGTATCTCCTGGGTATCAGGATCGGTTATAAGCTCTCCTACTATGTTAAAGGCTTCTCCTGACATCATTGCATTTATATCATCGACCAATAAGACCTGTTCGGAATCGGGGTCTATCAGCAGCTGCCCCTTCTCATAATCAAATTCTATATAGTCCCATTTCTGTTCACTCAGAGAGATAAAAGTGCCCATGACAAGCCTAAATTCAAGTTCGGCAGTCTTTCCTATTATTTCTTTTGCCGTATCGGGGTCTTCAACTCCCGGCAGCTGGATCACTATATTATTGTGGTGGTCTTTTGTCACCAGCGGTTCCGAAACTCCAAGCCTGTCTATCCTTTCCGTTATGGTTTCTATAGTACGCTCAAGCTTTGCCTCCGGAATTTCTTCTTCTTCACCGCTTTGAACGGGTTTTAAAATAATCTGGGTCCCGCCTTTAAGGTCGAGTCCCAGATTAATAGATTCGGTAAGTATGTAGTATAGGCTCATACCTACTATTAATATAAATATTACAATAATAGTAATATTAACTTTTTTATTTCTCATATATCCTATTGAGTTGTTTTCTTGGAAACAGCACTTTTGCTTACTTTTACATCAACACCGCTGGCAATGGTGATTATAATCGCATCGTCTCTTATATCTTTAATCCGGCCGTGGAATCCACCTATAGTAACTACCTCATCGCCTCTCTGCAGGCTGGACATCAATTCCTGGGCCTTTTTCGATCTTACCCTCTGCGGTCTTATTAAAAGAAAATAAAATGCTACGACTAAAATTGCCAGCCAGATCCATGTTCCATAATTTGAAAATATACTGGCAAATGTTCCAGTTTCTTCTGTATCAGTTCCTCCAGCTGTTTCACCTTCATCTGTTGTTGTAGGAAAACAGGCCACACTCAAAGAACCCAGACTTATTATTAATATGCTGATAATCAGTGTATTAATAATCCTTTTAGATAACCTCATGATCACCCCTTAAAAATAATTGTTATTTTAAAGATTAAACTACTATTATTAACTTTTTTAAATATTTTGCAAATATTTATACAAAAACTATTTTAACCCAAGCTTTTTTACTATACAACACCTGCAGCTCTAAAAACTTCCCTTGATTTTAAGCCAGGTACCTGCTTTAGTCCCCGTTATATTCTTTTATAAATCCTTTCCTAAAATCGCTAAATTCTCCTGACATAATTGCATCTCTGGCCCGGCTGACCAGATTGAAAATAAAATGAAGGTTATGGACTGTAAGCAGTATGCTTGCCAGTATCTCCCTGCTTCTAAACAAATGCTTGACATATGCCCTGCTGTAATTTCTGCAGGTATAGCATTTGCATTTTTCATCCAGTGGGCTAAAATCATAAAGATATCTATTATTTTTTATATTTATCCTTCCCTTTGAAGTAAAAGCACTACCGTTTCTGGAAATCCTTGTCGGCATCACACAATCAAACATATCGATTCCGCTTCCTACTGCCTCTATTATACCCAAAGGATCTCCCAGCCCCATAAAATACAGAGGTTTGCAGGTATCCAGATATCCGACTGTGTATTTCAGCAAATCAAAAGTCTGATGCTTTTCTTCACCAACGCTTAGACCTCCCAGAGCTATACCATCAAATCCCATCTCGGAAATGGACTCGGCACAAAATCTTCTAAGTTTTTTTATGAATCCTCCCTGGACGATCCCAAACATCCTGAGTTTACCGGTCATTCCCATTTCATTCCTTTTCCTAAGTGATGCCTCTGCCCAATTTAAAGTCCTTTTTGCAGCGTCCATAGTATAACCGTAATCCTCATTGAAAGGGATACACTCGTCAAGGACCATCATAATATCCGAACCTATCTGGTACTGCATCTCTATTACCTTTTCAGGAGTGAAAAAATGTTTTGACCCATCTATTATTGACCTGAATTCTACACCATCATTAAACACTTTTTTTATTTTACTTAAGCTAAATACCTGAAACCCTCCGCTGTCAGTTAAAATGCTTCTCTTCCAGTTCATAAATCTGTGAAGCCCGCCTGCTTTTTTAATCACTTCTATCCCGGGCTGAAGGTAAAGGTGGTAAAGATTTCCAAGTATGATCTGACATCCGGTTTTATACAGCATCTCATTGGTCACTGCTTTTACCGTTGCTTTAGTTCCTACCGGCATAAATACCGGTGTTTTTATACTTCCTCTTTCTGTTGTTATTATGCCTGCCCTTGCAGGTGACCTGCTGTCTTTTTTTATGACTTTAAAAAAAGTCAAGACTTTTCTCCATTCCAATTGATATCT
Source organism: uncultured Actinomycetota bacterium (assembly GCA_964610385.1). Lineage (GTDB taxonomy): Bacteria > Actinomycetota > Humimicrobiia > Humimicrobiales > Humimicrobiaceae > CAZBSE01. The sequence goes on from CAZSXW010000002.1 coordinate 299,620, forward strand.
GCCTGTTTTACTTTGGAACCTTAGGTATTACTAATGATTCGACCCACTCCCTGTTGTTCCAGAGTGCACATCCGTTTCTCGTTTCATTTAACTTATTGTGATTTTCTCTTATTACTCTAAGCAAATCTGACCTTAGAGCATCTTTTAATATTATGTCCTTTAAATTGGTATCTGAATACGGAGCAACTGGACATGGCTCAAGATCTCCCTCAGGACTAATATGAATGAATCCCCTGCCCGCCGACAGGCATCCTCCGAATTTATCTTCATTTCCCGGAAAAGTAATAAAAATACCTGGATAATTTGATTCAAATTCAGCCATTGAATCCAATAGTTTTTCCCTTTCATATTTATTTATTGCCAGATGCTCAGTATTTTTCTCCACGGGAACATACTCTAAAAAGAAGAAAAATTTACATCCCTTATCTATTAAGTCCCTAATAAAAACATCATCAGTCAATATATTAAAGTTATTTTTACTTATTGTAACAGATATCCCAAAAGGAATTCTTTTGTATCTAAGCCTGCCCATTGCTTCTTGAACTTTGTGGTATACTCCTTTGCCTCTTCTATTATCAGTCTCCAGCTTCGTGCCTTCCATACTGATTACCGGAAATAAGTTCTTTTGCTCATTAAAGTCTTTTATTATCTCTTCATTTATTAATTGACCATTAGTGAATAAAAGAAAAATAATATCCGGAAATTTTTTTATTACTTTCAGCAGCCCTGGTCTCATCAATGGTTCCCCGCCAGCTATCATAATAAATGATATACCGAGCTCCTTGGCTTCTCTGAAAATTTCCAGCCACTTTTCATTTTTAACTTCATAAGAACTTGGTTTATTGTTAAGTCTTTTATTGGCATTGAAATAGCAACCCTTACATTTAAGATTGCATCTTTTAGTCACACTTGCAATCATGATAGGAGGTACATTGATTCCCCTCTTTTTCCAGTTTGACCTTAATTTCATAGCTCTTTTCTGCCACCGGATTGCTTTTAAAAATAAGAATAGGTAGGATAACGATATATCTGCTCTTAACACTCTTAATATATTACTGTAATTTTTTGTAATAGAATTATTAATGGAATTTATGTAATTCATATCACTAACATGGTTATTTATCTTATCTAAAAATTGTCTGAAATATTCTATACTTTTTAAAAAGATTAGTAAAATAAAGTTTTATTGACTTTTTAATACTTTTAAAATATTATTAGCGCGATATCTGCAAAAGTAGATATCATCCTTCGAAATAGAAGAGGTAAAAATGGCAACAAAGTCTAAAAAAGGTAAGAAAAAAAAGTAGATAGTATTTTATTGAAAGTCCTGTATCCTAAAAAATACAGGACTCAATTTTTTATATGGTCTTCTATTTCTTTTTCAGTCCTCTTATAAATCCTCCCCGCATCTTATCCAGCATATAACTGGCTACAAAAGCTGAAGGATCTTTTAAATGAACCAGATTATGTAATCTGGTAAGACTTGAATGACTGCATACTACATTTATGATCTCGACTCTGCCCTGTATCCCCGCACCTTTATAACATGTGAACCCAAAGCCCTCGCTGGAGATCAATTTTTTTATTTCTTCATTATGCACCCTGGAAATGATATTTGTACTTATCAGATCCCTAGACAGCTTTTCGGATATTATAATACCAAGCACGGTACCTGCAGCAAAACCGGCACCATAAGCAAGTATTCCGTAAATATTATCAATATCTTTGATTATCCTGACTATAATAGATATAAAAATGGTCACTTCAAAAAACCCTATAATGGCAGCAAGGGTCTTTTTCCTTCTTACTATCATATTTACCCTGATAGTACCCAGACTTACATCGATTATTCTTCCCACAAATATGATCAATGCCCAGATTATAGTATTGATCATTTTTTTATCCTTTTATTAACTTACTTTGTTTATCAACAAATCATTTTAACATTAAAAAATAAAAGTTAATAACCGGTATTCTCTATTATTCCATACCCTCCAGTCACAGCATCCTTAAACAAATGGTACCTGGGGGGAAAATAAGAAAACAGGCTGAATGAGACAAGACATATCAGTATTATCACCGCCCCAAGAACGTTTAAAGATAAAAACTTTTTTCTGATAAGCATTATCCTGTATCCGACTATCTGCGCAGTTGTAATCGCAGCAAAAAATATTGTAATATCCACCGCCAGAAGTTCTGTACCGGTCACATATGTATACGAATAAAATAAAACAACTATTATTAACGGTATCAATAAAAAAGTTACCGCCTTAGCAAAAAAGAAATTTTTAACTTTTTTCCCGAAAACAAAAAATTCAATTATCCCCCATATAAATGCCGGCCAAAAACCTATTTTCAGATGCTCCCACACACTCTCATTTACTGCACTTATAACAGCCAGCGGTTTCCAGAATCCACCGAGCTCAAATGTAAAATGCAGAAATGAACCTACAAGCGATATAAACAGTATTCCAAACATTTCCCACTTTAACACCTTTTTCCTTTCCATCCGAACTCCCTCCTAATTTATTAAAGACTTAACAATTCATATTGTAACAGACTCTAAAAACATATTAACATCATATTGTCCATATATGAATTTTTCATAAAACAATGTCAAAATGAATAAAAAAGTTATAAAATTGTAGCTGAAGTCCTAATAAGATTTTACATGCCATGGACAATAAAACAAAACTTATAAAATCATCCTGCCTTTCATTATTCTGCCTGCTGATAGCATTAGCATTCTGGTTTGCACTTAACAATCTTTTTTTATGGAGAGAAGGCAGCATTATAACCGATCTATTGCTTGCTTTTCTGCTCTTCAGTATATTTTTCATATTTTCCATGATTTACATGCTTCTGGTCGATAATAGAAAGATAGTGATCATTACCTCATTTTTCATAGTCTTTAGCTCTCTTATATTCCTGCTTAGAAAAAACGGTACCTGGGTAGGGATACCGGCTATAATCAGTTATGCTGCTTCTACTCTGCTCCTTTTTGCAGTTTACAATATGACCAACAGAAACATCCTGAACGACAGGAAAAACAGTATTGTTTTTCATCCAGGCAACTCCATAACAAAGGCGGGACCGATACTTCTGGTAGTTTTTGCAATTCTGTTTTCAGTCATTTTCTACTTTAATTTTCCGCTACTTAACAGTGAAGATGAAATAGAAGTGGAAGAGCCTTTGATCGAACTGACATCCAGGCCTTTTGGCAGTATTATAAACAATTTTATACCTATCTACGATTTCGATATGAATGTAGATGAATTTGTAATCCTCACTACCATGCTGGGGCTTCCCTTTTCTCAAAAAGAGGGGGTGGAGCTGGAGCCCCTTATCAATATGGAAGAACCGCCTGAAGAATTGGTAAATTACCTCAGAAACAAAGGTATATACAATCCTGAGGAAATAAATTTTTCCGAATATCTCCGGGAAGACGAGGAATTCAAGAACATAATGATGGAAGAGATAAAAAAACTTGCCAATGAAACAGACCCTATCCTTTTATATAAATACAGGAACAACCTCTCCGAAAACTGGGGAATCAAAATAGGCCCTGATGAAAGAATGGGAGAGGTTTATACAAGACTTATAAACAGTAAAATAAATCAAATACCCCCAAAACTCCTGAGCCTGGCTCTGATTTTCCCTGCTATAATATTCTTCGGGGTGCTGCAGGTATCTTTTTTGATATTAAATTTCCTATATGCCTTTTTATGCTGGGTAATACTTATTATCTTTTATAAGGCCAAATTCTTTCATTTCAAGAAAATACAGGTTGAAAAGGAAGAAATAGAACTTTAAAATCCTTTTATTTTAAAATTCTTAGATAAATCACAGAGACTTTATGATTTATGAAATAATAGTATAATATAAATATATATGTATCAAATATTAATTTTTAAAAAGTGAACTCGTTTTAACATTCACTAAATTTTTATAAGAATGATAACAAAAACAAGTTTATTGGAAGAATTTATAAGATCGCATGTAAAATTGCACGAAGACCTTTCTGATATAGAAAATAAAAAGGTCAATGATAAATATATAAACCGTATCATAAAGAAAAATGAGCTTTTCCATTCCCTTATGATAAATGAATTACCGGGAATGGTTTATAGCTGCAGAAATGATAGTAACTGGACCATGGAATTCGTTAGTAAAGGATGCATACAGCTGACCGGATACAAACCAGCTGATTTAATCCTTAATAACAGAATCTCCTATGAAGAAATTATTTATCCCGAAGATAGAAAGGCAGTAAGAGATAAAGTTGAAAAAGCGTTAAAAAAATCGAAACAATTCCAACTTGAATATAGAATAGTCACTGCCGATAAAAAGATAAAATACGTTTCAGAAATAGGTCAGTTTTTTCCTCTTCCCTATGATAACCTTCAGATGCTCGAGGGCTTTATAATTGATATAACTGATAAAAAACATACAGAAGAACTTTTAAGAGATAAAGAGGAAAATTACAGACTTCTATTTGAATCATCTCCCGTAGGTATTGCTCTTATAAATACCAGAGGATTTACAACTGCCATAAATGATATAGTGCTTGATTATACTGGATTTTCCAAGCAGGATATACTGGGCAAGCATTTTACAAAATTAAAATTCTTTTCAATTAAAGATATGCCCAGGTATATTGGGTTTTTTAAAAGTTTGAAAACCGGTAAAAAATTAAAACCTCAATTAATCAGCTGGAAAAATATTGATGGAGTAAGTTTTATAGGCGAAGCACGAACATCATTAATAAGAAAGAATAAGAAAATTACAGGTATCCAGGTAATATTGACAGATATAACTAAACGCATAAAAACCGAACAGGAATTAAGAGAAAGTGAGGAATTTAACAAAAGCATCCTGGAAAACTCTCCAAGCCCTACGCTAGTTATAAATCCTGACAAGTCTGTAAGATATGTAAATCCCGCACTGGAAAAAATTACCGGTTTTTCATTTGAAGAAAATATCGGTATAAAACCGCCTTATCCATACTGGCCAAAGGAAATTATAAAAAGCTGTAAGGACAAGCTGAACTATGCAATGAAAAAAGATATGTTAGTTCCCGAATTACAGTTTATAAATAAAAACGGACAGAGATTCTGGGTTGAACTCAGAACATCTCCTTTGATAATCAATAGAAAATTAAAATATTTATTGGTCAATTTCATAGATATAACAGACAGAAAAAAATCCTTTCAGGAACTGGAAAAAACACTTGAAGACACTATAAATACCCTAGCTTTTATAGTTGAAAAAAGAGACCCATATACATCCGGACATCAGAAGAGAGTTGCTTACTTAGCTATAAAAATTGCTGAAAAGCTAAAACTCGATAATAAAAAAATTAAAATCTTAAAAACAGCCGCTATAATTCATGATATCGGTAAAATAAATATACCTACTTCTATTCTTTCAAAAACGGGAAAACTAATGTATATAGAATATAATATGATAAAAACCCATCCGCAGGTAGGTTTTGATATTGTCAAAAATATTGAATTTTATCATCCAGTAGCCAGAATTATACTTCAGCATCACGAGAGAGAGAATGGATCAGGTTATCCCAATGGATTAAAGGGTAGAGATATATTACTTGAAGCTAAAATTATTGGCGTAGCTGACGTCGTAGAAGCAATGTCTTCACATAGGCCATATAGGCCCGCTCTCGGTATAAAAAGTGCCCTCGAAGAGATTACGAGAAATAAAGGCATCCTATACGATCCTCAGGTAGTAGAAGCCTGCCTTAAAGTTATAAACTCTAAATCTTTTTCTTTTAACGACAATGAATGATTGAGAATTGCAATTCTATTATTAAAATAACCAGCCTTTAAAATGGCTTTTAAAAAATAGAATGATTTTTATTTTATCAGCATACAATCCCCGAAACTGTAAAAACGGTAATTATTCTTCTTTGCCTGCTCGTATGCATTTAAAATCTTTTCTCTTCCTGCAAAAGCAGAGACCATAACCAGTAAAGTAGACCTGGGCAGATGGAAATTAGTTATCATCCAGTCCACTATCTTAAAGTTGTAGCCGGGATATATATAAATATCAGTGGCTCCTCTGTCTCCTTTTATTTTCCCATATTTTGACATCAATGTTTCCAAAACCCTTACCACGGTCGTTCCTACTGCTATGACTCTGTGGCCCGTGCTCTTTGACCTGGTGATTTTTTCCGCTTCTGTATCTTCTATATAATAATTTTCGCTGTGCATTTTATGTTCTTCTATCTCTTCCGATAAAATAGGCCTGAATGTGTCAAGCCCTACCTCCAGACCTACCTTGGCTACAATTACACCCATATTACCTATCTTTTCCATCAACTTTTTAGAAAAATGAAGTCCTGCTGTCGGGGCAGCCGATGAACCTTCTCTTTTGGCATAAACAGTCTGGTACCGGGACCGGTCTATGTCCTTGCTCTTAATATAGGGAGGTAAGGGAATAGTACCATGTTTTTCATAAATGCTCTCCACGGGTGTATTAAATTCAACCAGAGCTTTTCCGTATTCAAGTTTTGACTTTACAGTAAAATGGTATTCACCAATATATACTTTATTACCTGGTTTTAGTCTTTTTGCAGGTTTAAGCAGCACCAGATAACCACTGCCTTCTGCTTTGTTTAAAACAAAGCATTCAATCCCTGCACCCGTCTTTTCCTTTACTCCTATCAGCCTGCACTTGGAAACCTTGCTCTCATTTACAACCAGCACGTCTCCTTTTCCCAGATAATTTAAAATATTGCGAAAAACATCATGTTTTATACCGCCGGTTTTTCTGTCCAGTATCAGGAGTTTGGAATCGTCCCTCTCAGGTAATGGTCTTTGGGCTATAAATTTTTGGGGCAGCCGGTAGTCAAATAATTCTGTTCTCATGGCTTATATAAACTATTCAAATAGTTTCGGGTTTGATTTTTTCTCTATTCCCATATATTTATAGGCAAGTCTTGTAGCCACCCTGCCCTTGGAAGTTCTTTTAACAAAGCCGAGTTGAAGTAGATACGGCTCGTAAACATCTTCAACAGTATCAGCCTCTTCTCCTATTGATGCTGCCAGGGTCCCTATACCTACAGGTCCTCCCTCAAACTTAAACACCAGCGTGTTTAAGATCTTTTTATCAACTACATCCAGTCCCAGCTTATCTATATCCAGCCTGCTGAGTGCCTTTTCTGCTATCTGGTCATCTATCAGATTATTACTGTACATCAGGGCATAGTCACGCACCCTTCTGAGCAGTCTGTTGGCTATTCTCGGTGTTCCCCTGCTTCTGCCCGCAATTACCTTTGCCCCATTATCCGTTATATCTATCCTAAATATCCCTGCCGATCTTTTGATTATTTTTATTATGCTTTTCTCATTATAATAATCCAACCTCAGGTTCACACCGAACCTTTCCCTTAGGGGAGGAGCTACAAGACCTATTCTTGTAGTGGCGCCGATAATGGTAAAGGGGGCAATATCAATCCTTATCGATTTTGCCGAAGGTCCCTTTCCTATTATTATATCCAGTTTATAGTCTTCCATTGCGGGGTACAGTATCTCCTCCACTCCTCTGCTTAATCTGTGGATCTCGTCTACAAACAGAACATCAAAATTTTCAAGATTTGTAAGTATGGCAGCCAGATCTCCTGCTCTTTCAATAGCAGGACCGGAAGTTATTTTAAAGCCCACTTCCAGCTCATTTGCTATCACTTCAGCAAGGCATGTTTTGCCCAGGCCGGGTGGACCTGATAATATCACATGGTCCAGCGGCTCTTTCCTTTTTTTGGCAGATTTAATAAAGACCAGTAGATTTTCTATTATTTTATCCTGCCCTATAAATTCCGATATAAATCTCGGGCGCAGGCTTTTATCCAGCTCGGTATCTACCTTTATATGCTTGGGATTTATATCATCGATCTCCTGATCATTTTTTATTATATTTTTTTTCTTTTCCATTTTTCTTAAATCTCTTTAAGAGTCAGCTTTAAAATATCTTCAACTCTTTCCTTTTCGATTACCTCGGCGCTTAATTTCAACATTGCCTTATTTATCTCCCTGGAGCCGTATCCCAGAGTTTTTAAAGCCTGCTTGACTTCATATACTTTTTCATTTTCTGCCATACCGGCAAGAGTGACTCCTTCTATCTTTTCCTCTTTTATTTTATCGCGCAGCTCTAAAATCATCCTTTCCGCCAGCTTTCGGCCTATTCCTGGTATTCTTCTCATTAGATCGACTTCTTTGTTTGCTATTATTCTTTTCAGTTCACTGTTGCTGTAAATCGATAGAGCGCTCAAGGCTATTTTAATGGATATACCTGAAACTCCAAGCATTCTTAAGAAAAAATCCTTTTCATCCACATCGAGAAATCCTACCAATCTCAGCTCGTCTTCCCTGACATGGGTATATACCTCAAGTTCTATTTCCGAATTCTCCTCCGGTATCTTTCCAAAAGTCCTGCTGGATATCAATACTTCGAAACCTATGCCTCCGGTCTGCACTATAATACTTGAAGGCGATTTCTTAATTATTTTACCGGATATTTTTGCTATCATAACTACCTTTATCTTCTAAAAGCTTTAATTTTATCTTTAAACTTTTTACAATTGGCATGACATAAAGATACTGCCATTGCATCCCATGCATCATCCTTTTTAGGAAAGAACTCTTCCTCGACCTTGAGTATTGACCTCAGCATATATTTTATTTGCTTCTTGGTCGCTTTTCCATAACCCACCACAGCCTGCTTTACCTCGAGAGGAGTATATTCAAATATTTCGAGGTTATTGACACTACCGGCCAGAATAGACACCCCTCTTGCCTGGCCCACGTCAAGAGCTGTTTTTGCATTCATACCAAAAAAGATTTCTTCTATAGCCAGACAGTCGGGGTTGAATTTTTTGATTATCTGATCAACCTTTTTATAGATGTCTTCCAGCCTTTTATAGACGGGTTCCGTCTTTCTGGTTACAACACAACCGGAAAAAACAGGACGATATTCCCCTTTTTCAACATCCAATATGCTCACACCTGTAGTTTCAAGTCCGGGATCTATGCCCAATATTCTTATTTTATCAATCATTATTTTAATCTTTATACTTCACTCAATATTTCATCAGATATCTCAAGATTTGAGTTTACATTCTGTACATCATCATGTTCATCCAGGGCATTTATAAGTTTTAAAGCCTTTACACCGTCTTCCTTTGATAACTTGACAGTAGTCTTTGGTATGAGACCGATTTCACCTGATTTTATCTTTATACCCTTTTTCTCTATATCCTGCTTTATCTTCATGAAATTATCAGGAGAGACTTTTATCTCATATACCTCTTCATCTTCATCAATATCCTCGGCACCGGAATCGATCATATCAAGCATAAATTCCTCTCCGTTCTTTACCTCGCTTTTATCCACCACTATTATGCCTTTTGTTTCAAACTGCCAGTTTACACTTCCACTCTCACCGAGAGTCCCATTATACCTGTTTAAAATATTTCTGATATCAGAAGTGCTCCTGTTCCTGTTTTCAGTCATGACCTCTACGATTATAGCTATTCCTCCAGGTCCATAGCCCTCATAAAGAATGCTTTCATAGTTTTCTCCTTCTATCTCTCCCGTGCCTCTTTTTATAGCTCTCTCTATGTTGCTCTGGGGCATATTAAATTCCTTTGCCTTTGCAATGGCATTGGCGAGGGTTATGTTGTCTTTTGGGTCGCTCCCTCCTCCTTCTCTTACAGCCACGATGATATTCCTGCTGAGTTTCCCAAAAATATTTCCTCTTTTCGCGTCTTCTTTTGCTTTTTTATGTTTGATGGAATGCCATTTAGAATGCCCGGACATACTAGTTCTCTCCTTTATTATTTTTAATCATATTTATAAAATATCTGTGTATTCTTAAATCATCCGTTAATTCGGGATGGAATGTACTTGCTATGACGTTGTTTTCTCTTATCAAAACCGCCTCCTGCCCAAATCTACCCAGCACTTCCACTTTATCTCCTATATTTAATATCTTGGGAGCTCTTATAAAAATAGAATTAAATTTCCTTCCGTTCTGACTCCCATCAAGGTTTATATTCAGAAGCTTTTCAAAACTGTCGACCTGTCTTCCATAAGCGTTTCTCTCCACATCAACATCTATATAACCCAGGCCCTTACCTTCTCCCTTGATATTCTTAGCCATCAGGATCAGGCCGGCGCAGGTCACAAATATTGGTTTGCCATCTTTATAAAATTTATCCAGTTTGCTTCCGAATTTATATTTTTTAAGCAGTCTTCTTATGGTTGTACTCTCGCCCCCTGGTATTATAAGGGCATCAATATCATCCAGCTGATCTGGAAACTTTATCTCTATTGCAGAGACTCTACATTTTTCCAGACATTTGATATGCTCCCGGAATGCACCCTGTAAAGCAAGTACACCTATTATGACACCCATATCTTTTACCACCCTCTTTTAGAAATTATTTTCTCCTCGGTAAGTTCAGAGACTGCAGTACCTTTCATAGGACTTCCAAGGTCTCTTGAAACCCTTGCCAGGATCTCAGGATCATTGTAATGGGTGGTCGCTTCCACAATAGCCTTGGCCATCTTTAAAGGATTTTTCGATTTAAAGATCCCGGACCCTACGAATATACCGTCTGCTCCCAGCTGCATTATCATAGCCGCGTCAGCAGGAGTCGATATACCACCGGCTGAAAAATTGACCACAGGCAATTTTTTATTCTCATGTACATACAAAACCAGGTCGTAAGGAGCACCCAGTTCTTTAGCCACAGTCATAAGCTCTTCCTTTGGAAGCGAAGAGATTCTGGCAATATCATCCTTTATGCATCTCATATGCTTTACAGCTTCTATCACATCTCCTGTACCTGCTTCTCCTTTGGTCCTTATCATTGCGGCACCTTCACCGATTCTCCTTAAAGCCTCCCCAAGATTAACGGCACCGCATACAAAGGGGACCTTGAAATCCCATTTATTTATATGGTACTTTTCATCTGCCGGAGTAAGCACCTCACTTTCATCTATATAGTCCACGCCTATGGCCTCGAGTATCTGCGCTTCGGCAAAATGGCCTATCCTCGCCTTGGCCATAACCGGTATGGAAACTTCTTCCATTATTTTTAATATGATCTCGGGATCGGTCATCCTGGCCACGCCTCCTGCCGCCCTTATATCGGCAGGTATTCTCTCAAGTGCCATAACCGAAACTGCTCCGGCTGTCTCAGCTATCTTGGCCTGTTGTGGTGAAGTAACATCCATTATTACCCCACCTTTCAGCATCTGAGCAAGTCCTGATTTTACCTTAAATGTTCCTTTTTCCATATATTAAAACACCTCCATTTATTTTACTCCTACTCCCAGCGACATACTCTCAAGCCTTCTTATCCTCTCTTCAGTCGGAGGGTGAGTGTTAAACAGACTTTTAAAAGCAATCTTCGATTTGCTGCCTATCGGATTGGCAATAAACAAATGTGCTGTAGCACTGCTGGCAGTCCGTACTTCACTATGCCCGCTTATTTTTCTAAGGGCATTTGCCAGTCCTGCCGGATATCTGGAAATCAAAGCTCCGGTGGAATCTGCCAGGTATTCCCTATTTCTGCTTATCGCAAGTCTTATCAATGTGGCTATCAGTGGAGAAAGTAATATCAGCAGTATTCCCACTACAAGCAGGACTATAGATAATAACGAACCGCCGGAACCTCTGGATGACCTTCTCCTTCCAGCACCACCAAATATCATAGATCTAAACATAATATTACTTAAAATAGAGAGCATTCCCACCAGAACCACTATTACCGTTCCCAGCAGTATATCATAATTTTTTATATGGGAAAGCTCGTGTGATATGACACCTTTCAGCTCTTCATCGTTTAGATTATCGAGGAGGCCCTGAGTAAATACAATTATACTGTTCTTCGGATTTCTTCCGGTTGCAAAGGCATTCATTCCGCTGTCCCTTATCACATAAATCCCGGGCATAGGCAGACCAGCCGCTATGGCAAGCCCCTCGACTGCATAGTACACCCTGGGATTCTCTGACCTCGACAGGGGCATTGCTCTTGTAAGGCTTAACACAATCCTATCACTATAATAATAACTGGAAAAACACATAATAACCGCCAGGATAAGGGCTATTACCATTATAAGTATGGAATAATTGTTGCTTACGCCAAAACGCCAGTCTATATAATAGCCTATGGCAAGCCCAACCAGCATTATAAATGCTACAAACCCGACCATTACAGCTATTGTCTTTGCCCTGTTCCGGGCAATATTTTCATACATTAATAAACAACACCTTTTTATTAATATATCTTATACTTTAAAACTTTACCTTGACCGGACCTCTTGCCGAAGCTTCTTCAATCTCAAAATAATCCCTCGGGGAAAAATGGAACATCCTGGCAAACATATTTCCGGGGAACGTCTGTATCCTGGTGTTGAATCTTAATACCATGTCATTGTAAAACTGCCTTGCAAAAGCGATATTGCTCTCAATCCCGTTAAGTTGGTCCATAAGTTTTGAGAAATGCTGATCCGCCTTCAGGTTAGGGTAATTCTCTGAAACGGCAAACAATGACTTCAATGCGCCCGTTATCATATTTTCAGCTTCTGCCTGGGATTTTACATCCTTGGCATCAACACCCAGCTTTCTAGCATTGATGACATTTTGAAGGGTCTCCCTTTCATGCTTGGCATAGCCCTTCACAGTCTCCACAAGATTTGGTATCAGGTCATACCTCTTTCTCAGCTGTACATCGATCTGGTGCCAGGAATTATCTACCGTATTTCTGAGCGACACCATCGAATTATAGATACCTATCACCGCTATGATCAGTATTAATACTATCCCCCCCAGCACTGCCAGGAGAGCTATAACACCTGGTAACATAACTACCTCCTAATTAGTTTTTTATAAGTTAATCAATCCCGAAACAACATATTTTACATTTTATCCGGTCAAAAATAAACAACTTAAAATTATATCACATAACCGATTTTTATTTTATTTTCAGACTATGATTCAAACTGCTGAGACAGCTAATATTGTTTTTACACGAAAAAAGTTTTATGGTATATTTCTTCTATTGTCTTGACAGCTATTAAAACTATTAAACAAATCTTACACTTTTGGGAGGATCTTAATGAATAGAAAAGTCATCGGCCTGGTCTCTGGCAACAGTGTTGGAAAAACCTCACTGGCGGAATGCTTTTTATATAATTCTAATACTACCGATAGGCTCGGCACTATTGAATCAAAAAATACAGTCTCCGATTTTACTCCGCTTGAGACTAAAAAAGGATTCAGCATCAATTCCAGTATACTTAATTACAAATGGAAGGATTTTGAAATAAATCTTATCGACTGCCCGGGTTATATGGATTTTATGGGCCAGACTCAGACCGCCCTTAAAGTTATAGACAGCGTGCTCCTTGTCATAGATGCAAAGTCAGGAGTACAGGCACCTACTGAAATGGTAATAGAGCTTCTTAAAAGCAATCCCAAGCCAGTCTTCTGCATACTCAATAAACTGGATCTGGAAAACATAGATTATTTCAAACTTGTAGAGAGTATAAAAAAAGAATATGGATTAAACCTTGTCCCCATAACTGTCCCTGCTAACAGCGGAGAGGGTTTTTCTAAAATCATAGACATTCTGCAGAATCAGGCATATGAGTATAAAGACAAAAACTTCAAGGGAAATAAAGCCAATGTCGATGAAAACATTAAAGATCAGATTGAAAGTCATCACAGCGAACTGGTGGAATCTATCGTGGAGACAGACGACGAACTGTTAAGTAAATATCTTGATGGGGAAAAGATAGACGATAAGAAGATCAATGACATTTTTAAAAAAGCAGTAGTAGCAAAGCAGGTAGTACCGACATTTGCGATATCATCGGGCAGGAATTTTGGAGTAGATATACTAATGGACTACATAAATGCACTTCTACCGTCAGCCCTTGATATTCCACCGGTCAAGACCAGAGAGATAGGAAAGGAATCCGAAGCTGAAATAAAACCTGCACCTGACGGTCCTGTCCTGGCATATGTTTTCAAAACTATGGCGGACCCGTATATCGGGAAGCTATCCATTTTCAGAATCTTTTCCGGAACATTCAAGGTCAATTCCAGCTACTATCTTTCAAGCTCGCAGAAGACTTATAAATTTTCCAACCTTTTCAAACTACAGGGAAAAAATCAGAGTGATATCAGTGAAGCTACCTGCGGAGATATTTTAGCGGTATCAAAAATAATGGATATATCAAATGATGATACTATTTCAACCCAGGAAAAGCCACTTCAAATACCCCCAGTCCAGTATTTCTCCCCCACTATGCCCAAAGCAGTCACACCAAAGAGTAAGGGAGATGAAGAAAAGATAAGCAACGGTATAGCCAAATTGATGCAGGAAGATCCAACCATCAGGCAGGAACTAAATCTTGAAGTACATCAAAACATAGTATGGGGTATGGGAGAGCTTCACCATTCCATCATAAAAGAAAAACTAAAGGAAAAATTTGACGTTGGCGTTGATATGAAGACACCTGATGTAGCATATAAAGAAACCATAAGAAAAGATGCCAAAGCCGAATATAAATATAAGAAGCAATCCGGCGGCAGGGGCCAGTACGGCCATGTATTCCTTGAGATAAAGCCAATGGAAAGCGGCGGAGGTTTTGAATTCAAAAACAGCATCTTCGGAGGGGCTATTCCCAAAGGTTATATACCGGGAGTCGAGAAAGGAGTGAAGGAAGCTCTTCAAAAGGGAGTAATGGCAGAATATCCGGTAGTGGACGTAAGCGTAAATCTTTATGATGGCTCGTTTCACAGTGTTGATTCATCAGAAATGGCCTTTAAGATAGCAGGGTCAATGGCCTTTAAAAAAGCAATGCATGAAGCCTCACCGGTGATCCTTGAACCTATTATGGAACTGGAAATAACAGTACCCGAAAAGTATATGGGAGATATAATCGGAGATATAAACGCAAAAAGAGGAAAGATAATCTCAATGACTCCCACTGATAATAAAAAACAGATTATAAAAGCTTCTGTTCCTCAATCCGAGACATTTAATTACACCATTGACCTTACATCCCTCACCCAGGGCAGAGGGCGGTTTACCCAGAAATTCCTGGCCTATGAAGAATTGCCCCCTAATCTAGCCCAGAAAGTCATTGAGGAAAGGAAAAGTAAGAAGGATGAATAAAAAAGTCCCTAAAAGAAGTAAATTCATACTGGATAAATTCCCCTATATCCTCTTTGGAACAATCTTTGTTATATCCATAATAATATTTCTTTCAGTCAGAAGCTGCCTGCCTCTTCCATTCTTTTCGGGAGTCACCAAAGAGACTGAGCAAGAGACCGAATATACCCTGTATATATCTTCACCAATAAATAATAAGACCTTTAGTTTTGTCAACCAGAATGAAACCGTTCCAATAGAAATAAATGCAAAAGAGGTGGAAAGTACAGGTCACATAATAAAGGTGCTGGTGAACGATAACGAGATAAAAAAATTTACCATACCCCCTTACGAATACAACTGGAATCCGGAAGGCTCGGGAGAATATGAACTAGTAGCTCAACTTATAGATGATAATGGCAACATACTTAAAGAATCGAATACAGTGAATTTCACTGTACAGTATGAATTCGAATCTACGGAAGAAACCAATATAGATGTCAATATCGAAGAAAAAGTAAATAGAATCCTGGGCCAGTCTAATTTTATAAGGAATCTCAATAATACTATACCTACCGGGACTCCTTTAATATGTTATAAATGTTACACTCCCCCTGTCATAGACGGTATCCTTCAGGAGTGGGGTAAGTTTTATAGTTTTTCAGATTTTTATCCCACAATCATGAAAGAGAGTTACAACGGACCAGGAGATATCTCCGGTACATTTTACTCCTGCTGGGATGACGATAATTTTTACTTTGCAATTAGTGTATCGGATGATTTAATCAGCCAGAATTATCAAGGAAATGAATTATTTAAAGGTGACAGTATTGCCATAGCATTCGATACAGAACTTGTAGAAGATATGTATACAACAATCTATACCAGTGACGATTATTTGATTTATTTTTCACCCGGTAATTTTTCCAGTTCATCTCCTGAATCATATATAGGCTATCCTTCGTTATTTCCTACAGATATTATAGTAAGATCTTCCAAGCCGACACCAAACACATATTTACTGGAAGCAAGTATTCCCTGGGATAAATTTATGAACTATACGCCTGCTGATGAAGATGTACTCGGTTTTACTGTTTCTATATTTGATACTGATAATTTTCCAACAACAGGACCTACGACAGAATTAGTCATCTCTTCCTCTAAGGAATTCGACAAGAACGATACTTCCATATTGGGTATCCTCATACTTCTAGATGCTGGTGATATACAGAGTGAAGAAGATACAGAAGAAAGCTCTGACTAATATAGTTCCTTGATGCAATTTTAATTATTTTTATTCCCTTCGATAACCGTAATTGTATGCTCTATCAGACTAATATCTCCTGGATCTCCATGACCCGGTACTACTATTTCAGCATTTTTATATTTTTCCATCACTTTTTCAAGCGATAACGGCCACTCCTCAATATTTCCATCTTTAGCATAACCGACTTTTTCAGCGTCTGATGATAAAACCATACAACCACCAAAAAGTACCTTTTTACTTGGTATATAGACGACCAGATTATCATAAGTATGGGTTGGTCCAGGATAATATATTTCAACAGTTTCTTTGCCAAAATTTAATATTTGTTCATCGTTTATGTCAAAAACATGTGTAGGTTCGGCAAACTCAAAACTTGCATATTTATCAAGATACTTCTTGTCTTCTAAAGGATCGAGCCATTCTTGCATTTCTGACATCGTTTCTTTACTTCTTGTCCTTAAAAGTTCACATGTCAATTGAGAACCGTATACTGGAATGTCATTCCTTATCAATTCTGAATTGCCGCCCAAATTATCGATATGGAAACCCGTATTTATTTCTGTTATCTTCACTCCAGTCCCATATGCATCATAAAGCCAATCGAGTACACATGCAGTAGCTTCAGGAGTATATGGGGTGTCGATCCAGACAAAATCTGAATTATCCATCCTTATCAACAAAGAATTACCAGGCCAGGGGTAACTATGAGTAACCAGGAATATGTCTTTAGATATTTCCCGAAGACATAACTCATCTGTTAGATTTATTTCTATTAAGTCATTGCTTGCAGCTTTGCATGAAAACATTATGAGAAAGAAAAATAGCATAAGTATTATCAGATAGATTATAGGCTTTTTATTCCTTCTCATAATTAATCAATATTTTAGCATATAGAATATTCCAAAGTAAAAAAATATAAAGATATCTCAAGAAATATACACTATTTAAACAGCTTATTCTTACTTTGAAATAGCCAGATTAATAACATATAATCTTCTTAAAAACAAAATATTAGTTATTGCAGGTGGAAATGAAAAAAACATTATTATGGGTACTTGTTTCAATAATTATCGTATCGATGGTAGTAATTTTTAGCTTGAGTGGTTGTAATAATATAAAAGGTAAGATCTCATTTACATCTGAACGGGATGGAAACAAGGAAATCTATATAATGAATGTAGATGGGTCCGGGCAGACAAACCTTACAAATAATCCGTTAGTAGACGGATTACCTTGCTTTTCACCTTAAGATGTTAAAGCACGTTTTAATAAAAATTTCTTAAAAATAATTCTTGTACTAAATAGAAAAAATAAATTAGTGTAAGAACTGTAAGAATAACTTAATAAATATACCCTATTTAACCGGCTTACATGAGAAAAAATAGTTTGAGTTAGCCTGTAAGCCGGGAACCATTCTGAACAGGATATAATTTCTTAGTTTGTGTTGCAAAAAGAGCAAGAAACAGATATGAGAAATTATATCGATAGCTTCCTTAGCTATATGAAAACTGAAAAAATGGCTTCTCCTACTACTATTTATGGCTACAATAAGGAAGTTAAAAAATTCATTGATTATCTATCTTCTATAAATATTTCAGACATAAACTTAATTAGTACAAGAACTGTAAGACAGTATTTTTATTATGCTAAAGAAAATAGAAATCTTTGTCAGAGTTCAATATCAAAAATAATTGCAATAGTAAAAAGCTTTTTTAACTACCTTGAGGAAGAAGATATAATAACCAAAAACCCAACCAGAAAAATTAGAGTTCCTAAAAATGTATGCAGGATCCCATCAGTCATGTCCAAGTATGAGGTAGATCTAATAATTAGATCTGTAGACTTTGCACCTTTAAGATGTAGAAAAAATAACACAAGAGATAAACTGGTACTATCCCTGCTCTACTATACCGGTATAAGAAAAAGTGAGCTATTAAATTTAAACTGGATCGATATTAATCTATCAAAGAGTACTTTAATTATAAGGCGTGGTAAAGGAGGAAAGGATAGGTTAATTCCTCTTCATAAAGAAGTTACTAGACTACTTGATAAGTATTTAGATGAGAGGCTTCCCTTAAAAACAGAGGCACTTATAATTGGAGAGCAAGGCAAGAGAATGTGCAAGGGTAGCTTTGTATACCTTTTAAAAATGTATCTTACATTGTCCGGACTTAAGAGGAAGGGCTATACTGCACATAGCTTTAGACACAGTTTTGCTACTCACTTAGTTGAAGCTGGGGTTGACCTTTTTAAGGTTCAAAAGCTACTGGGTCATGCAAGCCTGGATACTACAAAAATTTATATTAATTTTAACAGTTCACAGATGGCGAAAGCAGTTGAGAGATTATAGACAAGGATGGCTAGCTATATCAGTCATAAAAAAGGTTAATGATAGGGTACCAATAAAACCAAAAATGATTTTATCCTAAGATAATTTACTTCCATATTTGAAACATTTCTAAAAATATTGGCCTCGTCTAATTTTTTAAAATTTGCAATAAACGAACCTTAAAATTTATCTTTTTAGTATTATCTCTGTTTAATCTCTAAGCTATGTTAATAAATTGTTAGTTTTATAATTTTTTAGTATTATTAAATAAATTAACACTATAAGATAATTATCGAATAGTCACCCAAAATAGTAACCCTAAATAATGAAATTTGGAATCTGATTTTTGAAGATTTAATTATTAGTGTTATCCAGCTGTAAATTTATAATATCATTTTTACAGAACTACCCTCATTCATTTTAGCTTCGTACATGAGTGAATCCGAACAATTAATCAAATCCTCTAAGGTCATTTCTTCTGAATACTGGCAAATACCTATGCTCAAAGAAGTACCTTTAATATCTCTGATATTGAATTTTTCAATAATTCTATCAGCGATTTTTCTTGCTCTGCTGATATCTGAATCTGGCAAAAGTATTACAAACTCATCTCCACCATACCTTGTTATAATATCTATTCCTTGCCTTATATTCTCTTTAAAGACATCTACAGCTTCTTTGAGAAGTAAATCACCCTTTAAGTGGCCATAAGTGTCATTAAATCTTTTAAAACCATCTATATCAATCATCATTAATGTAAAAGGATTTTTATAACGGTGATACTTCTTTATTTCCCCCGCCAGCTGTTCAAAGAAATATCTTCTGTTATAAGCTTTGGTGAGAAAATCTTTTATTGCTTTTTTTCTTAATCTTTCCTGCAATACCTTTTCCTTTGTAATATCCCTGAATACTGCTACCTTTGCAAGTATACTTTTTCTACTATCTAAAACAGGTGATAATCTAACATTATATGTTTTATTATCACCATTAATATTACATGACAGTTCCATATCAAAATCTTCTATTTTACCGCTTTTAAGACCAGTAAAGAGCTTCTTTATTTGATTCTTATCTGTACTTGCTTTAAACATCTCTTTTTTTATAGCCTCGCTATCTAGATAATATTTGTTGGTCTTTATACCCTTATATAAGATATCCTGCATATGATTATTTATGCTTATTATATTTCCTTTTGGGTCCGATACCATAATACAATCAGATGTAGTTCCAAATAATTGTCTTAATGTCATATTCTGGATACTCATCCTTAAACTTAAAATGCTCATAGCTATAAATATGTATAAAAAAGCCATCAGTAATGTATTTATGGAAACCTTAAGATTCAGTATTGATACAACCAGTTCTAAAGTAAATGTACCCAGAGTAAATATGACTACCCCTGAAAGCAGGAAATTATTTGATAGATTGGAACGGTTCATTCTTAAATTATTATGGATGCTCGATCCTATAAGATAAATACTTATAAGTAAAAAAGGACCTAAACAAAATATGCCGATTATCATCATATATGGTATGTAAACTATAAAGCCAAAATTACCTCTAACGGATACAATTCCCTCATTAAATGCCAGAAATATAAAAATGATTAAAGAAGGTAGGTAAAATAGAATCTTTATATATCTGTTTATACTGCTTATTTTATTTTCAAGAAAATCATTTATAAAAATAAACAGGGCCGGACTAAACATCAATGCTCCAAATGTAGAAAGGTATGACCATATTGGTGCCGGTTCCGGATAATTCTTTAGAATGACAAAGAAATTTGATACTGATATCACAACAACCGTTGCAGAAAAAATGATGAATGCAACAGATGATCTTTTATATGGGCTGTTAAAGATATTGTAAAGCCCAAAAAAGACGGCAAACAAAAAAGTTGCTCCTGATATAATAGTAAATATGTTTATGTTATACATATGTTTCTAATAATTCCTTTTTGTTTTTATTTGAGGTTTCTGATTTCTCTGAAACTATCTTTATAAAGTGATTCACTAAAACTGGATCAAATTGCATCCCTGCATGATCTAGAAGCTCTTTGATGGCATATTCTCTGCTATGTGTTTTTCTGTAGGGCCTGCCATTTGTCATTGCATCATAGGCATCGATTATTGAAATTATTCTAGCAGTAATAGGTATTTCTTTGCCCTTAAGACCCATTGGATAACCCTTTCCATCCCATCTCTCATAATGTGACAATATACCTTTTGCAATAGATGCAAGATCTGGATTTGAGCTTGCAATTCTGAAACAAATCTCAGAATGTTTCTTCATAAGACTATATTCCTTACTGGTAATTTCTACAGCAGTTCTTATTTCAGTTTTTACATTTTTTTATCTATCATTTTTTATCCACTAATGTCTTCGTTTTCCTGGTACCTACTAATAAATCAAGTTCATATTTTGAGATATACCAGCTTTTACCTATCTTTTTTGCATTTAAAACACCATCTTTATACCATCTTCTAACGGTTACAGGGGCCACTTTCAGTATCTCTGAGACATCTTTTATTTTATAAAAACAATAATCATTCAAAAAAGCCCTTCTCTCCTATTGTCTTAAAAAACAATATAATGTACTAAATTATTATATAAACTATTTATTGTTTTTTCAATATAAATATTAATATTTGTATTAATTAAATAATATTATTAACTGTATAGTAAATAATTTAATTAAATCTACAGAAATGAAAATTTTATTATCATAATAATCGAATATCTTTTTCACCTCAGGGGATCTATGACAGACACTAAAGAATGGGGTAAGGACACAGATATTATTTTATTGTATTTAATTTTACCACAATCTAAATCATATACTCTCTCAGCATATACTGTATTCAAAACTAAAATAATTAGAACAAGGACTAAATACCTTTTCATCATGCAACTCTTCACATGTTTTTGAAATTGCTAACAGGTAGTTTCTATCCCAATCTATATCACAAGTCTCAACGGCGG
>CAZSXW010000003.1:0-98766 GCA_964610385.1 uncultured Actinomycetota bacterium
CGTGAAGGCGGAAGGACTATCGGTGCTGGTAGTGTCACCAAGATAATAAAGTAGGAGGATATTGATTGGCAGCTGGTAAATTAGGTCAAAAAATTAGAATAAAATTAAAAGCCTACGATCATGAGGTAATAGACCGTTCGGCAAAAAAAATAGTAGAGACCGTTGAGAATTCAGGTGCAAAAGTTTCCGGTCCCATACCGCTGCCGAATAAAAAAAATGTTTATTGTGTGATAAGGTCCCCTCATGTGGATAAGGATTCAAGGGAACATTTTGAAATAAGGACTCATAAGAGGCTTATAGACATTATTGATCCCACACCAAAAACGGTGGATCTACTGATGAGATTAAATCTGCCGGCTGGTGTTGGTATAGAAATAAAGTCTTAATTAAAGAATGTTATCTGGAAAGTTATTTAGTTATGGTAAATGCAATATATGGAAAAAAGATAGGCTGTACGCAGGTTTTCAGTGAGAGCGGTAATGCGCTGTATGTTACAGCCATTGAAGCTGAACCATGTGTGGTGGTCCAGGTAAAGGACAGTAAAAAGTATGGATATAATGCTCTTAAGGTCGGCTTTGGGAAAACTGATGAAAAGAAGACCGTCAAGCCGCATAGCGGTGAATTTAAAAAAAATAAAGTTGATCTGAAAAAATGTCTTAAGGAGATAAGGGTAGATAAATTTGATAAAGAATATAAACCCGGAGACAGTGTGGATGTAAAGATTTTTAAGGTAGGAGACAGGGTAAAAATAACCGGGAACAACAAAGGCAAGGGTTTCGCAGGAGTTATAAAAAGGCACGGTTTCCACAGGGGAAGAATGACTCACGGCTCTCATTCGCACAGAATACCCGGTTCAGTGGGAATGTGTGCTACTCCTTCGAAGATATTGAAGGGTAAAAAAATGCCCGGAAGAATGGGAAATAAAAGAGTAACGGTCCCAAATTCAGAAATAGTCGATATTATTGAAGACCAGAATTTGATCCTGGTAAGAGGAAGTGTACCGGGTGCAAAAGGAAGCCTGGTCTTTTTAAGGAAGATTTAGTAATCATAAATGTCTGGGAGAATATAATGGCCAGCCTGAGTGTGGTAAGTTCAGACGGAAAAAAGAAAGAAAAAGTGAATATATCTGATGAGATAGTAAATCAGAAAGTAAATTCCGAAGTCCTGTATCAGGAGATAAGAAGATACCTTGCTGCTTTAAGATCCGGAACACATAAGACTAAAAACAGAGCTGAAGTAAGCGGTGGGGGTAAGAAACCATGGAGGCAAAAGGGAACTGGAAATGCAAGGGCAGGATCCAATCGTTCTCCAATATGGAAAGGCGGAGGAGTAACATTCGGACCTACCCCGAGGGATTATAGTTTTAAATTGAATAAGAAAGTGATGAGAAAGTCAAAATTGATCGCTTTTTCGGATAAGTTTGAAAATAAGAAGATAATAGTGATCGATAAATTAAGTTTTAAGAAACCGGAAACTAAAAAGGCGGCTGGGATATTAAAGAAACTTAAGTTGGATAGTAAAAAAGTTCTTATGGTATTTAAGGATTTTAATAATGATGAGGTTAAATCATTCAGGAATATAAGCAATGTTATGGTGGAAAGTACAAGGGGATTGAATGCCTATATGATGATTGCAGCAGATTGTCTGGTCTTCACCAGAGACTCACTTAAGAGTTTTAGTGAGAGGATGAAAAATGGATGATAGTAGAGATATAATTCTTTCTCCGGTGGTATCTGAAAAAAGTTATGCTGCGGTCCAGAATAAAAGATATTCTTTTTTTGTTGATATCAGAGCAAAAAAAAGTGAAATAAAAAGGGCTATTGAAGAGATATTTAAGGTCAAGGTTTTAAAAATAAGTACTATAAATATAAAATCCAAACCCAAGAGGTTGGGAAGGTCACTAGGGACCAGTTCCCGTAAGAAGAAAGCTGTAGTGACTTTGAGTAAAAAAGATAAAATTGATTTTTTTGAATCAGTTTGATTTTGTCTGGAGGAAGATAGTTGGCTATTAAGAAATACAAACCCACGACACCTGGAAGGAGATCGGCGACGGTTGATGATTTCTCGGTCTTGACCAAGAAAAGGCCTGAAAAATCGCTTACCAGGTCTTTAAAGAAAAACGCCGGGAGAAATGCCGACGGGAAAATCACCAGAAGACACAGCGGCGGAGGTCATAAAAGACTATTCAGGGTGATAGATTTCAAAAGATTAAAGGATGATGTCCCGGCAAAAGTGGTAGCGATTGAATATGATCCCAACAGAAGCGCAAGGATCGCTCTTCTGAAGTATAGGGATGGAGGAAAAAGTTATGTGATCGCACCTCTTAAATTAAAAGTAGGAGATACAATTATGTCGGGGGAAAAGGTAGATATAAAAGTGGGTAATGCACTTCCTTTGAAAAATATACCGGTAGGTACGATTATTCATAATATAGAGCTTAAGCGAGGTAAAGGTGCTGAGTTGGTAAGATCGGCCGGCGGTTATGCACAACTTCTGGCAAAAGAGGGAAGTTATGCCAATATAAAGCTGCCTTCAGGTGAAGTGAGACTAGTGGATTTGAACTGCAGAGCCTGTATAGGTCAGATCGGCAATACCACTCACGAAATAATACAGCTGGGGAAAGCAGGAAGGAAAAGATGGCTGGGGATAAGGCCGAGTGTCAGGGGAACAGCCATGAATCCTATCGATCATCCCCATGGTGGAGGCGAGGGAAAGAACAAAACCGCTGGAAGAAATCCCGTCACTCCCTGGGGTAAACCTACTCTGGGCTATAGGACCAGAAAGAAAAAAAGTAAAACTGATAAATATATAGTCAGGAGAAGGAGTAAATAATTATAAAAATGCCTGCATTTGAAGGAGGAACGGCATGTCAAGGTCTTTAAAAAAAGGACCTTTTATTGAAGAAAAACTGTTAAAAAGGATAAATGAACTAAACGAAAAGGGAGAGAAGAAAATTATTAAGACATGGTCAAGAAGTTCCACTATTTTCCCTGAAATGGTGGGGCATACAATAGCCATCCATGACGGCAGGAGGCATGTGCCTATTTTTATATCCGAAGCTATGGTCGGTCATAAACTGGGAGAGTTTACACCTACCAGGTCTATAAGGCCTCATGTTTATAAGGGGAAGAGCGAAAGGGTGGCTACGGTAAAGCCAAAAGAGTAGTTCAGAGTTTTAAGAAGGGAGTTTTAAGATTTTGGAAGCTAAAGCTGTTGAGAAATATATAAGGATGTCGCCGAGAAAAATAAAATATGTGGTCGATATGATAAAGTCAAAGAACATAGAGGATGCGGTGGATATATTATCTTTAACACCAAAAAGGGCGGCGTCCATAGTAAAGAAGGCTATACAGAGTGCAGTGGCTAATGCGACTGAAAATCATAAAATGAAAGAAGAAGATCTGTTTATTTCAAAAATCTTGGTAAATGAAGGACCGACTTTAAAGAGATTTAGACCAAGAGCTAGAGGAAGAGCTACCAGGATAAGAAAAAGGACTTCTCATCTTTCAGTCTATGTCTCTAATGGTAAAGAGGAGGAGGCTTAAAAAATGGGACAGAAGGTCAACCCGAATGGGCTCAGGCTCGGGATCAATAAAGGGTGGCAATCCAGATGGTTTGCATTGAAGGATTATGCCAAACTCTTAAAAGAAGACATAACCATAAGAAAAATAATCGAAGACCAGCTGGGAAATGCCGGAGTTTCAAAGATTGAGATTGAAAGAACGGAAGAAGATGTGAAGGTCGATGTGCATACTTCCAAACCTGGTATTGTCATAGGAAGAAGAGGAGCGAATATCAATGATATGAGGGATATTATAGAGAAGCAGACCGGAAGTATTATACAGCTTAATATAATAGAGATACAGAAACCCGAACTGATTGCAAGATTAGTAGCTGAGGGAATAGCATCACAATTACTGGGGAGAGTCAGTTTTAGGAAAGCTATGAAAAAAGCGGTCTCATTATCTATGAAAGCAGGAGCGAAAGGAATAAAGGTGCAGTGTGCGGGCAGATTAGGCGGAGCTGAAATGGCAAGGACTGAATGGTACCGGGAAGGAAGAGTCCCTCTTCATACCCTTAGGGCTGACATCGATTATGGATTTGCAGAAGCAAACACCACTTTTGGAAAAATAGGGGTAAAAGTTTGGATATACTTGGGAGATATAATACTTGACGAAAGTAATTTAAAAAAAGAAGAAAAACAGGGTAAGAAAAAAAAGAGCGAAAAAGAGATTTCGGATTAGGAGATATATATGGCAGCAATGTTATTGCCTAAAAGAGTAAAACATAGAAAAGTACAAAGAGGAAGAATGAAAGGTACGGCTAAAGGAGGCACCAAGCTGTCCTTTGGGGAATATGGATTACAGGCACTGGAGAGCGGCTGGTTGACCAGCAGGCAAGTAGAAGCTGCAAGAGTAGCCCTGACCAGGCATATAAAAAGAGGGGGGAAGGTATGGATAAATGTTTTTCCTCACAAGCCTGTGACCAAGAAACCGGCAGAGACACGTATGGGTGGAGGAAAAGGTGCACCCGAGAATTGGGTGGCAGTAGTCAAACCTGGGAAGATACTTTTTGAGATATCAGGAGTCAGTATGGAAGTAGCAAAGGAAGCAATAAAGCTGGCTGCAAATAAACTGTCTATAAAAGCTAAATTTGTATATGAGGAATTGTAAAGCATGAAAGTCATTGAATTAAAAGAACAGACCCGAGAAGAGCTGGAGACGAAGCTGTTAGAAACAAAAAAGAGCCTTTTTAACCTAAAATTTCAAAAATCGACTGGGCAATTGGAGAATCCGCTGAAGATACGGAATTTAAGGAAAGACATCGCCAGGATAAAAACTGTACTTAGGGAGAAAGAGCTTAAGATAAGAACCGAGCAAAAAAGTAAGAAAGAAAGCAAAAAGAAATAGGAGGATTCTTGGAAAGAGGAAAGCTAAAAGAAAGGATAGGGACTGTAGTGAGTGACAAGATGGATAAAACTGTAGTGGTCGCTGTTGAGTCGCACTATAAGCACCCTTTATATAAGAAGATTTTAAGAAAAATAAGTAGATTTAAAGTACATGATCCGGAGCAGAGCAGCAAGATCGGTGATGTGGTAAAAATTTCGGAAACGAGGCCTTTCAGCAAGACAAAAAGATGGAGATTGGTTGAGATAATCAGAAAAGCGGAATAGATAGGGTTTTAAAAATGATTCAAGCAGAAAGTAAAGTAAAAGTTGCTGATAATACCGGTGCCAGAGAGATTAAGTGTATAAGGATATTGGGCGGAACAAGAAAGAGATATGCGCGTATAGGAGATATTTTTGTTGCTTCTGTAAAGGATGCAAATCCTGGAGGGGTAGTGAAGAAGAGCGATGTAGTGAAGGCGGTACTGGTAAGGTCTAAAAAAACATTCAGAAGAGCTGATGGATCATATATAAGGTTTGATGACAATGCTGCAGTTATTATAGATACGCAGAATAATCCAATGGGAACCAGAATATTCGGTCCGGTTGCCAGGGAACTGAGAGAAAAAAATTTCATGAAGATTATTTCGCTTTCACCGGAGGTAGTATAGTTTTACCGGGAGTATAAAAATGTTGAAAATAAAGAAAAATGACAAAGTTAAAATAATAAAAGGTAAAGACAGAGGGAAAACGGGTACAGTCCTGAGAATAGAATCTGCCGGAAATAGATTGTATGTAAAAGGTATAAACATTATTAAGAAGCATAACAGGTCGAAGGATCAGAGTAAGCCGGGTGGAATTATTGAAAAAGAAGGGCCTGTTGAAATTTCAAATGTTCAATTGGTCTGTCCCAGCTGCGGCAAAAAGGTAAGAATAGGTTTTGAGGTCAAGGATTCTGGTGAAAAAGTAAGGATATGCAAGAAATGCGGGCAGCAGATTTAAGGAAAAGGTATTTGGGGTGAATCAATGGAGCCCAGATTAAAGGAAAAATATAAAAAAGAAATAGTCCCTAAAATGCTGAAAGAGCATGGGTATAAAAATGTAATGGAAGTACCCAAAATAGAAAAGATAGTAGTAAATATGGGAGTAGGCTCGGCGACACAGAATATTAAGGAATTGGAGTCAGCCAGTCAGGATCTTGCTATGATTACCGGCCAGAAACCTGTAATAACCAAGGCTAAGAAATCAATTGCAGGATTTAAGGTCAGGCAGGGTAATCCTGTCGGCTGTATGGTCACTTTAAGAGGAAGCAGGATGTATGAATTCCTGGACAGGCTGCTCAGTATAGCAATTCCAAGGATAAGAGATTTCAGGGGTCTTTCAAAAAAAAGCTTTGACGGCTCAGGTAATTATACTATGGGCATTAAAGAACAATTGGTTTTCCCGGAAGTAGAATATGACAGTGTTTTAAGTGTAAAGGGTATGAATATTACTGTTGATACAAGTGCAAAAAGTGATGATAAGGCACTGATTTTATTGAAGGAGTTTGGGTTTCCATTTAAGAAATGATAAACGCGGAGAAAAGAGGATTTTTTGGCAAGGAAAGGACTTTTAGAAAAACAAAAAAGAAAACCTAAGTATAAGACAAGAAGTTATAACAGGTGCTTTAGGTGCGGAAGAAGCAGGGGCTATTTTAGAAAATTTGGGCTTTGCAGGATTTGTCTTAGAGAAATGGCTCATGAAGGAAAAATTCCTGGACTGACCAAGTCCAGTTGGTAAAAGGAGGGTTTATGTCAGCAGTTACTGATCCTATTTCAGATATGTTGACCAGAATAAGGAATGGCTGTATTGCTAATATGGATCATGTAAACATACCTTATTCAAAATTAAAAACAGAGATAGCAAGAATACTGAATGAAGAAGGTTATATACAAAGTTATGAAATACATAAGGAAGAGAATACCAGTGGGATAATAAGGGTATATCTGAAGTATAATAAAAATAAAAATAGCACTATAACCGGCATCAAGAGAGTAAGCAGGCCGGGTTTGAGAGTCTATGTAAAAAAAGATGAGATTCCCAGAGTTCTTGGGGGTCTAGGGACAATTATAATATCTACGTCAAAAGGTGTGCTCACAGGTACAGGTGCCAAGAAGCTGGGTATCGGTGGCGAAGTTTTATGTTCTATATGGTAGTAAAAAATGAAAGGATGATTTTAAAGTGTCCAGAATAGGGAAGATGCCTATTAACATACCAGACGGAGTAGAGATCAAAATAAACAAAGGCAATGTCAGTGTAAAGGGAAAACTTGGCGAGTTGTCTCAAAAAATTGATGCATCCTCAATCAAATTAAAAATCGAAGGCAGCATACTGACTGTTACACCGGTTTCAAACAGTAAGGAAAATAGGGCCAAATACGGTCTTTACCGGAGCTTGATTAATAATATGGTCTTGGGTGTAAGCAGGGGTTTCAGTAAAACCCTGAAAATAGTTGGTGTGGGTTATAGAGTTAGTAAGAAAGGAGACAGCCTGGATATACTGGTAGGATTTTCTGCTCCAGTAACAGTTGATCCGCCTGAAGGTATATCTTTCGATGTTCCTGATAATACCACTATTATAGTCAAAGGAATAAAAAAGCAGGTTGTCGGAGAGACTGCTGCCAAAATAAGGGCAATAAGAAAACCCGAGCCTTATAAAGGCAAGGGTATAAAATACGAAGATGAGATTATTAGAAGAAAGGTCGGTAAAGCAGCTATTACAGCTGCTGGTTCTGTGGGTGTGGGTGCTGCGAAGACAGGCGGTAGTTAATTTCGCATAGGTGATAATATGAAGAGTAAAATCGAAAAGAAGAACAGAGGCTTAAAAAGAAAAATAAGAAGCAGGTATAAAATCAGTAAAAGCAGTGACCGCCTAAGACTAAGTGTTTACCGGAGTAAAAAGCATATCTATGGCCAGATAATAGATGATAAAACCGGCACCATATTAGCCGGTGTTTCAAGCAGTAATATCAAAACCAAAGAGAAAGATAAAGGTAAGGTAGATATCAGCTTTAAAGCCGGAGAGGCTTTGGCTGTAAAAGCAAAGAAGAAAAATATAAGTGAATTAGTTTTTGATAGAAGTGGTTATAAGTATCATGGAAGAGTAAAAGCTCTGGCAGAAGGTGCGAGAAAGGGTGGATTAAAATTTTAACTCTATTCCTAAGGAGGATTTTTTAGTGGCTGAGATTTCTAAAGATAAGGAATTAAGTGAAAAAGTCATAAAAATAAATAGAGTAGCAAAAGTGGTAAAAGGCGGTAGAAGATTCAGCTTTAGTGCTTTGGTAGCAGTTGGTGATATGAACGGTATGGTTGGTGTCGGCTTTGGCAAAGCTAATGAAGTTTCTACAGCAATCCAGAAAGGTATTAATAAAGCGAAAAAGAACATGTTTAGGGTACCTCTGATTAACGGGACTATACCCTATAAAGTCGACGGCAAGTTTGGAGCAGGCCATGTTTTTATGAAGCCGGCCTCACATGGTAAAGGAGTGATTGCAGGCGGTCCGGTAAGAGTAATAATGGAGTTGGCTGGTGTAAAAGATATTCTTACCAAATCACTAGGAAGCGCTAATGCCTTAAATATAGTCAATGCTACTGTTAGCGGCCTGAAGATGCTTAAAATACCAGGTAATGCTAAAGATGTTCGAAAGAATACAAAAAAGACGGAATGATTAAAATCCTTATCATAGGTTTGTAAAAGATAAGAAGAAGAAAATGGTAAAAATTAGTGACATTAGATCTCCTGAATCAGTAAAAAAAAGGAAAAGATTGGGCAGAGGAAACGCTTCCGGTCACGGTACTACAAGCGGAAGAGGTACTAAAGGACAGCTGTCCCGGTCGGGCGGAAAGACCAGAGTAGGTTTTGAAGGCGGACAGATGCCGCTTCAAAGAAGACTGCCCTATCTTAGAGGTTTTAAGAACACCAGAAAAAAAATAAAAAATATAATCAATGTATGGCAGCTGGAAAAGTTTAAAGATGATAGTGTTGTAGACTATAAATTATTGGAGAAAAACGGCCTGATTATGAAAAAGTCAGGAGCGGTAAAGATACTGGGTAATGGTAAGCTCACCAAAAAAATAACTGTTAAGGCTGATTATTTCAGTAAAAATGCGGAGGCCAAGATAAAGAAAGCTGGCGGGAAAGTAGAGGTGGTTTAGTGTTCAGATCTATTTTAAATGCTTTCAGGATAAAGGAAATCAGGAATAGAATACTGTTTACTATCGGTATCCTGGCCATTTATAGGTTTGGTGCAAATATCACTATTCCGGGAGTAGATGCCAGCAAAATATTAGAGCAAGTTGAAACCGGAATAATGGGAATGATGGATCTTTTTACCGGTGGGGCTCTAAGTAAATTTGCGGTATTCACCCTGGGTATCATGCCCTATATAACTGCTACTATAATACTGCAACTGCTCAGGGTAATAATTCCCAGGTTAGAGCAGTTATCAAAGGAAGGTGAAGCCGGGCAGAGAAAGATGAATCAAATAGCAAGATATATGACTGTCGGGCTGGCATTGATTCAGTCTGTTGCTATGGTCTTTTTCTTCAGGAATTATGGTGCTATTGAAAATTTTAGTTTTATTAATGTTTCAATGATCATAATCACCCTGGTAGCAGGCACTACTTTGATAATGTGGCTGGGCGAGTTGATTAATATCCATGGAATAGGAAATGGTATCTCACTGTTAATATTTGCCAATATCATTTCCAGAATACCCGGACAGTTTATAAGCCTTTTTCAACTAAGGGGCACTAATTATTTCTTCTTGGCGATTTTTGCAATTTTTTCTATTGGCATTATTATAGCTATAATACTTGTACAGCAGGGAGAGAGAAGAGTACCTGTCCAGTATGCCAAAAGAATTATAGGTAGAAAAGTATTTGGAGGCCAGAGTACTTATATACCGCTTAAAGTCAATCAATCTGGAGTGATGCCCATAATCCTTGCCATAGCGGTTGTACTTTTCCCAACAACCATTGCGCAGTTCATTCCCTATAAATGGGTGCAGTCATTTGCTAATATGTTAAGCCCAACTTTGGAAGGAAGGATCAATCCTATTTATGCTATTACCTATACTTTATTGATTATTATATTCGCCTATTTTTATACATATATCACTTTCAATCCCCTGGATACTGCAGATAATCTGAGAAGGTATGGTGGATTTATACCCGGACTCAGGCCGGGTAAAAACACCGCGGATTATTTGACTAATGTCCTAAATAGAATCACATTACCGGGCGCAGTGTTTTTGGCAATAATCGCCCTTCTTCCGGAACTTTTAATTAATTATCTTGGGATACCTTTTAGATTTGGGGGAACATCTATACTTATTGCTGTCGGTGTTTCTCTGGATACTATGAGACAGCTTGAGTCACAGCTTACTATGAGAGATTACGAAGGGTTCCTGAAATGAATTTAATTATACTGGGCGCTCCCGGAGCGGGTAAAGGGACTCAGGCAAAGGCGATTTCTGAAAATTTTAATATACCTCATATTTCAACCGGAGATATTCTAAGGAATGAAATAAAAAAGGGGTCCGAATTGGGGAAAAAGGCGGTTAGATTTGTCGAAAGCGGAAAATTAGTCCCGGATGAGATGATAATTAAAATGATTAAGAAAATATTGGGAAATAGCGGGACTGAGAATGGATTTATATTAGATGGTTTTCCCAGGAATTTAAAACAGGCAAAAATGTTATCAAGTGTTCTCGAACAGCTTGGGGTTAAATTGGATAAGGTAATAAATATTGTGGTAGATAAAGGTGAAGTCATAGAAAGGCTGAAAAAGAGAAGGACATGCAACGTGTGTAAAAGCGTTTTTAGTTCGAACGGGAATGGATATGATGATAGATGTCCTAAATGCGGGGGAAGATTGGTAAAAAGAAAAGAC
Source organism: uncultured Actinomycetota bacterium (assembly GCA_964610385.1). GTDB lineage: Bacteria > Actinomycetota > Humimicrobiia > Humimicrobiales > Humimicrobiaceae > CAZBSE01. The sequence goes on from CAZSXW010000003.1 coordinate 10,817, forward strand.
GATGATACAGATGTCATCAAGCATAGACTGGAAGTGTATGAAGAAGAAACCGGCCCGCTCGCTGATTTTTATTCCGATAAAGGCCTGCTGGTGAATGTTGATGGTTCCGGTACTAAAAAAGAAACGACTGAAAGGATATTAAAATCTCTATGATTATATGCAAATCAGATGCTGAAATAGAATTGATGCATAGAGCCGGCAGGGTAGTAGCCAGAGTATTGAAAGAAATGGAGGAAGTCATAAAACCTGGTATCAGAACCGATTATATAGATAAAATAGCTGAAGATGTTATTATCAGTGAAAAAGCGGTTCCCGCCTTTAAGGGTTATATGGGCAGGATAAGCAACAGGCCTTTTCCGAGCAGCATATGTATATCGGTAAATGAAGAAGTCGTTCACGGGATTCCTGGCAAGAAGGTGATAAAAGACGGAGATCTGGTCTCTGTAGATGTAGGGGTAAAAATAAATGGCTTTTATGGAGATGCTGCAAGGACTTTCATGGTTGGAAATGTGAGTAAAACTGCGGAAAGATTATGCAATGCTACCAGGGATGCACTTGATGAAAGTATAAAGAAATGCATTAAGGGTAACAGATTATCGGATATATCCAATACTATTGAAAATAGAGCGCTAAAGGATGGTTTTTCGGTTGTCAAGGATTTTGTCGGTCATGGGATTGGAAGAAATATGCATGAAGATCCGCAGATTTTAAACTATGGTCCTCCTGGACAGGGACCGATTTTAAAAAAAGGAATGGTTTTGGCTATAGAGCCTATGCTTAACCAGGGAAGCAGTGATGTAGTGATACTTGGCGACCAGTGGACTGTCGTCACGAGAGACCGGAAACTTTCCTGTCATTTTGAGGATTCGGTTGCAGTTTTAGAAGACAGCCCTTTAATATTAACAAGAATTTGATGGTTGTAATAAAATGGTGTAGACATACTAATAGTTTTTTGATAATCTACGTATTTGCGTTATTTTTTATTTGTAAGTATTAGCAACCGGAGGTTAGAAATCTCAAAAAAAGAAGGAATTATAGAAGCTGAAGGAACAATTTTGGAAGCACTGCCAAATGCCATGTTCAGAGTGGAGCTTGATAATGGCCATAAAATATTAGCGCATATCTCAGGAAAGATGCGCATGCATTATATCAAGATCTTGCCCGGCGATAAGGTCAAAGTCGAGATATCGCCTTATGACTTAAGCAGGGGAAGGATCACTTTTAGGAAAAAGTGATTATATCCTGCTGGAAAGAAGGAATTAGGATGAAGGTTAAGCCGTCAGTAAAAAGAATATGTAAAAGCTGTAAGGTAATAAAAAGAGAGGGTAAAGTCATTATTATTTGTAAAAATCCCCGTCATAAGCAGAGACAGGGTTAAGGAGGTTTTCAATTGGTAAGGATTTCGGGTGTTGATATTCCAAATGATAAACATATATGCATATCTCTGACTTATATTTATGGTATTGGCAGATCGACGGCAGAATCAATATTGGATGCGTTGAATATAAAGAAGAGTATAAAAACCAAGGATCTTAGTGAAGATGAACTGGTTAAGATAAGGGAATATATAGAAAACAACTGCACTATCGAGGGGGATCTTAGAAGAGAAGTAACCCAGAATGTAAAAAGGCTTATCGAGATAAACTCTTATAAGGGTATCAGGCATAAGAGAAGCCTGCCTGTAAGGGGTCAAAGGACCCATACTAATGCCAGGACCAGGAAAGGCAGGAAAAGAAGTGTAGGTGTGAGGAAGAGCCAGGCATAAAAATATTTTCGGGAGGTTGATTTGGTTAAAAAAGTTTCGGCAAAAAGAAGAGTAAAGAGCAAGGAAAGAAAAAATATACCATATGGGATTGCACATATTCAATCTACTTTCAACAATACCATTGTTAATATAACTGACCTTGATGGTAATACTATTGCCTGGGGCAGTGCAGGAGGTCAGGGATTTAAAGGTTCCAGAAAAAGCACTCCATATGCTGCGCAGAAAACTGCGACAGCGGTTGCAAGAAATGCTATTGAACATGGTGTTGCTAAGGTAGATGTCAGGGTAAAAGGTGTAGGATCGGGAAGAGAGACAGCAGTAAGATCTCTACAGGCGGCCGGCCTTGAGATAGGAAATATAATTGATGTAACACCTGTTCCTCATAACGGCTGCAGACCAGCTAAAAGACGAAGAGTTTAGTGAATTTAAAATTAGGAGAAAGTATAAATGGTTGAGGTTAAAGGATCATCCTGTAAACTATGCAGAAGAGAAGGCGAAAAGTTATTTCTAAAAGGTCAGAGATGTTTTTCTGATAAGTGTGTGATGGAGAGAAAACCTTATGTTCCAGGTCAGAGAGCAAAAAGAAGACCTATGGAAACTGAATATTATACCCAGTTGAGAGAAAAACAGAAAGCCAAAAGACACTATGGAGTACTGGAACGGCAGTTCAGGAATTATTATAAAAAAGCAGTAAGGAAAAAGGGAGTCACCGGAGAAGTATTACTTCAGCTGCTGGAGACCAGGCTTGATAGTATTATCTATCTAATAGGTTTTGCTACATCCAGAGCCCAGGCCAGGCAGCTTATCAGTCACGGTCATATTCAGGTGAACGGTAAAAAAGTCGATAAACCTTCGTATCAGTTAAAAGAGGGGCAGGAGGTAAGTGTTTCCCCGTCAAGCAAGGAAATATTACCTATACTGGAAGCAAAGGAGAGTGGAAGCAGTTTGACCATGCCCGAGTGGTTGGAAGTCAATTTGGATGATTTAAAAGGTAAGCTTTTAAGGTATCCCGAACGGGATGAGATAAAAGTTCCTATTAAGGAGCAAGTAATAGTCGAGCTTTATTCTAAGTAATTTAAGTATCTTTTCTTTAGGAGGTAGAAATAAATTGCTAAAGATGCATAAACCTAGTGTGAGTGTTAAGCGTAAAGATGATTTTTCCGGTGAATTTATAATTGAACCACTGGAAAGGGGTTTTGGCCACACCTTAGGTAATTCTATTAGAAGAGTTTTACTTTCATCTATAGAAGGTGTGGGCATTACAAGGATAAGAGTCGAAGGGACCATGCATGAGTTTTCAGCGTTGGAAGGAATGAAAGAAGATATGATAGAATTCATCGCCAATCTAAAAGGAGTGGTCTTTAAAATGGAGGGTGATGAACCGGTTATGCTGAAACTTGAAAAAAAAGGACCGGCAACTGTAAAAGCTTCTGATATAAAAATTTCCTCTGATGTTGAAATAGTAAATCCAGATTGGTATGTCTGTACTCTGACCAAAAAGGGAAAATTAAAGGTAGAAATGAGAATTGAAAAAGATAAAGGGTATAAAACGGCAGAAGAGAATTTAGTTGAAGGTGAACCCCTGGGAGTAATACCATTGGATACTATTTTTTCACCTGTGAGGCTGGTTCAATTTAAGGTAGAAAATACCAGAGTCGGCCAGATGACAAATTTTGACAGGCTCTCCATAAATATTAAAACCAACGGCAGCGTAAAACCTGAAGATGCATTAAGTCAGGCCTCCAAGATCGTAAATGATTATATGGGTCTTCTAATCGATTTGTCTGATAAAGAGAGTAAAGACGAGCCTATATTTGAGGAAATTGAAGAAGAAGATAAAAAACAGGAATATCCTTCCATTGAAGAACTTGAGCTTTCAGTAAGAGCATATAACTGCCTTAAGAGAGAAGGTATTGATTCTGTAGAGAAATTATTGGAATATACCGAAGATGAGCTTCTTGATATAAGGAATTTCGGACAGAAATCGATTCAGGAAGTAAAAGACAAAGTAAGAGAACTTGGATTATCCTTTAAGCAGGGCGGGAAACAGGAGAGCTAAATATGGTAATACCCAAAAAAGGTAGAAGATTTGGAGGCAGCAGCAGCAACCAAAAATCAATAATGAGGAATCTGGCTATATCATTATTCCAGAACGGAAAAATCACTACTACAATAGCAAAGGCAAAATATCTCAGAAGTTTTGTAGATAAATTAATAAATATGGCAAAAAAGGATAACCTGGCGGCCAGAAGAAACTGTATTAGACTATTAAGCAGCACTGAAGCAGTGCAGAAATTATTTAATGAAATAGCTCCAGGGATGTATGAGAGATCAAGCGGGTTTACCAGAATAATCAAGTATAGGAACAGAAGCGGAGATGGAGCCCAGCTGGTAATAATGGAACTGTTAAAAAAGTGATTTTAAGGAATGACGTTAATTTGAAAATTATAGAGTAGCGGGCACAAAATAATGGATAATTATATGGCTGTGCTGGAGTATGATGGAACCGATTATAACGGTTTTCAGATACAGAAGAGTGGGACTAATACCATTCAGGGCAGGCTGGAAGAAGTATTTTCAAAGGTCCTGAGAAGGAAAGTGGATTTTAAATATGCCGGAAGGACGGATACCGGAGTCCATGCCAAATATCAGGTATTAAGTTTTAAAGAAAGTGGTGATCTGGATATTTACAGGTTTCAGTGGTCTATAAACAGCCTGCTTCCTGATGATATAGTCATAAAAAAAATTGAAAAAGTAAGCCCTTATTTTGATGCTAGAAAAAGTGCAATTGAGAGAGAATATAGTTATTTTGTGGTAAATAAAAAATACCATAGTGTTTTTTTAAAAAAATACAGCATCCTTGTGACCCGGGAATTGAACATAAAGTCTATGAAAAAAGCTGCAGGGATGTTTATAGGATCAAAGGATTTCGGGTCTTTTTGCAGTCCTGACTGTTTGAAAAGTAATACCGTCAGGGATGTATTCAGATTTGCATTAGAAAAAACAAAAAAGGATCTTGTTATTTTTAAAATAGCAGCAAATTCTTTTTTATATAATATGGTAAGAATTATAGTAGGAACAGTGCTTGAAGTAGGATATGGAGATAGAAATCTGGAAAGTATAAACAAAGCTCTTGCAGAAAGGGGTCGGGAATTAGCGGGTAAAATAGTTCCGGCGAAGGGTCTGTTTCTTACAGGAGTCAAATATCTTAGATAAGCGGAGGAAGTTATTGTGAGATTGGGTCTTAAAACATTTAATTTAAAAAAAGAGGAAATTAAAAGGAAGTGGGTTTTAGTAGATGCAGAAGATAAAAACCTGGGCCGCTTATGTACGGGGATAGCTAAAATTTTGAGAGGTAAAAATAAGCCTACTTTTACCCCGCATCTGGATTGTGGTGATTTTGTAGTGGTTATAAATGCAGATAAAATAAAGGTGACCGGAAATAAGCTTGCTGGAAAGAATTATTATAGGCATTCCGGTTACATAGGAAATCTAAAATCTACCAGCCTGGAAGAGATGATGAAGAGATCACCCGAGACTGTTATCAGAAACGCAGTGAGGGGTATGCTGCCGCATAATATTCTGGGCAGAAAATGCTTGAAGAAATTAAAAATATACAGGGGTAATAAAAATCCCCATAAGTCTCAAAAACCTACAAAAATTGATTTATAAGAAGGAGAATTAATTTGGCTAAACAGGTAGTTTATAATGCAACAGGAAAAAGAAAACAGTCAATTGCAAGAGTAAAATTATTCCCCGGAGAAGGGAAAATCCTGGTTAATTCGATAGACTTTAAAGATTATTTCAAAAGGGAAGCTCTTGTAACTATTATAGTAGAACCTCTAAAGCTTACCAATACCGAGAATGCATATGATATTATAGCAGATCTGTCAGGAGGCGGGATATCGGGACAGGCAGGGGCGCTTCGCCACGGTATTTCAAAAGCGTTATTAGAAATCAATGAAGAATATAGACCAATACTAAAAAAAGAGGGCTTTTTAACCCGCGATTCTAGAGTAAAGGAAAGAAAAAAATATGGCTTGAAAAAAGCCAGAAAAAGACCTCAGTTTTCAAAGAGATAATTGTCTCGTTTTAATGAATTATCCTTGTTTAAAAATAGATCTGGGAAAAATCTCCCATAACAGCAAAGTTATTAATCTTAAATGCATACATTCAGGCATATCTCTTATCGGTGTTACTAAGTGTGTATTAGGAGATATAAAGATAGCAGAAGCAATGAAGAAATCAGGGGTCAGTATATTGGCAGACAGTCGGCTTTATAATCTTAAGAGATTAAGGGACTTTTATGGAAGCAGACAGCAGCTTATAATGCTTCGGAGCCCCATGTTGAGTGAAGTCAGAGAGTTGATAGAGATGTGCGATATCAGCCTGAATACCCAGTTAGAAGTTATTGAAAAGATCGACAGGGTATGCCGTGAGAAGAAGAAGAGGCATCGTATAATAGTGATGGTTGAAACAGATGACGAAAGAGAAGGCCTGCTTCCGGAAGAGGTGATAGATTTCTGTGTGACAATAGTAAATAGATTTAAATCAGTTGAATTATACGGGCTCGGTACCAATGCAAGATGTTATGCAAATAAGGGTCCTACCACGAAAAGTTTAAAAATGCTTGTGGATCTAAAAGAGAAAGTCACCAGGGCCACAGGCAGGGCTGTACCCGTTATATCAGGTGGAAATTCAAGTATCTGGAATCTGATTGAAAAGGAGTCGGTCCCGGAAGGGGTCAACCAGGTGAGGATAGGAGAGGCTATACTTCTTGGGCATAATACTGTGGATTACAAGCCCATAAAGGGAGCTTTTACTGATTCCTTTATTCTTGAAGCTGAAGTAATAGAGGCAAAGAGAAAAAATGGTGATGTATATAAGATCATTCTAGCCCTGGGCCTGCAGGATGTAGATAGTAAAAATATTTTCTGCTGCAATCCTGATTTATATATCATAGGCCAGAGCAGTGATCATACTATTTTAGGTATAAAAGAAGACAGGTTAAAAAAAAGAGAGGGCCGCTGTTTATTACCTGAAACAGGCGGTACAGTCACTTTTAATCTTGATTATTTCGGTCTGTTATCATCCATGACCTCGCCTTTTATTAAAAAGAATTATTTAGAAGGATAAGATATAATAAGATTTATCATTAAAATTCTGGAGGATTTAAGTGTGTGGAATCGTTGCATATATAGGAAATAAAAAATGTAAAGATATTCTTATAAAAGGACTCAAACGATTGGAATACAGAGGTTATGATTCTGCAGGCATTGCTGTGGTATCGGATGGAACAGGAAAAAGTGCGGGTCTGACAGATACGGAGATCAAGGTAGTGAAAGAAGCGGGAAAAATAAAAATACTGGAAAGTGAATTAAATGATTTAGAAATAGATGGGAATTGCGGTATTGGTCATACAAGATGGGCTACACATGGTGAGCCGAGTAAGGAAAATGCACATCCACATCTTGACTGCACCGGAAGTATTGCCGTGGTCCACAACGGCATAATAGAAAATTATGCTGAACTTAAAGAAGAGCTTAAAAAAGAGGGGCACAGGTTCATTTCGGAAACTGATACCGAGGTTCTGCCTCATCTACTGGAAAAATATAATGATAAGGATCTGCTTTCGGCAATGCAGAAACTTCTAAAAAATATAAAAGGATCCGGGACTATTGTAGCGATTTCTGCCAGCCAGCCTAAAGAAATAATCGGAGCAAGAATAACCAGCCCTCTGGTTGTAGGTGTATCGGATAAAGGTAATTTCCTTGCTTCGGATATACCTGCTGTACTGGAATATACTAAAAATTTCATGGTTATAAATGATTTCGAGTCCGTGAGGCTTACAAAAGATAAAGTAGAAATCTTTGACAGGAATGGAAAGAAAGTTAAAAGAGACCCCTTTATAGTCAATTGGGATATTGTCAGTGCTGAGAAAGGCGGTTATGAGGATTTTATGCTGAAGGAAATATTTGAACAGCCTTATGGGGTTAAGGAAACTATGAGGGGCAGGCTTGTAGATGGCAGGTTGAATTTTGATGAACTTAATATGTCAGATAAACTTATTAAAGATCTAAAAAAGATCCAGATCATAGCCTGCGGGACATCCTATCATGCTGCTTTGATCGGAAAGCAGATCATAGAAAGATGGGCGAAAATCCCGGTCGAAGTGGATCTATCATCGGAATACAGATATAGAGATCCGCTGGTAGAGGATAACTACTTGTTTATAGCCATAACCCAATCCGGTGAGACAATTGATACTCTGGCTGCAATAAGAGAGGCGAAATCGAAGGGAGCTAAAATAGTAGCTGTTACCAATGTTGTGGGCAGTACTGTAGCCAGAGAATCCAATTCTGTTATATATACTCATGCTGGTCCGGAAATAGGTGTTTGCGCTACCAAGACTTTTACCTCCCAAATTATGGTCATGTACCTTTTGGGCCTGTACCTTGCAGGCATAAGAGGAAATATAGATAAGAAAAAGTGTAATGAAATAATCAGCGAGTTGAAAAAAATCCCTGATAAGATAAAAAGCATATTGGACAGAGCAGGTGAAATAAAGAAAATTGCTGATAAAACTTACAAGTATACCTGTTTTTTATTTTTAGGCAGAATCTTCGGCCTTCCGGCAGCGATGGAAGGAGCTTTAAAACTTAAAGAAATCTCATATATTCATGCCGAAGGTTATGCTGCCGGTGAGATGAAGCACGGGCCTATAGCTCTTACAGATGAAAAAACAGTGGTAGTGGGAATAATGCCTGCGGATACTGTATACCAAAAGATCCTAAGTAATATACAGGAAGTAAAGGCAAGAAGGGCAACTATATTTTCCGTTATCACTGAAGGAGATAAGAATACAAAGAAATATGCCGATTATGTCTTCCAGATCCCCAGGACCCTGGAGGAATTATATGCTATCCTGATCATTATACCGGTTCAACTGTATTCTTATTATATAGCTAAGAACCTGGGCAGGAACGTCGACCAGCCGAGAAATCTGGCAAAAAGTGTAACAGTAGAGTAAAAGATTATGGAAATATTCGGAGTCGGGGCAGATATAATAGAAGTAGAAAGAATTAAATCTGCTATTAAAAAAAATTCGGGTTTCTTGACCAGAGTTTATACTGAAAATGAAATAAAATACTGCCGAAAAAAAAACAGAGGCAGATACCCGAGTTTTGCTGCCCGTTTTGCGGCTAAAGAGGCCGTAGCGAAGTCACTGGCTGAGGGAGTGAGCAAAAATATTTCACTTAATGAAATTGAGCTGGCGAATACTAGAACCGGAGCTCCCTATATAAAGCTGTACAGAAAGACCAGCCGGTTCAGTAAAAAACTCAAAATCAAAGAAATAAAGATATCGGTTTCGGCTACGGAAAGGTTTGCAGTAGCCTATGCGGTGGCAATAATATAATCTGTAATTTTAAGCAATCATTTTTTAATTATATTATAGTAGAGGATACTTTTTGTTATAATAAACTTGAAATCTATTATAAATAAAGTAATCGAAGGTCTTGTGGACATGGGATTAAACAGAGTTCTAAAAGGAAGCAGAGTAGCCGAGATTGACAGAGAAGCTATCGGTAGTGGTATAGATTCAAAAATGCTCATGAAAAATGCCGGCGAAGGAACATCAAAAGAAATAATAAGTGACTTCGAGAGCAGGGATTTAAAGAGAGCAGCGCGTGGTCTGGTAGTGTGCGGCGGCGGAAACAATGGTGGTGATGGATTTGTTGCTGCTGGGAATCTGGCACTATATGGGATGAGCATAACTGTTTTTCATACCCTGCCGCTGGAGAAAATGAGCCCTGACAGCATGTTTTATTTTAAAAAACTTAAGTCAGTTAAGAATATCAATATATATGGTTTAAATTTAGAAGATAAAAAAACAAGATCCTTGTTTATAGAAGAAATGGAAAAGGCGGATTTTATTTTGGATGCTTTATTTGGTACAGGGCTGCATGGCAAGAATATTTACGGGCAGGCAGAGGAAGTGATTGAAGTAATAAATTCTTTTAGGCAAAAAAGCGAGAATAAAAAGATTTATTCCATTGATCTGCCTTCTGGAGTGGATTCCGATAACGGTAAAATATTGGGAACAGCGGTAAAAGCGGATAAAACCATAACTATGGGCTGCAAAAAAGTAGGTCTGGTAAACTACCCGGGAGCATACTTTTCAGGGGAAATCAAAGTTATAGACATCGGTATCCCGGAAGAATATTTCACCAGGTACGAAAATCTTTTTGAACCCGATATTCAGTGGGTGTCTAAAAATATACCCGTTAAGGAACCATGGACACATAAACATAAAGTCGGAAGTCTACTGGTAATAGCAGGTTCACTGGGATTGACCGGAGCAGCTTCCATGACCTGTATGGGGGCCTTAAGATCAGGAGCCGGTCTGGTGGCTCTGGCTTGCCCCTGGGAACTGGCCAGTATCTTTGAACAAAAATTAACAGAGGTGATCACCCATCCGGTGGAGCAGACGGATGATGGCTCCATTCATGTGAACAGTCTTGAAGAAATACTGGAGCTGAGTAATAGGTTTAACGCTTTGGCAGTAGGACCGGGACTTTCAAGAAATCCAAGTACTATATACCTGGTCAGGGAACTATTAAAAAAACTAAAAAAACCGATGGTACTGGATGCGGATGGTCTATATGCTCTTTACGGACCGAGAGATGTCGATAGTACAGAGAAAATTGATCTGGCAAATGTCATAATGACCCCTCACCCGGGTGAACTTTCATCAATAATGGGTATCGATAAGATCAAATTGGAGGACAGGATAAAAATAAATCTTAAGGCTGCAAAGAAGTATAAATTAATATCGGTACTCAAAGGAGCCGGGACTATAATCTCTGATCATAAAAATACTACCTTTATCAATCCTACTGGAAACTGGGGACTGGCATCGGCCGGTACTGGAGATATACTGACCGGGATCATAGGATCGTTGCTATGTCAGGGGATGGGGCTTATGGAAAGTGCGGTATGTGGGGCATTTATTCATGGACTTGCGGCGGATATTATGGTAAAAGAGACAAGCAGGACATCACTTATAGCAACGGATCTTCTTGAGGGTATTAAAAAAGTTTTTTTGGAGATAGAGAGAATAAAACTTAAAGATGGTTTAATTTAGCAAAATAGATATGATAGGAGTTTAGGATGCCAGAACTTTTAGCAAAGAATATCATGACGAAAAAGGTCATTACCATAAAAAGGGATGCTTCAGTAAAAGAACTCTCTGAATTGCTGGTAAAAAATAAAATAAGCGGGATCCCTGTGGTAGATGACACTGGTAGCCTGGTCGGAGTTGCAACCGAGGGTGACCTGATAGTGCAGGATGCCGACCTACATTTTCCAAGATACTTTAAACTACTGGACAGTATTATTTATCTTGAAAGCCTGAATAAATTTAAAAGAAATCTAAAGAAGTATCTTGGTACAAAAGTAGAAGATGTCATGACCAGTAGAGTAGAAACAGTCAATGTAGATACACCGGTCAGCGAAGTGGCCAATATAATGATAAGGAACAATATTAATAGAGTCCCTGTTCTAAACAAGAAAGGTGATCTTGTGGGAATAATCACAAGGGCAGATATTGTAAAATCAATGATTTGAGAGTTTAAATATATTAATGGGTCATAATTTGAAAGAAGATAGTATAAAAGATAAGAGATTTGCCTGGGCCGAAATAAATCTTTCCAATCTAAGCTATAATATTGAAATAATCAAGTCTTATTCCAACTCTATAAATACCAAAATAATGGCAGTAGTAAAGGCAGATGCCTACGGCCACGGCGCAGTAGAGATTTCAAAACAGGCAATAAAATGCGGGGTATATGCACTTGGGGTGGCACTAGTCGAAGAAGGAGTAAAATTAAGGGAGGCAGGTATAGATATACCTATTTATGTCTTGGGCGAAAGTCCTATTAAAACGGTAGCGGAGGCTGCTGGGAATAATTTGATTATAAGTGCGAATTCTTATGAGTCAGCGCAGTCGATTTCACGAGAATGTGTGAAGAACAATGCGGAGATAAAAGTCAATTTAAATGTAGATACGGGAATGTACAGGATAGGAATAAACTTTGGTGATGCAGTTGATCAGATCCCGAAGATTCTAGCCCTTCCTAAACTGAAAATCAATGCTATTTCTACTCATTATGCATGTGCCAGCTGTAGGGACGGTTCATATACAGAGCTGCAGTGGGATAGATTTAATGAAATAATAGAGAGTATTAGGGATAAAACTGAATTAAATTTATTTCATTGTGTAAACAGCGCAGCTTTTTTTAGATATAAAAATATGCACCTTGATATGGTAAGAACCGGGATTGCTATATACGGCCTGAATCCTTATGATCGAGATTATTATGAGTGGCTTGACCCGGATGCTGTTAATGCCGTATTAAATCTGAAACCAGTGTTTAGTCTAAAGGCAAGAATAACTTTTATAAAAAAGGTACCAGCAGATACGACTATTTCCTACTGCGGTACTTTTAAGACTTCAAGAGACAGCATAATCGCCACTATACCTGTAGGTTATGCGGATGGTTACTCAAGACTGCTTTCCAATAAGTCCGTAGTCTTAGTCAAGGGGAGGCCTGCTCCGGTAGTGGGAAATATTACCATGGATCAGTTTATGGTGGATATAACGGATATTGTAGAAGATGATATTGTCGATGTTGGTGACGAAGTGGTATTGATAGGCCAATATAAAGAGCAGAAAATAGCAGCGGAAGATATTGCCCGTATGATGGGGACTATAAATTACGAAGTAGTGTGTATGTGTAAAGACAGGATTCCAAGGATTTTTATTTAATAATAAATAATAAGGAAGGTAACCTGTTATGTTAGAAACGAAAAGATTAAAATTAAAAATATTTTTAACCTTTTTTTTACTATTAACAGTAACAGCTGTCGTCTCTACTGGTTGCGTCTGTCCTATCTTTTCTTTTTTTGAAAGGCTGACTGGGTTTGAAATCAAAGTGGGAGAAAATATCGACCAGAGTCTTATGGCGGACGATCTGATATACCCCGATTCTGTCGCTCTGGTACAGGTAGAGGGCGATATAGAACGGATTGTAGAATTGATAGGGCAATACGGGGTAAATTTATCCGAAAAAGAGCTTGCGGTTTTAGATGAGCTTCCGCAGGAAATAAAAGAACAAAGAGTAAAAGCTACAGTTTATTCGACAGCAGATGAAATAATAAAAGTCATGGATTATTATGGCTCGCTTAGTGATAAAGGATGGGATATACAGGAAATGGAGAGCGGACAGCAGACCGGAGGTTCAGGTCAAAAAATGCTGGTTGCAAGTAAAGGTGATGTCAGGCAGGCCTTTATGCTTGTTGAGACCGATACCAATACCATGATAATCTTTATAGATTTCGATTGGGAAGTATTTTCAAATATGGCAGAGTAATAAGAACAAGTTAAGGATATAATGATTTAGAAATTATTATTTTATAGGTTTATTGTGGGAGGATATTTATTGTGGGAAGGAAATTTTTAATAATATTGTCATTGACGGCACTTATATTAAGCATAGCTGCAGCAGGCTGTAATAACAAAGTTGATGCAGAGATTATTTCTTTTACCGACACGGCTATGGAGAACGTCCTTGTTTCTCTAAATGAACGGGATTTTGAAAGTTATATCAAGGATATGGATGATGAGATGCTGAAAGTAATTACCGAGGATTCTTTCGAGAAATTTTCAGCTTATCTAAAGGATACCATTGGAGAATACAGACAAGATTCCAAAGAATATGTTGACTCCTATATACAGAGTGGATTTTATGTGGTTATCTATAATGCTAATTATACAGATGAGCCCGAAAATGTAATTGTGAAAGCAGTAGTTTCAGCAAAGGGTGAGGGAATTTATCAGATTTCAGGTACATGGTTTGATTCGCCAAAGCTGAGAGAAATGGAGTATAAGGAATAGTCTTAGAGTAAATTGAACAGGAATTTTTTTAGTGTTAAAATAAAAAAGACTTTTATTAATCTCATTTATCGATCCGGGGAGGAAAGATGAAAAAACTATCTTGGCTTGTTTTACTATCACTTTTGGTTATAGCACTTTCTCTGGTAGGTGTCAGCTGTGATTATAATTATAGATATGGTGGTGAAGAAGCTATAGGGGCAGGTATAGGTATTTTTGCAATTATTTGCTGGGTATTTTTTGCCATAGTCGGGATTTTCCTATTTGTAGTATGGATTATAACCATTGTGGACTGTGCAAGAAGAAAGAATGAAGAATTTCCCGATGGTGGTGAGAATGCTAAAACTATATGGCTGGTAGTACTTCTGGTGACATGGTTAGTCGGATTCTGGTGGGTAGCAGCCATTGTATATTATTTCATAGTAATGAGAAAAAAGCCGCTTAAGAGATAGTAAAAGAATTTGATGATTTATATCGTTTCATGATTGTTAAAAGTTCGTAATCCTGGTTGGTAGTGATATTAATTACCCTTAGGATGACTTTTTTCTGGAGGAAAATTCATTTATTAGATTTGAAATAGAAGGCGGGATAATTTCCTTTTGTTTTAACATAGTCATTATATTTTTGATCCCGACTCTATTTATTATATATCCGGCAATTGCTCCTAATATCGCTCCACCAATAATGAAACCGAAATCCTTTTTTTCAATACCCCTTTTTTTCTCCATATTTGACTGCCTCCAACCTGTATAAAAATTAAATAAGATAGTTTCTTTTTAAACATTATAACTCAATATATACCATTATTTCAAAAATTTGCTCGATTAGAAGCGATTATATCCGTTATAAGTGCAAATAGATGATTTTTATTGTAGAATATAAAAACTTAAAATTGGAAGCTGAAAATCAAGAAGGAAATACTGGCTTATTGTTAATTAATAAATAAAGAATTGATATAAGTATGCTGTTCAAGAATGAATTATTATGGCTGTTGTTAATCATAGTAAATTTTGGCATAGTCATGCTTGCTTACAGGTTCTTTGGGAGGGTTGGCCTTTATGCCTGGATAGGAGTGGCCATAATAATGGCAAATATCCAGGTTTTAAAGACAGTTGAATTGTTCACACTGGTGGCGACGCTGGGTAATATAATATACGGGACTACTTTTTTAACTACGGATATACTGAGTGAAGTTTACGGCAAGGCTGCCGCAAGGAAGGCAGTCTTTATCGGTTTTTTTTGCATGATCAGCATGACGATTGTGATGTGGATATGCCTGAAGTTTGTTCCTGATATTTCGGATTTTGCCCAGAGTTCCCTGGAGACTATATTTGAAGTAATGCCGCGTGTGGCATTGGGCAGCCTGGCCGCATATATTGTCAGTCAACTACATGATGTTTGGGCTTTTGCATTCTGGAAAAAAATGTTCAGCGGTCCACGTCATCTATGGATAAGAAATAATCTATCCACCATGATAAGCCAGTTGATTGACAGTGTGATATTCTGCACTATTGCATTACTGGGCCTGTATGATATCGGTGTCTGGCTACAGGTATTACTTACAACATACTTATTAAAACTGATAGTGGCAGCTGCCGATACCCCGTTTATTTACCTGGCCAGAAAAATATATTATAAATATCATAAAGACAAAGAGATACTGTAGGAACTTAATCGACTTCCGGGGGAGGATATCGGAAGTGCCCTGCTATTTTATATTCCAAAAGTACATCTACTTCACTTACTTTTTTGAATTCACTGGTTATCATTATTACCAGGGGTATTTCTTCTTCATTCTTATGGGGTGAAATAAATCCTCCGTAATGATCACTGTCAGGATCGTCTTTATCGATCTGAAAATATACGATGTCCCCTGCCTGCCAGATGAGGTTCCTGTTTTCATCTTCGGTATCGTATTCGTCAGGCAGGATCAATGCATTGCGCTCAAAGAATCGTTCCTGGAAAAAAACATTTCTGGAATCGATATATTTTATGGCTGTCTTCCTGCCGGTTATTGTATCTATGGGATAATCTTCTTTATGCTCAAGCATGTCTTTATAGATAAGCTCCATTATATCAATACCGCAGTCGTTTAATGTGACTGAGATCACATCGGTGGATATCCATTTATTATCGATGCTGGGGTAATAGGTGTTCGGTAAATATTCCATTCCATACTCTATGTCCTCATCAAGAAGTTCCAGGATCCTTAGAGTGATGTTTTTCTGAGTATCAGTCAGGTTCAAGTTCCCCGTTTCATCAGAAGAACTTTCATTCGTTTCGGAGACATCATCTCCTTGAACATCGGAATCTTCAAGAGATTCGGATTCCGGCTCTTCGTTTGTCATGTCAGGGATCAGTTCGGAAATGGGGAAATCTTTTGGAGAAGAAAAAAGTGTTTCGGGAAGTCTGGACGGTTCCTCCTTATAATATATTCTTAAGACCAACAGTTGAAGAATGGCTATAAAGACAATAATATAGATAATATATTTATAGTCTATGTTTCTCCTGTATCGCTTTTTTCTTGTTCGTTCTGCCATGTGTAAATATATTATATTAAAAACGGGATAAAATTAAGAGATAAAATATTTTTTAAGGTGGAAAGTATATTGTAATTATTGTAATATATTAAAAATTAAAAATTCCCGCTTTGAAAATAAAAGAGACTTAAGGATATTATTTAAAAAAGTGATTCTGAGGCTGATAACCCGGTCACTTCCTATTTTGGATTAATAAAGCAGGTGTAAAGTTTATTGGGAAAAAAAGGCCAATTAAAACTTTTAGCGGGTAATGAAGCAATCGCCCGTGGCGCATATGAAGCAGGGGTCAGGGTCGCGACTGCTTATCCCGGCACTCCTTCTACCGAGATTCTTGAAAGTATTGCCCATTATAAGGAAATTTACAGCCAGTGGTCCGTAAACGAAAAAGTAGCTCTGGAAGTAGCCTCCGGCGCCAGTTTTGGCGGGGCAAGGACACTAGTGGCGATGAAGCATGTTGGCCTGAATGTTGCAGCGGATCCTTTTATGACCCTTGCATATACAGGGATAAATGCGGGACTGGTGGTAGTATCAGCTGATGATCCTGGTATGTATAGTTCACAGAACGAACAGGATAATAGATATTATTCCAAATTTTCAAAGGTACCTATGTTGGAGCCTTCGGACAGTCAGGAAGCGAAAGATTTTATCATCAGAGCTTTCGATATCAGCGAAAAGTTTGACACTCCGGTTATGCTCAGGACGACTACCAGAATATCTCATTCCAGGTCGGTAGTATCAATGGGCGAGAGAGTCGAACATAAAGATAGAAAATATGAAAAAGACTGCCGGAAATATGTTATGATACCTGCTTTCGGAAGAATCAGGCATAAAGCTTTGCTTGAAAGATGGGATCGGTTGGTCAAGTTTTCGGAACGAAGCAGTTTGAACCATTTATATTCTCCCAAAGCTGGAAAGAATGGATTACTAAATATCGGAATAATCACATCCGGGGTCGGTTTTCAATATGCCAGAGAGATCTTTGACCATATACCTATATTAAAACTCGGAATAACAAATCCGCTTCCCTATAAAGTTATAAGTGATTTTGCCCGGGGTAAAAAACTGCTTATTGTAATCGAGGAGCTGGAGCCTTTCATAGAGGAACAGGTAAAGCAGATGAATCTTGGAGTAAAGATAGTAGGTAAGGATTATTTTCCCCAGTACGGAGAGCTCAGTCCGGAGATATTGGAGGATTTTTACCGCCAGCTTTTTGGTAAAGATTTCATCGGCAAGCACCGCGGCAACGGAGCCGATATCGATATGGATGATGTTAAAAGCGCCCCGAAGGATTCTAAGAATATAAAATCGTCTTCAAGCAGCATACCGCAGAGGCCTCCTGTGTTATGTGCAGGATGTCCGCACCGGTCTGTTTTTTATGTGCTAAAGAAATTAAGATTAAAGGTAATGGGAGATATCGGCTGTTATACTCTTTCCGTGCTGCCGCCCTTGAATTCTTTGGACAGCTGCCTTTGTATGGGTGCCGGTGTAGGACAGGCGCTGGGGATGGAAAAGGCGGATCCGGAAATAAAGGGGAAAATAGTATCGGTAATCGGAGATTCGACTTTCTTCCATTCCGGTATTACCCCGCTGGTGGATAGTGTGTACAATAAAGGAAGCGGAGTAATAATAATTTTAGATAACAGGATAACTGCTATGACCGGCCACCAGGTGCATCCCGGTGTCGGAAAAACTCTTATGGGGGAAGACACGACTGAAATCAAACCAGAAGAAATTGCACGCGGAGCAGGGGTAAAGAGTATCAGAGTGGTGGATCCATATAAAATAGATCTCTTTGAGAAAACGGTAAGGGAGGAGCTAAAAAAGGGCCAGCTTTCAGTTATTATAGCCAGGAGAAAATGCGTGCTCTTGGAAAAGGGCAAAATTGCAGTCGGTGTTTATATTGATGAAAAAAGGTGTGAGAAATGCGGTCTGTGCTTGAAATTCGGGTGTCCGGCAATCGAACTCAGGGAAGGCGGATATTCTATCAATGAGATTATGTGTAACGGCTGCGGGGTATGTGTGGATATATGCAAAAAAAATGCCATAAAAATCAAAAAACAATAATAAATGGATTATTCTTTTATCAAACTTTTATTTTAAAATAATAAAACATTTTTTTATGAAAAACGACAATAATGTTAATAATTACAAAAAAAATAAGCCGGGAGACTTAAAACAGGAAAAGTACTTAAAAAGGTGGAAAAAACTCCTGAACAACGGCAACATTATGTCAGTTTTATTTACCGGAGTAGGAGGGCAGGGGATTATTCTTACTACTACTGTTTTAACCGAAGCAGCTTTGATGGATGGTTTCGATGTAAAAGTTTCCGAAGTGCACGGGATGGCTCAGCGAGGGGGAAGCGTAGTCGGAAGTGTAAGAATAGGCAGGAAGGTCTATTCACCTATTGTGAACAGGGCCGATTTTATAGTATCCCTGGAGAAGCTGGAAGCAGTCAGATACATCGATAAATTAGATAAGGAAGGGTTTATTATTGTAAATGAATTTGAGATTTATCCTTCTTCAATGTATTTAGATGATATCAAGTATCCTGAAGATATAATATCGAAATTGGCCGAGTATACTTCTAATTATATGATGGTAAAAGCGACAGAAATAGCAAAAAATTTAAATGAAATAAGAGTCTCAAACACAGTTCTTTTAGGGAGCCTTTCTAATTTTATTCCTATAAAAAAAGATTCGTGGATAAAATCCATAGAAAAGAATGTTCCAAGACGTGCAGTAGAGGTGAATATTAAGGCTTTTAAAAAAGGAAAAAAAATATTAAGTTAGTAAATTAAGTGCGGGGTGTAAAAATGTCCATAAAACAATTGACTGTATTTCTGGAAAATCAGACAGGCAGGTTGGCGGAAGTATCGAAGATTTTAAAAGAACGTAATATAAACCTTCAGGGATTTTCAACAACTGAAGCAAGGGATTATGGTATATTGCGGCTGGTGGTAGATGATTTTGAAAAATCAAGGCGATTGCTTAAAGAGGCAGGTTTTACAACTCATATCGCCGATGTCATCTGCGTAGAGGTGGAAGACAAACCCGGCCAGCTTTACAATATCCTTAATATTTTAGCCGAAGAAGGAATAAATATAGATTACATATATGTCATTGCAGGTACAAGGATAGTATTGAGTGTTGCTGATATTGCCGAAGCAGAAAAAATACTGCATGAAAATAGTGTAAAACTCTGCAGCTGATATATTAAATAAATAGTTTTAATATTAAAAATTTTAAAATTGAAAGGAGGGTATATGTTAGGCTTTGCTGGTGTATCTATTTTTCTTGCTTATTTGCTATGCATATTAAGCACTGTATTTTGCATAGTCTATGGAGCAGTGATGTGGAACAAAGACAGATAGCAGAGCAGGTGAAAAGGTTTAAAAATTATAGAAAGGAGGATTAAGTGAATATACTGTTATTTAGTGTAATTGTCATAGTGTATCTTCTGATAATAGGATTCTTGGGCTACCTTGGGTATAGGGGCACCAAGACTACCGGAGATTTTATGATTGCCGGCAGGCAGATCCATCCCTATGTCATGGCCCTTTCCTATGGTGCAACCTTTATTTCCACCTCGGCTATTGTGGGTTTTGGTGGAGCAGCAGGAGTTCTTGGAATGGGACTTTTGTGGCTTACCTTCTTGAATATTGCTGTTGGTATAGCAATAGCCTTTATATTCTTTGGTAAAAGGACCAGGCAAATAGGAATGAAACTGGAAGCCCATACTTTCCCGGAGTTTCTGGGCAGAAGATATGACTCAAGATTCATCCAGATACTGGGCGGTGTGGTAATATTTGTTTTTATGCCTATTTATACTGGAGTGGTACTGATCGGCGCGGCAAGATTTATTGAAAGTACGTTAAATATTAATTTCGTACTGGCACTGGCTATATTCTCTATTATTGTCGCTGCCTATGTAATTGCAGGCGGGCTCAAGGGTGTTATGTATACCGATGCTCTCCAGGGAACTATTATGTTTATAGGAATGGCAGTGCTTGTTATTTTGACTTACAAGGAACTCGGCGGTATTGTACCTGCACATGAGGCACTTACCAATTTAGCTTCCAAAATCCCCGAAAGCCTGACTGCAGGCGGACTACACGGGTGGACTACAATGCCTTCTTATGGTACACCAATATGGTGGAAACTTGTTTCAACCATAATTTTAGGTGTCGGTATTGGAGTACTTGCCCAGCCCCAGCTGGCAGTTAGATTTATGACTGTAAAGAACAACAGACAACTAAACAGAGCGGTTTTAGTCGGAGGCATATTCATTCTGTTTATGACAGGTGTCGCATTTGTAGTAGGCGCACTTTCAAATGTTTATTTCTTCAACCAGACAGGAAATGTTGCCATAGCTGTAGCAGAGGGCAATACAGATCTGGTGATCCCCACCTTTATTAATGCTGCCATGCCCCCATGGTTTGTGTATGTATTTATGCTGACACTTCTTGCTGCTGCCATGTCTACCATAAGTTCCCAGTTCCACGCTCTGGGCACGGCTTTTTCAAGAGATATGCTTCAGGTGGGTACTGCAGTAACAGAGAGGCAGGAAGAAACAAAGTCACGAAAGGGCCTTCTTATCACCAAAATAGGAGTGGTAATAGGAATCATTGTCAGTGTAGCTCTGGGCTATTATCTGCCGATAAGTATTATTGCTCTGGGCACGGCACTCTTCTTCGGTATCTGTGCAGCAGTATTTCTGCCTATGTATGTACTTGGGCTTTACTGGAAGAGGACTTCCAGAGCTGCTGCCATCAGCGGAATGGTAGTCGGTCTTGCAGCAAGCATATTCTGGATGTTCTTTGTACATGCGGAAACGGCTAAGGTTTTATTGGTAGTGAATGCATTGACCGGCAAGGAGAGTTTACTTGCATATCCATGGAGTGCAATTCACCCGATACTCATTGCTTTCCCGCTGGCATTTATAGTCACCGTTGTTGTGACTCTGTTTACAAAACCGGTTAAAAAAGCAATATTAGACAAATGTTTTAAGTAGTCTAAGCAGTATATTAAGTAGCCTAAATGTTAGGTATATAAGGAAAGGAGATCATCTTATGGGTAGTATTTACTGGGAAGAAAAAGTGGAGACTCTCTCAAGAGACAAGCTCGAGCAGCTTCAGCTTAAGAGGCTGAAAAAGACCCTGGCGAATGCTTATAATAATGTAGATTTCTATAAAAAGAGTTTCGATGATGCCGGAGTAGATCCTGCTGGGTTTGACGGTCTGGAGGATCTCGAAAAGATACCCTTTACTACCAAAGATGATCTCCGTAAAAATTATCCCTTCGGACTCTTTGCAAGACCGATGGAAGAAGTGGTTAGGCTTCATTCTTCATCAGGAACAACCGGCAATCCCACAGTTGTAGGATATACTAAAAACGATATTGCGATGTGGGCCAACCTGATTGCGAGGGATCTGTATGGGGCCGGAGTGAGGAAAGGCGATATAATCCAGAATAGTTATGGTTATGGTCTGTTCACCGGAGGGCTGGGTCTTCATTACGGAGGTGAGCTTTTAGGGTCAGTAGTAATTCCGGCCTCGGGAGGTAATACAGAAAGACAGCTGAAAATAATGACCGATTATGGTTCTACAGTGATATGCTGTACCCCTTCTTACGGCTTATATCTTGCTGAAGTGGGAAAGGAGATTGGTATTGATTTTAAGAAATTGCCCCTGGCTGTGGGAATAATGGGTGCAGAACCCTGGACGGAGGAGATGAGAAGTGAGATCGAGCAAAGGCTTAATATCATAGCTATTGATATCTACGGCCTTAGTGAGGTAATCGGTCCGGGAGTATCCTGTGAATGTACCCATAAAAAGGGCCTTCATGTAGCTGAAGATCATTTCATAATTGAAATAATCGATCCAAAAACGGGAAAGGAACTTCCACCCGGGAAGACCGGTGAAATGGTTTTTACTTCTCTTACCAAAGAGGCACTCCCGCTAATAAGGTACAGGACCAGAGATCTATCGTACATCAATATTGATAAGTGCGCCTGCGGCAGAACACATGCAAGAATGGCCAAGCCGGTAGGAAGAGCCGATGATATGCTGATCATAAGGGGAATTAATGTATTTCCATCGCAGATAGAGGAAGTGCTTATGAAGATCAAGGAAGTAGAGCCTCATTATCTAATTATAGTGGACAGAAAAAAGTATCTGGATATCCTTGAACTATGGATCGAAGTTTCGGAAGATATTTTTTCGGAGAAGATGAACGAACTGGAAAAATTTGAGGCACTGGTGGAACATAAACTTTATTCTGCCATTGGAATAAAAATAGATGTAAAGTTGAAAGAGCCCAAAACAATACAGAGAAGTACAGGTAAGGCCAAGAGGGTTTTGGATAAAAGGAAAGGAGAAAAACTTTAAATAATGGTCGAGAAAAAATTCTGGGATGAAGGGATCTCAACTGCAGGCAGGGATGAGATAGAATCCGTGCAGCTTAAAAGGCTTAAAAAGACTTTAAGGAACGTATATGAAAATAATCAGTATTACAAAAAAAGAATAGACGATGCAGGTCTTGATCCCGATGGATTAAAAAGTATAGAGGATATCGAAAAGCTCCCCTTTACATCTAAGGAAGATCTGAGAAAAAACTATCCCTTTGGTCTGTTCTGTGTTCCATTGAGTGAAGTGATAAGAGTGCATTCGTCATCGGGAACGACAGGTAATCCGACAGTAGTCGGTTATACCAGGGAAGATATAGAAGTATGGGCGGAAGTCCTGGCAAGGATAATGTACGATGTGGGTGCAAGAAAAGAAGACGTGGTACAGGTAAGCCACGGATTTGGGATGTTTACCGGAGGATTTGGATTCCAGTATGCAGCAGAAAAATTGGGCTCGCTGGTAGTGCCAATTTCGGGGGGCAATACAGAACGGCAGATAAAGATAATGAATGATTTTAAATCAACAATTCTCTGCAGCACGCCCTCATATGCTCTTTATATGGCCGAAGTCGGAGAGAGGATAGGAACGGATTTTAAAAAACTGCATTTGAAGTTGGGGTTCTTTGGAGCAGAACCCTGGTCAGAATCCATGAGGGGTGAGCTTGAAGAAAGACTCAATATAACTGCTCTTGACAGTTACGGTCTTAGTGAAGTCATAGGTCCGGGAGTATCATGCGAGTGCCTGGAGCAAAACGGTCTGCATATAAACGAGGACCATTTTTTGGCCGAAGTGATCGATCCTGAAACTGGACGCATACTACCCGACGGGGAAAAAGGTGAGCTGGTCTTCACCTCTCTTACCAAAAAGGCTTTCCCGGTTATAAGGTACCGTACCAAGGATATATGCTATCTGATAAAAGATGAGTGTCCCTGCGGTAAAACATTTATAAGGATGTCAAAACCTGCAGGAAGGACCGATGATATGCTGATCATAAGGGGAGTAAATGTATTCCCATCACAGATAGAAGAAGTTCTTATGAAGGTAGAAGATCTGGAACCTCATTACCTGATAATAGTTGACAGGGAAAATTATATGGATACGGTAGAAGTCTGGGTAGAAGTGTCGGAGAAAAATTTCCAGGAAAAGATCATGAAGCTGGAAGATTTTGAAAGAAGCATTGAAGACAAACTTAAGTCGGCTATCGGCATCAGAATAAAAGCTGTCCTTAAAGAGCCCAGGACTATTGAGAGAAGCAAAGGCAAGGCTAAACGAGTCTGGGACAAGAGGGAAGATAAAGATTAATATTCAATCATAAAGCATCTGGTAAAAGTAATAATTACCCATTACTATCTTTATATATTCTCTTGTTTGTTCGTAAGAAATACTTTCTATAAATTCATCGATATCCATGCTTCCCCGCTTTGATATCCATTCGCTCGTTTTCCCCGGACCACCGTTATAAGCTCCAAGACAGTAAAACAGGTTTTGGTCAAAGTTGTCCAGCTGCTGTCTTAAATAAAAAGTACCCATTTTAATATTTGTTTCTGGTTCTAAGAGCAATATGTCACTGTAATTCTGGATTCCCATCTGGGTGGCTATTCCTTTTCCTGTTGCGGGCATGATCTGCATCAGTCCCTGTGCTCCGGCGTAGGAACCTGCAAGAGGCATAAAATGACTTTCCTGTCTTATAACTGCCAGGGTAAATAACGGGTCAAGAGCATATTGATTGCTGTAATCCTGTACAATTTCTTTATAACCATAAGGATAATAAAGATAGTATAGATAATCCATATGAGGCTTATCAAGTTCAGACTTCAATTTATAAAAATTATTGTAAATGATTTTTATCGAACCCGCGTAATCTTTGGATTTTAAAAACAAAGTGGCGATCTTTAAAATCCCTGAAGGATCTTGTTCGATCTCGCTTTCTGCTGCTTCTATTTCTAGAGAGGCGCTGTTATAAAATTCCAGTTGGTAAAGTTCAATGGCTTTGTTTGTGTGGTTTATCTGTTCATCCTGGGGACTATTTTCCTGTTCTAAAAAATCATATATGTCCGGGATAGTGTCTGCGATCTGGGGATTTTCGGGATCCAGCCCGTTATCTATTTCTTTTATCTGTGTTTTTATATCCATTTCTGCCAGTAAGTCCCTTGATTTAAATGTGTAGTAGGAATATGAATTTAAATTTATGATTTCCAAGTACAAAGTCGCTGCTTTTTCGTTTTCTTCCAGTTTCTGAAGGCACTTGGCCTTCCAGAACAATCCCTTTTCTTCCAAACTGGTACCCTTATATGAAGAGGCATAGTTGGAAAAGGCGGTACCTGCAGAATCAAAATCAGAGGACCTGTACTTTATCAAGCCGAACTCCCAGAGCGAATCGGGTACCTTGTCTCCGCTGGGGTAATCGCTGAGTACTTTTTGATAGTAGCCGGCGGCTTTGTCGTAGCTTCCTTTTAAAGAGTAGATTCTACCGATCCTATAAAGTGCATCATCACTATAATTGCTGCTAGGGAAAATACTTAGAAGTTTTTGGTAATAAGAAATGGCTTCATCTGTAGAATCAAGGTTGGTAAGAGCCCTTCCTAAGAAAAAGAGACTGTCATCGGCTACCGGGCCGGATGCTGACTTTTCATAAGACTGGGTCAGGTAAGTTCTGGCCTGATCGTAGTTGCCGAGATTATAGTAGCACATCCCTTTTTTAAATAATACCTTGCTGTACAGGCTCTGAGATAAATCGTCTATATAGTTTCCTTCTAGTATTTTATTCAGTTCTTCCAGTGCGCTTTCATAATAATAGCTGCTGAAAAATATCTCGGCTCTATTGTAGATCTGTCTGGCTGTAGGAGTAAAAGGTTCGATAATATCATATTCCGAAAGTCTGTTTAGACTTTCCCAAGCAATTTCAGAGTGCTCATCAAGGGGATAATCCAACCATATTTTTTTATAATTATCAAAGGATTGCTCTAATTTGTCGTTGTTCTCCTGGCTGGCAGCCAGTTGAAATAAACAGTATGATACATATTCCGAATCGGGAAAGGCAGAAAGGAAGTCTTGATACTCTCCTTCAGCAGTCGCATAATCTTTTTTTAGATAAAAGAGATCGGCATATTCCAGGGTGGCTTTTTCTGACCAGACACTGTCAGGGTAATTTTCTATTAATTTTAAGTAATATTCTTCCGACTGTTCATATTTTCCCTGAAGCATAAGGCAATTTGCCAGGTAATAGAAAATATGATCCTGAAGTAAAAGATACCCGTATTTGATTTTATTAAAATAATATTCAGCAATGAGATAAGACTTTTGGTCAAAATATTTTACTGCTTCCTTGTAATATATCCGTAATTTGTTGATATCAGTACTGTCTATACCGATAGGGTCGATACCGATATCCTGGCTATCTAAATCATTTCTTGGGGTAATAGAAGCATCTTCTGATACTTTTGATTGCTCCTGGGTTTTATCGGCATTCTGGCTGCTTTCGTTGATAGACGATTCGGTTTCAGGTTCCCCGGTCCCGGTATTTTCTTCATTTTTTAATTCAGATTCCTCAGTATTGATTTTACTGCATGACAGTATTGGTAAAATCATCGAGATGGTAAGTATTACAGATAGCAAGAAACCAATAATTTTTAAAATCTTACCGGTCATATAGATGTTGGTCGTATTTAGAGACTAAGGAGATTTTACTCTACAATGATTTTATTGTAAATTGACACGGTGCTCATAATGACTCGTACTGTGCAGCTGAAAAGAGTATAATTATATACGTCAGAGACTTTAACACAGCCATAAGATTTATTATCCGATATTTTCCAGTAAAATGTTTAGAAGAATCTTCAAAAGGAAAAGAAAAGTAGGTCTAGCGCTGAGCGGGGGGGCAGCAAGGGCTTTTTCTCATATTGGTGTTCTAAAAATACTTGAAGAACTGGGTGTAGATATAACAGCAGTATCGGGTACAAGCATGGGTTCTATAATCGGTGCTTTTTATTGTTCAGGGATAAAGCTGGAGGAAATAGAAGCCTATGTCCGGTCAATGGACTGGAAAAGTTTTTTACTTTTTTCCAACCTGTCAATGTCAAAGACAGGAATTGTAAATTGGCGGAAACTCGAGGGAGAGCTGAAGAAATTTTTAGGCGATAAGACTTTTAGCGACTGCCATATAAGGCTATGCTGTGTCGCGGTAAACATGATCACAGGAAAAAAAGTGATACTGTCTAAAGGCAGGCTGCTTGATGCAGTCAAAGCTTCCATCGCTATTCCAGGTTTTTTCTCGCCGGTATGTATGGGAGATTATATTCTTATTGATGGCGGTGTAGTAGAACCCCTGCCAACTGATTCTTTAAAGAAGATGGGAGTAGATTTCATCATAGCCTCATCCGTAAACAATGACAATGCCAGAGATAAGCTGCTGGACTTAAAAAACGGTAAATCGCAAGGAAGACAAAATAAAAATAGATTAACAATTCGCAATGTTCTTGATATAAGTCTCTGCATAATGGAACGCGAGATAACCAAACATTATCTCGATATTGCGGATATAGTCATAGAGCCTAAAGTAGGAGACTTTGGATTTTTTGATCTGACCCGTGGAGGTGCGATCATTCGTAGAGGAGTCGAAGCGGCCAGAATTAAGGTCCCAGAGATCAAAAGAAAATTAAGTCTATAACAGATAAAATCAAGACTCTTTGGTATCAGAGTTTTTCAAACAAGCTGGAAAAGGTCCAGAGCTATTCTGGAGCTTTATATTTGACCAATTTATGGAGTTTTAAAATCTTGTGATAATATTCACCCGACTGTTTTATCTCCCTTTTCAAATCAGAGGAATTAAAATCTACCGAGACGAGTCCGAATCTTCTTGACGGGCCGTAAGATAGCTCATAATTATCAAAAGTAGACCAGTGAAAGTATCCTGCGACATCGATACCCTCCTGGTCAATAGCTTTTTTTATATAAAATAAGTGGTCATAAATATTTTCTATTCTTATTCTATCATTGTTGGTACAGATACCATTTTCCGTGATGATTATAGGTTTTTTATACTTTTTATAAAATCTCTTGATCAGAAGATAAATACCTTCAGGATAATTCTCCCACATATCGTCATGTTTTAAGCCTAACTTATCCAGGATTTTCCTGCCCTTTTCTTCATACGCAGTGACCAGAAATCTTGAAATAAGTATCCTTCCATAATAACTAAAACCTATATAATCCACTTTTCCATCCAGGGTAAACATCTCATGTACATGCTCAAACATATAATAATCCAGAAACCATTTTAAAAATTTTTGCCATATGGACTTTTCCCTTAAGGTTTGGGTAAACATGCAGGCGTGTGAAATACCAACTTTTATATGCGGGTAATGTTCTTTGATATAGTCATATGCTATTCCATGCGCTGTTTTCATATTGGCCAGCACTTTTCTTCTTAAATACGGGTTAAACCTTCTGGGGGGAAATTCCTTCATTATATAGGCCATGATGGCGTATCCATTTGGCTCGTTAAAGGTATTGATATAATCGATATAATCAGAATACGCTTCTAATACTTTTTTTAGGTAATCAAAATAAATTTCGGGGGATCTTTTATTGGTCCAGCCGCCTTTTTCTGTCAGCCATAACGGATTTGAGAAATGATTTAGTACAAGCATGGTCTTTTTATCATTTGCTCTTAAGGTCTTAAATATCTCCATATAATGCGATACAGCTTTATGGTCCAGAGGACCGAAGGCATTTTTTTGTAATCTTGACCAGTCCATGCTGAACCTGTAAGCATTACCCAGATATAATATGTACTTAAGATCCCGCTTAAACTTATTGTAATGGTCGATGGCTTTATCCAGTTTGGTACCATCCGTACCGATAAAGTCTTTCCATTCCGTATTACCGGCTCCTTCTATCTGAAAGGCTGATGTAGCCGTTCCGAAGATGAAGTCTTTTGGGAAATCTAATGTAATTTCTGTAGAGTTCTTATTGTTCAAATTTCCCTTTCAAATTCCAGTGAAAAATCAATGGCCGGTGCAGAATGAGTTATAAGCCCTACCGATATCATATCGACACCTGTTTTACATATCTCTTCGAGATTTTCCAGATTAACTTTTCCAGAAGCTTCGATAAGACAGGATCTTCGGCTTTTTTCTCTTATTATGCTTACTGCCTTTTTCATATTGACGGTATCCATATTATCAAGCATTATAATGTCTGCCCCGCCGGTTATTGCTTCGTCAAGCTGCTTGAGGTCTTTGATTTCCACTTCAATTTTTAAACCGCCGGGTATCCTTGTTTTTATTTTTTTTAGGGCGCTGGCGACTCCGCCGGCTGCAGCTATATGATTGTCTTTGATGATTATCCCGTCGAAAAGGCCGAATCTGTGATTGAAACCGCCACCGCAGGTCACTGCATATTTTTCAATTTTTCTAAGGATCGGTTTTGTTTTTCTGGTATCAAAGATTTTGACTTTAAAAGATCTGGCGATTTCAACAAACCTGCTTGTAAGGGTAGCAATGCCAGACATATGCTGTATAAAATTTAGGCAGGTCCTTTCAGCCTTTAATATTGATAGGGTTGGTCCTGAAATCTCACAGATCTTATCCATATATTTAAGGCTGTCACTGTCGATTCTTAGTTTTACCATGTTTATGCTGCTGTCTATTTCTTCCAGTACGAAAACTGCTATATCAAGGCCGCTGAGCACTGCACCGCCTGTTTCTTTGCATATGATATGAGAAGATATTCTATCGTCCGGCGGAATAAGGTTATCGGAGGTCAGATCACCGGAATTGTCCAGATCTTCTATGACAGCTTTTTTTATAATATCTATGACTTCCTTTTTTAAGAGTTTATTTACCATTTTTATTGGTACTAAGAATTAACATCCTTAAAATATACTTTATCCTGTTTCAGTATTATATGTTTTTTCCAATTTTTGTCATCTTTATCCGGAAAGTCGTTTCTCTGATGCGTTCCCCTGCTTTCTTCTCTAATACTTGCGGCCTTTATTATAAGGCCGGCTACGGCAAGCATATTGGCGAACTCCAGCAAGTCCTTATCGGTTGTATTGTAAATATAATCACTACCCGTAAGCAGGTCGACAAATTCTTTTGCTTTTTTTAAACTCCCTGCATCTCTCAGAATACCTACTTTTCTGGTCATAATATCTCTGAAGTCAGAGATCTGCTTTAAGATTTTTTGCTTTTTAGGGACGGACTCTCTTATTTTACTATTTTTTGCTGCAGTTTCCCTTAAGAGACTATTTATCAACCGGATGGTATTGTTTTCTGTGCTTTTATTTTTTTGTTTCAGCTTCTTTTCTATATCTCTGTAGATCTTCCACCCATAAACAAGGCCTTCAATAAGAGAGTTGCTTGCCAGCCTGTTTGCTCCATGCGCGCCGGTTGAAGCAGCTTCGCCGCAGCAGTACAGGCCCTTTATGATTGTCTTTCCATTATAATCTGTCTTGATCCCGCCGTTTAAATAATGCTGGGCCGGCGATACTTTGATCAGGTCTTTTTTAAGATCGAGGCCGCTTTCCTTTAGTTTTGAGATTATATTGGGGAAACGTATTTTAAGATGACTTTCAGGAATATGTCTGGCGTCCAGATAAACATAGTCGCAGTCTCTCTTGTCCATTACTCTTACCATTTCCTTGACTACTATATCTCTCGGAGCAAGTTCCGCCTTGGGATGTTTTCCTACCATAAACCTGTTTCCATGGCAGTCTTTAAGATAGGCGCCTTCACCTCTTAAGGCCTCACTTATAAGAAATAATCCCGATTCTTTTGTCTTGAATACTGTGGGATGAAATTGAATAAACTCTATATCGCTGACAGCGGCCCCCGCCCTGTATGCCATAGCGATTCCATCTCCAGTCGATATGGGAGGATTGGTGGAAACATGATATATGCGCCCGATTCCACCGCTGGCGATCACGATATTTGCAGAAGGGTGTATTTCAAGAGCACCGGTATTTATATCCATCCCTGAGATCCCTATGCATCTGTTTTCACTTACCAGTATATCCAGCACAAAATACTCCGGGAGGAAATTTATATATTTTTGGCTTTTGGAGTAAGAGACCAGCTTTTTTTCCAGTTCCTCTCCTGTAGCATCTCCTCCGGCATGAAGGATTCTAGGATAGCTATGTCCTCCTTCTGTGGTAAGGCTTATCTCCCCTTCGGATATGTCGAAATTGGTGCCTATTTCTATCAAGTCTTCTATCATCTTGGGTGCGTTCTTTACCAGTATTTCCACTGCTTTCTTATCACAGAGACCCTGCCCGGCCACAATGGTATCTTCATAATGTTTTTTCCAGAAATCAGGCTTCTTTATGGCCGCAGCAATA
Organism: uncultured Actinomycetota bacterium; assembly: GCA_964610385.1. GTDB lineage: Bacteria > Actinomycetota > Humimicrobiia > Humimicrobiales > Humimicrobiaceae > CAZBSE01. The sequence continues at coordinate 41,818 of CAZSXW010000003.1, forward strand.
CCGCCCTGGGCATACCATGTCGTTGAATCGGCAAGAGAACTTTTAGTGATAACTTTAATATTGTTATTTTGGGCCAGCCTCATGGCAGTAGAAAGACCTGCTATTCCGCTGCCGATGATTATACAATCGCAGTATTTATGGATTTTTTTAAAAAATGGTAGACTTATTAGATATCTTGGTAACATAATTTATTTAATGGCTATCATCCTGGCAATAGCCGATCTGGCTTTCCGGATAATCTCTTCCGTGATCTTTATTTCAAATCTCTCCTCTTCAAGTGACCATAGTATTTTTTCCAGGTTTGTGAGTTTCATATTCGGGCATATAGCTTTACTGGTCGCAGGGAAAAAGGTTTTATCAGGATTTTCTTTTTTTAACCTGTGTATGATTCCTATCTCTGTACCAATGATAAATTTATTTTTCCTGCTGTTTTTTACATATTTTATCATTCCTCCGGTGGAAGCTACTTTGTCTGCAATACTTATTACTTCCGGAGTGCATTCCGGGTGTACTATAACCGCAGCATCCAGATTTTCCTTTTTAAGCTGTATGATATCCTTTACATTAATCATAATATGTGTAGGGCAATAACCATTCCATAGTATTAATTTTCTGCCGGTCTGTTTCTGGACGTAGTCCCCCAGATATTTGTCCGGTATGAATATTATTTTTTTACTTGCGGGGATAGATTTTACTACATTTACTGCATTTGATGATGTGCAGCATATGTCGCTCTCAGCCTTTACTTCTGCAGTGGAGTTTACATAGCATACTACCAGTGCACCGGGGTTTTTGCCTTTTAACTTTTTAAGCTGTGATGCATCTATCATATCAGCCATGGGACAGCCGCTGTGTTTATCGGGAAGCAGCACTTTTCTATCGGGAGATATTATTTTAGCAGTTTCGGCCATAAAGTGTACCCCGCAGAATATTATGACCTTGTGGTTGGTCTTTGATGCTTTTATGCTTAACTGCAGGGAGTCACCCAGAAAATCTGCAATATCCTGCACTTCGCCTATCTGATAATTATGGGCTAATATGACAGCGTCTTTTTCTTTTTTTAGTTTTACTATCCTGTCTATAAGGTCTAAATTTGAATTCATTTCTTATCTTTTTGTAGCTGAGATATGTTTTTGTTATTTTAAAACAACATTAATAAAATTGAAATAAGTACTTAAATATCACGAAATGTGAGAGAAGACAGGATCATGATTATTTTTTCAATTTTAAAGATTTATTTATTTCTGTTTTAATGTTATTATTTCAAATTCTGATAAAATAAATTAAGATTTACAAAAATTTTTATAATCCTGCGGGAGTATTTTTTTGAAACTTATAATAAGTGAAAAAGAAATAGCAGCGAGGAGGATCGCCGAGATCCTATCCGGAAATGGTGTAGTCCAGGAGAAGGTATATGGAATACCGGTATATCGATTCAGATTTAATAGTGAAGACTGCAGGATCATAGGACTTAAAGGCCATATATTGAAAGTGGACTACCCAAAAGAGTATGCCAACTGGTTTAAGGTAGATCCGGTAGAACTTATAGATGCAAAAATAGAGAAAATACCTATCCAGAAGAAGATAATACAGGCACTTGTCAAGGTAGCAAGTGAAGCGGATGAGATCATAATAGCCACGGATTATGATAGGGAAGGCGAACTTATTGGTTACGATGCCATGCAGGTGATCAAGAAAAAAAATTCTCTCATTGATGCAAAAAGGGTGAAATTTTCTGCCATAACCCCAAGAGATATAAGCCAGGCGTTTTTAAAATTAGGGAAGGTCGATCTGGACCTTGCTTTTGCAGGAAGGGCAAGACAGGATATTGATCTGATCTGGGGTGCAACGCTTACCCGTTTTATATCACTGGCTACTTTTCAGATAAAGGACAAATTTTTATCGGTGGGTAGGGTACAGACGCCTACTCTTAACCTTATAGTTGAAAGAGAGTCAGAAATAAAGTCGTTTGTGTCTGTTCCCTACTGGGTAGTAGAAGTAAAGCTTAAAACAGAATCAGGGGAAGAATTTGAGGCTGTTCATAAAAAGAAAAGATTTTTAAAAAAAGAAGATGCCCAGGATGTTTACAGTAGAATTGGTGACAATGGTATGGTAATGGAGGTGAAGGAGAATGTCAGCGATATAAAGCCTCCCACACCTTTTAATACCACTGCTCTTATAATAAGCGGAAGCTCCATGGGATTTACCGCATCAAAGACCATAAGTATTGCCGAGAATCTATATATGAATGGATATATAAGCTATCCCAGAACCGACAACACGGTCTATCCTTCTTCCATAGATATAAAGGGGATTGTCAGGATGCTCGGCAGCTACAGTGAATACAGACAAATGTCTGAAGTAGTTCTTGCCCAGAAAAACATAGTGGCAAGCAGGGGCAGGAAGAGATCGACTGATCATCCACCGATACATCCTACATCGATGGCGGAAAAAACCAGTCTGACCGGTGATGAATGGAAGCTGTATGATCTGATTGTAAGAAGATTTATATCTACTCTTCTGCCGCCGGCAAAAAATAAAGCTGTTACCGCGTCTATCGATATAAATGGAGAGAGTTATATCGCCAGCGGCTCTAAGATAATAGAAGAAAGCTGGACAAGGTTTTACCCCTACTACAAACGAAAAGATGTCTTTATTCCCGAGCTTAGAAAAGGACAGCTGCTTACTGTGGTGGATAGAAAACTATCGGAAAAAGAGACCAAGCCGCCGGCCAGATATACCCAGGGCAGGCTGGTCGAAAAAATGGAAGAACTGGGCCTGGGTACCAAAGCCACACGCCATACCATTATTCAAAATCTGATTCAGAGGGGATATGTGGGCGGAAATCCTCTTCAGCCTTCCGAGAAAGCTGTTGCTGTAGTGAAAATGTTAAAAAAGCATGCCGAGAAAATATCATCCCCGGAGATGACCTCGGAATTAGAGATGTATATGAATGGAATTGTAAGCGGGGATGAGACCAAAGAGGATGTTGTGGATAGATCAAGAAATATGTTGAGGGATATTATGACTGTCCTTCAAAAAGAAAAGGAAGAAATCTCGCAGGAGATCAAAAAAGGAATTAAAGAGGATCTCATAGTAGGTAAATGCCAGGTTGAAAATTGCAGCGGGGATCTAGTGGTCAGAATTGCCAGAAAAACCAAAAAGAGATTCATAGGCTGTAATGCCTATCCTGAATGCAAGACTACATTTTCGCTTCCCCAAAAGGGGCTGCTGGTGACGACCAGAGAAAAATGCAAACACTGTGGATATCCTATTGTAAAGATTATAAAAAAAGGAAGAAAGCCCTGGGATCTATGTATAAATCAGGAATGTCCCGGAAAAGATGAAAAGTATAGAAATTATAACTATAACAAAGGAAGTAAAAAAGCTTCTGATTGAAGCAAGTTTTAATCTTCCCGATGATATCAAAAGTGCATTAAAGGCAGCTTCCTCAAGAGAGACAGGCCATGGAGCTAAAAAAATTATTGATCTTATCCTGGAGAACGCGGAAATTGCTGCGGAGCAAAAACTACCACTATGCCAGGACTGCGGATCAGTTTATATTGATATTGATATTGGTCCCGGTATCTGCATTGAGGGCAGCAGTGATTTAAGTGGCCGGCTGAATCAGGCAGTGGCGGAAACCTACCGTAAAAATTATCTTAGAAAATCAATAGTCGGAGACCCCTTATATGAAAGAAAAAATACTTCCGACAATACTCCTGCGATAATAAGCACCGGTTTTACTTCTATTCCCGGACTTCAGATAAAAATATGCCTTAAGGGGGGAGGCAGTGAAAATTGTTCTTATCTCTATATGTTAAATCCATCTGCAGGAGAGGCTGAAATAATCGGTCTCGTTTTAAAAACAGTCAGGGATAACGTGACCAGGTGCTGCCCTCCGGTAATAATCGGTATAGGACTGGGCGGAGGAGCCTCCGAGGTGACCGGTATGGCAAGAAAAGCAAGTTTTAGAAATCTGAATATAAGAAATAGGGATAAAGCATACAGAACGCTAGAAAATAAGATACTGAAAGCGGTAAACGATACTGGAATAGGGCCGCAGGGTCTGGGCGGTAAGACCACTGCTTTGGCCTGTAACATAATCTGTGCCCCCTGCCATATAGCTACACTGCCAATGGCGGTTTTTATGGGCTGTCATTCCTTAAGAAGAGCCGAGTCGAAAATATCACCGCCGTAAATATCATAAGCCACAAACAGGGGAAAGTCTTTCACCTTTATTTTATAGACAGCTTCGGCTCCTAAATCGCTGTAAGCAGTTGTTTTGATCTCTTCTACTTTCGTGGAAAGATATGCGGAAATACCTCCTATAGATACAAGATAGACCGATCTGTATTTTTGCATAAGCTCTTTTATCCTTTTACTTCTCCTGCCCTTCCCTATCATTGCCCTAAGTCCCTTTTTAAGCAGCGGCTCGGTAAGGTTATCCATCCTGGCGCTGGTGGTGGGGCCTATACTTCCACTTTTTTTACCGGGTGGAGTGGGTGAGGGACCTACATAAAATATGGTATTGTCCTTCAGATCTATGGGCAGCCTCTTTCCGTCTTTGATAGAATCGGTGATCCTACTGTGGGCTGCATCTCTGGCTCCATATATGGTTCCGCTTAAATAGACCATATCTCCTGCTTTGAGTTTTTTAATTTTTTCTCCTGTAAGAGGTGTAGATAACCTGTGGGTGTTGGTGTTCATAATAAATATTTTCAGTCTTCCCAGTCTTCCGGCTCTTCAGTGCGAAAATATCTGTCTTTCTTAAAATAATTGTCATAGGAGTACAGTGGTTTTCTGGGAGTCTTGTCTCCTTTGTTCCTCCTGGAGCCAAAGATTATGACCAGGATTATAAAGATTATAAACAGGCAGATGATACCGAGGATAACGATCAAAAAGTAAGTCAGAAGCTTCGTCTTTCTACCTTCTATAAACATCATCTTTTCATCGCCGTATTTTATATTCCAGATGATGATATTGTCGTCACCTGCTATGTCGCCATTATGGTCTGTTATTTTTACCGGAAATTTAACCTGGTAAGTTATATTAAAGATTTCGCTGTCTGCTTCTGCCAGATCATTGATTCTGTTGTAATCGGAATTTAGATCTGTAGAGTCAAGAAGTATCTCATCTATTTCCATGTCAATGTAATCTTCAAAATAATAATCATTGTAGAAAAAGTGTTCTGCCACTTCCATTTTTGCATTTAGAGGATATTCGGACAGGTTGTCTATTGAAATATGGGGTAAAAACCTTATGTCTTCAAATTCTATAGTGGAATTGAAGTGAGTGTACTCTCCATCCTCAAAAGTATTGTATTCGCCTTCGGGAAGGTTTTCAAAGATTTTATCAAAAAGAGATTGGTCCTGACCAAGCACTACTTCAATCTTCTGGATATATTCTGTCTTTATCGCTACGTCGATGGTCCTGGTTCCGGAATAATCTTCATTTACTTCGGTGAAGATATCTATAAGTGTCTGATCACAGGAAGAAAGAAGAGGGATCAAAAATAAAAATACAACAAGAATTATTAAAATTTTTAAGCGGTTTGAATTAAACATCTCTTTTTTATTATATTTGTAAATAATTCTAGCATATTGAATATTAATATTGTAGAAAAAGTTGGCCACTGGTAAACTGAAGCCTGCTCGAAGTCTTAAGTTCTGTTTATAAATAAATATGAAACTAAAATATGGTTGTTGACGTATATTATATAATGGACTTGTTAGCATATCGGGATCAGCTATCGAGAAGTTATATTTGGTGAGATATTGCTTTTTTTAAGACTTCCTGTTGCTAAAATACCATAATTAATTTAGAAAGGATTAGTTGATAGACAGTGGGTTTGTATATAGGTTATGATATAGGATCGATAAGTGTCAATAGGGCTATTATAGACGAAAAAGGAAAAATTATAGAAGTCCTTCCTTATGCCAGACATCTTGGTGAACCGACAAAATTAGTAAAAAAAGATATTAAATCAATATTTGAAAGCAGGGACGGGCATGATGTTGTAGGGATCGGTTTTACCGGCTCGGGAGGAAAGGAGTTTGCATCTCTTCTTGGTGCTGATTTTACAAACGAAATAGAAGCCATAGTGACCGCTGTGAAATTTTTAGACCGTGATGTGAAGACTGTAATAGAGATCGGCGGGCAGGATTCTAAATTTATAGACCTGGCGTTCGGTGATTATGCAATGAACGAGTTATGCGCAGCCGGGACAGGCGCTTTTCTCGACCAGCAGGCATCTAGGTTTGGACTGACCATAGAAGAATTTGCTCGGCTGGCGCTGAAGTCAAAAACACCTTCTACCATCGCTGGCAGGTGCAGTGTCTTTGCCAAGTCGGATATGATCCATCTGCAGCAGGAGGCGGCAAGTGATGAAGATATAATACTTGGCTTATGTTACGCTATGGCCAGGAGTTTTAAATCCGGGATTGCAAAGGGCAAGAAATTTATTCCGCCCATAATATTCTGTGGAGGAGTTTCTTTTAACAAGGCTATGATAAAGGCCTTTGAAGATGTGCTGGAAGAGAAGATAAGAATTCCCGGGCATAGAGCATCCATAGGAGCTATAGGTGCTGCGATGAGTTTAAGCTCAAAGAAGGTTCTAAATGATTTGGATGTCAGCACAATAGTGGATAGACTTGATGACCATATTAAAAATTTTAAATATAAAAGAGAGACGTTTGCCCCTCTGACTCTGGACAAATCCCATCTCCGCTCCCTAAAGGCTAATAAATATGATTTCAATGGTAAGAAAGTCGATGCCTATATCGGTATAGATGTAGGATCGATAAGCACCAATGTAGTGGCTATTGATAAGGATAAAAAGCTGATTGAAAAATGTTATCTCCGCACATCCGGGAGGCCCATAGAAGCAGTAAGGAAAGGTATAGATATAATCAATAAAAAGGTCGGAGACAAGATCAATGTCAGAGGAGCGTGTACCACTGGTTCCGGGAGATACCTGACAGGTGATTTTGTCGGTGCTGATATGGTAATAAATGAAATAACAGCTCAAGCGACAGCGGCAGCTGACATTGACAGGTCGGTCGATACCATTTTTGAGATCGGCGGGCAGGATTCAAAATTCATATCCCTGGAAGACGGTGTAGTGGTTGATTTTGAGATGAATAAAGTCTGTGCCGCAGGTACCGGTTCTTTCCTGGAGGAGCAGGCTGAAAGGTTTAATATAAAGATAGAGGAGTTCGGCGACATAGCACTGAAAGCGAAGAATCCTTTAAATCTAGGAGAGCGCTGTACGGTTTTCATGGAGACCAATGTTTATTCCCATTATCAAAAGGGGGCAAGCATTGAGAATATCTTGGCCGGCCTTGCTTATTCTATTGCCATGAATTATATCAACCGGGTGGTTGGAAGAAAAAGAATAGGCAGTAAGATCTTTTTCCAGGGCGCGGTTGCCTTCAATAAATCAGTGATAGCCGCCTTTAAGAATTATCTGGGAAAGAAAGTGATCGTACCTGAAAATAATGAAGTGACCGGAGCGATAGGTGCGGCGATTAAAGTACTTCAAGGTGCTCCAAAAGAAACGAAATTCAGAGGATTTAAAAATATATCAGAGGTAAGTTATTCCCAGAGTTCTTTTGAGTGCAAGGGTTGTTCAAATAGATGCGAGATCAAGAAAATCTCTATTAAGGATAGACCTCTGTTATTCTACGGGGGAAGATGTGAAAAATACGAGAAAAGGGATTCCGTAAGCAGTGACATTCCGGACTATTTTGCCGAGCGGGAAGAACTCCTATTAAATAGTTATAAGAGTAAAAAACATAAGGGGGCAAAAAAGGTCGGTATACCATATTCTATGCTTACTCATGAGTTTTATCCCTTCTGGAACGCATTCTTTACCGAACTGGGTTTTGATTTTATTCTGTCGGATAAGACTAATAAGAAGATAATCAATGATGGAGTTCAGAGTGCGGTAGCTGAAACCTGTTTTCCTATGAAGACTACACTGGGACATGTTAAAAATCTTTTGGAAAAAGGAGTGGATTACCTGTTTTTGCCCACGACCAGAGATATGCCTACCAAGGAAAAAAATATTAAAGGTGACAGGACCGGAAGTTACCCCTGCCCCTTCATACAGGGGACCTGGTCGATAGTAAAGTCTGCCGTAGATACCGGAGAAGTAAAGGTGCTCAAGCCTATTATTAATTTCAGCTTCAAAGAATATGCCAAAGAGAAGCAGCTGACAATGCTGGGAAAAGACCTGGGTAAAGATAGAAGATCGATAAAAAGGGCAATAAATATAGCTTACTCCGCCCAGAACAAATTTTATTCGTCAATCAAAAAAAAGGGAGAAGAAATACTCGGAAGTCTGAAAGATGATGAGATGGCGATAGTCATAGTCAGCAGATCGTATAACAGCTGTGACAGGGCCATAAGCATGGATGTTCCAAAAAAACTAAGAGAACTCGGTTTCAAAGTGATTCCCCTTGACTGGCTGCCTATTGACTCGGTGGATCTTTCGGAAGAATGGCCGAATCTGTACTGGGAATTTGGGGATAGGATCATGAGTGCAGCACAGCTGATTAATAGAGACAGCAGGCTGTATCCCGTTTATATTACTAATTTTGGCTGCGGGCCCGACTCTTTCATCCTTCAATATTTTGAAAGGGAAATAAACAAGCCGTTTCTAAGACTGGAAGTAGACGAGCACTCGGCCGGCGCTGGAGTAATAACAAGATGTGAGGCCTTTATAGACTCGCTGAACAATATAAGGTGTAAAAAAGATATTGAATCAGGCCATGTAAAAACCAGCAAAAAGGATGTAGTTTTTAAGAGGAACCAGGGAAGAGTAATATACATACCCTATATGGGTGATGGTGCCGTGGTCCTTAAATCAGCGTTCAGGTCTGTAGGTATTGAAGCGGAGATGCTTTATTCAGATGATGAGACACTTGAACTGGGAAGAAAATATACCATGGGAAAGGAATGCTATCCTTTTATCATAACCACCGGTGATATTATCAAGACATTAAGACATAAGGATCCCAGAAAGGTAGCCTTCCTGATGCCCCAGACGTACGGGCCCTGCCGCTTTGGTCAGTATAATAAAATGCAGAAAATAATAATAAATGAACTGGGATATGATGATGTGCCGATAATTGCTCCAGGTGCTCCGGAAGTAGGTCAGTTCTACCGTGAGTATGACATGCATGGGCTAAAAGGATTTTCGATGCTGGTAAAAGCTATGTTTGGTATGTTTACCATAGATTATTTGAATAAAATGCTGAGGCAGACCAGGCCTTATGAATTGGAAAAGGGGAAGGCAGATAAGATCTATAATCAATATATAGAAGATGTATGTCGGTGTGTAGAAAATGATATGCTTATAGTGACGCTTAACAGGATGACAAAGACCCTAAAAAAAGCCAGGAAAGATTTTGAAAGCATACCGGTAAATAAAACGGAAAAGCCGCTGGTCGGTATAGTAGGTGAGATCTTTGTCAGGAATCATCCTTACAGCAACAATGAGATCATAAAAAAAGTTGAAGAACAGGGAGGAGAAGTAGTGATACCTTCATTCGGAGAATGGCCTTATCATACCACTGCTACCAGAAAGCTGGATATTTTAATCAAGCAGACTGACCTGCATTATAAGATTATAAGATCATTCAGTCTTAACGGTAATCAGGCAGGAAATGGTAATATTAATATAAAGTTAGCTGGACTTATCGGTGATTTTATCAGAGGAATGGGGTTTTATATAGCAAATAGGATTCTAAATAGATATCTGGAGCACTGTCATTATAGATTGGAAAAACCCCTGAAAGGTTTCTTGAGGGAAGACAAGGAGACTGGCATTTATAAGATCTGGGATAACGCCGAGCCATATATAATCAAATGGTTTGGAGAATCAGCCTTAAGTATCGGAAAATCGGTCCACTGGATTGAGAAAGGTGCCCATGGAATTATAAATGTTCTGCCCTTTACCTGCATTCCCGGAAATCTGGTCAACGCTGTTTCAAAGAGAATTAGAGAAAAGTATAAAATACCCTGGCTTAATATCGCATTTGACGGTCTGGAACAGGGTACTACCGAGACCCGCCTGGAGGCATTCATGTACCAGGCCAGGGAATATATGAAGAATAAAAAATAATCATTCCTATTTTAAAGTCCTGTTTGATTCCATTCCGTCTACAGTACCAAAATCTTTTACATGCAGTTTTAAAATTTCTTTTATTAAGATATTATTAAATATATTTTATTAAAAGAAAGATAAGCTGGGCCATGAAAAAAGGTCTTTTTATAACATTTGAAGGTCTTGACGGCTCGGGAAAGACCACCCAGATAAAGCTTCTTTATGATTACCTGAAGGAAAGAGGTCTTGATGTCGTTACCACTGTCGAACCAGGCGGTACCGAGATAGGAAGAAAGATCAGAAAGATCCTTCTGGATAAAGATAATCATGAGATGTCTTATAAAACCGAGACTTTTCTTTTCCTTGCTTCAAGGGCAGAACTTGTATCAAAAGTGATATCACCTGCTTTAAGTAAGGGCAGGGTCGTGATATGCGACAGATTTTTTGATTCCACAATAGTATATCAGGGTATAGCCAGGGGCCTGGGTATAGATAGGATCTTAGATATGAGCCTCTGGGCTACCGGTGGGATAGCGCCGGATATAACTTTTTTGCTGTCAGTTAAGGCAGATAAGGGCAAAAAAAGGATGGACAGAGCAAGTAAAGAGAGAGACCGGATGGAACTTGAAAAAGATAATTTCAGAAAAAATGTTTACCAGGGCTATCTAAGCATTGCCAAAAGATACAAAGACAGGTTTGTAGTGATTGACGGTGAAAAGGACATAGAAGAAATATTTGAAGAAGTAAAAAGAAGAGTGGGAAAGTATTTATGAGATAAAAAATGAAATTGTTTGAAGACATAGATTTTTTAACCGATGATAGCATAAACCAGTCAAATATAAGATTACTTTCGGGAATGATAGAAAAGGGCAATGTTTCGCATGCCTATCTTTTCAGTGGAAATAATATGAAACTTCTGACCAGACTGGCGCTGATATTTGCCGCTTCCATCAATTGCCCCGGCAGGGGATGCGGCGATTGTATCATATGCAGGAACACCCTCAGCGGTGTTTATGCCAATGTTTTGATTGTAGAGCCGGAGGGGAGGATTTTTAGGATAGAAGAAATAGCCAGGCTTCAGAGATTTATGAGCCTCACCTCATACAATCCCGGTAAAAAAATATGTGTTATCAAGGAATCTGAGTTCATGAATGCGCCTGCGGCCAACAGACTTCTCAAGACTCTTGAAGACCCTCCTGATGAAGACAGTATTTTTATATTGCTTACGGAAGACATCTCAATGCTGCTTCCCACGGTAGTTTCTAGATGCCTGGTTTACAGCTGGAATTTCAAATTTATTGAGGAAACGCCGGAAAGGGCCGATTTTGAGATCATGGAAAAATATCTGGATGAAGGAATAAAAAATATAATGATGCAGAAAGAAGGTTCGGGCCCGTCTTATACCGCTTCTCTTGATCTCACCTTGAAATTGATCGAAATACTTAAAAAGGTAGAAGCTGCTGTTAAAGCAGACCAGGAAAAGGAGATCGGCGAAATAAGGAGAAGTGATTTTGATAAGAGTGATATTGCGAGGTATATTGAGATTTTGAAATTAAGGAACAGAAGAAAAATCAACAAGTTTCGTAATTTGGGAATGAGCAGAGTTTTTGATATAATATCTGCCTGGCTTGAGGATATCATGGCGGTGAAACTGGGCGCAGACAATAAGACCATGAATTTTTCAAAGAATTATTCTTTTATAAGCAGTAAGAGTGTAAACGTAAAAATAGATAGGATCTTTGAATTGATAAAGGTCATTGAAGAAAATAAAAATTATCTTGGCTATTCTATTAATTCCGAGCTTGCTCTGGATAATATTTTTCTTCAATTTCAGAACATATACGGATAAGAGGTGTATTCGATGTCTATAATTGTAGGGATAATGTTTAGGGGAAATGATATGGTCCATTATTATGACCCTGCTGGTATCACTATGGATGTGGGAGATAAAGTCATATGCCATGTAGATGAGGGCAAGGAAATAGGAGAAGTAGTGGTGCACCCTATCGATATAAGTGAGAGTGATATCAGTACCCCCTTAAACAGGATTATAAGGAAGGCTACATATTATGATCTTTCGGTCGATGATCTAAATAAAAAGAAGGAAGATAAAGGGTTCAAGAAATTTGATCAGCTGGCCAAAAAGTATAAGCTTAAAATGAAGCTGGTAAACGTTCACGTGATGTTTGATAAGAGTAAGATGATATTTTACTTTACCTCGGAAAAAAGGGTGGATTTCAGGGAAATGGTAAAGGAGCTTGCCACATATTTTAAGATCAGGATAGAACTCAGGCAGATCGGAGTCAGAGATGAGGCAAAAATGGTGGGGGGATTGGGCCCATGCGGGATGAATCTATGCTGCAAAAGTTTTTTGACTGATTTTGAGTCAATCTCAATAAAAATGGCCAAGGATCAGAATCTTCCCCTGAACCCTTTTAAAATATCGGGAATATGCGGGAGACTTATGTGCTGTCTGAAGTATGAGTATGATCTTTATAAAAAATTTATTGATAAGGCACCGGAACTGGGCATAAAGGTCAAATGCAGTTACGGCTACGGCGGGGTATGCGGTTATGAACCCTTAAAGGAATCCATAATTGTAGAACTTGACAGTGATAACAGAAAAATTGTGCCGCTTTCAGAAGTCGAAGTGACAAAAGAAAGATTTGTGATAAAGCAGGAAACCGGCAGTGCTGTCAAAATATCAGACAGCAGCAAAGATGAGAAGAAAGTGAAGCAGCGAAAGCAGAAGAAGCAGCAGAAAAAGAAAGAACCGAAGCAGAAGAGAAAGAAGAAAGCTTAAACTGACCTATTTTCAATTGACCGGCCGATGTAGCTCAATTGGTAGAGCAGCTCATTCGTAATGAGCAGGTTACCGGTTCAAGTCCGGTCGTCGGCTCCAGCGAAAGGAAAAATATTGGTAATAAATGAACTTAAAGAAAAAGTGTATGGCTATGTGAAAAGCTTAAAGGGAGTAAGGGCGGAGGATCTTGATAATCTGACCATTGAAGAGCCAAAGAATAAAAAATTTGGGGACCTTTCCACCAATGTCGCTATGGTGCTGGCGCCCGTACTGAAAAGGGATCCTATGTATATTGCCGAAGAATTTAAAAACGAGGTCATTTCAGGCTGGAGCCAGGTAGAGGATATAAATATAGTGAAACCGGGATTTATTAATTTCAATTTAAAGGAAGGTTTTATAAAAAAAGCCCTTGCAGAGGTTGTAAAAAAAGACGAAAAATACGGATTCAATAACAGCGGAAGGGGGAAAAGTATACATTTTGACTACGTAAGCTCCAATCCGACAGGTGATCTTCATATAGGACATGGAAGATGGGGTGCACTGGGTGACAGCCTGGCAAATGTTTATTCTGCAAATGGATATAAAGTATTCAGGGAATACTACGTCAATGACTACGGGAGTCAGGCTGAAAAATTCAGCAGCTGTGCCAGGTGTATTTATTTGAGGCATTTTGGCAGAAAAGTAAAATATCCTAAAGACGGATATCCGGAAGCAGTAGTATCTATAGCTGTTGATAGGTTGATCAGTGAATTTGGTGACAGGTTTATAATATTAAAAGACGACGAAAAAGATATAAAGGCAGGCCCTTTTAAAAAGGAAGTCATAGGTATTATGGTGTCTTATATCGGAGAAACTCTGGGCTTGATGGGTGTAAAGTATGACCGCTGGTTTTACGAAAGCTGTCTATACAAAGATTCAAATTTTGAAAAACTTATATCCGATTTAAAAGGCAAGGATGCAGTTTATAAAAAAGACGGGGCATTATGGTTTAAGGCTTCCAGGTATGTGGATGACAAAGATAGAGTGGTAATCAGGAAAGACGGTAATCCCACTTACTTTGCTTCCGATATATTATATATGATAGATAAAATAAAGAGGGGGTTTGACCGGCTGTTCTATATCCTGGGTGCAGACCATCACGGATATGTCGACCGGTTGATGGCAATTGGTAAATTATTCGGCTTAAAAGATAATAGGGTAGTTGTCATAATCGGACAGATGGTAAAATTAACTGACAGGGGAAAGTCATTAAAGATGTCCAGAAGGAAGGGTATGCTTTACCCCTTGAGGGACTTGATCAAAGAGGTTGGTAAGGATGCGGTGAGATATTTTTTCAGCATGAATTCCTTTGATACTCCCATGGAATTTGACGTTGGCCTGGCCAGGCAGAGATCGAATAAGAATCCGGTCTATTACGTTCAGTATGCACATGCCAGGATTGAAAGTATTATCAAAAACATAAGGGAGAAAAACCCGGGTAACCTGGATGTAGATAAGTATATTCTTGGCGCTGGTGATGTGCCGAAGATGAAGTTTAAGAATAAGGATGAAAAGCAGCTGGCAAAGACGTTAATACTGTATCCTGATATGGTATATAACAGCTGCAGGAATAATACTCCGCATCTTATGACGCAGTTTTTATATCGTCTGGCGCAGGAATTTCATTATTTTTATAATAATCACAGGGTAATAAAAGAGGGAAAAGACGGAGCAGTCGTAGACCTTGACAGGTTCATTCTGATCCTGCTGGTAAGAAGGGTACTTAAGAATGCCTTAAAACTTCTTAATATCGACGCTCCGGAAAAGATGTAAAAAAGTCTGAATTTATATTTGATTAATCATATAATCTTGTTACAATAATCAAACTTTAGATACTTGGGAAGGATAAAAAAATGTTACTGCCGGTAACTTCAGAGGTAAACGATAAGGGACATCTGGTAATAGGCGGAGTCGATGTCATTGATCTAAAAGAAAAATACGGTACCCCGTTATATATTCTGGATATTGCCACTATTAAGAAACAGTGCCGGGATTATAAGGGAAGCTTCGATTTTCCTGATCTTAAGACCCGGATAATATACGCTGCCAAGGCATTTACCTGTACTGCGATGTGCCAGCTTATGGACGAAGAGAGATTGGGATTGGATGTGTGGACCGGGGGAGAGCTTTTTATTGCATTAAACAGTAGTTTTCCTGCCGGAAGGATATATTTTCACGGAGCTAATAAATCCCTTCAGGAGATAGAGTACGGACTTGAGAGCAGAGTGGGTTACTTCATGGTGGGCAATATTTCCGAACTCGAGACACTTGGAGAGTTATGCAAAAAAAACAATATGATCCAAAAGATAATGTTGAGGATAAATCCCGGGGTTGATGCCCATACCCATGAATATATACAGACCGGTTTGGTAAGTTCGAAATTCGGACTTGGCCTGGGTAATGGTGCAGCCTTTGAAGCGGTGGAAAAATCAGTAAAAAACGGCCATCTGGAACTTATGGGGATACATACCCATATAGGTTCGCAGATATTTAATCTGTCCTGTTATGACAAACTAATAGAGGTCATGTTGAAGTTCATAAAGGAAGCGGGAGAAAAGCTGGGCGTGTCAATGACCAGGATAAATATTGGCGGAGGACTGGGATTAAATTATCTGCCAGAGGACAGCGCTCCAGGCATACCGGACCTTGCCAGGATAGTCTACGATGCAGCAAGTAAGTACCAGAAAAAATTTGAGATAAAACTGGACGGGCTGTATCTGGAACCGGGAAGGTCCATCATCGGAAATGCGGGGGTGACTTTATACGAGGTCGGAGTAGTCAAGGAAATAGAGAGGGTAAAGAATTATATTTTAATAGACGGAGGAATGTCTGATAATATGAGACCGATGCTGTACCAGGCAAAATATAACGCCTATCTGGCAAACAGGATGAATGACACTCAAAACACTGATAAAAGTAAGATGAAATATTATTCCATAGTCGGCAAGCACTGCGAGAGCGGGGATGTGATAATAGACCGCATAAAATTACCGCCGGTATCAAGCGGTGATTTTATAGCGGTAGCAACCACCGGAGCTTACGGATATGCTATGGCAAATAATTATAACAGTCAGCCAAAAAATGCAGTTGTTGCAGTTGAAGACGGTAAAAGCTGGATATGGATAAAGAGGCAGACTTATAAAGATTTAGTGATTGGAGATGTAAAATTATATGAAAGCGGAAAATAAAAATATGCAGGATATAAATATCGGGATCATAGGTTTCGGTTATATCGCCAGCGGTGTTTACTCCCTTATAAGCCAGCAGAAGGATTATATTGCCAAGAAGATAAAGAGGAATCTTATCATAAAAAGGATTGCGGAAAAAGATTTAAAGAAGATGGATGATTCTTCCTTGAAAGGAATAAAGGATATAGAAATAAGCGATGATGCCAGTGATATCATAAAAGATAATAGTATTGATATAGTAGTAGAACTTATAGGTGGGATAGACCCTGCCTATGATTATATCTACAGAGCATTAAATTCAGGAAAGTATGTGGTTACCGCCAATAAGGACCTTATTGCCAATAAGGGAGGGGAATTACTGGCGGAAGCAGAAAAAAATAATGTAGATATACTTTTTGAGGCAAGCGTGGGCGGCGGTATACCGATAATAGGACCACTGAAGTCCTCTCTGGCCTCAAACAATATAAGCAAGATTGTGGGGATAGTAAACGGGACTACCAATTACATCCTTACTCAAATGGAAAAGGCCGGCCTGTCATTTGAGGATGCGCTGGCCAAAGCTCAGGAATTGGGTTATGCAGAAAAGGTCAATCCCTCTGCGGATATCGAAGGATATGATGCGGCATGCAAGCTGGCCATATTAAGCTCCATAGCCTTTAATTCACGGGTCAGACAAAGTGATGTATACAAAGAGGGAATTGCGGATATCTTATCTGATGATATAGCAAATGCTCTGGATATGGGATACAGGATCAAACTTCTGGCAGTAGGAATAGAAGAAGATGGGAAGATAAGCGCGAGAGTCCACCCTGCCCTCATACCGATCGACCACATACTTGCATCTATTGAAGACACATTTAATGCAGTCTATGTATACGGCAATTATATTGACGAGATAATGAGTTACGGCAGAGGCGCCGGGGACAGACCCACAGCAAGCTCAGTAGTAGGAGACATAATAAAGATCGCCAGAGATTTTGACCGTGAAAAGAAGGGAGTCATCTACGGCTGTACCTGTTTTGAAGACAAGAAGTTTATATCCATCGATGATACTATAAGCAAGTTCTATATACTTATGGATGTAGTGGATAAGCCGGGTGTCCTGGCAGCTATAGCAGAGGTGTTCGGCAAAAACATGGTAAGCATCAATTCAATGATACAGAAGCAGGCGGACATGGAAAGGATAGCCAGGCTTATATTCATCACCCATAAAGTGATCAACAAGAACCTTTATGAATCAATAAAACAGATATCAAAACTTGAAGTAGTAAAAAAGGTCTTAAGTGTCATCAGGGTGGAAGATTTAGACTAACTGCAATGTCAAAACTATTCTATAAAAGTACCAGAGGAGCCGGCGGCCGGCTGACATCCTCTGAGGCAATAATAAAGGGTATTGCTGCTGACGGGGGCCTTTATATCCCTGAATACATGCCCCGGATCGACAGGCCCCTGAGCAGCATTTGTGAGATGGATTACCGCCGGCTTGCTCTGTATACAATAAGCAAGTTCTTTAACGATTTTTCTTCCCAGGAACTTGAAGACTGCATCAGCAGGGCATATGATAAAAAGTTTGACACCTCCGTGATCGCGCCGCTTGTTGAAAAAGATGATGTCTTTTTCCTGGAGCTCTTCCATGGGCCGACGCTGGCATTCAAGGATCTGGCACTCTCTATACTGCCCCATCTTTTAAGAACGGCAGTAAAGAAAAACAGCCTGAAAAAGGAAGTAGTGATTCTGGTCGCTACATCCGGCGATACAGGCAAGGCAGCACTGGAAGGATTTGCGGATGTCAAAGGTACTAAAATAATCGTCTTTTACCCCAGGGATGGAGTCAGCATAATACAAAAAAGGCATATGACCACCCAGGTAGGAGACAATACCCATGCTATCGCCGTTGAAGGCAACTTTGATGATGCCCAGAGGGGAGTAAAAGAGATCTTTTCCGACAGTAAGATCAATGAGGCTATAAATAAAAAGGGATATATATTTTCTTCGGCGAACTCTATCAATATAGGAAGACTTATACCCCAGATAGTATATTATATATATGCTTATCTTGATTTATTGAAATCAGAAAAAATCAGTAAAAAAGAAAAGATAAACGTGGTCGTCCCCACCGGTAATTTTGGAAATATTCTGGCGGCCTACTATGCCAAAAAGATGGGGCTGCCTATAGGCAGGCTGATATGCGCTTCCAATGAGAATAATGTGCTTTACCATTTTATAAAAACGGGGATATATAGTAGTAAAAGAAAACTTATTGTCACCAGTTCTCCTTCCATGGATATTCTTATTTCAAGCAATCTTGAGCGCCTGCTGTATGATATCTCGGGTAGTGACCCGGAAAAGATAAATACTCTTATAGGTGACCTTAATAAAAAAGGAGAGTTTAAAATAGACAGTGATATGAAGAACAGGATGTCTGACTTCTATGGAGAGTTTGCCACGGACAGAGAGACCTTTGATACCATAAAGTATGTCTTTAGCGACCTGGACTACCTTTTAGATCCCCATACCGCGGTGGGATATAATGTTTACCGTAAGTATGTCAATGAAAGCGGGGATAGGTCTAAAACGGTGATTGTCTCTACTGCAAGCCCTTTTAAATTTCCGGGCAGTGTATCGAAAGCCGTAGATAAAAAGTATGACACAGTAGATGAATTCTCACTCCTTGAGACACTGGCAGATATCTCAGGGCAGAAAATCCCCCAGGCGATAAAAGGTATAGGAAATAGAAAGATCCTTCACAGCACGGTATGCAGGCCCGATCAGATGAAAGATATAATATGGAATATTCTCGGAATGTGATGTAAGGTATTTATTATGAAATATATAGTAATAGTAATAGATGGGGCGGCAGATTACAGGATAAGCAAGCTTGGCAGAAAGACTCCCCTGCAGTTTGCCAAGACACCGGTATTGGACAGCATTGCCGCAAGCAGCGAAATGGGAACAGCCAGGACTGTACCGGAAGGAATGGCGCCGGGAAGCGACGTGGCAAATCTGTCTGTTTTGGGATATGATCCCAAAAAGTACCATACCGGCCGCGCCCCGCTTGAGGCTGCGAGCATGGGAATAAACCTGCTTGATAAGGATGTGGCATTCAGGTGTAATCTGGTCACTTTATCAGATGAAGATAATTATATGGACAGGACTATGATAGATTACAGCGCCGGAGAAATCCCTACCGATAAGTCCAGAATACTGATCAGGGATGTTAAAAACAAACTTCAGACCAAAGAGATCAGGTTTTACTCCGGAGTAAGTTACAGGCACATAATAGTATGGAGTGACGGTCTTGACAGGAATACTCTTACCCCGCCTCACGATATAACAGGTAAAAAAATAGCTAACTTTTTGCCCAGAGGCCCGGGTGACGATGTACTACTGGGGATGATGATAAAAAGCAGCAGACTGCTGGAAAGTCATATTATAAACAAGAAAAGAGAGAAAGAAGGCTTAAGGCCTGCAAATTCAATATGGATATGGGGAGAAGGTAAAAAACCAGACCTGGATAGCTTTTATGGAAAATACGGGTTAAGGGGTTCGATAATATCGGCTGTCGATTTGATAAAGGGGATCGGTGTTTTGGCCGGACTCGAGCCGATAACTGTCGAGGGTGCAACCGGGACCATTGATACTAATTTCAGCGGCAAAGTGGATGCCGCAATAAATCAGCTTATAGCGGGAAAGGATTTTGTATTTATCCACCTGGAAGCTGTCGATGAATGCAGCCACCAGGGGGATATAGAGAACAAGGTCAGGGCAATAGAGATAATAGACAGGAAAGTCATAAAAGCAGTAAAGAGAGATATGGATAAAGAAGAGCTTGACTATAAGATGATGATACTCCCCGACCACTATACTCCCATAAAGAAGAAGACCCACAGTTCGGAACCCGTACCGTTTCTTATCTATGACAGCACCAGGCCGGCAAGCGGCAGGAATAAAAAATTTGATGAGTTTAAGGTCAAGCAGACCGGGCTTCATTTTGAGCAAGGATACGAGTTGATAGACTATTTCCTTGGGAAGGGCAGTTGATGTAGCACAGGTATATAGGGAAATAGGTAAAAAGGCTTATAAATCTTAGTATTTTATATCCGCAACTATTCTTTAATTCCTCTAGATGCCAAACTTTTTCGTATCTACCCACTCCATACTTAAAAGAGACCAAAAATCTAGTGCCAATTTATTTAGAACATAATCATAGGGTAGCCATCCATAGCCTTTATCTCCCCATGCAGTTCCCCAAGAGTTACGTATTAGCAGTGCTCCTTTAGTTGTCTTCCCACATTTTAAGTTCTTTATCTTCTTATTGTCATCATAACCTATTGCGACAATAGCATGTCCCCACTCTGCTTTCTCACCTGTGCAGGGATATGGTATTCCGCCTTTAATATCAGAATTGTTAAATGACTCAAATCCATAGAATCCAAACATTGAAGGTATACTATTAGCAAGGTACTTTTTTACGCTGGCAAGTACTGTTTTAGGAGGAGTGTTTGTTCCCATTGGATCATGGCAGAAATACTTAATGGCCTCATAATTATCAGCTACTGCATAAATAAAAGAAGGAGGTTCTTTATCAAAGTCAGGTTTTTTATCAGTATAAGGCCAATATTTTTCGGGTGATATACCACAGTGAACCAAAGCTCCCATTGTATTTCTTAGCCAAGCCCCACTATCACCTGTAACTCCCATCAGATTACGGGTAGTCTTGTAGACAAAAAGGCGAGAGCCGTCGGTATATTTACCAAATGCTCTATTTTCAAAATATTCAACTATTCCTACAGCAGCATGAGCAGTGCATGAACCTAAGTGTTTTTGGTTTTCAACTGGTGAGCACCACTGCCTTAGGTCTATTTTTGATGGTAGCGATGGAGCAACTTTTTTAGCTAGAGATATACTTATTTTTTTTTGCATCATGGCAATTTCGGGAGTGTCTCCAGTATAGTCACGCAGATCTGGTAATGGCGGAAGCCATCCTGTTCCAACTATTTCCTTTATTTCAGGAATTTCAACTTCTTTATATGTAGTGTACATTATTACTCCTTTCTATAAACTAAAAATTATTAATCCTTTTTTCTTGATATAATCAATCACAGATACCTCCTTGGAAGTTTTATTGAATTATAATATGTATTCACCTCTGATTATATTATGTTCGAATATTAAATCTGTAATTATGATAATATTATATTATGCTTTAATATTAATATTATAATATAAGATTATAATATACGTGAAATGGTATTACAATTATTATATAATACTAGATATTATAAATTAGTGTAATTTATTAATTAGTAGCATAAATTCGCAAACTATAAATTTTTATTTCTGTAAAAAAATGATTTAAGGAGGTAAAACATGAAATCATTGGTATCATCTGTTGTTACTTCACTTGATTTGCCAAAAGAATCATTGAAGGAGGGGAAAAGAAAAAAAGATGAAAATAGCTATGTCAAGAAAGTTATAAAGTATATTCCTGCAGAAATTACAGCATTTTATATTGCTATTACCGCTTTGTTAAAATCTTTTCAAGAAAGTATACCGCTTGAAACATGGTTATGGGCAGTAGCAGGAACATTATGTCTTCTGTCACCATTTTGGATATTAATTGCTCTATCAGAGGGTAAGAAAGAAAATCTTTCTAAGCCTAGTACTATTTTTCGTGCAATAGTTGCACCATTTGCTTTTGCAAGTTGGGTATTTGCACTGGGGGGACCTTATGAAAATCCACCTGTTAATATTTATCTCTATGGTACAATAGCAGCGGCATCTATTACTTTAATAGTTCCTGGTATTGAAGAACTTATGATTCTTTTAAAAAAACGGTAGAGTAATTGTAAATATATTTCAGTAATCGTACCTTAGAAACACGTGTATCAAGGGGATAATTACGTAAGCTTTTAATCAAAATCTTTTTCAACTTCACCAATTTTTAACTTCTTCCTGTTTATCCAGACAAAGCCTTTATCCGGGGTAATCACTGCTACATCGATGGGGCCTCCGACACCTGGTATATTTCCCGGGTCGGCTACAATTCCATCAGAAAACCGCTGAATTGCCGATGTTGTTTGAATCATTAGGATACAGAAATCTATTGCATCCTGAAGTGCCATAGTCCCCCACTGAATGATGTACTCTAAATTCCTGAGTTGTTTATTTATCTCTTGTGGACTATTTTTTACAGAAGTTTCATTGATAAATTTTAAATTCTTAATACGACTGTCATATCCTAAAACAATTCTTACTATAACATCGGTCTGACCGATCCAGGAAGCACCATATTCAATTCCCTTTTCTTTACTGTCTCTCTTTTTTTGGATTTCGCCAGGAATATCACAATGGTATACTTCATAGGAGCCGTCTTTATTATAGCCTGCGACTAAGAGAATTATTTTTTCAACTCCTGCTATACCTTTCTTTGTGATACCTTTCCGGTCTTTAAAGCTGAATTGAATATTATATTGGCCTTTTTTTACTTCTAAAACCTCACACCCCTGCAGTTTAAGATTATTTTTAATTTGTTCTGGCAATTTATCTAAATGGTCTTTCCAGTTATATTTTTTGTTAAAAAGATTATGAAGTTTATAAGCGATCTCTTTAATATCTAACTTTTCGACATCTGTCTCCCGCTTAAATTCATCAATAAACTTGCTGGTGCTTTTAGAAACTCCGCCTTCTTTTAAAAATGCCAGACCGGCTGCCGCTACCCCGCTCCTTTTATTTATCTGGAAAAGCTTTGAAGCATTATCGGAACCAATTCGGGTCATTCTTTTCCTGTTAAGGAAAGACTGCCTGCTGTCAGCTGCTAAAACAAGACCTTCTGAAGTTGTTGCATTAATTGCTAAAGACATACTTTTTATTAATTGTTATTTTTAGTTTTTTTATTTTAACACGTCTTGTTATTCTTTCATATTTCAATAATATTTATAGAAGAAGTCTAAGATTATCCCCTTTATCAGTTGAGAAGCCCTGCAATATAGATTATAATTACCCCTATTTACAGTTATGAGATTTCTACAGTATAGATATGGGCAGATTTCATATCAGGGAACTTGGTGAATACAGGCCGAATTCCTTTAACAGTCTGAACCTAAACAAACTAAAAGAGTTTGTGATTGTCCCCTATTTTATAGACTGGTATAAAAGCAGCAAGTCAAAGAAAGTATATCCCCTGTTTATACAGGAAATTGAATCACTGAACCCTACATCTTTCAGACTACCGGGAATAATCGGCAGGAATCCCTTTTTTGACCATGCGCAGATAAAATTCTTTATTGCTTATGATGGTTATAGACCTATGGGAAGATTGATGTCCTTTATAGACTATAACTATAACGAAAAATACAATGACGTGTTTGGATGGGTCGGTCTTTTTGAATCTGTTGAAAACGAGTGCGTGGCAGAGATGCTATTTGGCAGCGCAATCGATTATCTAAAGGGATACGGGTGCAATAAGATAATGGGTCCCGCCAAGTTCAATGCAGGAGGAGAGGTAGGTCTCCTTATAGACGGGTTTGAGAACATTCCTTATTTTATGGAGCCGTATAATGCACCTTACTATAAAGACTACTTTGAAGGATACGGCTTTAAAAAGGAAAATGACTGGTACAGCATAATAACGGACAGCGTTATCAGTAAGAATTATATGGACAGGATTGAAAGGGTAATGCTTAAGATCTCCGCCAAAAACAGAAGCAATTTTGATGGGATTGATATAAGGTGTGCTGACTTTGGCGATTATAAAAGTGAAATCATAAGGATAAGAGAGCTGTACAATGATCTCTGGGACACCGAAAAACATCCCCAGCAGGTGAGGCTGACCAGCGCAGAATTTAATTATATAGCTATGGGAATAAAAGCTATATCTATGGAGGAGCTGATATTTATAGTAGAAAAACATGGAGAGCCAATAGGGGTATCGGTAAATTTTCCCGATATAAATGAGATAATTTATAATTATGACGATGGTAAACTGTACCAGCCTTCAAAACGCTTCCTGAGCAGAGGGGATTTGGCCAGGGATATCAGGATATTTAATCTGGTGCGCAGAAAGCTGAAAACAGGAGGGTATACAAGATTCCGGTCCCTAATTCTGGGCATCAAGAAGGAATACAGAAGAAGTGGAATTGAATCCAGGATATATTCAAAGATAAATAAGGATGCGGTCAAGTTAGGGTTCAAACATGCTTCGGGCTCGCAGCTTGCGGATATAAATCTGGATATAGTAAACCCTATTTCCAGGCTGGGAAAGGTCGCTTTTACCTGGCGTGTCTATAGTCTGGATGTCTGAAAGATATTCTATAATTAACCCATTGCTGATAAAATAAGGCATAAAATATAAGATTAATCGGAGGTATTATTTTGGCCAGATGGAGTGCGGGAAAAATAGTGGGCATTACATTTTTATGCATTTTCGTATTGCTCTTGTTTTCGGGAGGCTGTTATGTGGCAGGGTTTCTGAGCAGTGCCTTCAGCAGGGCATCTTATAATTTGGGGGATGCTATTTATGAGATCCGCCTGGAAGGAGTGATCTCCGCGGAGAAATATTCAAGTCTATTGATGGAGGAGACAGTCACCCCGGAAGAGATGATGAGCCAGCTGGATGAAGCCGAAAGCAATCCCAACGTAAAGGCGATTCTGATCAGAGTCAACAGTCCGGGGGGCAGTGCTGCCGCTTCCCAGGAGATATACGAAGAGCTCAAAGAAGTGAAAAAGCCTGTAGTAGTGTCGGTCAGTGAGACCTGTGCTTCCGGAGCTTATTATATATCGACGGCTGCTGACAGAATAATCGCCAACCGTTCCTCTTCAGTCGGAAGTATCGGGGTTATAACCCAGATACCTAATTTTGAAGGCTTGTTCGAGCAGCTGGGGATAGAATATGTAACCATAAAGCAGGGTGAGTTCAAGGATGTTGGAAGCATTGACAGGCCTATTACCGAAGAAGAAGCAAGCATGCTTGAAGCGCAGCTTAAAGAGATTTACGAGCAGTTTATTTCTGATGTAGCCGATTCCAGAGGTATGGATATAAGCGATGTAAGAGAATTGGCCACAGGATGGGTCTTTTTGGGTACGGAAGCTCTGGACCTGGGTCTTATTGACGAGATAGGAAACTATAAGGATGCTATTGAGATAGCAGCAGAGCTCGGAGGGATCAAGGGCGAACCGGTTATAATAAAACAGCAATATAGTTATTCTCTCATGGACCTGATATTTGATTATTACTTGAATTTGATCATAGAGAGAATATTTTAAAGAAATTCTGACTGTCGGGACCGAGCAATTTATTTTATTGACACCCATGTTTCTGTTGTTATAATACTACAAGTTTTTTATTATTATAAAAATGATTAATAATATAATTAGTCAAATAAAAAAAGCTGAAAAGAAGGCAGAAAAAGTCATTGCCTCATCAAAAAAGAAATCCAAAGAAATCATAGAAGAGTCATACCGCAGATCAACGGAAATCCTTAAAGAGGCTGATAAGGAAGTAAAGACTATGTCGGTAAAAGCCGAGGACGAGGCGAAAAGTAATGCGGAAGGGAAAGCTGCGGAACTGGAGAAAGAATATAAAAACAGGTTGGAACAATTAAAGAGCATTTCCGAGACCAACCGGGAAAAAGCAATAAAAAAAATAGTTCAGAGGATTATTAGTTAATGTCAGTTGCTAAATTAAGTAAACTTTTTATTATTTCACATAAATCCGATACAGAAACCGTTCTTAAAAAATTACAGGAAATCCCTATTACTATAGAAGTACAGCCCTATACTGAGAAGATGGAGTTTGAAATGCCTGTTTCGGATACAGTGCCGCTGTATGATACCAAGGTCAAAAGAGCTCTGAATATTCTCGATGACTATAAAAGCGAGAAGCTGAAAAAGATCGCCTCAAAGGCAGGAAAACTGGTGGTAAAAAAGAGTGAATATGAGCGGATTATAGAAAATGTTGATTTTGAGGAAATAGTGGATGGCATTATAGATATTGAAGAAGAAATCGGGAATCTAGATTCAAGAGCTGCCGATCTGGAGCCGAAGATACTCCTGCTTAACAGGTGGTCCTTTTATAAAGGTAATATTGAGGATATAACAACGGGTGATACCTATACTGTAAGACTTGGAGAGATCAAATCCGAAAAGCAGGATTTTGCCCGGCTTGTGAAAGAATTGAATGAAAAGAAGATATCTTGTGAGAAGTTATATAAAGATGGTGATATCGATTATGTGATTCTGGCCTATCATAACCATTATAAGGAAGATGCGGAAGAGTATCTGAGGAGTATATCATTTGAAGAACCGGAACTGTCCGGATACAGGGGTACCATAGAGAAAAATCTAAACAGGATCCATAAGATAATAACCCGGGACAGAAAGAGAAGAGAATGTCTGGTCGCTGAAATAAAGAATATGACCTGCGAGTATGAAAGGCCGCTTACCATTTATCTTGATTACATCGAGAATAACCTGGATATACAGAATGCAATAAAATCCGGATTTTCCACTGAATATGTTTCTTTTCATACCGCATGGGTAAAGAAATCGGATAAGAAAAAAGTCATTGATGTAATCAAGAGTTTTAAATCTACAAGGGTGGTTGAGGTAAAGCCTGGCAGGGATGAAAAAATACCAATCGTTTTGGAAAACAAGCCTCTTTTTGAGCCCTTTGAAATAATAGTGGACCTTTATGGGGTTCCCAGATATTTTGAGATAGATCCCACTCCTTTTGTATCATTGTTCTTTGCCATGTTTTTCGGTCTTTGTCTGACTGATGCGGGTTACGGAATCATAATGGCCGCACTTACCCTGATCTTTGCTTTCAGAATGAAGAGCATGAAGAAATTTCTTATGCTTATATTTTTTGGATCCATTTTTACCATATTTGCCGGAGCTGTTTTTAACGGCTGGTTCGGTGACCTCCCGAAGTATCTGGGCGTTAATGCCTTTTTTGAAAAAATCGCTATCCTTGGGGACCCGATTTCTACAAATCAGGGATCTATGAACTTTTTTAAGTTAGCTCTTATCCTGGGAGTATTTCATGTTATTTTCGGACTTTGTATTAAAGTATATGACTGCTTGAAAAGAAAGGACTGGGAAGGGGCGTTTTTCGATGGGCTTCCCTGGATAATTATAATCATTCCCCTTATCATAATGCTGCTTTCAACTCAGATGGCGGTAAATCTACAGTTGGTATCACAGCCCATTTTTTCAAGCAGCATATCAAAGTTCCTTATCTGGCCGGTGGTATTAGGTGCAGTGGTGATTATTCTTTTTAGTGCAAGAGACGAAAAGAGCTGGGGATTCAGGTTATTCATAGGATTTTTGAACCTGACCATAGTCAACGGGCTGACTTCCTTTCTGGGGGATTTTCTTTCGTATATAAGACTTATGGCTCTGGGATTGGTCACGGCAGGGATCGGAGTGGCTATCAACAAAATAGCATTCCAGTTTCTATCGGTACCGGTGGCAGGTATCGTATTATTGATAATAGTACTGTTATTCGGTCATCTGTTCAATATAGGGATAAATATGCTCGGGGGGTTTGTTCATACACTGAGGCTTCAATACGTGGAGTTCTTCCCCAAGTTCTATGTGGGCGGGGGAAGACCGATTAGAACTTTAAGCGATAAGCATAAATATATAACAATAGTCGATTAGGCAATAGGAGGAAAAATGTCAGATTTATCACTTGGTATAATAATGGCAACATTTGGTGCCGGACTGGCGATCATAATGGCCGGAATCGGTTCGATAGTGGGGATCGGTTATCCGGGAAGAGCCGCTGCAGGAGTCCTTTCGGAGGATCCTTCAAAGTTTGGAAGATTGTTTCTTCTGGTGGTACTTCCGGGTACGCAGGGATTTTATGGGTTTGTAGCTGCGTTTCTGATCATCGGTAATATTGGAAATGTAACAGATTTGACCCAGGGCCTGCAGCTGTTCTTTGCTGCTCTACCGGTTGCATTTACCGGCCTGCTTTCGGGTATATATCAGGGGAAGGTATGTGCTGCGGGAGTGAATCTGGTAGCAAAGAAACCCAGAGAGGGACTGAAAGGAGTTATCTTTGCAGCGATGGTAGAGACTTATGCTGTGCTGGGATTGCTTATAACTTTCTTCCTCAATAATGCAATTAAGTTTTAACAAGGATTGATCGTATATGGCAGAGTTAGATAATGTTTCAAAGAAGATCCTGGATGATGCAGAAGCGGAGAAACAGAAAATCCTGGATGAGGCCAGGGCAAAGGCGGGGAGTATAACAGCAGAAGCCGAAAAGAAGGCGGAAGAGATCATACAGGAAGGGAAACTTGAGGCTAAGGAAAAATATCAGGAAGTCTTTGATGTGGAAGTTATCAGGGCAAAAACTGAATTAAATCAGAAGGTGATCAACTACAAGATAGATCTGATCGATGATGTCATTGCCGAAGCAAAGAAGAGATTATCCGATCTGGATAAGAAAGAATATGAGAATTTCTTAAAAAAGACACTGAAGGAATTGAAAATCAGAAGCGGTAGTTACCAAATAGGAAGCCAGGAGAAAAATATCAACGGCAAGATGATAGAATCGATGGCAAAATTAAGAAAAGCGGCCGGCAGGCCGGATTTCAAAAAAGGGGTAAAGGTCATCAAAGGAAAAGCTCAGTACAATATAACAGCAGACAGCCTGGTCGATCCCGATATAGAAGATATCAGAATGGAGACAGCTTTAAATCTATTTGGTAAGGAGAAGTAAGAATAAATGTATCTTGATTATGATATTGGAGATGACAGCTATTATCTTTTCACATGTGCAGAACTGCGTGCCAGAGAGGTCGAATTTCTGGGAAAAGATAAAATAGAAAGAATGCTGAAAGCTAAAAGTACGGAAGACTTTTTCGCTGTTTTAAGAGATACCGTTTATTCCAAACATATAAGTGAAATAGAGAACTCCGGAAGCTTTGAAAGCGCTGTATTGGAAGAATATAAAGGAATAGTAAATTATCTTAGTGAAAGGCTGAGGCCGGAGCATCAGCCGGTAAAGGATTTGCTGTTTTTGGAACTGAATATACACAATTTAAAGGTGATCGTTAAATCTGTCACTAGCGATATGGATCTGGAAGACCTTTTTATTCCCCTGTTTTATTCTTATTCGGATATGAGGGATGCGGCAGCAGGAGAAAATTACGAAGCGGTGGGCCAGTCAGTCTTTGGAATACTCAAACACTCGTTAGAGATTGCAAAAGGGCAGAAGAGCCACAGGCTCATGGAACTAAAGCTTGAGCAGTTTTATTTAGAGAATATCTCAAAATTGGTAAAAGGCCTGAGGAGCAGGATGATGGCAGATTATCTCAAGCATTTTATAGATATAACGAATATAAAAAACATATGCAGGACCAAGTACCTTAAGGAGGATTTAAAATTTGACAGTTTCCTTTACGGAAACGGGTTTCTGCCCAGGGGTTCACTGGAGGTTTTTAAGGATGAAGAACTGGAAGCATTTGTAAAGGAGATGGGACGAACGGATTATGCAGACATGGTGACCGTGGGGGCTCATGACCTTCAGCAGGAGGGCACATTTTCAACTTTTGAAAAAAATGAAGATCTGTTTTATATGGATTTTTTTGAACCTGTAAATTACTCGGTTTCGAATCTGGAAAAGATATTTCAGTTCTTCCAGACAAAGAAGATGGAGCTGGGTTATTTGAATATCATTTTTACCGGTGTTTTATATGGTATCAGCGAAGAAAGGATAAAAAGCAGGGTAGGAGTTTAAATGGAGACAAAAATTGCTGCATTTGGTGAAAGTGACATTATGCTAATATTTAAAGCGGCAGGTATCGAGGTCTTCCCGGTTGAATCGGGTGACAGCGATACAGCCGAGATAGAAAAGAAGCTAAGTGAGCTGGTAAAAGAGGGCTACGGGATCATCTTTATAACTGAGACTATTGCATTAAAATTAGACCGTCTGATCAGGGGATATGCAGAAAAGATGACCCCTTCGATAGTGGTCATCCCGGGGCTGGGTAAAAGAAATGATTATGCAGTCGGAAGATTGAGAAGAGCAATAATAAAGGCGGTCGGTGTGGATATAATGTCAGAAAAGAAGGAGAACATAAGTGAAAAGTAAAGGTAAAATAGTAAAGGTGGCAGGTCCGCTGGTAGTTGCCGGAAATATGTCGGGTTCGAAGATGTTCGATGTCGTTTATGTTTCCGATAAGAAGCTTATGGGTGAGGTAATCGAGCTTAGGGAAGATCTTGCCTCCATTCAGGTCTACGAAGAAACGGGGGGCATCGGTGTCGGAGAGCCGGTATATCCTTCGGGCGAACCCCTGACTGTTGAGCTGGGACCCGGCATCATAGAATCTATTTATGACGGGATCCAGAGGCCCCTTGATCAGATATATAAAAAGACCGGTGACTTTATCACCAGGGGTGTTTCCCAGGCAGCGTTAAACAGGGACAGAAAGTGGAAATTCAATCCAATGGCAAAAAAGGGTGATAAAGTAACGAGCGGAGATTTTCTGGGCTTTGTAAATGAGACCGAAATAGTCAAGCATTATATTATGGTCCCCAACGGAATAAGCGGAGAGGTCAGATCGATTGAGAAAGGCGAATTTAAGATCACGGATACCGTAGCAGTCATCAAAAGCAAGGACGGAGACAGGAATGTGACCATGATCCAGAAATGGCCGGTAAGAAAGCCCAGGCCGTATTTGACAAAGATGAGTCCGGATATGCCCCTGTTTACCGGCCAGAGGGTAATAGATATGTTCTTCCCCATTGCAAAGGGCGGTACCGCATGTGTCCCCGGACCTTTTGGCTCGGGTAAGACTGTGATCCAGCATCAGCTGGCAAAATGGATCAATGCCGAGATCATCGTTTATGTGGGATGCGGGGAAAGGGGAAACGAGATGACTGACGTTCTTATGGAATTCCCCCAGCTTATCGATCCAAAATCCGGAGCCCCTTTGATGAAAAGGACCGTGCTTATTGCCAATACCTCAAATATGCCTGTTGCGGCCAGGGAGACGTCCGTTTATACCGGCATAACCATTGCCGAGTATTTTAGGGATATGGGTTATTCCGTGGCGCTGATGGCGGACTCTACATCAAGATGGGCGGAAGCCATGAGGGAGATTTCGGGTAGATTGGAGGAGATGCCTGGAGAGGAAGGATATCCGGCATATCTCGGAGCAAGAATTGCTTCATTTTATGAAAGAGCGGGAATGGTAAAATGTCTTTCAAGTGATAAGAGCAGGTTGGGAGCTCTTTCGGTGATCGGCGCAGTATCACCTCCCGGAGGTGACCTTTCCGACCCGGTGGTCCAGGCCACATTAAGGGTGGTAAAGGTCTTCTGGTCTCTCGAAGCTCACCTTGCCTACAGCAGGCACTTCCCGGCCATATCGTGGCTGAACTCCTACTCTCTTTATATTGATAATATAAGGGCCCATGTCACTAAAAATATAAAGAACGATTATTTTGACCTGCAGGCGGAAGCAATGAGGATCCTTGAGAAAGAAGCAGAGCTCGAGGAGATCGTACGCCTGGTAGGTGTCGATGCCCTGTCGGGTCCGGACAGGGTGGTACTGCTCACGGCCAGGATGCTGAGGGAGGACTTTCTGCATCAGATCGCCTATCATGAAGCGGATACATATTCGTCGATAGAAAAGCAGTACAAGATGATGGATACCATTATTTATTTCTATGAGCAGGCATCCAGTTATTTGAAGTTAAATGCAGATATTAAGAATATAGAAAATATGAAGGTCAGGGAAAAGATAGCCAGGATGAAATATATAGAAAAAAAGAATATAGGAGATATTGATAAGATAAAAGAAGATATAGATAAAGAATTTTCTTCAATAACAGAGGGGTAGCAATGTTAAAAGAATATAAAAGCATTTCCAATATATCAGGGCCTCTGCTCCATGTAGAGGGTGTCGAGGGAGTCAAGTATGAAGAGCTGGTTGATATAAAACTTGACGACGGGACAGTAAGAAGCGGCAGAGTGCTTGAAGTCGACAGAGATAACGCGCTGGTACAGGTATTTGAGGGAACGACCGGAATAGATTCGGAAAATACAAGGGTGAGTTTTTTGGGAAGGGGCACTCATATGTATCTTTCCCCCGATATACTCGGTAAAGTATTTACCGGTCTAGGCAGGCCCAAGACCGATAAGGATAAGATAATTCCCGAAAAAAGCCTGGATATAAATGGTGCTCCAATAAATCCTTATGCCAGAGATTATCCCAATGAGTTCATCCAGACCGGAATATCTTCCATAGACGGCCTGAACACGCTGGTAAGGGGACAAAAGCTGCCCATATTTTCAGGATCAGGGCTTCCTCACAACAGAATAGCAGCACAGATAGCAAGGCAGGCCACAGTTCTGGGAAAGAAAGAAGAATTTGCAGTGGTCTTTATTGCAATAGGGATCACTTTTGAAGAATCCGAATATTTTATCAGTGATTTTAGAAAGACCGGCGCTATAAGCAGGGCAGTCATGATATTAAACCTTGCTGACGATCCTGCAATTGAAAGGATTGCGACTCCCAGAGTAGGACTGACCTGTGCCGAATATCTTGCATTTGAAAAAGATATGCATGTGCTGGTGATTTTAACTGATATGACGAACTACTGTGAAGCTTTAAAAGAAGTGTCCGCTGCCAGAAAAGAGATCCCGGGAAGGAGGGGTTATCCGGGATATCTATATACCGACCTGGCCACTATTTACGAGAGAGCCGGCAGGATAAAGGGCAAGAAGGGATCGATAACCCAGATACCGATACTTACCATGCCGGAAGACGATAAGACCCATCCCATTCCGGACCTTACAGGTTACATA
The DNA here is from genome assembly GCA_964610385.1 of uncultured Actinomycetota bacterium. GTDB lineage: Bacteria > Actinomycetota > Humimicrobiia > Humimicrobiales > Humimicrobiaceae > CAZBSE01. Next base: position 74,781 of record CAZSXW010000003.1, read on the forward strand.
ACCGAGGGGCAGATCATACTTTCAAGGTCGCTTCATAAGAAAAAGCTGTCTCCGCCGGTTGATGTTCTGCCTTCCCTTTCAAGGCTCAAGGATAAGGGGATAGGCGAGGGAAAGACCAGGGAAGACCATGCGGATATGTTTAACCAGCTTTATGCGGCATATGCGAGGGGAAAGGAAGTAGAGGAGCTCGCAACCATACTTGGAGAAGCAGCCCTTACTGATATGGACATACTGTATCTTAAGTTTGCAGAAGATTTCGAAAATGAATATATTTCCCAGGGAGAATATGAAAACAGGGGTATAACACAGACACTTGACCTGGGATGGAAACTGCTTACCATATTCCCACGGGAAGAGCTAAAGAGGATAAGAACCGAATACCTGGATAAATACCTGGCAAAATTTAAGAAGGGAAAAGGAAAATAAGAGGGTAATAAAATGCTGATGGGTGTCAATGCGACAAGAATGGAACTTCTTCGCTTGAAAAAGAGGTTAAGTCTGGCTCGAAGAGGTCACAGGCTACTTAAAGATAAGAGAGATGAACTTATGAGGCAGCTGCTTGCAATAATCGATGAGGTCAAAGAGCTCCGGCTGTCTATAGAAAGCCAGTTTCAATCGGTGCTGGAAAGGTTTGTAGCTGCAAAAGCAGCCCTTGGTTCATTGCAGACAAATCAGGAGCTGCTGTTTCCGGTGAAAAAGATCTCAGTTTCTATGAGCCGGAAAAATATTATGAGTGTTCGTGTTCCCTCTTATTCCCAGGAAGTCAGTGGTGGTATCATACCATATGGTTATATTAATACATCCGGAGAAATGGATATTGCCCTGACCGATTTCGACAGGTCTATAGAGAGCCTCCTTAATCTGGCTGAAAAGGAAAAGACGGTACAATTGATGGCTATAGAGATCGAGGAGACCAGAAGAAGGGTAAATGCCCTTGAGCATAAGTTAATTCCCGGATTGGATGAGACCATAAAGTACATAACCATGAAACTTGAAGAGAATGAGCGGTCCAACACTGTAAGACTTATGAGGGTAAAAGACATTGTAAGAAGTCACTGACAGGTCTACTCCATAGTATAAACTGGAAAGTCTCCCGCAAGTTTTTTAACTTCTTTACTGATTTCTTTGAGTCTGGTATCGTTTTCCCTGTTTTTAAGAGTTTGGGTGATAAGCTCCCCTATTTTATGCATCTCGGCCGTTCCCATTCCCTGGGTAGTTACGGCTGCTGTTCCCAATCTTATTCCGCTTGTTATTATGGGTTTTAGCTTATCAAAGGGGATCACGTTTTTATTGGTTATTATACCGACAGAACTTAATGCTTGGGAGGCATCCAGGCCGGTCATATCTTTATTTGTCAGGTCTATAAGGAACAGATGGTTGTCGGTACCGCCCGATACGATTCTAAATCCTTCGCTTTTCATATGATCACAGAGAGCTTTACAGTTTTCAATAATACGCCTTCCATAATCTTTAAACGAGTCCTGCAGGGCTTCCCTGAAGGCCACTGCTTTAGCGGCTATGATATGCATAAGGGGACCTCCCTGTACCCCGGGGAAAACGGATTTGTTTATAAGCCTGGAATATTTCTTATCTGCGATGATAAGCCCGCCTCTCGGTCCTCTTAAGGTCTTATGGGTAGTGGCGGTAGTAAAATCTGCTACGTTGACGGAACTGGGGTGTTGGCCGCTTACGATGAGCCCTGCAATATGAGCTGTGTCAGCCATCAGATATGCACTTACTTCGTCAGCTATTTCCCTGAATTTTTTAAAATAAATTATTCTTGAATAGGCGCTTGCGCCTGCAATTATAAGTTTGGGCCGGACGTTTTTTGCTATTTTTCTGATATCTTCATAATCAAGCATTTCCGTTTTGGGATCAACGGTATAGGTGTGTATTTCATAATATCTTCCGCTTATATTTTGTTTATGTCCATGGGAAAGGTGGCCGCCGTCTTTCAGGTTCATACTTAATATTTTGTCCCCGCAGTTTAAGATCCCCAGAAAGACCGCCATGTTGGCGCTGACGCCGCTGTGGGGCTGGACATTGCTGTAATTGGACTTGAAGAGCTTATTGGCTCTGTCTATAGCCAATTGTTCTATCTCATCGATGTGCTGACAGCCCTCATAATACCTGAGTCCCGGATAGCCTTCTGCGTACTTATTGGTAGGGACGGATCCCATGGTCCTTAGAACTTCCTGGGAGGCAAAATTCTCAGAGGCTATCAGGATCAGCTGGTTCTTCTGCCGCTCAAGTTCTTTTTTTATGATCTTTTTTACCTCTATGTCTATATCTTTGCTCAGGGTATGGTTTTCATGTTTTTTTGCTTCAGCCACTACAGTTCTGGCTCCTTTCTTCAATATCCTTTATTTTTTTGATCCTTTTCAGATGGCGTTCTTCCATGCTTTCGGGAGTATTTAAAAAGACTTTAACTATTTCAAGACATTCATCCAGTGTAAGGAGTCGTTTTCCCAGGGACAATACATTTGCATGGTTATGGCTCCGGGCAAGCATTGCAGTTTCCTTATTCCAGCAGACAGCTGATCTGATACCTTTTATTTTATTGGCTACTATATCCATTCCGATTCCGCTTCCGCATAGAAATATTGCCATATCAGCTTCCCCGCAGGCTACGATTTTTGCACCCTTTTCTGCGAAATCTGGGTAATCCGTACTTTCACTGCTGTCAGCTCCGATATCCTCTACCGAGTGACCCATGGATTTTACGAATCCTATTATTTTAGATTTGTACTCGAATCCCGCGTGATCCGAACCTACGACTATTTTCATAGATTATCCTACCTTTATAGAAATTATAAAAATAATTTTGGTATTATAAAAACCTGAAACTCTGTAATATTATATTCCAATTAAAAGGATAATCAAAAGTTTATTGTAATTAATTATTTAAAATTTCTTTAAATCTTACCGCACCTTCTCTTACCAGGACAGGGATCCTGCCGGTCACTTCGATTATAGTCGATTCCTCTCCGGCAAGTGGAGAGGAACATTCCACTATCATGTCTACCTTTTTTACTATGGCGCCGGGAATATCATTTATTTCTTTGGGATGACTTTTTATTCCCGAAATAGTGGCACTGGTAGATACTATTGGACCGCAGATGCTTATTATATCTCTAAGAAATCCTGAGCCCGCAAGTCTCAGAGCAATATTGGAACTTCCGCGCGTTATAAAATTTTCAAGAGAAATGTTACTTTTAAAAATCAGGGTAAGGGGTCTTGGTTTTTTAATATCCCAGAATTTTTCTATTATTTTTTCTGCCGTATGGTTTATGCCGGAAACAAGTCTTTTGAGTCCCCTTTTACCTGAGATCAATATTATAAGGGGTTTATTTCTGTCTCTTTTTTTTATTTTATATATTTTTTCAATAGAATTTTTACTGTCGTATCTGCAGCTCAATCCATAGATAGTGCTGGTAGGAAGGATTGCTATTCCACCTTCTGATATTATTTTGGCAATTTTTTTAACCTCGGATTTATCAGCTTTATCGAGGTTATCAATCTTTATTGTGATCATAAAGAAATAAAAAGTTAATGATTTCAGTATATAATATTTTTTTTATTAAGGAAATCAAAGCAGGGCCTGTTTTTTCAGCATATATAAAGTACTTGGCATTTTGATTAATAAGACTTACTATATTTTTTATAGAGAGATGGTGTTAAAAGAAGAGAATCAAACGCTGAATTTTATAAATTAAAAGTATAATAAAAAATGGTAATAACACGCCCGACCTGGGATGAATATTTTGCAGCGATAACCAGACAGGTAGCAACAAGATCCACATGTCTTAGAAGAAAAGTAGGAGCTATTATCGTTAAGGATAAAAGGATCCTTACTACTGGTTATAATGGAGCTCCCATGGGGGTGAGAAATTGCCTTGAGATCGGAACATGCCTTAGGGAGGAACTGGGAGTTCCTTCGGGTGAAAGACAGGAGATCTGCCGGGGTCTGCATGCCGAACAGAATGCTATTATTCAAGCTGCCTTTCATGGAGTACAGATAAAAGGTTCAGTTATCTACTGTACCAATCAGCCCTGTATCCTCTGTGCAAAAATGATAATAAACTGCGGCATCAGGAAGATATATTATTTTGAAGATTATCCTGATGAGCTTGCGATGGAGCTTCTTGTTGAGTCGGGTGTGGAATCAATAAGACTTGATTTTTAGTTTTGAAACAGTAAGACAGGTATCCACTCGCAGGGCAACTTTTGTTTTGTAATTCACCTTTATTTGTTATAATATCCTGTACTTTTTTAATAGAAAAGATTTTTTATTTTATGGACAAATTTATTATAAACGGCGGGAAGACCCTTTCCGGAAAAGTTAAAATAAGCGGGGCCAAAAATTCTGCATTAAAATTAATAGCTGCATCAATACTGGCTGAAGATAAAACCACTCTTAGAAATATACCAAAGATCGAAGATGTCAATATAATGGTAGAGGTACTCAGAACACTGGGAGCCGGTGTAGATGTGAACCTGGAAAATAAGACTATCGAGATAGACCCCTCGACGATTGACAGCTATGAAGCTCCTTATGAGATAGTAAGAAAGATGAGAGCATCGATACTGGTTGCAGGACCGCTCTTGAGCAGATTTGGGAGGGTGAAGGTCGCTATTCCGGGAGGATGCAATATTGGCTCAAGACAGATAGACCTCCATCTTAAGGGTTTTGAGGATATGGGAGCAAAATATTCGATAGAGCACGGTTATATCAACTGCAGTATTGAAAGCGGCGATACCGGAACAAAACTTAAAGGCGCCGTAGTGACTCTGGATTTTCCTTCAAGGGGAGCCACTGAGAACATAGTAATGGCGGGAAGTCTGGCCGGTGGAAAGACAGTAATAAACAACGCTGCCAGGGAACCTGAAATATTGGATCTGGTAAATTTCTTAAATTCTATGGGAGCGGATATACAGGGTGCAGGGACGGGATGTATTGTAATCAAAGGAGTTAAAAGACTGGAAGGGACGGATTACAAAGTCATGCCTGATAGTATCGAAGCAGGTACTTTTATAACTGCAGCAGGCCTGTGCGGTGATAAAGTTGAGATTGAAAATGCAAGACTGGAGAATCTGGAGACATTTTATTCCAAATTGAAAGAAATCGGGGTAAATATTTCAATTATTGATGAAAATAATGTCAGGGTGGAGCCACCTTGCCAAACGTACCGGCCCACTAATATAAGCACCCTGCCGTATCCGGGTTTTCCCACTGATCTGCAGCCCATAATCACTGTCCTTTTATCAACTGTCCCCGGCTTTTCAATAGTAACTGAAAATGTATTTGAGAACAGGTTTATGTATGTTGATGAATTGAACAGAATGGGAGCTAATATAAAAATCGACGGTCACCATGCCGTGATAAATGGAGTTAAGGAACTTTCTGGGGCGCCAGTAACTGCATTTGACATTCGCGCCGGTGCGGCCGTGGTACTGGCGGCGCTTGCCGCAGAGGGAACTACTGAAGTAAGCAATATATATCACATCCGGAGAGGCTATGAAGATTTTGAAGGAAAGTTAAGCAGTCTTGGTGCAGATATTAAAAAAGTAGGTTGACATAAAGGCAGGTCCGTACCGGATAAGATTTCGGACAGGGTTCGATGATTGGATAAATAATAATGAGCAAGAATATAAAAAAGCCGAAAAAAATATCTGAAAATAAAAGGAATAGAAGAGGATTTGGCAGATTACCTTTATACTTGAGAATAATAATAATTGTCTTATCCTCCATAATTATTTTAGGAGGTCTGGGAGCAGGCAGCATATTTATTTATATTAACTCAATAAATAAGACTATAAATTCAGTTAATACATCAGAAGTTGAAAATATACTTGCACCCATTGAATCTTCCCAGGAACCGGTGACCATCCTGATATTGGGGCTTGACACCAGAGATACCTTAAATGACAGGGGCAGAGCAGATATAATAATGCTGCTTTACCTGGATCCAGAAAAAATAACCGGCAGTCTCCTTTCCATACCCAGGGATACTCTGGTAGATATACCTGACCACGGTGAGGATAAGATCAATGCTGCATATGCTTACGGCGGAGAGGAGCTGATGATAAAGACCATAAATTCTTTCCTGGGAGCAGAAATTAACCATTATGTGACTCTGGATTTTGAAGGGTTTATCCAGCTGATAGATGCTCTCGGGGGTATTGATATCACTATTGAAAGACCCCTGGTCGATCCCAAAACCGGGGCTAATTTTTCAGCCGGTGATCATCATCTGACTGGAGAACAGGCACTGTCATATACCAGAAGCAGGTCTACGGAACTCGGAGATATCGGGAGAATACAGCGCCAGCAGCAGTTGTTCAAAGAGCTGTTGAAACAAAAACTGGATATAAGATATTTATCCAGTGTTCCATATTATTTTAACATTCTGGTGGATAATACCAGGACAGACCTGGATATTATAACTATATTGAGCTATTCAAAATCAGTCCTGTCTTTTAGTTCGGAAAATTTTGAGACTTCTATTATACCTTCCCGCTCGGATTGGATAGAAGATGGTACCGTAAGCGTTCAGATCCCTGATATTGAAGAAGCAAGAGCGATGTGGCGGAGGATTATAAGTGGAGAACCTGCAAGCAGATATAATGCGGAATATACGGAAATTGATGAAATACCGGATTCTATGACTGTAGGTACCGAGTACAAGTTCGAGATCAGAGTCAAGAACACCGGAAATCTGACCTGGAACATGAATGGAGACAATCCGGTCTATCTTGGTTATCACTGGATAGATTTTAACAGCAGAGAAGTAGTAGTATTTGATGGTGAAAGAAGTATTATAAGGCAGGACGGCGTAAATGTGGGAGAAGAAACAGTGTTTGATCTTAATGTCATATCTCCATCGAAGCCGGGGGAATATATCCTGCAGATAGATTTAGTGCATGAAGGGTTTACATGGTTTTCTTTTCAGGGAGTCCCATCCCTGGAAAAGTTTATAACTGTGGATGTATCTTATTCAGCTCAATATGACGATGAAGGTTATACTCCAAATTTTTTAAAACCAGGCCAGGAATTTGAGACACAGGTCACGGTAAGAAACAACGGTTTCTTAAAATGGAGTATTAAAGGCGTAGGTAAGATACGCCTGGGGACTCACTGGATAAACAGAGATACAGGAGAAGTGGTCATCTGGGATGGTGACAGGGGATTGCTTCCAGAAGATGTCTCTCATGACGAAGAGACGACTGTAGAAATAAATATAAAGGCACCCGATACTCCCGGTAGATATATATTACAATACGATATGGTACACGAAGGAGTCACCTGGTTTTCCGAGAAGGGAGTGATCCCGCTGGAAGTGAGTGTGGATGTTGGTAGTGTCGTTGATAAGAGCCTGGCCGCAAAGACACATATTATGGTTTTTAACGGTAATGGTATAAGCGGGTCTGCATCCAAGATAAGCAGTTATTTGAAAGACCAGGGATTTAAAGTACTGGGGCTTTATAATGCAGACAGTTATAATTATGATAAAACTGTAATATACTATAGCGAGAAAAATAAAAAAAAGGTAGAGCAGCTGACAATACTGTTTTCCAGTTATGAGCTGGAAGAAGTACCGTCGGATGTATTTGAAAAAGAGTATAATGAAGATGCCGAGGTGGCTGTAATAGTCGGTAAGGATTATTTGGAAAACCTTGAATGAGCAATAAAATATCAGGATGGCAGTGGATATAGTAAAAATAAAGAATAACACCATACAGGTACTGTTTGATATAGTTATATTCTTTTCTTCATTTACCATATCTTTTTTTTTGAGGGGCCAGCTGCAGCAGGGACTCCTGCCGGAATATACCGATTATTTTACTGAATATATTCTGATAATAATTGCAGTAAAGCTTCTAAGCTTCATTTTATTCGGCATCTACAGAAAAATCTGGAAATATGCCAGCCTTAAAGATTTTCTTACTATTGTACTTTCGCTTGCTTCGAGTTCTGCAGTTATGGTCATAATATTTTATATCATAGAAGCTCCATATTTCCCCAAGGGCATACTTATCATAGATTTCCTGCTTTCTATCATTCTGATCGTGGGTTCGAGATTTTCGGTGAGGATGTTTAACGAGATAGAATTTGGAAAGATCAATATCCGTAAAAAAAGAACGCTTATTGTAGGTGCAGGCAATGCCGGTGAGTTAATAGTAAGAGAAATAACAAGGCAGAGGGAAAGCGAATATATTCCTGTGGGATTTTTGGATGATGATAAAGTAAAGATCGGTCGCCAGATTCATGGCATAAAAGTTTTTGGCAGAACTGATGAGATCAAAAAATATATTAATAAGCTGGCTGTTGATGAAATAATAATAGCCATACCTTCGGCCAGTGGTGCGGTAAGGAAAAATATAACTTTCAGGGCAAAAGAAGCAGGTGTAATATGCAAGACCCTTCCAACTCTTTATGAGATAATAAACGGAAAAGCCCACCTATATCAACTAAGAGATATTCGTATAGAAGATATATTGGGCAGGAAACCGGTAAAGGTCGATTACAGCCAGCTTTTAGGGCAACTTGAAGGAAAGCCTATCCTTATAACCGGCGCCGGAGGGTCCATCGGGTCCGAACTCTGCAGACAGGTAATAAAATTTAAGCCTTCGAATCTAATCCTTGTGGATCACTCCGAGAACAATATATTTCTGATAGAGCAGGAACTCTCCACAAAGCTCGATTTCCATAATTCTATACCGATTGTCACGGATATAAGGGATAATGCCAGTATAAGAGCTGTGTTTAAAAAATATAAACCCGAGATCGTATTCCATGCAGCTGCATATAAACATGTACCTCTTATGCAGCTGAATCCCGAAGCCGCACTCCAGAATAACTTTCTGGGTACCAAAGCTCTGGTAAAATTATCAATTTCCAGCGGAGTTAAAAAGTTTGTGATGCTTTCTACGGACAAGGCAGTAAAACCGAGCAATATAATGGGAATATCAAAATTACTTTCGGAAAAATACCTGCAGTTGCTCTCAAAGGTAAAAGGTACCAGTTTTATAATAGTAAGATTCGGAAATGTGCTCGGCAGCGAGGGCAGCGTAGTGCCCATATTCCGGAAACAGATTGAGAACGGTGGTCCCGTGGTCGTTACCCACCCAAAGATGATAAGATTCTTTATGACCATAACCGAAGCATCGCAGCTGGTCATACAGGCCTGCGTAATGGGCAATGGAGGAGAAATATATGTCCTTGATATGGGTAAACCCATAAGTATTTTGGAGCTTGCTAAAAATATGATAAAACTTTATGGACTGGAGCCAGGAAAAGATATCAAAATCAATTTTTCGGGAGTGAGAAGGGGAGAAAAATTTGCAGAAGAATTGGCCAATAGCTATGAAAAGCTTAGGGCTACGAAATTTCCTTCAATATTCATGGCTGAAAATAAAAAAGAGCAGGATAAGGAAAGAGTGTTAAATCTTTTATTTAACATTGAAAAGGAGATCCAGCTCTTGGATTATAAAAATTTATTTAAAGATCTTAAAAAGATTATCCCCAATTTTAATGAAAAGAAAATGTGGTCCAAGTTATAGGAAAATGGCTGGCAGGTCTTTTAGCTTATGATTTACAGGATTACAAAAAGATTGCTGGATATAATATCTTCAATTGTTTTATTGATACTGTTTATCCCCCTATGGATAGTTATTCCGATTATGATAAAAATAGATTCACCCGGGAAAGTGATATTTAAACAGAAGAGGGTAGGGCTGGAAAGCAGTTATTTTACAATTTACAAATTCAGGACAATGAAGGAGGGCACTCCTGATATACCTACCGACAGGTTAAAGAACCAGAATTCTCTGAACACCAGGGTCGGGACATTCCTGAGAAGGTTAAGTATGGATGAAATCCCGCAACTGATAAATATACTAAAGGGCCAGTTAAGCTTTGTAGGTCCCAGGCCTGCATTATATAATCAGGACCTGCTTATAAAACTCAGGAAGGAAAAAGGTGTGGATAAGGTCAGGCCGGGAGTGACCGGCCTTGCACAGATAAGCGGAAGAGATGCACTGTCGATACCCGAGAAGGTAAGATATGACCGGTCGTATATCAGGGATGCTTCACTTCTCCTGGATATAAGGATATTTCTTGCCACAGTAAAAGCAGTTATTACCGGAAGAGGTGCCAATTAATTTTGGGCATCCAGTTTTTTTATCAATTCCTCTATCCCTTTTTCAAAACTAATCGGTGAGAAACTAAAATCTTCTCTGGCTTTCCGGCAGGAATATACCTTGTCTACACCCATTCTTGCTATCTGATCGGCAGTCAATATGGGATTTTTTGAGGCTCTTGAATACAAAGAAATCAATAAACTGGAGAGTCTTAGGGGGAGTTTTATTACTCTGAAGCTCTTTTTTAATTTTTCTTTTACGATTTTCAGCATGTCGTTATATTTTAAGTGGCTTTTCCCCGCTATATTATAGATTTTTTTATAAGTTTTTTTATTATTAATAATACTTGAAACAGCTTCGGCCACATCTTCTATATATACGGGCTGGATAAGATTGTTTCCGCTTCCGAAAGTGATAAAAAATCCTTTATCTTTTATGAATTTTATCATTTTTGAGAAGTTAGGATCATTTTTTGACCCGTATATCATAGACGGCCGGAGGATTGTATAGTCAAATCCGGATTTTTTTATCAGGTTTTCAGAATTTATTTTTTGACTTTTAACCCTACTCTCAAGCGGTATTAGGACCATAGTAGAGCTGATAAAAATGACCCTTTTAAGCCCGGTACGGGCTGCAGTCTTTAGAAATATTTCAAGTAGATTTGTATATTCCAGGTCCACCATATATATCACACTGCCGGCTTTTTTTATCGCTGTTATTATTGAATCACTGCTTTCCAGATTACCGGTGCTGAAATCAATATTTTTACCGGTAGATTTTGCAATGCTTGAGAGAGCAGTCCTGCTGCTGGAGGGACGTACCAGACAGTTTACCTTATGGTTTTTTGATAGCAGTGCTTTTAACACATATGGCCCCAGAAAACCTGTTGCTCCGATCAGTAAAACCATTTTGCTCCTGATTACATCGATTTTATATTATGATTATTATTTCGAATAATAGTAAATAATCTAAAGTTCCGGTTCTTATATATTTTAAAATTTTTATATCAGTATATCAAAGCAGTCAAATTCCCTGGGAGCTACAACCTCAAAATGTTTTCTGTCCAGAGTAAGAATTTTATTCACCTTAAGCCTTTCAGCAATGGCTATAATCGAGGCGTCGACATAACCAATGTTTAATTTATCATATTTTTTCAGTATTTCTATAATCCTTATAATGTCTTCATCTTTTAAGATATCCAGATGGAAACTTTTGTTAATTTCTTCAAGCAGTTTTACTTCAAAATAAGGGCCCAGCCTTGTGTTAATAAGGTAACACAATTCTGGTATGACAGTAGAAGGAAGTATATAATAAATTCCATTTTTCTTTAAAAAAAAATCCTTGACTAAATTATGACTTTTATCACCTTTATCCATCAAGGCGTATATCGCGCTCGTCTCTAAGATTACCTGCATCTTTCCATCCTTCGATTTTTTGTTTAATCTTTACCGAATTTTTTAAGATATTTATTCTTCTTATTTGCTATATCCGAACCTCCACTATCGCCAATACCAATTATGCCTATTTCATTTTTAGGGACATTTTTGGTTACATAATTTTTTACCGCTTCCCTTATTAGAAAAGAAGCGGATTTTTGGGAGAGTTTTGAAAGGCTTTTGAGTTTCAACATTGTATCCTTGTCCAGAAGTATAGATGTTCTTTCTTTTTCCATTAATACCGCCTCATTATTTTAATAATTTTATCAAAATTTTTAAAACTGCATAAGTACAGAATATTAATAATATTATGCATATTTATAATATTAATATTTTAACTCTTGTTTGTCAATCCTTCGTTATTATCTCTAAGTAAAATTTTTTTATCCGTATGCAGTCGTGTAACTGTATGAAAATCATACTCTTCAGAAGGTGTATGAGGGTTAAATTATATAAGATTTGTGATATTATCTTATAAATTTTTCAATACTGGACCTGTAAGAAGATAAGAAATGGAAATAGTATGGATTATTTATATCTGCGCGATGGCTGCAGCGGCGATTGCAGTTTTATACTTATATGCATTCAGGTATGAGCCGTTTAATTTCAAGCTGTCGGATGTAGATATATTTATAGAAGATAAATTGACAGATAGGGTCGGTACCGATAAACAGGCCAGACCTATACTGACTATTCTGCATCTCTCTGACTTTCATCTCCGGAAGAATTCAAAGGGAAAAAAATTGTTTAAATTTGTAAGGAGCTTGAGCGGCCTTGATGTGGATCTTATTTTGATCACGGGCGATCTCGTGGATAGTGATAAAAATGTAGATTATCTTGTGGAGATGCTATCCTTTTTAAAGGCAAAATATGGTAAGTATGCTGTTTTTGGTGTACATGACCACTATTATAAAACGGTGTTAGAATTTTTAAAAAATATGTTCAAGAAGAAAAGGAAATATAAAAAGGAAAATGACATTTCCAACATAATAAGAAGACTGGCAGATATCGGTATAGAGGTTTTACTCAACCAGGGAAGAAAAATAAGTACAGGAAGTAGTGATGTCAGTAATATAGAGATTATAGGTCTTGATGATCCTATAATAAAAAAGACTGATATAAAAAAGGCTTTTTCGTATATTAGACCGGTAAGGAAACCAAAAACCATGGAAAGGCATGATTATCTTAAAGAATACAGAGATACGTTTAAATTAAAGCGTTCCAATATACATAAGCTGAATAATGATGGAATACTGCGTATAATAATGCTTCATACTCCTGATTCAGGGTCAGTAGTGAACCTGGCCGGTAGGGGTTCGGATATAATATTCAGCGGCCATACACATGGAGGCCAGGTCAGATTGCCACTGATAGGGGCAATAATATCGGGCTGCAATATAAAGACAAAATTTGCTTCAGGACTTTTTTATTTTAAAAAATTTGTCCTTTATGTATCAAGAGGATTGGGAGAGGGGAGATACTCACAGTTTAGATTTTACTGCCAGCCTGAGGCAAGTCTGGTCAGGATCTATAAAGTCCGGTAGTTTGTTAAAATCGGCTTGATGTGCCTGAAAATACCTGCTGGTTTAAAAGCTTGCCGCAGTCTTATATAATATTTTTGATTGCATAGAAGTAAATGTCTATGAAATTGGTTATGATATTCAGTTAAATGATTGTTTAAAGGAAATAGTAGTCATGGCTAAAATAAAAGGCGGCTGTCCCGGACAGGATACAGCTTTTCTGAAAGATTTTAAAACCAATATAGTACCATGTCCAAAGTGTGGGCATGAGATAGAATTTTTTACTGACGAAATTAAAGTAAAATGTCCCAGGTGTTATACAAATGTATTTAAGGTAAATCCGCAGGTGATTGAATATCGGAACGGCAGCCTGGTCTTCAACGAAACAAAGGAGAGCTGCCTTGACTGGTGCGGACAATGTCTTGACAAGAAGGATTACAAGGATATAGAGGAGAATAAAAAAAGGATTGAAAAGAAAAAAGAAGATTTGAAAGAATTGATATATTCGGTCAGTAAAAAAGAAAGAGATGTGATCAACTTCTTTATAGAAGCTTTTAATAAAAGTATCAATAATCCCAGACTTATTGATGAAAAAATATTTCAGATGCTTCAAAAGGAAAATCCGGATCTTTTTTTAAGAGCAAGAAATTATTACCTAAATTTTATTAATCGGTAGATTATGAAAAAAAAGGGACCAAATCCCATTTTAAAATTTACTATTATTTTAATCTTCGTAGCGATCGCTGGGTTTCTTATCTTTTACACAATAGACAATCCGGGTTTCTGGAAAGACCAATTTTCTCCTATTTTAAGCGATGAAGAGAATGGGGAAATAGTAACCAGCCCGGCTGATACAGGGACGGAGCCAGAGGAAATCCCGGAGGATGACAGCGATAGTCTTTCTATATGGCAGAGAATAATCGGTTTTTTCAGAAGAAATGAAAATAATGATGAAGGAGAAGAAAGCTACCCGGGAGAACTGGAATTGAATTTTTATTTTTCCAGCCTTGAAGAGGAGAAAAAACTGGTTTCTGAAAAAAGGACTATAATCGCAGGTGATCCGGAAACAGCAGTCAGAAATGCTGTTGAAGGATTGCTGGACGGGCCGAAAAAGTCATATCATTTTCCGGTGATACCAGGTGGGACCAAGCTTATAGATGTAGAGGTCAATAAGAATATAGCAGAGATCGATCTGTCTCAGGAATTTTTAAATGAAAGCCTGGACAGCAGGATTTTAGATGAATATATAATTTATTCCATAGTGAATACACTTACCGAGATCCCTGAAATAGATGGAGTTATTTTTTATATAGAAGGGATAAGGATCAAAGTATATGGAAATATAGACCTGTCTATTCCTGCTATCAGAAATGAAGAGTATTTGGAAGAGCAGTGACAAGTAAGTCGGGTACCGGAAATCCTATGTTTGATTTTCAATAAGCAGAAAAAAAATATATAATACAAATCTAAAAATATTAATAAGGAGTTCGGCTTGAAGATACTGATTACAGGAGGAGCGGGTTTTATAGGTTCAAATGTGGCCGACGGTTTATTGGAAAAGAATTACCAGGTGGTCATAATCGATGACCTTTCCAATGGAAAAGAAGAGAACATACCCCAAAAAGCAAAATTCTATAAGATCGATATTAGGGATAAGGAAATACAGAAAGTATTTAAAGAAGAAAAACCTGATATTGTGATACATAATGCAGCCCAGTTGAGTGTAAGAGTCTCTGTAGAAAATCCTATGATGGATGCCGATATAAATATAATGGGGAGTCTTAATGTTATTTACAACTGCAATATATATAAAGTAGATAAAATAATATTCGCATCCAGCGGAGGTACGGTATACGGGGAACAGGAATATTACCCTGCTGACGAAGATCATCCTACCAGACCTATATCGCCTTATGGAGTGGCCAAGCTCGCTACAGAAAAATATTTATATTGTTTTAATAATAGTTACGGATTGAGTTATGTGTCATTGAGATACGGCAATATATATGGACCCAGGCAGGACCCTTACGGGGAGGCAGGGGTGGTAGCCATATTTTCGAAAAAGGTACTGGAGGGTAAAAATCCTACTATCAATGGGGATGGGCTGCAGACCAGAGATTATGTCTATATAAGTGATGTGGTTGATGTAAATGTAAGAGCTATAGAAAGTGATTTTTCGGGAGTTATAAACGTAGGAACAGGAAGGGAAACTGATGTAATAAGTTTGTTTAATATCTTGAAGGAAGTATCGGGTAAAAAGGACATTAAAGAAATCCACGGCCCTCCCAAGGAAGGGGAGCAGAGGAGAAGCCGGCTTTCTTTTGCGCTGGCAGAAAAAAAGCTGGGATGGAAACCGAAAGTATCGATAGAAGAAGGACTGAAGCTAACCTATGACTGGTTCAAAGAAAATAC
This sequence comes from uncultured Actinomycetota bacterium, assembly GCA_964610385.1. GTDB lineage: Bacteria > Actinomycetota > Humimicrobiia > Humimicrobiales > Humimicrobiaceae > CAZBSE01. The sequence goes on from CAZSXW010000003.1 coordinate 90,292, forward strand.
CTGATTATTATAAATAGGGCTAGGAAAGAGTCACAAGTTATTATGGCAGATAATAAGAAATCAAAGAAAAGAAAAGTACTCAATATAGTCCCCACCCCCTTTTTTGCCGACAGGGGATGCCATATGAGAATACTGGGAGAGATGAAGGCACTGGCAAAATACGGGTACCAAAATATTATAGTCACCTATCATAACGGCAGGGACCTCGAAGGTCTCGATATCAGGAGGATAATAAATATTCCCTGGTATAAGAAACTTGAGGCAGGGCCGTCCATCCATAAATTCTATATAGATATTATACTGTTCTTTAAAGCAGCGGCTGTCTATATCAGGGAGAAACCGGATATAATATACGGGCATCTTCATGAAGGCGCATTCGTTGGGGGCCTTATAAAATATCTTTTGACCTGGGGAAAGATCCCCCTGGCCTTTGATGTCCAGGGAAGTCTTACTTCGGAGCTTGATACCTTTGACTGGATCAAGGGAAGAAAGCCCATAAGGTGGTTTTTTCATACCCTGGAAAAGTTTATCTGCAGGATGCCGGATTTTTTTATATGCAGCTCGGTTTCCAATGGAGATATCATAAAGAATAGGTTTAAGATAAACCCGGACAGGGTTAGGGTAGTGATAGACGGTGTACATACGGATTTTTTTAATAAGACTCCCCTGGCAGGATTCAGGCAAAAACTTGGAATACCTGAAGATGCATCTGTCATAATATTTACCGGAGCACTTCTGTCAGCTAAGGGTATCTGGAATCTGGTCTCGGCAATCCCTCTGGTCTTAAAGAAGGTAAAAAATGCCCATTTCCTGATAGTCGGTTATCCCGTGGAGGAGGCATCCCAAAGGGTCAAGGAGCTGGGAGTAAGTAAAAACGTTCATTTTACCGGTATGGTGGATTATTTCAAACTCCCTGATTATCTGCTGGTAAGCGATGTGGCCGTGGAGCCTAAAGTGGATAAAGCGGGTGAAGCCAGCGGAAAGGTCATAAACTATATGGGTGCGGGACTTCCGGTAGTTTGTTTTGAAGGTAAAAACAACCGAAGATTCCTGGGTGAAGGCGGGATCTATGCTGACGGTGATAGGATTGAAAATCTTGCAGAAAAGATAATATGGGCTGTTAAGAATCCAGAAGAAGCGGAGAAGCTGGGGAAATTGAACAAAAAAAGAGTTGAAGAGGCCTTTTCCTGGAATAACAGCATAAAGGCTACGGTCGGAGCCTTTGAAAAGCTGGTCTCTGATCGATCTAATTAGATCTTTGAATGTCCGGTTATGTTGTAAGAAAATATCTTTATTGATATTATACTTCAATATTGTGGTATAAATTTACTGCATCAGTTTAAGCGTAAGGAAAAAAAATGAAGGTTTGTGTTATAGGGACTGGATATGTGGGCCTGGTTACAGGGGTCTGCCTGGCCGAGATAGGCAATACGGTTTTTTGTGTGGATAAGGATGAAAATAAAATAGGGATGCTCAAAAAAGGCCGGGTGCCCATATATGAAGAAGGTCTTGAGGAACTGGTTAAGAAGAACATTAAAAAGGGCAATCTGATATTTGAAAACAATGTAAGCGATGGTATCAGGGAAAGCGACGTTATATTTATATGTGTGGGCACTCCCCCTCTGCCATCGGGAAAGTCTGATCTTTCTGCTATTGATGAGGTGGCAAGATTGATCGGTAAGTCGATCAATGGATATAAGGTCATTTCGAATAAAAGCACTGTTCCAATCGGTACGGCAAAAAGGATCAAGAGGATAATCAGTGAAAATCAGGGCAGCGGCAGTAACCATGATTTTGATATAGTATCCAATCCTGAATTCCTAAAAGAAGGCGAAGCTGTGAAGGACGCCTTCTTTCCGGAAAGGCTTGTAATAGGGTCTAAGAGTAAAAAGGCAATAGAAATAATGAAGGAGCTTTATAAGCCCATAATAAATCAGGATTTTGATTATGCTGTAAATAATACTCACAGGAAAGAAAGAGTACCGGTTCTAATCACCGATTCGACCAGTTCGGAACTTATTAAATATTCTTCCAATGCATTTCTTGCTGCCAAGATCTCATTTATTAACGAGATAGCCAATATATGTGAGAGAGTAGGTGCCAATATTCTTGATGTCACCTACGGCATGGGTCTGGACAGCAGAATAGGAACCGGTTTTATGAAAGCTGGGATCGGTTGGGGAGGTTCATGCTTTCCGAAGGATGTCAGGGCATTAAGTCATACCGCAGAGGAATATGGGTCGACTGCGAATATTTTAAATTCGGTGATACAGGTAAACAACCATCAGAGATTTAAGGTAATACAAAAAGCCATGGACATACTTGGTATTATTGACGATAAAATAATCGGTGTCCTGGGGCTGTCTTTTAAGCCAAATACGAATGACACACGGGAGGCACCTTCTATTACCATAATAAACAAATTTCTGGAACTCGGTGCGGAGGTAAGAGTTTATGACCCTGTAGTAAAGGAATACCCAAAGGATATGGACGAGGGTGCTGTAATGACAAAAAGTGCCTATGAGACATTGGAAGGGGCTGATCTTATGGTTCTGGTAACGGAGTGGAGCGAATTTAGCGATTTAGATTTTAAAAGGATAAAAAAATCAATGGCCAGCCTTAATATCATTGACGGCAGAAATATATTGGACAGGCAAAAACTCAAGGAGATGGGTTTCAATTATACCGGTATTGGATATTAATTATTAAAATGGATTAGGAGGCTTGTTTTGATAGACGGGGTTAAAATAAAAAAATTGAAGGTCATACCCGATGAAAGAGGCAGATTGATGGAGATGCTGCGTTCCGATGATGATCTTTTTGTAAAATTTGGCCAGGCCTATATGACGACTGCATATCCGGGCGTAGTCAAAGGGTGGCATTACCATAAGAAACAGATAGACAGTTTTGTGGTGATCAAGGGTATGATGAAAGTAGTCTTATATGACAGCCGCAAGGGCTCGCCGACCTACAAAGAGGTTAATGAATTTTTCATGGGAGAGCATAATCCGATGCTTCTTCAGATACCTCAATATGTATTCCACGGCTTCAAATGCATAAGCGATGATGAAGCTATATGTATCAACTTGCCCACTGAGGTTTATAACTATGATGAGCCCGATGAGTTCAGAGAAGATCCACATAGCCCCAATATACCTTACAGCTGGGAAAGAAAAGACGGATAGGAGAAAAGATTGGCGGACAGGAAGTTTAAAACCCTGCTTGTTACCGGTGGTGCAGGATTCATCGGAAGCAACTTTATACATCATATTGCGGAGAACTACACTGGATACAGGATAATAAATCTTGATAAGCTGACTTATGCTGGAAACCTGGAAAATTTAAGGGATATGGAAGGTAATCCCAATTATGAATTTATAAAGGGCGATATAGCCGACAGGGATCTTGTAGATGACATTTTTAAATCCAATATTATAGATGCAGTGGTGAATTTTGCTGCCGAGTCTCATGTTGACAGGTCAATAGAAGATCCCGGAATATTTATTCAGACTGATGTTTATGGTACCTATGTTTTACTTGAAGCGGTGAGGGAATATGAAGGCGGTATCTTTCTCCAGATAAGCACGGATGAAGTCTATGGTTCCGTGGAATTCGGCTCTTCAAAAGAAAGCGATATACTGAAGCCCAACAGCCCTTATTCTGCTTCCAAAGCGGGAGCAGAGATGATTGTGAGGTCTTTCTATAAAACATACGGTATCCCCATAATCATAACCAGGACCTCGAACAATTTTGGTCCATATCAGTACCCTGAAAAATTAATCCCATTATTTATAACTAATTTAATAGACGGTAAAAAAGTGCCTCTATACGGAGATGGCATGAATGTGAGGGATTGGATATATGTGAATGATAACTGTACTGCACTAGATTTGATTCTTCACAATGGGGAGGTCGGTGAGATATACAATATCGCTGCCGGAAATGAGCAGCCGAACATATGGATTACCTGGAAGATACTGGAGCTTCTGGGTAAAACCGAAGATATGATAAAGCCGGTACCGGACAGGCTTGGCCATGACAGGAGGTATTCCCTGGACTGTTCAAAATTAAAAAAGGAGCTGGGCTGGGTGACTCAGTATAATCTTGAACAGGCGCTGGAAAAGACGGTTAAATGGTACCAGGATAATGAAAAATGGTGGAGGCCGTTAAAGAAGGGAAGTTAGAGACTGCTTTATAAATTTATCCTGTACTTATATGATATTTCATTTCAAATATAGACGCCGGGAGTTTGATTTCTTAAAGATTGCTGTGATTGTAAACTTTTATACTGCCTTTATTTAATAATATGACAGAGAGCCTGATGTTATGAGATATGAGATGAAACATGCCAAAAAGCCTGAGGAAAAAGGTAAGGTTAAATTCAATAGAAATAAAATCATAGCAATAGCATTAAGTTCTATTGCAGGAATAGCAGTTATTGTACTATGTGTTTTATATTATGAGATCATCTTTAACTTTATAGATTCAAAGATAGATTTTCTTTCTAACTGGTTTTCAGGCGGCAGTGCTGTCGAAGACTCGAATATTCCTGAAGAACCTGTAGAGACAGCAGTCGAAGATGATAGCACACAGAATGATATGGAAGAATTAACGGAGGAATCAGAAGAAGAACCTGAGGAAGAGGAGGAAGGGGAGGAAAAAACAGCGCCGACCATTAAGCTTGAGATATATCAAAATGCTACTCTTGAGAGCGGCGTGTGTTACTGGAGAATAAGAGCTGTTGTAACCGGAGATCCTGCCCCTGAAATAAAGTGGAACAGAGATGACAGCCTGGGTTCTTTAGAGGACAAAATTACCCAGATCAATTTAAATGATCCCGGTGAGACATTTACCCTTACTGCCACTGCCACAAATTCTGAAGGTACTGCCACGGATTCAATGGATCTAAGCTGGCAGTGCAACAGAAAGCCGCTGATAAAGGGAATTTCACTGTCAGAAGATGTTTTATATGTAGGAAAGCAATACCAGGCTTTTGTCGATGTCTCAGATGCGGATAATGACGTGCTTTCTTTTAGCTGGAGTGTGACAGGAGGGTCCATTGCCGACAGTACTGTAAATCCGGTCGATTGGAACACGCCTGATGCTCCCGATGATTACCTGATTTCAGTTGCAGTAAATGATGGACATGGAAATACTTCAGAGAGTTCAGTAGCGGTGTATGTGGGAGAGGTGACTGTGGAGCATAATCCTGAAAATATAACCATACCCAAGAAGACAGGAGAGGGCGGCTATATTGAATATGAAGGAGGTACTTATATAGGTGCGGATATCTATACGGGTGATTCAGATGATAATAAACCCTGCGGCGGATTTATCAGTTTTGACATATCGGACCTGGGTGGAAGCATAGTCGAATCGGCTTCTCTTACATTAAGCGGTGCTTCTATATTAGGAGATCCCCTGGAATTTCTTAAAAGATTAAATATAAATGTACTGGAGTGGGGGGCGGAACCCATTACGCAAGATGATTTCAAATCGGTTGGTATCTTTGTGGAAAGTTATAATTCTCCAAATATTACCTGTAATGTCTCCAAACTGAAAGAGGAGTTGCAGGGAGCCATAAATGAAGGAAAGTCAAGGTTTCAGATCAGAGTTCGTTTTAGTGGGCCTTATACCGATGGTGATGGTCAGGCTGACGGCTGGAGGTACTCACAGGCCAGTGTGGTCCTTAGTGCGACCATAGTGCGGTAAAAGATAATTGTCTTGACATTATTTAGTATTTATGCAATTATTCTTTACACAATATTCTTAATAAAAATGTAGAAATAAATGTAGTAAATTAATTGTAAAAAGATAATTTATACGCAGTAATGATGAGGAAAGACTTTCATAGAAAGAATGATGTTTTTTTTATCAGAAAAACAGTATTAGTGTCTGTTTTATTCTCCCTTATAATAATGCTCTTTTTAACTTTTTCCTGTAGTACAAACAGTGATTCAACCGTAGTATCAGCTAACGATACATCCAATGATCAGATAGAAGAAGAACCACAGGGAACAGATCAAAAAGAGGATGCTGATACTGATGAGAATGCAGATACCGGTGAAGAATCCAAAGAAGATACAGAGGAAGCCAAAGACGGTGATATCACCATAAACGTATATTACCTGGATGCTATGGGAGAATTTCTGGTAGGCGAAGCCAGGACTGTATCATCGGAGAATAAATATGTAGATACCTTATATGAACTAATGAAGCTTCCTGTTGACAGCAGTCTCTACCGATTGGTGCCGGACACTACGAAGATAAATTCTATTGTCGTTGAGGACGGTCTTGCAAAGGTCGATCTTTCGAAAGAATTCGTGGAGGATAGGATTACCAGTGATACCGAGGATAATTTACTTATTTATTCAATTGTAAACACGTTAACAGAGTTTGAGGAAGTAAATTCGGTGTCTTTTTTTATAGATGGAGAGAAATTAAATACACTGGGTGAGCTTGATGTCAGCGCGCTTCTTTTTAGGAGAAATGATTTAATAAAGAGTTAAAGGGTAAGGTTCTATGAACAGGGCGTTAAAAATATTAAAATTATCTGTCATTTTTTTAGCTGTAGTAACTATAAGTCTGGCTATTATTTGTCTTCCTGCTGCCGGAAAAGTGTATGCTCAGAGCAACAATATAATAGTATATATCGATGCCGGCCACGGCGGCAGTGACCCCGGAGCAGTAAGATTTGGTCTCCAGGAAAAAGATGCAAATCTTGATATTGCTTTGAGATTAAAATCAAAATTGGATGCAAGCGGTTTTATAGTGATAATGACCAGGACCGATGATAGGTATTATAGTCTTGATGATAGAGTAAATATGGCAAACAGTTCCGGCGCCGATATATTTTTATCTATTCATAATAATGCGGCCCTGTCAGAGTATGCCCATGGAACAGAGACTTTCTGGTGTTCAAACGGAGTAAGTGGTTCCAGCCAGTTTGCAAGTCTGTTACAGAGTAACCTGGTAAGTCAGATTGGAAGGGCAAATCGTGGAGTAAAGACTGCCAATTTTAGAGTTATAAAATATACCAATATGCCTGCGGCACTTGTCGAATGTGCTTTTGTTTCAAACCCGACTGAATCCGAATTGCTCAAAACCGCCGATTTCAGGGAAAAATGTGCAGTTGGCCTTTATAATGCAATTGTGACTTTCTCAAAAGGGATAGATAAGAGCTCCGGTTATTACAGTGACAGCAGCGGTAGTAATTCATCCGGCTTTACAGTAGAAATCGAGGAACCCGAAAATGATTTCATTGCTTATGATAACTTTAGCATAGAAGGATGGGCAGCGGATTTAAAGAACAGTCCTCCAATACAGCTGGCCAAAGTTGAATTTTATAAAGGTTCGGATAGGAACGAAGGTAATTTATTGGGCAGCACCACCAGTTTCACAGATAACGTATTGGGAGCTACCAGTATTATAAGTGGCGGATGGGAATACACTATAGATATAGACCTGCTTGATGAAGGTGAAAATATTATATATGCTTATGCTTATGACTCAGACAATAATTACAGTACAGCCAACGTCAAAGTCAATGCTGTAAAAGATGGTGGATCGGATAGTGATATAAATATTAATCCTACGGCAGATCCAGGCGGACCTTATACTGCACTGGTAGACCAGGATATTACCTTTGACGGTTCCGGTTCATCCGATTCAGACGGCGAGATAGCACAGTACACGTGGGATTTCGGTGATGAATCTACCGGAAGCGAAGTAAATCCCGTTTATGCATATACTGAAGCAGGAGAATATACGGCAAGTCTTACCGTAGAAGATGATGATGGAGCACTGTCTGCAGAAGTTACGACTACCGTTACCGTGACTGAAGAAGAAGAAGAGGAAGAAGAAGAGGAGGAAGAACCCGGTCAATTTGAACCGGTTTCTAACAGCACAAGCTTTGTCGGATATATTGATATTACCGTAGATGACCTTGTAAGGATATTTGAGGACAGGGGTTCCACAAAAGTAGAATGGGCAAGAAGAATAGCTCCGATCTATATCCAGTACGGAGAGCTCTTTAATCTGAGAGCCGATATTGCCTGGGCACAGATGTGCCATGAGACCGGATTCTTGGAGTTTACAGGAGATGTGGGTCCCGAGCAGAATAACTTTGTCGGACTGGGTGCCACAGGCGGAGGAGTACCTGGTGACAGCTTTGCTACCGAAGAGCTGGGTATAATTGCACATTACGCACACCTGGCATGGTACTATTATCCCGATCATATACACCAGTACTGCAGCAAACAATATGATCCAAGACATTTTGGTGATTCACATATAAGATATACAGGCGATACATCTCTAGGATTCCTAAACGGCAGGTGGGCGCCTGGAGCCACCTATACCGATAAGATAATATTATATGCTAATGAAATAATACAGGGGATAGACCAGACCGATATACCGCCCGAAGAAACTGTAACGGCAGAGGCAGGAGATGACAAGACTGCAGAGGTCGGC
>CAZSXW010000003.1:98866-265927 GCA_964610385.1 uncultured Actinomycetota bacterium
GAGCACTGTCAGCTGAAGTTACGACTACCGTGACCGTGACTGAAGAGGAAGAAGAGGAATCATACCCTGTAAATACATCACCTATTACCAACAGTACAAGTTTCATAGGATATACGGAAGTCACGGTTGACCAGCTGGTTAAAATATTTGAGGACAGGGGTTCCACAAAAGTGGAATGGGCAAGGAGAATAGCTCCGATCTATATCCAGTACGGAAAACTCTTCAATATGAGAGCCGATATTGCGTGGGCTATGATGTGTCATGAGACTGGATTCTTGGAGTTTACGGGAGATGTAGGTCCCGATCAGAATAACTTTGTGGGTATGGGTGCAACCGGCGGAGGAGTACCGGGAAACAGTTTTGCTACCGAAGAGCTTGGTATCATAGCACATTACGCACACCTGGCATGGTACTATTATCCCGATCATGTAAATATTTACTGCAGTCTGACTTATGATCCAAGGCATTTTGGAAGCAGCCATTATAGATATACTGGTGATACGTCTCTAGGATTCTTAAACGGCAGGTGGGCGCCTGGAGCCACTTATACCGATAAGATAATACTATTTGCCAATCAGATTTACGGATTTTAATATAACCTGATTTTAATTGCTTAAATACTTTATATCCCTTTCCTGTATATTAATTTAAATCATTTTATAGAAAAATATTATTTCCGCTGCTTATAGTAAATGCCCAAAACCTTGAAAATCTTTTTAATATCTTTAAAATACAGTTATAGTTTCAGAACTCCAATTTTTAATACATATACTTGGCTTAAGGAGTATACTTAATGGATAAAAAGACTAAAGGCAATAAAAATCTTACTAATGAGGATGAGATTAATTTAAGAGAAATTTTTAAAATCTTCTCTAAAAGAAAATGGTGGTTCATAGGGGCATTTATTATAGTTCTTATAGTCGGATTAACCTTGATTTATATTAAACCAGTAAATTATCAGACTACCTATCAGTTTGAATTTATAGAAGAATATTCTAATAGAGATTTGTCAAATTTATATCCAGTTTACCAAGAAAAGTTAAATTCTATTACATTAGAAGAAGTTCATATTTTATTTAATTCTGTTAGTTTTTTTGAATCTATAGATAAATTACTCCCAGCAGAAAATATAAATTATAGCAATCTTTTAAACTCGGGTGTAGTGAAGATTTCTTTAAATGAAGATACTCCTATATTTGATCTGAGTGTATCAAATCCAGATCTTATTTTAGCTGATAGTATTGGTTTAACTCTGATTAATGCATTCAATAAATATATTAGTAATAAAATTAAGGTCGATTATGATGATATCTTATATGAAATGGAAGTGGATTTGGGAGAACTTGAGAAGGAAAAAGAAGGTTTTGAAAAAGCAATTTCTGATATAGAGGAAGAAGCAAATGGATTATATTCTGAATTAGATGAATACATTATAGATTATAATATTAATTTAATGGATTCTATAGAGGAAAAAGTAAAGGATGGTAGATTTTACAACATAGTAGTTCCTCATAATAAAATTCAAGATGATATATCAATCCTTATTGAAAAAATAAAGTATTATGAAATTGAGATATTAAACAATGAAAGAAGGATAACAGAATTAAATAATTTATATGATAACCTTATAAAAGATGAAGATATTATTAGAAATAGGATTGAGTTAGTATCAGAAGATCCTGTAATTAATGCTGAAAGTAATAGAAAAAGGAGTTTAGCAATTGTTTTAGTCCTAAGTGTAGTAGCTGGAGTTATAGTAACATCTGGAGTTAATTTTTTATTAAATTCAAAAAATGAAAAGGTTAAAAAATAAAATTTGACCAGCGCAAAAAGAGATAAAGTTTATAAGGCTTAGATTCTATTAGTAAAAACGTTATGAAAAAGCCAAGGGAATGAAGATAAGAAAAGGTGATTTTAATATAGCAGTTGTTGGTAGTGGCTATTGGGGCAGGAATCTTGTAAGAGTTTTTAATGAATTAGGGTGCTTATCATCAGTCTGTGATTGTAATAATAATTTACTAAGTGATATTAAAAAAAAATATCCTCACATAAAGATAAATTCAAAATTCTCAGGAATTTTAAATGATAAGGAAATTAATGCTGTAGTCATATCGCTTCCGGCAGAAATGCATTATTCTTATGCAAAGGAGACGATTTTATCTGGCAAGGATGTCTTTGTTGAAAAACCATTGGCTTTAAACCATATTGAAGCTAATGAGCTTATGAAATTAGCTGAAGAAAGAAATAAGATAATAATGGTTGGACATCTTATGCAGTATCATCCTGCTTTTATTAAACTCAAAGAACTTGTAAATGCTGGTGAATTAGGGAGAATTCAATATTTATATTCTAATAGATTAAATTTAGGTAAGATAAGAAGGGAGGAAAATATACTCTGGAGTTTTGCACCTCATGATATTTCAATGATAATTTCGCTTGTGAATACAGAGCCAGATAGTGTTTTTACTACTGGAGGATATTATTTAAATAAGAGAATAGCTGATGTTACAATTACGTATATAGATTTTCCAAATGATATAAAATCACATATTTTTGTTTCCTGGCTTCATCCATATAAGAAACAGGAGCTTGTTGTGGTAGGGGGAAAGAGAATGGCAGTTTTTGATGATACTAAACCCTGGAGTGAGAAGCTTCTAATTTATCCTCATGAATTAAACTGGGAAAACGGCTTTCCAATTCCTTATAAAAAAGATGCAAAGAAAGTAATAGTCAAAGAATCTGAACCATTGAAAAATGAGTGTGAGCATTTTGTTGATTGTTTATTGAATAGGACCAGTCCTTTGACTGATGGAAAAGAAGCATTAAGTGTATTAAAAGTATTAGAATTATCCCAAAAATCCCTTGATGAAAAGAGGATTGTCTATATGAAAACTTTTTTAAAGAGACCTAAAAATAATGATGATTATTTTGTTCATAAAAGTTCATATGTTGACAAAAATGCAAAAATAGGCAAGGGAACAAAAATTTGGCATTTTTCCCACATAATGTCTGGTGCAGTGGTTGGAGAGAATTGTTCTATAGGGCAAAATGTAAGTATAGGATCAAAAGCGATTATTGGGAACAATGTCAAAATCCAGAATAATGTTTCTATTTATGATGAAGTAATATTGGAAGACGAAGTTTTTTGTGGACCCTCGTGTGTATTTACTAATGTTATAAATCCCAGGGCTTTTATAAGTAGAAAACATGAATTTAAAAAAACCTTGGTAAGAAAGGGTGCTACGATTGGAGCAAATGCGACTATTATCTGTGGAAATAGAATAGGAGAATATAGTTTTATTGGTGCAGGAGCAGTAGTAACAAAAAATGTAAAGCCATATGCACTTGTGACTGGGAATCCAGCAAAACAGATTGGTTGGGTTTGCAAATGTGGGGATAAGCTTGAATTTAAAGATAAAGTGAATTTGAAATGTGTCTGTGGGAAAAAATATAAACTGACTAATGATAAGTTAATAGAAAGATAGAAACTTGATATGCAGTTTATTGATTTAAATACACAGCAGAGATTGATAAGAGATAAAATAGAGAGAAATATAAAAAAGGTTCTTGGTCATGGAAAATATATAATGGGTCCAGAGGTAGAAGAGCTTGAGGAAAAGCTTGCTGACTTTGTTGGAGTAAAATATGCTATAGGAGTCTCTAGTGGTACTGACGCGCTCCTGATGGCACTTATGAGTTATGATGTAGAATATGGTGATTATATTATTACTACTCCTTTTACTTTTATTGCAACAGCTGAGGTAATAGCACTACTGGGAGCGAAACCTATTTTTATAGATATAGATGAAAAAACTTATAACATTGACTCTGACAGGATAGAAGATTTTTTAAAGGATCCTATTGACTCCGCAACAAATGAGTTTATTAAGCCAGCCAAGATAAAAGGTATAATACCAGTTGATATTTTTGGTCTTCCAGCTGATTATGACAGGATAAATCAAATTGCAGAAAAACATAATCTTTTTGTTATAGAAGATGCAGCTCAGTCACTTGGGGCTGGATATAAGGGTAAGAAAGCCTGTTCACTATCTAATATTGGCTGTACTTCTTTTTTCCCTACAAAACCTCTTGGATGTTATGGGGACGGTGGAATGATATTTACTGATGATGTAAGAATTGCGAAAAGATTGAGATCAATTAGGATTCACGGCAAAGGGGAGCATAAGTATGATAATGTAACAGTCGGTTTGAATGGAAGATTAGATACGATTCAGGCCGCTGTGCTTTTAGCAAAGTTTGATATCTTCTCCTACGAAATTGATTTAAGGCAGAAAGTGGCCAAAAGGTATAGCGATGCTTTAAAAGACAAGTTTTATCTACAGGAAGTTCCTAAAAGTTATAAGAGTGCCTGGTCCCAATATTCTATAAGACCTAAAAAAAACAATAGAGACTATTATTTAAGATTACTTAAAAATAATAATGTACCTACAGCTATTTATTATCAAAAGCCTCTACACCTGCAAAAAACTTTCAATTATTTAGGTTATAGTCTAGGGGATTTTCCAGTTAGTGAGAAATGTTCTGAAGGTATATTCAGTTTGCCGTTTTATCCATATATAAATGAGAAAAAAAATAAACTTGTTATTGATATTTTAAAGAAATTTTTATGAGGCAATGGGACATTCATAAAAATTATCTTCCTTGAATAAAAAATATAGCAATTCATTTATATAAATATTCTCCTTCTGAAAATATGAAAAGATTTGTAACTAATTTAATTTACAAAGAGGATGCAAGCTTCTCTAAAAGTGTGGTTGTAAGATTTATAACGCAAATATTGCTTAAACTTCGCGGGCTTATTTTTTTACCTATTATAGCAAAGATGCTGGGAACACAATCATATAGTATTTACTCACAGATAATGGTAACTTTGCCTTTAATGATACCAATTTTAATGTTAAGACTTGAAGCGGCTTGTATCAGGTTTCTACCAGGGGAAAAAAATTTAAAAAAGATTAGTAATTCTTTTTTTACTTTTTTTATGGTAATAGTTTTTTTCTTGTTATTTATCATAAGTATTTTTTTCATTTTCAAAGAAAAAGTAGCTCTGGTTATGTTTGGATCAGAAATTTTTAAAAAATATGCAATTTTATTTTTAATAGTATTATTTTTTGAAACATTGTATACATATCTGTTGAATTATTTTAGGACATTTAAAAGAATATTTTTTTATTCACTTATAGAAATTATTAATAGTTTATTATTGATTTTTTTAGTTCTAATAATATTTATTTTTTATAGTAGAAGTATAGATATATTATTATATATATTAATCTCCACTAATATGTTATTGAGTTTTGTTTTATTTTTCCTTATATGGAAAGAAATTGGATTTAGTCTAAGTTTAAAACTGGAGGAAGTAAAGTCTTTTATAAAATATTCGCTACCACTGATTCCATCGGTTGCCATGCTATGGATTATTAATATGAGTGATAGGTATATGATAGTACATTTGCTGAATCTAAAGAATGCTGGAATATATTCTGCTTCATATTCTTTAAGTAATATACTTATGTTCTTCTTATCACCGATATCTTTTGTATTATTCCCAACAGTAATAAAATTGTGGAATTTAGGAAAATTTGATGAAGTTAAGCAGAAAATGGAATATTCTTTGAAGTATTATGTGTTACTATCAATACCATTTGTTTTCATATTAAGCATTTTATCACAATATATACTTAAAATATTAGCTACTCCGGATTTTTTAACCTCGCAGGTGCTAGTTTTTCTTATAGTATTTGGATATTTTTTCATTGGTATCTATCAGATTATAGTATTTATTATTAATTTAAAGAAAAAAACATATATTTCCTTAATTTATTTTTCTGTTATAGCAATATTAAATATAGTTCTTAATTACTTTTTAATTCCCATTTTGGGAATTATGGGAGCAGCATTAGCAACTTTAGTATCTTACTTCTTACTTATGTTGGTTACTATAATAGTTACAAGAAGGTGGTTCAAGGTGAATCTTAATATTATTTTTTTTATTAAAAGTGTTTTGGCTTCTTTAATAATGTCTGTAGGGATATTTTTTTTAAGGCCAGATAATATCTTTTACGTAGTTCTAATAATATTTTTAAGCTTAATTATTTATACTGGTATAATGATTTTAACTAGGGCTTTAAAATTAGAAGATTTAAAAATTATTAAAAATTTCTTTAAATTTAGGTAATCTTATGCATCCTGAAAAGTATTTTAAAAATTTGGGTTACCCCAGAGGAGTAATTAGAGATATTGATAGATACAGGTATAAAGTTATATATAAATATTTACTAGGTAAATCTGTCCTGGATGTGGGGACTTACTATGGCGACTTTTTAAAAATGTCTATAGTCAAATATAAAGTCTATGGAACTGACATAAATAGTAAAAGAGTAGAATTAGCAAATCAAAAAATTGGAAACAATACAGTAGTTATAGACTTTAAGGATGGTAAATTGCATAAATTTAGAGATAAAAGTATTGATACAGTTGTTTGCATGGAAGTAATCGAACATGTTTATGACGATGTTAGAGCCATAAAGGAATTAAAGAGAGTAGCGAGGGTAAGGGTTATAATTACATTACCCTTTAATGAAGAAATATTAAAAGAAGTTTGTATACATTGCGGAGAGGAAACACCGCGAAGCGGGCATCTTCATTCTTATAATTTGGATAATATAAATGAGATTGAAAAAGAAATAGGAATTAAGTTTAAAAAAAGATTTATAGGTTTTAGGTATAATATAATTAATAAAGTTATTTTTTCTCTTAAAAATTATTATCTAATCTCATTTTTAGAAAAGATTTTGTATAAATTATTTAAAGTAGAACCTAAATGGCTTTTATTAATTATGGATATTTAATAATTAATTAATGTAAATAATAGTAAATTTTAATGTATGAGATAATATTCTTAGGAACTGAAAAGTCATGGAAATCTGTGTCAGCATTAGAATATTTAATTAGTGCCAATTATCCTGTAACAAAAATTCTTACAAATCCTAATTCTAGAAGAAATAAAAAAAGTTTTATGGGAAGAGTTATATTATTAATACTAAATATTTTAGAATTTTTCTTAATGAGTATAAGGAATAAGAGATTTAGTATTAGATATATGCCACTTTTAAAAAGAATTTTTATAAGAGAAAATGATTGGAAAGGAAAATCCTTGAAAAAAATAGCCGATAATTTTGTTATTCCTGTTTTTTACAGTGATGAAAACTATAAATTTGATAATGATATATTTAAAGATATTGATGAAAAGGTAATATTATTATCTTGTGGCTGGCAATGGAAAGTACAGGATAGTTTTATTACTAATAAGAATATAATCCCAATTAATATACATGATTCTTTTTTACCGAATTATAAAAGTGGGAATATTACTTATGCTCCTATTATAAATTATGAAAAATATTCAGGTGTAAGTGCACACATAATGACCAATATTTTCGATGATGGTCTAATAATTGCTCAAAAACAAATTAAAATTGAAAATAAATATAGGTATGAGATTTTATATGAAAGACGGAAGATAACACCGGAGGTTATTGATTTAGCGATACTAAAAATAAATAGGGAAGAAAAAGATTTCAAAGAGAATTTAGCAAAAAAATTTTATAATAGATGTAGTTATAAGGTATATATAAAATATCTTTTTGTAAACTTCATAAGAAAAGTTTTTCTTTTGAAACCTATAAAATATCCTCCTTTAAAAAGATGAGTATAAATAATAAAGTTATAAAATTTTGGGACGAAAAGGGATTAAGTAATATTTATAGTTCAACCTGTAATGAAGATACTATAATATCTTTTTCCAAAAATGAGACTGAGAAATATTTTTTAAAGTATTTTTTAATTAAATACAAGAGTGATAATAAATTTGCATTGGATATCGGATCAGGGCTTGGGCGTTTCACAATATTTTTATCTAAGTTTTTTAATTATGTGGTGTCTTTAGAGCCTTCTGAAAAATTACATAAACAATTAAAAAATAATCTAAGAGAATATAGAAATACTTTTTGTATTAATAAAGATTTTTATAGTTTCTTAGCAAATAATAAGGACAAGTTTGATTTAATTTTAATTAGCGGTTTATTTTATTTGATGAATGATCATCAGGTAATTGATTTTCTGAAAAAATGTAAATCTATATTAAATATTAATGGAATTATAGTAATTCGTGATTTTATATCAAGAAAAACTTATGAGACAAACTCAAGTTATATTAGTGGTATTAAATGCTGCTATAGGAATATCGGTTGGTGGAATGATCGTTCGAAAATTATTGGGATGAATATTTTAAATATAAAGAAAGCTAATATTGGTTATGGATATTTTAAGAAGTTAATAAATTATGCTTTAAAGAAAAAGTACTTAAGGAAAATTTACTTGATATTGGAATTTATATTAAGAAATGGATTAATTAATAAATTATTTTTTGAGTTATGTAAGATAAGTCCATTGATTTTTATAAATAAAGATAAGATAAAAACTATTTTTTTAATATTGAAATCAAATGCTGTATAGAAGATTAGAAGAATATTTTAATAGTGATATCAATACTGCCTTGGTTTTTAATGTTAACTTCAATGGTTTGGGTGTAATAAGGAGTTTATCTAAAGAAGGTATCCCGGTTATAGCACTAGATTGTTCAAATAACTCTCTTGGAAGGTATACAAGATTTGCTTCATTCTATAAAGTACCTAATCCAAAAATACAAGAGAGTGAATTTATAAAGAATTTAATAGTACTTGGTAAAAATTTTAAAAAGAAGCCGGTTTTATTTCCAACAAATGATATTTGGAGTATTCCTATATCTAAATATAAGAAAGATATAAAAAAATATTTTCTGACATATAATCCTTCATACAAGGTAATAGATATAATAATAAATAAAAAAAAATTTTATAGTTGGTGTAAAAAGAAGAATTTTAATATTCCTAATGTATACGCTTTTAAAGACATGAACTCTTTAGAAGATAAAGATTTTCCTTTGATTATTAAACCTCTCGCAAGAGAGATGTCTTCAGATAGTTTAATTAATAAACAGAAATCCGAAGAGTATGATAAGAACAGGTTAATTACCATTACTAATAAAAAGAATATAGATGCCATTTTAGAAAATCTTAATGAGAATGAATATATATTGCAAGAAAAAGTAATTGGAGATTCTTCTAGAATGTATGCAGTAGGTATATACGCTGATTGTAATAGTAATGTTGTTGGGTTATTCTGTGGGAAAAAAATTAGGGGTTACCCTTATGAGTTCGGTGATTGTATTGTTGGAGAAAGTTTGTATATAAAGGAATTAGTTGACTTGTCTATAATTCTGATTAAAGAACTGAATTATACAGGAATTGCTGAGATTGAGTATAAGAAAGATAT
Organism: uncultured Actinomycetota bacterium; assembly: GCA_964610385.1. Taxonomy (GTDB): domain Bacteria; phylum Actinomycetota; class Humimicrobiia; order Humimicrobiales; family Humimicrobiaceae; genus CAZBSE01. The sequence goes on from CAZSXW010000003.1 coordinate 108,263, forward strand.
TATTACTGGGGAATATAAATTAATAGAGGTTAATCCCAGGACATGGTCTTGGATAGGAATTACACCTTATGCAGGAGTAAACCTTCCTTTTATTGCTTATAATGATTTAGTTTATAATGTCAAACCTCGCAGCATCATCAGATCCAAAGGCAAGGTTATATGGATTAGAGTAGTTGATGATATAATTAATAACCTTTTTCTATATGGGAAAAAGGATAGAATATCTCTATTTTATTTATTAAAGGAGTATAGAAAGTATAGTAAAAGAATTTTTATAGAAACATGTGAAAAAGATACAAGAGTTTTATTAGCATATATTTTTATAAAATTCAAATCTTTAATAGGCAAAGCTTTTAAAAGAATAAAAAATTTAAGAAGATTTAAGTTATGATTTATATTGCGATACAAAATATTGATTTTATAATCCAAATTAGATATATACTTGATTATTTTCTATTATTTTTTGACACAGAATATAAAGTTGTTCTTTATAAGGAATTGGAACTTTTAGAGATTTCAAATTGGAACTTGCTAATTTCTTATGGAAATAATAAACCAGAAAAAAAATGTTCTAATAAAATTCATATTTATGAATCTTATCTTTTCAAGAAAGACTATTTAAAACCAAGTTCCTTACCATTTACCCCTTTAGAAAAATTTAATGGCATACCAATATTATATGAAGGCTGTAAGAAAATTGCAGACCATATTAGAGTTGAATTCAATGATGATGAAAAATTAATAGAAACGGATATAGACATTATCGCTGGTTCTTTTTTTATGTTAACCGGGTATGAGGAATATCTAATGAGCGAAAGGGATGAATTTGGAAGGTTTCCTTCAAGAGATAGTATGGCCTTTAAAGAGGGATTTTTAAATAAGCCGATTGTAAATATATATATAAATCTGCTATGGAAATGGATTAACAAATTGAACTTTAAGATAAGGAAGAAAAAAATTTGGAATGGTAAAGAATTTTCTTTCTGTCTCACTCATGATATTGATTTATTAAAAAATTATTCGTTTATACCGCCATTAAAAAGGATTACGCATTTTTTTTTAGAAAAAGATAATAAGAGAGCTTTATCAATATTTAGTGAATATATTAGATCTATAGTAGGCTTAGATTGCGGTAGAATTGAAAGTCTTATTAAGTTAGATAAAAGATATGGATTGATATCAACTTTTTTTTTAAAGGGTGGGGGTAATACTGAGTACGATGATGATTATTATAAAAATAATACTATTTTAAAAAAGATTATTAGTAGTATTAAAAAATATGGGAATGAAATTGCACTACATGGGAGTTTTAATTCCTTTGAAAACTTGGATATTATAAAATCGGAAAAAAAATATCTTGAAAAGTTATCGGAAGATGAAATTTTTGGGATAAGGCAACATTGTTTAAGATTTTCAATTCCTAAAACTTGGGATATACAAGAAAAAGCCGGGTTTATATATGATTCAAGCCTAGTTTTTGCTGATAATGTTGGATTTAAGTGTGGAGTTTGTTTTCCATTTAAGCCTTTTAATTTAATTGATAATAGAATTCTAAATATATGGGAGATACCATTAATTGTAATGGATGGAAGTTTATTTGATTATCAATGTTTGAAACCAGGCGATGGATTTAAAATAGTTGTTAGTTTGATTAAAGAGGTGAGAAAATATAATGGAATCTTTAATTTACTTTGGCATAATACTTCTATGTCTAAATCTAAAGGGCTGTACCCGGGCTGGGATACAGTTTACATCAGTATAATAAATTATCTTTTAAAATATAATATTTACAATAATTCGTTAGTTGAAACTGTGAGAACGTGGAAATATAATTTTAAAAAGTAATCTAACAGAGCTAATTTTAATTATTTTATTTAATTATTGTGATGAAAATATTATCAATTATAGGTACAAGACCTCAATTCATTAAGCTCTATCCTATTTGTAAAGCAATAAAAAATTTTAACAAAGACGCTAATAGGATAAATCATGTAATTATAAACACAGGCCAGCATTTTAGTGAATCGATGTCTAATATTTTTATTAGCGAATTAAAAATCAATGAACCTGATTATAATTTAGATATTGTAGAAGATACACAATTGGCACAAGTGGGTAATATGATACTAAAACTTGAGGAAGTTTTGCTTAAAGAGTGCCCTGATATTATTTTGGTATATGGAGATACAAATTCAACATTGGCAGGAGCACTTGCTGCTAAAAAATTAAATTTTAAACTTGCTCATATAGAAGCCGGGCTAAGAAGTTTTAATAGGAGTATGCAGGAAGAATTAAATAGGATTATAACTGATGGAATATCCGATATCTTGTTTTGCCCAACTAAGAATGCATTAAAAAATTTAAGAAAAGAGGGATTTCTGCTAAAGGGTAGTAATTGTGATGTATATAATATCGGAGATGTTATGTATGACGCATTTCTGTTGCTTAAGGGAATAGCTTTATCAAAATCGAAAATAATAGATAAAATATTTGGTCGGGAGAAGAAAAATTATATTTTAGTTACTATCCATAGAGCAGAAAATACTGATAATGTTAATAAATTAAGCAAGATTTTAAATCTACTATATAAGATTTCAAAAAGGAAATACATTATTTTCCCTATTCATCCAAGAACTAAAAAAAGGATAGATTATGAGATGTTAGAAAGATTAGATACAAAAAAAGTGAAAATAATTAATCCCGTCTCTTATTTTGATATGCTTAAATTAGAGGGAAATGCTGATTTTATAATTACGGATTCGGGAGGCGTTCAAAAAGAAGCTTATTTCTTTAATAAAATTTGTATAACTTTAAGGGATGAGACTGAGTGGATAGAGACTTTAAAAAATAATTGTAATTACCTGGTTGGTGTAAAAAATATGGATTACAGGAGAATATTTGATGTTTTAAAGGATAAGCGGGATTTTAAATTTTTAAAAGGATTATTTGGTGATGGAAAGGCAGGTATTAAAATTATTAGATTATTAAGTGGATTTCCAATTTAAGAATTGTTGTATTTTTAAAGATTTAAAAGAATTGAGTGTACTGTGATTTTAGATAAAAGGAGTGAGTTTAATAAAAACTTAATAAATTTGTTTTAATGATTCAATTTAAATACTTTATGGAGCTTTATGAAAAAAATATTTTTTTTGATTGAATTCTTACCCTTTGAGAGAAGAATGCCAGGGATAAGATTAAAAGAGGTAATGAGATATTTAATCAGAACCAATTGCGAGGTTTTTTCATATTCATTTTTAAATAGAGAATTTTTTAAGTATGGATTTTATAAAAAGAGTTTAAAAAAATTAAACCTTTTTGTATATATTGGTAAGGATTATGAAAATAAAAATTCTTTACTGAAGTTTTTTTATAAATTTATTATGACAATTAAATCAGTAAAGTATATAAAAGAAATTATAGTTGCTAATAATATAAAAAAAATATGGATTTCTACTCCTAAAATATACCCATTATTTTTTATATATATAGCTAGAGTTTTTAGGACTTTTAGACAATTAGAGGTTATTTTAGAATATAGAGATGTATGGTCTTTGAATGAGCAGTTAAATTTCCTAAGATTGAAGAGGTGCTTACTTTTTAATATTGAGAAGCTTTTAATAAAAAGAATTAATAAATTTATTTTTGCTACTGAGCTGGTTAAAAAAACCTATGTGAATTGCTTTAGCCATATAAATAAGAAGATTTATAATGGATTAGTGTTGTATACAGGATTTAATCCTAATTACTATAAAAAGAAGATAAGAAAAGACAATAAATTAATATTCACTTATGCAGGTTCTTTTTACCATAGCCGGGATCCTTCATTCTTTTTAAAAACTTTTTTTAATTTTATTGAAATCAAAAACTGTCGTAATGATATAGTGATCTATTTGATAGTAAATTATTGTCAGCCAGATATATATAACAATCTTATAGAAGAAATAGCTAAAAAAAACCTTCAGGGAAGTGTCAAAATTCTAAACACCATTACTCGTAGGAAAGTAATTGATTATTTAAGCAACTCAGACATCTTAGTTATACTAACTCATAGTAAAAAGGGTAGTTATGATGCACTACCAGGTAAAATAGCGGAATATGTCGGTGCTAAAAAGAACATACTTGCTATTTCTAATGATCCATTGGTGATACGGGCTATTAAGAATGATAAGTTAGGATGGGTCTGCAGTCATGGTGATAAAAAAGCTCTAATGAATATTTTTACGGAGATATATGAAAGCTGGAAACATAAATCCTTAGTATTTAGAGGAGACTATGTGAAATATAGCATAAATGAAAGATTTAGTGAATTAAACACTTTCTTATTTAAATAATATTAGTGACGATTATTTATTGAAATATAGTGATTATAATATAATCGGTTGAAAATTTTTTATAAGTTTTTATTAAGAATAAGAAATAAAAATAAAATTGTTGGAAGAAAGTAATAAGAGAATTATCTTGAGATTCATTTATAGTCATGCGAGATTACCAAAAGACCGGGAATTGATTACTGGCATTAATTCAGCAGCGGATAGGTTACTAAGTAAACTAGAAAATTTGGATATAGATTCACTGGATATATCAGGCTATAACAGGCGATATTTTGGAAGTAAATTAGCTAATTTAGATAAGCATTTAAAATTATGTTTATATATCCTGTTGTTGTCTCTTTCTAATTCAGATATACAAATCAGTAGATTTGTTTTCTTAGATTATGGTGGTGGTTCTGGTATATTATGCTTGCTGGCTAAAGAATTGGGAGTAGGCACTGTAATATATAGTGATATATATGATATATCTTGTAACGATGCAAGGAATATTGCAAAATCAATTGGAAATGAAGCAGATTATTATATTAATGGTGACATTGATGATGTGATTGATTTCTTAAGGAAAAATGAAATCAATTGTAATGTGATTGCGTCTTACGATGTAATTGAGCATATATATGATATTGGATCCTTCTTTAACAAGATACCTATTTTATCTAATGGTCCATTAACTGTTGTTGTATCATCAGGTGCTAATACTTTTAATCTATTAATAAAGAAGAAACTTATGAAAAAACAGCTTGAAGTAGAATACAAAGATCGAGAAGATAAATTTAATCATAAGGACAGAGACTGTTTAAAATCCTATTATAAGGCAAGAACAGAAATAATTTATGAATATCTAAAAAAGCTTGATAAAGAGATAACTGATAAGGAAATCACGCAATTAACTCAGAATACTAGAGGTATGGTCAAGACAGATATCCAGAGGTGTGTATATGAATATCTGAGAATAGGGAAGTTTCCTCCAAAGCCGAGTCACCCAACTAATACTTGTGATCCATATACGGGTAATTGGACGGAACATTTAATGAATCCATATGGCCTAGGGAAAATTTTAGTAAAGAAAGGCTTTAAGGTAGAAATTTTAAGTGGTTACTATGGTATGACTTCAAAAAGTGTTATCAAAAGATTTCTATTCTATTTTTTAAATTTAGGAATCTATATACTAAAAAAGAAAAGTATTAGATTGGCTCCATTTTATACAATATATGGGAAGAGAGATTGAGTTCAAATAACTGATTGCAACTGCCTGCTAAGTATTTAGAACTAGTTTTATAAAAATTAATAATAGAAAATTAGCTTTTTTAGCCGAAAACATTTTTAATAAATTTATGATTAAGTAAATATAAAAAAAATAATGAGAATCAAATGTAATTTATGGGCTGATAATTGGGCAGTGTAATAATAAAATGGATCGACTATAGTTTATCGTGTTGGAGAAGTTACTTTAGAATGAGATTAAATTTAAAAAAGTGTATTACTTAAATAGAAGAAAAAAAAATTTTATGAATAATATGTGTTTACTCTTACTCTTACTTTTAATGCTAGGCTTTTTTCTTTTCGGCAGAGTCTTTTCACATATTAATCTTAAAATAAATGATTTTCCTATTTATATAACAGAAGTTTTTTTATTTGTTTCTTTATTGTTAATTATTGCAGGTAGCTTACTTTTTGAAAAAGGAAAAATATATTTACTTTCTTCTCAAAGAAAAGAATTTGCTTTTCTGTACATGATTTTTCTATTTTCATTTATAAGAGGTTTATTTAATTACGATCTTTATATGGTTTTAAGACAATCTGCTATTATTTATTACTCAGCTTTCTATTTTTTAATCCCCATTTTATTAAATAGTGTAAAAAAAATTAAGTGGTTCATTTATATATTATTTTTCTCTAATTGCCTATTGATAATATCAGAAATGTTTAAAATTTCGATTCCTGGATTAGGGAGTTTTAGATATTATTATTTTTCTATAGCACTTATTCTATTAATGTTTTGTTCATTATTGACAGAGAAAAAAATAGTCAAATTGTTTGCATATATATTAATATTATTGGATTTTATAATTATAATTTTTGATGGAATAAGAGGCAGCTGGGTAAGTTTGTTTATTTCAGCAGTATTTATTTTTTATCTGTATTTTAGGTTGCCTGTCTTAAGGAAGGATTTGAAGAAAACAATACTCTTCATGATAATTGTTACTTTAATGATAGTTTTAGTAATATTTTTTATGTCACAATTCAAAACTGATATGTTTCGTAAAATTCTGGATGAATTTGAAGGTATTTATAAATTTAATTATTTAGACACTGTTCCGGCAAATAATGTAAAATGGAGATTAATGGTTTGGGGAGATATATTTAGAGAATCTTTAAAAGAACCTCTCTTAGGATACGGTCTTGGAAAACCATTTCTTTCCGAGTCTCTAAGGGAGCGTGGCTGGTTAATACTGGAAGAGGATTGGATGGATCCTCATAATTCTTACCTTTCCATCTTATATAGAATTGGATTTGTAGGATTATTTGCTTTTTTATTTATTATTTTTAGGTTCTTTAAGATAACAATAGATTTTATAAATAATTGCAAGGATAATCAGATTAGAATTTATATTGCAGGATTTCTAATAACCATCGTTTTCATATTAGGGATCTCTTTATTTGAAGTTGTTTTAGAAGGTCCATTTATGGGAATATTTTTGTGGATTAATATGGGGATAGTAATTTCACTCATAAGGATTTATAAAATAAAAGTAAATTCTAAAAGTAAGATTTCAAATGTTCAACTGGCAAAATAAAAAAGTAATTATAACTGGATCAGAAGGTTTTATAGGCAGCCATTTAACTGAAAAAATTGTTGAGTTGGGTGCAGAGGTTACAGCTTTTGTTTTATATAATTCTTTTAACACCTATGGCTGGATAGATACTTTAAAAAAGGAAATCAAAGATAATATTAAAATTTTTATTGGTGATATAAGAGATGAGGCCAGTGTCAGGAAAGCATTAAAAGACCAAGATATTATATTTCATCTTGCTGCATTAATTGCAATTCCTTATTCTTATAATGCACCTCGCTCCTATTTCGAAACTAATGTACTGGGAACTTTAAATATTATGCAGTCTGCCAGGGAATTTGGCTGCACAAAGGTAATTCATACTTCAACCAGTGAAGTATATGGAACCGCAATATATACTCCGATTGACGAAAAACACCCATTGCAGGGACAGTCACCATATTCAGCTTCAAAAATAAGTGCGGATAAAGTTGCTGAAAGCTACTACAAATCTTTTAATGTACCGATAGCAGTAATCAGGCCATTTAATACTTATGGGCCAAGACAGTCAGCTAGAGCAGTTATACCTACTATAATTTCCCAGGCTCTGAGTAGAAACAAAATTGACCTTGGCAATATCTCTACAGTCAGAGATATGAATTATATTAAGGATACTGTGCAGGGATTTGTTAAAATAGCTCAATCTAATAAATCAATAGGAGAAGTAATAAATATTGGCAGCGGTATAGGATTAACAATTAAAGAGATAGCGGATACTGTAATTAAATTATTAAAGAGAAATGTAAAAATAAATTTAGATAAAATGAGGCTGAGACCTGAAAAAAGCGAAGTAGAGGTGCTTATTTGTGATAATAGGAAAGCTAATAAACTGATTGACTGGACTCCTAAATTTACACTTGAGGAAGGATTGATGAAAACAATTGAGTGGATTAAAAATAATTTAAAGTATTTTAAGCCAGAAATTTATAATATTTAATTACATTTTTTATTTTAAGAATGTTTTTAGGAGTGGTATTATGCAGGCTATAATTTTAGCTGGAGGTAAAGGTGCGAGGCTTAGACCATATACGAATGTAATTCCAAAACCACTATTACCCATAGATAATATGCCTATCTTAGAAATTATATTAAGACAGTTGAGAGAATATAAGTTTACAGAAGTAGTAATTACTATCGGTCACCTGGGAGAAATTATAAAAGCTTATTTTGGAGATGGTAAGAAATTCGGTTTAAAAATAAGATATTCATTAGAAAAAAAACCATTAGGAACAGTAGGTGCTCTATCAATAATTAATAATTTGGATGATGATTTCCTGGTTATGAATGGCGATATTTTATGCAATATACATTTTTCTGATCTTTATAATTTTCATATAAAAAATCACAAAAAGGTTACTATTGTCATCTGTAAAAAAAGCCTAAAACTAAGCTTAGGTGTAATAAAATGTAAAGATGGTAAATTGGTTGATTACATTGAAAAGCCTGAATATAAGTTTGATGTTAGTACAGGCATTTATATGTTAAGTAAGGAAGTTGTTTCTTTAATCCCTTTTAATGAGTACTATGATTTCCCCACATTGATTAAAAGCATAATTATAGAAGAAGATATAAATGTTTACAGATTCAAGGGCTATTGGTTTGATATAGGTACTCCTGAAGATTATAATCAGGTGCAGGACTCTTTTGTAAAATTAAAAGGTGCTTTTTTAAAAAAAAGATAATGAATATTATTGTTTTAGGCTGTAATGGTTATATAGGAAGAAAATTTTGTGAATATATCAATTTAAGTTTTCCCGACATTAATCTATATGGAGCAGATGTAAATAAAAACCTTTCACTTAAGAATCAATTTATAGGAAACCTACTTGAAAAAGGATTTATAAAATCTATTTTTAAGGATAGTAATTATGATATGGTTTTTATTTTAACCGGGAAGATTTTCGCAGAAAATTTAAAAGAGTTCTTAGAGTATAATGTATTGGTTACTGATAATATATTAGGCTCATTAGTTAATAAAGATTCTAAAATAGTGATTTTACAATCTGCTGCTCAATATGGAAAAGGAGACAGAAATTTTCGTGTTCCAGTAAATTATTATGGTTTGACTAAAGAATATCAGGAGCAATTGTCTAAATATTATGCTGATACATTTAATATGAAAATAATATCACCAATTTTATTTAATGTTTATGGTAATGACCAATCTGGAAATTTTATTATTCCAAAACTGCTAAAGAGAGTTGAAAATTCAATTAAGGCTAATTCAAAGGTAATCAGTGATATAAATAAGGAATTTTATAGGGATTTCATACATATAGATGATGTTTTAAGGATATTAATGGATATTGGTTTAAACGGTTCGGTAGGTGAAGAGTATGAAATTGGCACTGGTAAAGAAACTAAAATTTCAGATATTTTAAAGGTGGTTGTTAATTGTTATATTTCCAAAGGATACGATTTGAAAATAGTATACGAAGATTACGACTATAAAAATACCGATATTATAAGACAAGTAGCTACAATAAATGATAATAGTTATAGTTATAAAGAAATAAAAGACTATATAATAAATAAGATAACGTAAATGGCAAGAATTTTACTGATTGGTGCCATACCTCCACCATTTCATGGTGTAACAATTTATAATAAAATATTATTAGATTCGAAGATTTCGAATTTTTTTATCGTAAATCATTTGGACATATCTGATCATAGGAATTTAGATAATTTAGGCAAGATTGATTTAATAAATATTTTTTTAAGTTTTAAAAATTTTTTTTCTCTGTTTAAATCATTACTAAAACATAGGCCTGATTTAGCTTATCTCCCAATATCACAAAATATCGCTTTTTTAAGGGATGGTATTTTTATAATTATTATTAAATTTTTTAGTAAAAGTAAAATAATTGTGCATCTTCACGGCAGCTATTTTAAGGATTGCTATAATAGAAGTAATTTTATTTTTAAAAAGTTTGTAGATTTCACTTTGCCAAGAGTTGATTGTGCTATTGTTTATAGTCGTTCACTAAAATATATTATTAGTAAATGGATCAATAATATTGAGTTTGTTCCTATTGGTACAACATTTAAAACGGATATTAGTAATAGGAATAATAAAGAAATTGTTGCAGGTTATATGGGGAGCCTGACCCGGAGTAAGGGAATAGAAGACTTAGTTGAAGCAGCTAATATTGTTCTGAAAGAGTATAGGAACATAAAATTTAAAATCGCAGGAAGTTGGCGTAAACAAGAGGAAGAAATAAAAAATAAAATATTGTGTTTTATTGATGAAAATAAAATTAATAATGATATTGAATTATTAGGTTTTATACCTGATAGTAGTAAAGAAAGGTTCTTAGTGAATACTGATATATTTGTCTTTCCTTCATGGAATGAGGGTCAGCCTTTAGTAATATTAGAGGCAATGGCGGCAGGCTGCCCGGTTATTGCTGTGAAGGGTGTAGGAGCGATACCCGATACTGTCATAGATGGCAAGACTGGCATTTTGGTTGAAAAACAAAATCCTGAAGAAATCGCTAAAGCTATAGTCTATTTAATAAGAAATCCGGACATAAGGGTAAAAATGGGACTTGCAGCGAGGAAACGATTTGAAGAAAATTACACTATAGATAAGAATATAGATAATATGATTAAGGTTTTTAAAAAGTTTTGAGTATTTTGTTGTGGAGGTTATATGAAGCAGATAGTTCAAAATTATAAAACAGGCAAAATTTCAATTGAAGAGATTCCAATTCCATTACTTGAGGGAAGTGGAGTAATAGTGAAAAATTATTTTTCTCTGATCAGTGCAGGTACTGAGAGGACCAAAGTTGATATGGTGAAGAAAAGCCTGATTGGTAAGGCGAAATCCAGACCTGATTTGGTTCAGAAAGTAATTGGGACAATAAAAACGAAAGGCTTAATAAATGCGGCTAAGTCGGTTTTTAGAAAATTGGATGAATACAGGCCTCTTGGCTATAGTTCCTGTGGTAAGGTAGTAGATCTTTCTAAAGATATAGAAAATTTAAAGATAGGAGATTTTATTGCTTGCGGCGGTGCCGGATACGCTAATCATGCAGAATATATATATGTACCTAAAAATCTTTTCTGCAAGGTCCCTGATAATATCGATTTGATAGACGCTTCATTTGTCACTGTAGGTTCTGTTGCAATGCAGGCTGTTAGACTGCTGAATTCCCAAATTGGTGAGAAGGTATTGGTCATCGGATTGGGACTGGTGGGACAGCTGGTAGTACAAATATTGAATGCTTATGGGATAGGTACATTTGGAATGGATATAGAAAAAAATAAGGTGAATAAAGGGAAGGAATGCGGATTAAGAATAGGAAGTTTGATCGATTCTCCCGATTTAAATGAGAAGGTTAATTTCTTTACAGGGAATAGAGGTTTTGACGGAGTAATAATTACTGCTTCCACAGATAGCAACAAACCGATTGAATTAGCGGGTAGATATTGTAGAGAGAAAGGTAATGTTATTGTTGTGGGACAGGTCAGTATGAACATACCGAGAGACGATTACTACAGGAAAGAGATAAATATAGTGATATCGAGGTCTTATGGACCAGGCAGGTATGATGGTAAATATGAAGAGAAGGGAATAGATTATCCCTACGGTTATGTCAGATGGACCGAAAATAGAAATATGAAGTCATTTATTGATTTGATCAATAACAAAAGAATAGATGTGAAGAAATTAATTTCTGAGGTCTATGAATTAAACGATTATATGAAAGCATACGAATGTATTTATAATAATAAAGCGAAGGATTATTATGGATTGGTACTTAAGTATGATGTTTCAGGTAAAGGGAGTGAGAACAAAATAATAATAAGTGAGAGCAAGATTGTTTGTAAAGAAATTAAAGCAAGTTTTATAGGTTCGGGTGGTTATGCCCAAAAATTTTTAGTTCCGTTATTTGCCAAAAATAGCAACGTAAGTCTTTACTCAATTCTTAGTTCAACGGGACTATCGGCAAAAAATGTGGGAAAGAAATATAATTTTAAATATGTACCGAATAATATAGATGATATCTTCTTGGATGATAAAAGCAATCTTGTGGTTATTTCAACAAGACATGATACTCATGCAAAATATATTATTAAAGCACTTGAAAATAAGAAAAATATTTTTACCGAAAAACCATTATGCATTAATAAGAAAGATTTGGAAAAAATAAGAAAAGCATATAATGATAGTAACTCAATTCTAATGATCGGATTCAATAGAAGATTCTCTGGTTTAATAAAGAAACTTATAGGAGTATATAAAGATAGGAACTATCCTTTAGTTGTAAATTATAGAATTAATGCAGGAAAGATTGACAGATCGCATTGGATACAGGATCCGGATATTGGCGGCGGAAGAATTGTAGGTGAATTATGTCATTTTATTGATCTTACTAATTTTATTGTAGGCAAGAAAGTACAGAGTATCTATTCTTCCGGTATTGGAGACAATAAAGAGGTAAAGCTTATTGATGATTTAATTACTAATATAGAATACAAAGACGGTTCAATTGGGTCTATAACTTATGTATCGAATGGAAGTAAATTATTATTTAAGGAATATATTGAGGTATACGGAGGAGGAATTACTGTAATAATAAAAGATTTTAAAACTTGTGAGATCTATAAAGGAAATAACATTGATAAGATCGATTTAAGAAAGCAGGATAAAGGCCAATTTAATGAAATAAATGAATTTATAGATAGTTTAATTAAGAAGGGAAAATCACCAATTTCTTTTAGTCAGATTTATAACTCTACTTCTAATACATTTTCAGTAATAGATTCTCTCAGGAGTGGCAGGAAAGTAACCGTAGGCAATGAATAAAGCCGATATCCTAATATCTTTAAAGAATGATATTGATAAACTCATAGAATATTGCAGCAATCAGGAATGGCTTGGTTATGATCCGTATGATGGTTTAAATAGTCCCCTATTTAAATACTTGTTTTTTAATAGGAATAAATTCTTTAGAATATTAATTATTCAATTCTTTAAAAATTCTCCCATAAATCTTAGACCTCTTTTTCTTATAAGGAAAGAGGCCAATCCAAAAGGTCTGGCATTATGTTTGAAAAGTTTGGTTATGATCTGCAAGCATAATAGTGAGAAAAAGTATCTGTCATATATTAATCACCTGGTTAATTTGTTGATTAAAGAAAGAGCGACCAATAATTTGAAGTTATGGGGTTATAATTTTGACTGGCAATCAAGAGCTTTTTTTATAAAGAAACATTCACCTAATTTTGTTGTTTCATACTTTGTTCTGGATTCTTTTTTTGAGTTGTATAGATTAACCAAAGAGAAAAGGTATAAGAAAATATTTATAGAATCCTGCAATGTCTTGATAGATAAATTTTTAGGAAAAAGGGAAGGTAAAAAATATTTTAAATATGTACTTAATGATAAAAAGGTAATTCATAATGTTAACCTTTTTGGATCTTCTTTGATGTCTAAAGCTTTTGCCATGACTGGAGATGATAGATTCAAGATTGTTTCGGAAGAAACATTGATGACTTCGATTGATTATCAGTCTGATAATGGATCCTGGCCTTATGGAATTGAACGAATGCATAGTTGGATTGACAGTTTTCATACATGTTTTAATTTATTATCTTTTAACGACTTTATATTAAATACAGGGATCAGAATCTATGAAGATAAATTGGTAAAAGGATTTAATTATTTTATAAATAATTTCTTTACAAAAAATTATGCTATTAAATATTATGATAAAAAAACTTATCCGATTGATATGCATAGCTTTGCCATAGGGCTAATAACTCTTATAAAATTGGAAAAGTATTTAAAAGATAAAGAAATGATTATTAAAATCTATAATTATATAAATAAGAATTTTAAAAGTAAGAAAGGAACATATTATTTTAGAATTTATAAATTTTTTAAAAATAGAATTCCTTATATGAGGTGGAGTCAATCTTGGTTGCTGTATTCTTTTGTGATATTATATGAATACATTTCTAATATAATTAATAATCAAATAGGATTTTATAGTATTGATAGATGTAAAGGTTAGATGAGAACCAAATTTTTAAATTATAATATAGATAATCTTACTTTTGATGAGACTATAAATAGAATTCTTAAATTAATTGATTCAGGGAAAACAAATCAACATGTGGTTTTAAATGCAGCCAAGGTTGCAATGATGGGTAGAGATAAAAGACTGGCTGAAATAGTAAATTCCTGTGATTTAATCAGTGCAGATGGGATATCTATAGTATGGGCATCAAAATTTCTTGGAAATAGAATTAAAGAAAGAGTTACAGGAATTGATTTATTTATCAGATTGCTTGAGATTGCAGACTATAAAAGATATAGAATATATTTGCTGGGTGCCAAAGAGAGTGTCATTAAAACTTCGGTTGAAAAAATAAGAAAAAAGTTTAAAGGTCTAATAATTGCTGGATATAGAAATGGATTTTTTAATGAGGAAGAAGAGATTGATATTGTTAACGAAATTAATCGATCAAATAGCCGTATTCTATTTGTTGGGATTAGTTCACCTAAGAAAGAATATTTCTTGGATAAGTACAAAAATAAATTAAAGGTACCTTTTTGTATGGGAGTCGGAGGTAGTTTTGATATTACTGCGGGAAGATGCCAGAGGGCTCCGGTATGGATGCAGAGGCTTGGTCTTGAATGGTCTTATAGACTTATTGAAGAGCCAAGAAGGATGTGGAAAAGGTATTCAATAGATAATTTCAAGTTTATACTTATAATCCTAAAGTTTAAATTTTTAAAAAGAATTTAGTTTCTTAATAAGCATATGTAAATTAATGATCATTTAAATTAAACCTACAATTTTTTGAAGAAAAATCTTTATTATAGGTACGTTTTGATTGATTGAATTAATATAGCAATATTCTCCTGGAATAACATTATATTAAGATAAATGACTATTTGTGTCTTATTTCACTTATTGATAATAATCAGTCCTTTGTTGTGATTTTAGATTACATTTTATATAATTTAACGAACATTTATGCAATTACTTTAATAACGAATTCCTTGATTTTAAATTAATAAAAGGATATTAAAATAACAGGAGTTTCGGTCATGGGAAATAAAAAGAGAAAGAATGATGTAAATGAGGTTGAGTTAAAGGATTTATTAAAAGTCTTCATCAGAAGAAAGTGGTGGTTTATAGGAACCTTTATTATTGTTTTTATAACTGGTATTCTTTTTACTTTTTTAAGAACTCCCCAATTTAATATGACCAGTACTTTAAAAGTTTCCGGTATCAATTCTGAAAACTACGAAAGTCTTATGCAGTCATTTCCTGAGAAGACAAGAGAGCTTACTGGAATAAGCAATGTCACTGAATCTAAAGAATTTTTATCCGAAGATTTATTGGAAGAAACAGCCGGAAATCTTGAGTTTGATATAGATATGGATGAGTTAAAGGATATTATTTATGTTTATACAGCAAAAGGGGGAATTTTAAAAATAACCACAGTTGATGATGATACGGAAAAAGCTTATGAAATAAATAAAATACTGCTGGAAACTTATTTAGATAATAGAGTTTATGAGATTAACCAGATGTATCAGAGCCTTTTGAGTGAAATTGAGCTTGAAATGTCAACTATTGCAGCAGAAATAGAGGGCCTGTCTGAAAAGTCTGGCAGCGATGATGATTTGATTGATAAAGAGATCGAACTGAAATATGAGACTTATTATAACTTAGAAGAAAATAAAGATCTTCTTGTAGAAAATAAAGATTATTTTACTGATAGGATTGAGGTTTCAGAAGAACCTAAGATTTCAGATGTATATGAGTATTTTAACTATAAAAGGGACATAATATTTAGTTTTTTTGCGGCAATTGCCATTGGGCTAATAACAGCATTTGCATCTAATTATTTTCAATCCTTAAGAAAATAGAATAATTATTAAATGAAAGTATGGTCAAATACTTTTAAAAAAAAAGATTTCCTGAATAGAATCCTACGTTTCTTAATTGCCTTACCTGGATTATTTTTACTGACAAATGAATACCCGCTTTTCGCTATTACTTCAAATTTGATTGTTCTTTTTTTAGGATTGTTTTTTTTGTTTTACAGGAGGTCTATTAATTCCGAACACTATAAAATCTTGGGAATTTTATCAGTTATTTATATTTATTTTACGTTAAGCTATTTTATTTCGGGTCAGACTCTTAAAAATTTTTTTTCTTATCAGTTTTTAAGGTATGATGGAAGTTTCTACTTTAGCTATATGTTATTTTTAGCTCTGGCTATACCCTATTTTAATTATAAGAAGGCAGCAAATCTTTATTTCAAGTTTATCTTTTTTACATTCTCTATCTTTTCTTTGATTGCTGTGTGTATTTATTGGAGTGAAGATATTTTTAATTTCTTTAAATTTCAGGGAACCAGTGATACATTTACCGCACTGAATTTTGCCCATAACGCAACTGGATCTGTATATGCCATGGTGAGTATATTTCTGATAGTATTTTTGTTAAGAGAACATAAAAAAAAGTTAAAAATTTTATACGCAATAATGTTAGTCTTGTGTTTAGTCGGATTATTTCTTACCAAAAGCAGGGGTAGTTATGTTGGATTTGCCATGGGTGCTTTAGTGGTTATATGGTTTAATTTCAGGTCAATCAAGAAATTTATCATTTCCATTCTTATCATGATTGCAGTGTCCATGCCGTTAATATTTATCTCAGATGCTTTTAAAAGGATAAAGCAGATATTTAATTTTAATGAAGCAAATATTTCCTGGAGGTTTGTATTATGGGAAAGAGCGTTATATATGTTCAGGCAAAGTCCTATTTTCGGGATAGGTTTTGGCAGATTCAATGATGTGAATTTCTCAAGCAGATTTAACGATTTTAGTTTTGAAAAGTTGCATGTTTTTATTGGATTTCCTAAGGTGGTTTCTTTTTTTATGGATCCAAATTATGATTTTAGCAATGCTCATGCCCATAATTCATACCTTCAATATCTTGCCGAGACAGGGATTGTAGGATTGGGACTGCTGATTCTTTTTTGGATTTTTGTGTTAAGGAAAATATTTAGGGCGTATAATACTGTTGGAGATGATTTTTCAAAGAAAGCATTTTTATGCAGTATAGGCGGCATAGTAGCCCTGTTTACCTTATCTCTGTTTGAAAATTATTTTTCGGCTGCTACAGTAATGATGTGTATTTCAATGGTCACGTCATTGTCACTCGGTATTTACTGGCAGGATAAAAATAAGATTTCTTTGTAATTTAAGAAGTATCTTGAAAGTTATAAAAGGGAAAAAATGGAAAAAATTTGTGTAATAGGACTTGGATATATTGGTCTTCCTACTGCAAGTATTTTAGCAAATAATGGTTATGATATTCTGGGGATCGATATCAGTGATAAGGTTATAGATGAATTAAAAAATAGAAGCCCACATATAGAAGAACCTGAGCTGAAAGAAATTTTTATTAGTGCTATAGAAAGTGGCAAATTAAGGATTTCAAAAAAGATAGAACAGTCAGATGTTTTTATCATTTCAGTCCCAACTCCTTTATATAAAGAAAATAAAGCTGATTTAAGTTATGTAAAATCTGCTTCTATAGAAGTTTCAAAATGTATTGAAAAGGGAAATCTGGTAATCCTGGAATCGACTTCCCCGCCTAACACTACTGAAAATCTAGTAGGGGGAATAATACAGAAAAGGAGGAGATTGAAACCGGGAATAGATTATTTCCTTTCCTTTTGTCCCGAGAGAGTTCTACCTGGAAAAGTCATATACGAGTTAATAAACAACAATAGGATTATAGGAGGCATAAACGAGGAGTCGGCAAAAAAGGCCAAGGAGATTTACAGAAGTTTTGTTAAAGGTAATATAGATTTAACTGATTTAAAGACGGCAGAATTTGTAAAGTTGGCAGAAAATACTTTCAGGGATATTAACCTTGCTTTTTCTAATGAATTGTCGTTAATTTGTAGCGATTATCACATTAATATATGGAATGTACTAAAATTTGCCAATATGCACCCCAGAGTTGAAATCTTAAATCCGGGACCGGGAGTGGGTGGACACTGTATTCCCATTGATCCATGGTTTATCCTTCAGAATGTAAAAAGAAAAGATACGCTGATTGAAAAATGTAGGAAAATCAATGCGAAAATGCCGGTTATTGTAGCCAGAAGGATAGTTGAATTGATTAAACGAAATCCTCACCCCAAGGCAACCCTTTTTGGCGCCAGCTACAAGGAGAATATAGGAGATACGAGGGAAAGCCCTACTTTATTAATTATCAAAGAACTTAAGAAGAAGAAAATAAAAGTATCAGTGTTTGATCCACTGGCAAAAGGTTTTAAATATAAAATTTCAAGTCTGGAGGAATCACTTAAAGGTTCCGATGTCCTGGTTTTGCTTACTGGACATAATTTATATAATGATATTGATTTTGAATACGTTTCTAAACTAATGAGGACTAAAAATATTTTTGATACCAGGAATTTTTTTAATGAAGATAAAGTTACAGGATCCGGCTTTAAATACTTCAGTATTTAGTTAGAGTATTGCTTTTTATGGTTTTAGTTATTTAGATGAACGGAATCAATAGAAATAATAAAATTAACGTTCTTGTGTGCATAGGAACACGGCCCGAGGGTATAAAGCTTGCCTCCGTTGTTCAATCGCTTAAAGAGCAATCAAATGATTTTAAATTTAAAATATGCTCTACAGGTCAGCATAAGGAGATGCTGGATCAGGTGTTTGATTTTTTTGAGATACACCCTGATTATAATTTAAGTTTAATGACTGAGGACCAGCCACTTGGTTATCTTTCTTCAAGAATATTAAATAAAATGAATGAAGTCCTGGACAATACAGATCCTGATTTAATCTTGATCCAGGGCGACACTACCACGGCATTTTTAACTGCACTGTCTGGATTTTATAGAGGGATCAGGGTAGGTCACGTTGAAGCTGGCCTCAGGACATATGATAAAAATAATCCCTTTCCCGAAGAAATAAACAGGCAGCTTATAAGCAGAGTGGCGGATTTTCATTTTGCCCCCACAAAAAAAGCATACGACAACCTGATAAATGAAAACATAAATGATAAGAATTTAATTATTACCGGTAATACCATAGTGGACGCTATATTATGGGGCATTAAAAAGATTATGAAAAGTAAGAAATCGCTGGAGAATAGAGAACCTTTCAAGAGTCTGAATAAAAAGCGGAAAATAATCCTGGTAACAATGCACCGTAGAGAATCGTTCGGAACGGAAATTGAAAATGTCTGCAGAGCTTTAAAAACAATATCAAGCAGTTATAAAGGAATTCAAGTCGTATATCCTGTTCATCTTAATCCAAATGTTAGAAAGCCAGTATTTAAATTATTGGGTAAAGCGGCTAATATTAAATTAATCGATCCTCTCGATTATGAATCATTTCTATGGTTGATGAACAGGTCTTACTTTATTATTACGGATTCGGGAGGAGTTCAGGAGGAGGCGCCAACTTTAAAGAAACCCGTGCTGGTAATAAGGAAAAAAACGGAAAGGACTGAATCTGTGGATATGGGTATTTCAAAACTGGTTGGGACTGAAACCAAAAATATAATAGATAATGCATCTGAGCTTCTGGATGATGAAGAAAGTTATAAGAAAATGGTTCCTAATAAAAATCCTTATGGGGACGGAAATTCTGCAAAAAAGATATTGGATTTTATTTTAAAAAAATTTAAATAGATTAAGACTATGAAACAGGTTTTTATAAGAAAAGGGAAAATAGTTATTGAGGAGGTTCCTATTCCTACGATATCTGAGGATGAAATGCTGGTGGAGGTTTATTATTCCTGTATTTCTGCAGGGACAGAAATTGCCAATGTTGATTCTTCAGGGAGGCCTTTAATAAAAAAGGTCATGGAAAGACCACAGGATGTGAAGAGAACAATTGAAAGTATGAAGAAGGAGGGCTTGATTCGTACTATAGGAAAAGTAGTAAATAAAATTGAAGCCAGACACACGACAGGTTATTCCGCTTCGGGGGTTATTGTTAATGTAGGCTCAAATATAAAAGACTTCAAGAGTGGTGATAAAGTCGCCTGCAGCGGTATTGATATAGCGAATCATGCAGAATTTATTGCAGTACCTGGAAACCTGGCGGTTAAGATCCCTGATTCCTTATCGCTTAAAGAAGCATCTACGGTAGCCCTGGGCAGTGTTGCTATGCACGGGGTAAGAAGGTGCAGCCCGGAAATAGGTGAAATTGTTCTGGTCATAGGGCTGGGTATAGTGGGGCAACTGACGGTACAAATGTTGAAATTACACGGCTGCTTTGTTATAGGTACAGACATTGATAAAGAGAGGATTAAAAGGGCTGTAAAAAATGGTCTGGATAGGGGATTTAATGCGGAAGATCCTGATTTAACTGAGGAAGTTATCAAGAACACGGATGGATACGGCGCTGATTCTGTTATAATAACTGCTTCATCGAAAGACATCGATATAATAAACAGAGCGATTAAAATGGTCAGAAGAAAAGGCAGGATTGTGATTGTAGGAAATGTTGTTTTAAACATTGATAGGAATGATTTCTATGAAAAAGAACTTGATTTATTAATGTCAACTTCCTACGGTCCAGGCAGATATGACGATAAATATGAAAAAAAAGGATTTGATTATCCCTACGCTTATGTCAGGTGGACCGAAAACAGGAATATGCAGGAATACTTAAATCTGCTGTCGAGAGATAAAATCAATGTCAGTGCTTTGATTGATGATACTTATTCTATTGATAATGCTCCAGCTGCATATGATATGCTTAAAGCCAGGAGGTCATTAATCGCAATACTTGAATACAAGAAGGATAAAATACCGGAGAAAAAAATAATACTGAAAGACTATAAGCAAGAACATGAAAAAATAAACGTCGGAATAGTAGGAGCCGGAAGTTTTATTAAGGGAGTTCATCTTCCTAATTTAAAGAAGCTTAGCCATATATTTAAGATAAATGCAATCTGCAGTAAAACCGGCATTAATGCGGATTCTCTGGCGAGGCAGTATAATGCAAAATACTCCACAACGGATTATAAATTGATATTGAATGATAAGGATATTGATTTGATTCTTATAGGTACCAGGCATAATTTACACTCAAAGATCGCCTCAGAAGCTATCAATGCAGGAAAAGCAGTATTTCTGGAAAAACCTATGGCATTAAATAGAAAAGAGCTGCTAAGCCTGATCAAAGCATTGGAAAAGAAAAAGACACCTTTTACGGTAGGATTTAATAGAAGGTTTTCCCCTTTCATAGAAAAGATAAAATCTTATACTGACAGGAGAATAAATCCGATGGTCATAGGATATAGAGTGAATGCAGGTTATCTGCCAAAAGAGCATTGGGTCCATAATGAAGAAGGCGGTGGGCGAAATATAGGTGAGGCCTGCCATTTCTATGATTTATTCAATTTTTTTACCAATAGCATAGTAAATTCCATAAGCGCGGTAAGCATAGATCCGGCGACACCACAGTATGGTTATAATGATAATTTTGTGGTGACAATAAAATATGAAGATGGATCGATATGTAATTTGATTTATACTGCCCTAGGTACCGAGCATGCCCCAAAAGAGCAGATGGAGATCTATTTTGATAATAAAGTATTCTTTTTAAATGATTATAAAGAACTCAGCTTTTTTGGTGTTAGGGGAAGAAATATAAAAAGCAATATTCAGAAAAAGGGACAGTATGAGGAGTTATTTAAATTCGGTTGCAATCTCAAGGATAAGGGCACAGATCAGGTAATTCCAATCTGGCAGATGGTACAGGCTACTGAGATCAGCTTTGAGGTTGAGAGGCAATTAAAAAAGTAGTGTCTTTTATTTTGGAGTATTCATAAAAGGTGACTATTGTGAACAATAAAATAAAAAACTGTGTAATACTTGCTGCAGGATTGGGAGTAAGATTAAAACCTCTTACCGATGAAGAGCCCAAGTGCCTTACTGAAGTCTACGGCAGGACTATACTGGAACAGACTCTGGAAGTCCTGGAAAAGAATGGAATAAAAGAAACAGTTATAGTAGTGGGATACCTTGGTGATGTGATTATCAATAGAGTCGGAAGTAAACATAAGAGTATGAAAATAACTTATATATGGAACAGGATTTATGACAAGACTAATTCTATGTATTCCGCTTGGCTTGCAAGAAAATACCTGGAAAAAGGTTCTATCCTGATTGAAGGGGACACTATTTTTGAAGAATCATTGATAAAAGAGCTTCTAAGTACACCAGAGGAAAATACGTATTGGGCGGAAAGTATCTTTACCGAAAAATATAATGGGAGTATGGCTACCGCAGATAAGGATAAAAGGATCATAAATGTAGAAATAGTAAGGGGAAGATTAAAAGAATATAAAAGTAACTTTTTTAAGTCAACAGGAGTATTGAAAATAACTCCGGAATACGGCAGGGTTTTTTCCCACTGGCTGAGCGATGATGTCAAAAAAGGAAACGTGTCCATTTACTATGATCTTGTAATAGCAAAACATTTAGATGATCGGCCTATATATGTGTGTGATATTACTAAAAAAGCCAGATGGGCGGAGATAGATAATTTTGATGATCTTAAAGAAGCAGAAAATATATTTAAACCCTCAAGGTATGTAATAATATTAATGGATGGAGAGCTGGATATGCCGGTAAAAGAGTTAAATAATAATACTTCACTGGACGCTACTAAGAAATCCAATATTGACTTTATTGCCAGACTTGGAAAAACAGGAATCATCCAGACTGATTTTCCGAGTCTTCCAGCCTGTAGTGTAGTATCAAACCTGGGGATCCTGGGATATAATCCACTACGTTATTATCCCAACGGAAGAGCTTCTTTTGAAGCATTAGCACAGGATATATATTTGGACGATGATGATATAGTGTTTAGATGTAACCTGGTATCACTTGAAGGAAGAAATCTAAAGGATTTTACTGCAGGTAATATTTCCGATCAAGATGCTGGAAAAATAATAAATAGTCTCAAATTAGATGATAATAGAATAAAAATATATCGGGGACGGGGCTACAGAAATCTTTTGGTAATAAAAAATTCAAAGATTAAAGCTAGTGAGATTTTATCATTTGCACCTCATATGAATATGGGTAAAAAAATAGATGAACTGCTTCTCAAGGGTAGTAGTGATGAAAGCTGTAAAGTGGCTGACTTACTAAATAATATCATGTTAGACTCAGTTAAAAAAATAAAAGAATTAAATAAAAGATTTAGTACCGGTGCAGATATGTTCTTTCTGTGGGATTCTTCTTCTACACCGAGATTATTCTCTTTCCATAAAAAATTTGGATTGGATGGAGCAGTAGTGACTGGTTCAGATTTTACTAGGGGTATTGCCATGGCAGCAAGTATGGCAGTAAAAAAGACCGGTGGTGAAGCAGAGCATTCTAATATCGACCTTAAAGATAGATTAAAAGAGGCAAAAAACCACATGATGCATAATGAGCTAGTATTCATACACATTAATGCTCCGGATGAGGAATTAAAAAGGAGAAGTATGGAAGATAAGGTTAAAATAATAGAAAGAATAGATCAGGAAATAGTGGGCCCCATACTTGAATTTCTTAATAAAAAATTTGAAGACAGATACCGGATAGCGATACTCTCTAATTATTTTAACCTTATTAAAGATGGGAGACACATAAACAGAGTGATTCCTTATGCATTATATGGTAAAAATATTGAAAAAGATGAAGTTATGAGATTTAGCGAGAAGGAAATAGAAGCAAAGAATAAAAATGTGATTAAGAGTTATGAATTTTTAGATTTTGTAATAGGGCAGGATAACTGAGGATTTAC
Organism: uncultured Actinomycetota bacterium; assembly: GCA_964610385.1. Taxonomy (GTDB): domain Bacteria; phylum Actinomycetota; class Humimicrobiia; order Humimicrobiales; family Humimicrobiaceae; genus CAZBSE01. The sequence goes on from CAZSXW010000003.1 coordinate 132,253, forward strand.
AAACTTTAAAATAAGGAATAGTATTTTGGTCAGCTTTTTTTATTCAGGAAGTCAAGATGGTTAATTTTGTGAAGACTTTTAAGAGATATGCTGTTTTAGCAAGAAATATAGGATTTAAAAAAACTATTTTAAAAATTATATTATTCTTATTAAGTCCATTGGTCTCATTTCGAGTAGTATATAAATTAGATATATCAAAATTTATAATATCCCCTGAAAAGACAAATTATATTTTTTTTAATATAAATTTATCTGATTTACGATTAATGTATTCCAGATATAAAAAAGAAGTTACAGAAAAAAGATTTGATTATCTTAAGAAAATAATAAAAACTCCAAATTCTGATTGTTATGCGATAAAGAATAGTCTTAATAATATATGTGGATATGGTTGTACCGCACTTGGTAAAAATATGCATCAAAAAATCTTTAATCATATGAATGATGTTAGAATAAATAAAAGTGCTTATCTTTTTAGGGATTACACTTTTAAGAAATATAGGAATATTGGTGTACAAACATATTTAATAAAAAAAAGATTGGAATTATTAAAATCTAAAGGATATAAAACTGCCATTGCCAGGATTGCTGTAAGTAACACTGCTTCGGTAAGAGCTTATAGAAAGTTTGGGTTTAGGGGAGAATTATTAGAAATACATTTTCATTTTTTCAGAATTTTCCCCAATTCTAATTTTTTGTTAGTTAAAATGTCCCAAAAACATTATGGTGATAAAAAAAATTGAAAGTCCTGATCCAAAATATCTGGCTGCAACTGATATTTTAATTGGAGACATGTCGGATATAAATTATGAATTTCTTTTATTTGATAAACCAATAATTCTGTTGGCAAATGATTGGCTTATAAAGAATTTTCCAGATATTGGTATCAAGACAGATATAGAAGGTCTGGGAGATGCTATAAAACGTTCCATTTCTAATCCAGGAGAGTTTACGGCAGAAAGAAAATATTGGCTGGAGAAGTCTATTCATAAACAGGGAAATGATAGTTCTGGTAGGGTGATTAGTACCGTCTTAAAACTTTCAAAGATAGAAAAGCCCTACATTGTATTACTTCACGGGAATAATGAAGTGTTAAAAACGCATTTGGATCCTTTGTATCTCAATTTAAAGAAAAGGAAAATAGATTATGAGTATACTGATAGATTTAAGGGAGACATTAAAACCAACAGGAATAATTATATTTTTATATCTGCGCATAATGGTTTATTAAAAGATATTACTTTTGGATATAAGGTTCACATAGATCATGGAGTAAAAGGTATAGGTACTACTGATTTAAAAAATTTAACTATTCAATATAAGAAAATGAATTACTTTCCTAATATTGATTTGCATGTTACCGAAGGCCTGGTAAGTTTACAGAAAACTAAAAAGATCCTAGGGCCGAATTCTAATAGAGCAATTTTGGTTGGTTATCCAAAATCTGATATTTTGTTGGAGTTGAATAATAGCCAGACTAAGGTTTCGGTATGCAAAGAACTTGGTTTTGATAGTAATAAAATATTAATCACTTATGCTCCTACGGGTAAGTATAGCTATCCTTTTAAACAGGGTGCATCACTATCTTCAGAAGTGCTTCATAAGTTAAAAGAAATCTCTAATAAAAGTAATTATAATATTCTTATAAAATTAAGAAGCAAATCTTCTTTTATAGATAAAATTATTAATTTCATAAAAAAAGGCTGGAAAAATTAAAATTCTAGTCTTTAAGCAACACATTGATAACACGTTAATTATAGGAGTATTGTAGAAGTAAAAAAACACTTAAGTAATTCTTAGTACTATTATATTCTTTATTTAAGGAATTTATTTTTTAAAAATGGAAAAAGTAAAAGCAGTTTATGTTAGAACACAATTTTGGTTTAATTTAAAAGCCGGAGGATCTGTCGCGCATACTAACGGTGTTTTGAGTGGTATGATAAAAAATGGCTGTGAGATAAAAGTTATTAGTAATGAGGAATTTTTAGGAATTAAAAATTTTAATTACAAAATAATAAAACCATTGAGGTTAAAACCTGATTGGGTGGGTGAACTTCTGTATAATTTTTATGCCGGTCCTTCTTTGAAAAAAAGCATATTAAAATTTAGACCCGATTTTATTTATCACAGATATACAGGATATACTTTTTTTATCACTGCCCTGGCGAAAAAACTGGGTATACCATTGATACTTGAGTTTAATAGTTTTGACTCATGGAAATTAAAATATTGGGAAAAAAGTAATAATATATTTAAAAGATTTTTTCAGAAATTTATATTATTTAAAATAGTTAAAAAAATAGAAAATTATAATTTAAATAACTCAAATTTAATAGTAACAGTTTCAGATACTTTAATGAAAGACTTATTAAGAGTGGGATTTCGGAAAAGTAAAATACTTGTCATTACTAATGGTTTTGATCAGCAAAAATTCAATCCTGAATTAATAACAAATGATCAAAATAAATCTCTTAAAAAGAGATTAAGAATAGGCGATGGAAAAATAATAGTAGGATTTTCAGGAACTTTTGGCCCCTGGCATGGAATACCGCAGCTTATAGAGGCTATTAGCAGAATTACAAACGATTATTGTTTTAAGCCTATTCATTTTTTAATAATCGGTAATGGTGGACAGCTTTTAAAAGAAATGAAGAGAAGACTATCAAATTCTAAAAAAATTACTTTAACAGGAACGGTACCTTATTCTCAGATTCAGTATTACCTTAATATTTGTGATATTCTTGTTGCACCGCACTGCGTACCTGCAGATGGTAAAGAATTTTTTGGTTCTCCAACTAAAATTTTTGAGTATATGGCAATGGGAAAAGGTATTGTGGCCAGTAATTTGGGCCAGATTGGAAAAGTTCTGGAAAATAACAGGACTGCAATTATGGTTGAGCCTGGTAATATTGGCGAATTAGTGGATGGAATACTAAAGCTGGTTAGTGATAAAAAAATGTGTTTGAAGTTAGGTATGAATGCGTTAAAAGAAGTTCGTGAAAAATATACCTGGGATAGAAATATAAGAAAGTTATTAACATTTATGGATGAGAATAAAATATTATCCTGATCAAGAGGAGTTTAGTTATTGAAAGAAAAATTTAGACATTATAAATCAGTAATTTCAAACACTCCTTTTAAAGTTCTGGTATTGAGAGTCTATAGAAAAATTATAGATGTTTCAGCAGACATTCTAAGGAATTTAAAAATAATTAAGAAAAGTTATTTCTTACAGGATAGAGATTTTTTAAAAATACTGAAAATTAATTGGGATCCAGATACTTATACGGATTTATTAAAAGATAAAATTGATAAAAATTTATTTTTTAATTCTATTATAGATGCAGACGATAAAAATTTTATAGTTTCAAAATTATCTGAAGGGAATAAAAATAGAATTATAAGAGAAGCTGACGAAATATGCAGGCATGAGTTTGATCTTTTGAGTTCGGGAAAAGTTAAAGTTTCATATTCTTTAAAGCCGAAAGGGGTAGAAGGATATAAATATAATATGAATATAAGTAGTGAGGAAATTAAGAAGTGTAATCTAAAGATAAGGAATAGAGTTAATTCTCTTTTTAATGATTTAAAAATCAGTACGGAGTCTTACAGGTATTATGATTATGAGCCGATTGACTGGCACATAGATTTTAAATCAGGATATAGATGGGATAAAAATATCTGGTACAGGAAAATAAAGGTTGGTCAATTACCCGGTGTTGATATAAAAGTACCCTGGGAATTATCCAGGTTCTATCATTTGACTACGTTAGCACAAGCGTATGTCCTTACAAAAAATGAGCGGTATACGTTAGAATATATTTATCAGATTATTGATTGGATTGAAAACAACAGGCCGCAGCTTGGAGTTAACTGGAAATGTACAATGGATGTGGCGATAAGAGCGGCAAATTGGGTTTTAAGTCTGTCCTTTTTTAAAGACTCTGAGTTTTTTATAAAGGAATTTTTATTTTATCTTAGTAAAAATATTTATCTCCATGGAAGGCATATAATAAATAATCTTGAATATCAGTCCATAACTTCCAATCATTATCTTTCGGATATAGCAGGCCTATTGTTTGTTTCCGGTCTTTTTGAAGGTTTTGAAATAGGTAAGAAATGGAGAAATTTTTCCATCAAAGAACTGATAAATGAAATTGAGAAACAGGTATATCAGGATGGTGTTGATTTTGAGGCATCTACTTGCTATCACCGCCTCGTTTTAGAGTTATTGTTCTATCCGCTTCTATATTTAATAAAGAGTTCAGATAAATCAGAAAATAAAAAAAATTATTTGGAAGTTGGAGAAGATATCTTTGGTAAAAGATATTTGACAAAAATTTATAATATGTTTGATTTTGTTCTACATGGAATAAAACCCGATAAGAATATGCCGCAGATAGGCGATAATGATAATGGAAGGTTTTTAAGATTTGGTATTAGAGAATCACTTGATATGAGTTACCTTACAACTCTTGGGGCTATTTTTTTTAGTAGTTCTATATTTAAGGTAAAGGAATTTGAATTCTGTCCGGAAGCTTTGTGGATTTTTGGTAAGGATGGATATGATATCTGGCATGGACTAAATGATAATACGTTAAAAAATATTAACAGTATGGGATTTGAAAATGCCGGTTGTTATATAATGAGGAATAATGGAAGCTATATGATTATTTCAGCAGGTCCCAATGGTCAGAATGGGAATGGAGGCCATGCTCACAATGATAAACTCAGTTTTGAACTATTTTTAAACAGCGAAAGTATAATTGTCGATCCTGGAACATTTCTTTATACTCCGTTACAAGAGATTAGGAATAAATTCCGTTCAACATCATATCATAATACTGCTGTGGTAGACGAAAAAGAACAAAATGAAATTTTGGAGAATAATCTATTTGAATTGGGAAATAACGCTATAGTGCAGGTAAAAAGTTGGAGTTCGTCAGAGAAATACGATTTAATTGAAGCGGAACATTCTGGTTATGAACGCTTTATTGGACAGATTATTCATAGAAGAATAATAGTCTTTGATAAACTTAAAAATTTCTGGATAATCAAAGATATCTTTACCGGGGAAGGAAGGCATTACTTTGATATATATTTTCATTTTGATCCCTGCATTAATGGATGCAGTATTGATGATTCAATGGTTGCAAATGCCGAAATTGGAAAGAATGTCATATTAAAAATAATCCCTTTAATAAAGGATGGACTGAGATTAAAAATAATAGAAGGCTGGCATTCACCCGGTTATGGAAATAGAGATAGAAATTTAGTAGTTAAATATTCAAGGGAATCAGTTGTTCCTGCTGAATTTATATTTATATTATCATCGGATAATTTTAAACACGCACGAGATTATGTCGATAGCCTTATTAATAAGTTAAAAACCAGATAGATTAATTAATATCAGTTAAAAGCTATGAAAGTATTTTATTGCGCATTTGAAAGTATATTTGATCCTGTTTTTGATTCCCAAGTAGTAACTTTTCTGGAAAAGATAAATGCCAGGATTAAAAGAGAAGAACACAAGGTTCGTCTAATAGTATTTAATTCCATTGGTAATGTTTTTAAAAGAAAATACTTAAAAAAAAGAAAAGAAATCAAAAAAAGACTTAAGGGGAAATGTTTTTTCTCGGTTAAGGTGCCTTATATGTATAATTTCCCTTATCTTTTTAGGATTTCATTATTTTTTAACAGTTTGTTAGCGGCAGTGGTTTTTATGTGGTTGAATGGTATTGGTAAGAACAGAGCGGTTATTCACTGCCGTACCGAGATTGGTAGTTTTATATTATTAAGTCTTAAAAATTTTTTTAAACTTGATATAAAAGTAATATGTGATTGTAGAGGTATTGGTTCAAAAGAAATACTTTACAGTTTAAATGGTAAAAGAGGGATTTATGCTTCAAAAAAAATTGAAAAAGTTGAGAGGTTTGCACGGCGTGAATCGGATTATATTTTTTGTGTCTCAAATTCTTTTAAAAGATATATTATAGAAAATAACAGTGTAAACCTGAATAAGATAAAAGTTGTTCCCTGTTGCATAGATGGAGAAAGGTTCGCATTTGACCCAGGTATTAGGAAGTCTGTAAGAACTGAACTGGGATTAAAGGGAATGTTTGTAGTAATCTATGCAGGTTCGATGAATAAATGGCAGCTTCCGGGAGAAATGGTAAATATATTTAAAATATTTAAAAAAAAGATAAGAAATTCTGTTTTTTTAATATTAACCTGTGATTACGGTTTTACTTTATCTTTTATGAAAAAATCTGGTTTAAGAGATAATGATTATATAATAGAAAGTAAATCTCCTGACCAGGTGCCAATGTATCTTCAGGCAGGGGACCTGGCTCTGCTTATAAGAGAAGCCAATGAGGTTAATAAAGTCGCATTTCCTGTTAAATTTAGTGAATATGTCAGGAGTGGGATACCGGTGTTAAGCAGTATAACTTCTGATGTAAGGGACCTGATTAAGGAAAATAATCTTGGTTTTGTTATTGATAGCTATAAAGAAGTTAGAGGAATAGAGATGATAGCGGATAAGGTTAGGGGTGATCTTGATTATATGACAAGCGATCGTTATAAAAAAATGATGAGTAATACATTGGGGGAAAAATTAACATGGGATAATTATATTGATTCTATAATTAGAGTTTATAAAAAGGAATTTAATTTGGCTGCAGAATAAATAAAGCTTAATGTTGATATCATTCAAAGAAGTTAAAAGGTCTATTATGTGTTAAAGTGTTCAAAGAAATAAAATATGGAAATATTGTTTCTGGAAAAAAGTTATAAATGTCAAAGATTAAAAATTATTTTATAAAGTTTAAAAAGCTACTTAATAGATTAACTGTAAGCAGCGATAGTATTTCTGAAAAAACTATAAAAAGCGGTTTCTGGGTTTTTTTTCTAAGAATATCCAATAGATTATTTCAATTCATAAGAACTATAATACTCGCGCGTATTCTCTCTCCTGATGATATAGGAATATTCGGTATCGCTCTGGTATTATTATCTATGCTTGAAACTTTTTCAAAAACTGGATTTAACCATGCGCTTATTTATAAAAAAGGCAAAGCAGAGGGATATCTCGATACTGCATGGACTGTAGGATTGATAAGAGGAACATTTCTTGCGGTTTTATTATTCTTTATAGGAAGGCCGGCTTCAATTTTTTTTGATTCCCCTGATTCAATGAATATAATCAGAGTAATAGGAGTAGTTGTATTGCTACAGAGTTTCAGCAATGTAGCCGTAATATATTTTGAAAAGGACTTGGAGTTCCATAAATATTTTCGGTACAGATTTACAGCAACAATCACTGACATGATAGTAGCTATTGTATCGGTAGTGATATTAAGAAATGTATGGGCACTGGCATTAGGATTGATTGCCGGTAATCTTGTACAATTAGTAATGTCTTATATGATAAGTCCATACAGGCCTAAAATAAGACTTGATATAAAAAAGGCAAAAGAACTTTTTAGATTTGGAAAATGGATTCTTATATCAGGTCCCTTAATATTTTTAATAACGGATGCTGACGACATGGTTGTAGGTAAAATCCTGGGTGTAACAATGTTAGGTTATTATCAGCTGGCTTATAAAATATCAAATATATCTGCTACAGAAGTTTCGAGTGTGATTTCCAGTTTAAGTTTTCCGGTTTATGCCAAGCTTCAGGATAATCTTGTAAAACTCAAAAAGGCTTTTATAAAGATTCTACAATTTACTACTTTCCTCTCATTCCCCATAGCAGGAGCGATAATAGCCTTTTCTTATGATTTCACTAAAATCTTTTTGGGTGAAAAATGGCTTCCGATGGTACCTGCTATTATTGTCCTTGCTGTGTGGGGAGCCATAAGGTCTATTGGTGCCACATCTGCAGAATTTTTTAAGGGTGTTGGAAAGCCAAATGTTTCTACATGTATGTATATACTTCAGGTGGTAGTCATGTATGGTTTTATTTACTACTTTTCAAAAAAATGGGAAATATTGGGGACGTCTATTATAATTTTAATAAGCGCGGTGATAATGAATGCTGTAAGAAATTACTTAATTATTAAAAAATTAAAATGTAGCTTTTGGGATTATTATAAGGTAATAGTTTTTGCCAGTATAATTACTATAGTACCTTTAACTACTATTTTAATTCTTAATAGTTTTGTATTTTTAGAAGTTAATATTTTTTATTTTATAGCCAAAGTTCTAATATTTTTACTGATATTTGCTTCAACTTCATTCTTGATTAACCGATATTCAAGTTATAAAATCAATCTGATGCTGAAAGAACTAAAGGATAAGATAAAGGCATAACAGTAATAATAAAAAATGGATACAGAAAAAAATATAAACATTACAAAAAGATATAATTTATGTTTATCCTGTGAAATTTGTGTATCGGTATGTCCAAATAGATCTATAACTACATTATTCCAGAATGGCCGTCTTATGCCTGTTATAAATTCCGAAACCTGTACTAATTGTGGTATTTGCTTGGAGTATTGCCCTGGAATCAATATAGATGATAGTTGTTTAAAAGATAAATATAGTATTGATAGAGTAATAGCCGGTGATTGTATTGACTGCTATACAGTATATTCTAAAGATTTTAGAATAAGGAAAAATTCTACAAGTGGTGGAGTAATTACAGATTTTGTAAAAGAACTAATAAAAAAAAAAGAATATGATGCTGTGTTTGCATGCACACTCGATAATTTTAATCCACAAGATACGAGACTAAAAGAATTAACAGGCATAGATGAAATTTTAAAATCAGCAAAGTCAAAATATATTCCAGCGTCTGCTTATAATATAGTTGAAACTCTTAAAAAATATAGCAATAAAAAATACATTATTGTGGGAACTCCCTGTATAATATCCGGGATAAAAAGATATGTTAAAGAAACCAGGGTAAACGAGGACAACTTATTATTCCTGGGACTTTTTTGTGATAAAACATTAAATCTTAATATAATCAAATATTTTGAGTATTTATATAAAATAGGAGCAGAAAAAATTGAGGAATTTAATTATAGGAATAAAGAGAAAGAAGGATGGCCCGGTGGAGTAAAAATTAAGTTTAATTCGGGTAGAGAATTATTTTTAAACAGGGAAGAAAGAATAAAGGTCAAAGAATTTTTCCAATTAGAAAGGTGTCTTTATTGCTTTGATAAACTCAATAAGTCCGCAGATATCTCATTTGGGGATTGTTACATTAATGGCAGGAGCGACACACTGGGTAAATCAAATGTAATTGTAAGAACTAAAAAAGGGCAGAGAATATTTAATAAATATTTAGATTTGTTTGATTACAGGACGGAGGGAATAGAGGAGATTAAAAAATCTCAAGGAATAAAACATAAAAGAAAGAATATAGAATTTGCCAGATCAATCTTCAGTGAGATTAATTTTATTAAAGATGGAAAAACAAAGATTAGTAACAGAACAAATATGAATAGAGAAATAAGAAAATATAGAAGGAAAATAATATTGGGTGAGAAAGGAAGATATAGGAAAATAAAGTTCTCACTATTATTTGGAACAATAGAAAAAAAAATAATTTCAATTATGAAAAAATTCAGGGGATTTATTTTAAATATAATTAAGGTATTTGTAATATTATTTGAAGGTATACTATTTTATAAATTTAAAATTGTACCAGATGAAAAGTTATTCAAGAAAGAAAATAGTATTTTAATAATTGGTGGTAACCTTATAAATAAAGGTGCTCAAGCTATGACCTTCTCGGTTGTAGATCAGTTAGTATCAAAAAGATATAGCAAGAAGATTTATCTGCTATCATCTAAAGACTATAATAATAGTTATAAAAACAAAGAGATTTATAATTTTGATTTCCTGCCATGGGATATTAATCTCAAACTTAAAATAGTAAATCCTTTAGTAAGAATTGTTTTCAGTAGAAAGAATAACGGAGAAATTTTAAAGAAAGTCGTGAAGATTTTGCAGGATTCAAAGACTATTATTGATATCAGTGGTTATTCTTTATCGACTCAATGGGGATTAATGAAATCTCTTGGTTATCTTTTAAATATAATTATTGCCAGAAGGTTTGGAATAAATTTTTATATTATGCCTCAATCTATCGGACCCTTTGAGTATCCTAAAAAAATACTTCTAAATCCTTTACTCAAATTATATCTAAAATACCCAAAAAAAATTTTTATAAGAGAAGAGGATGGCATTGAAAGCATTAAACCTTATACGATTAAAAATGTGTCGAAGTCGTTTGATATTGTTTTAATGAATCCTTTACAAAGTTTTAAAAATATTTTCAAGGATAAAGTGGATCTTAAAGAGATCAAGCTTGAGGGTAATCCTGTTAGTATAGTACCAAATTTAAAGATAAACGAGATGGTGAAATATGATGATTTAATCATATTATATAAAAAAATAATTGAGAAATTAATTGAGAATAAAAAAACTGTATATATTATTAATCATTCCGATAATGATATTGGCTTGAGTATGAATATAAAAAGAGAGTTTTTGGATAATATATATGTAAATTTAATTTCTGATGACCTGAATTCTATAGAGTTGGAAAAAATTATTAAACAGTCTAATTTTATTGTTGCTTCCAGATATCATTCAATTATAAATGCATATAAAAATGGGATACCTTCTATTGTAATAGGCTGGGCTTTAAAATATTATGAACTGGTAAAAAATTTTAATCAACTTGAGTATTATTTTGATTGTAGAAAAAAGATAGATTTTGAAGACTTAAGTAAGGCTGTTGGTAGAATGCTGCAAAATTTTAAAAAAGAGAGCCAAAAAATATTGGAAGAAATTAAAAATATACCGGAAAGCAATATTTTTAAATTGATAATTTGATGAGATTTAAATAACAAAATTATTTTTTATAGATATTAATTAATTTTCTAATATTATGAAAGTATTAGTTATTCTACCAGGTAAGTATTTTAAGAGTAGAATCGGAGGGGGTATTTCTCATACAATAGGTGTTGTGGATGCTCTAATGGATTTGGGGCATGAAGTTTATTTTTGCAGCTCTGATAAAATTCCCTACTATGACCGTAAAATCAAGTATAGTTTGTTAAAAGTAAAAGAATTAAACATTCCTAAGGCTAATAGAGTATACAGGGATTTTAGTATTTATGTTCAAGTAAGAAAGATTATAAAGCATATAAATCCTGATGTAGTTTATATCAGATGGAGGCAAAATATTTTCTGGGGATGGTTGTTCAGAAGAAAAGATTATAAAGTAGTTTTTGAGTGCAATACTCCTCCATCAATGTCTTTGCAGCATGATAGCACTAAAACCAGTAGAATTATTGGACAATTAATAAAAGTTCTCGATAAAAAAATTTGTTTCCATTCTGATTTAATTTCTGCGGTATCCAAAACGGTAAGAAATTTTTTAATAAAAGAAATAAACTGTGATAAAAATAAAATTATTGTTAATCCAAATGGAGTTGACGCCAGACGATTTTCACCGGAAGGAGAGGATTTAAGGGACAGATATAAAATAGTTTCAGGTGATATTGTCATAGGATATACTGGACTTTTCAGGCCACAGCGTGGTATAGAAATCTTAATAAAAGCTTTCAAGACTTTAAATAAAAAAACTTACAGGGAGTTAAAACTATTTATCGTAGGTTCTGGAGAGGCTGATTATGAAAAGAAGTTAAGGGCTATGGCTAAAGATGATGAAAATATCATTTTTACGGGGGAGGTCCCTTTTAATATTATGCCGTCATATCTAAGGACATGTGATATTATGGTTTCACCACAGATACTATTAAATGGAAAGAATTTTCACCAATCCCCAATAAAATTGTATGAATATATGGCTGCCGGAAGATCGATTATCGCAAGTAATATCGGGCAAATAAATGATGTAATAAAAGACGGATATAGCGGATTGCTATTCGAAAGCGGAAATATAAAATCTCTGTTAGGTAGATTATCTGATCTTATATCAAACTGTGATTTAAGGAAAGCTTTAGCTGAAAATGCACGCAAAGAAGCACTGGAATTATATTCCTGGGAGAATAATATAAAAAGAATATTTAAAGGATTAGGTGTTTAAAAGCTAAACCTATTATTTTTAAAACTTAGTTATATGTAATATTGAAACAGTTGAAAAAGAGATTAAAAATTTTGATTTTAAGTGATTATGCTTTTACCAAAGGTGGTGCGGAAAAAGTAGCCATTTCGAGTGCTGTTGGATTATCAAAAGAAAATCATGAAGTAGTTTTTTTTTCCGCTGTAGGTCCGATAGATGATGAATTAGTGAAAGCAGGTTTGATGCAAGTAATATGCTTGGGTCAGAAGGATATACTGGATAATCCAAATAAGTTTGATGCAATATTATCAGGAATTTATAATTGGAGAGCTGTTAAAAGATTGAAAAAACTTTTTTCCTGTTGGGTCCCTGATGTTGTACATATTCACGGGATTTCAAAAGCTCTTTCCTGGGCTCCAATTAATCTTTTATACCAGAAACGATTTCCTATTGTATATACTCTTCATGATTATGGGCTTATGTGTCCAAATATGGGGATTTATAACTTCAGGAAAAATGAAATCTGTCGGTATTATAAACGTGAGGAAACTTTAAAATGCTTTTTTATAAATTGCGATAAAAGAAATTATTTACATAAAATCTGGAGATGGTTTAGATATTTTATTGTAAGAAAGATCTTTATAGCGGACAAAAAGATAAGCGGATATATTGCAGTTAGTAGGTTTATTAAAGAGATTACCAGAGAAAATTTGATGGTAAATAAGCCCCTGAGAGTAATATATAATCCTATTGATACTGGAAAAGATATACTTAAAAAATGCAGTAATAGCATTAAAAAAGAAATTGACTTTTTGTATGTCGGACGATTATCGAAGGAGAAAGGTATAGATTTACTTCTTGAAGTTATCTCTGAGACAGATGCCAGCTTAACTATTATTGGTGACGGTGAACTTATAAATTTGTGCAGGGATTACGCTGAAAGACTGGGAAAAGATAGAGTGAGGATACTGGGATATCAAAACAGGAAGACGATTTTTACCAAGATGAGAAAAAGCAGTGCTTTGGTATTGCCATCCAGATGTATGGAACCCGCACCGCTAGTACTGGGAGAAGCTGCTTATAATTGTCTTCCGGCAATTGTTGCGGATCATGGCGGTATAACGGAATTTGTAGAAGATGAGATTACCGGTCTTTATTTTAAAGCCGGCAATAAAGAGTCTTTAAAAAGAAAGGTGGAGAAAATTAGAAAGAATCCGCTTCTGGCTGAAAGGATGGGGCAGAAAGCTAGAGAAATTATAATCAAAAAGAGCTTGGATGTCAGCGATCATGTAAAAAAACTTGAAGAGTATTATATTGATATTATAGATAAATAGAGAATAGTTCTAGTTCAGGCATTTGTAACTACTGATTTGTTAAGTTATAATACTTCTCATTAATATTATAAGAAAGAATTTTATCAATTAAAATGGCAGGTCGTAAAAGATTCAATAAATCTATTATTTTACATATATGTCTCTGTTTTGTAATTACCATTCTTACTGTTTTTACCATTGCAAGCGATGCTACCAATGATCCTCCTACATCCGATGATCTACACTATATTGTAATGGGTTACAATATTCAAAAATATGGGACTTTTTCGATGGATGAAAGTGATATCGATAATCCAGAACCAACTACTCTTAGAGAGCCTGGATTTCCTGCCTATCTTGCATTATGTATGAAACTACATCCAACCCTGAATTCTTTAAGCTTAGATAAAATGCTGGATCATGGTTTAAAAACCCTGAGGTATCTGCAGATCCCATTGATAATAATCGTCGCATTTTTAGCAATGTACATAGCCTATATGTTTAGTAGAAATATACTGCTGGCGTATATAGTATTAATTTTTACGGGTTTTAGTGAAGTGATGAGCATCATTGCCAATCATCTGCTCTCGGAAAATTTGGCTGCACTCTTTATTTTATTGTGTTCACTGTTTTTGTATAAGGTTTATAAAACAAAAAAGATTATATATTTTATCTTGATGGGGATTTCTCTTGCATTGTTAACTCTCACAAAAGCTATATTTATGTATTTTATTATAGTGCTTTTAATCATTTTAATAGTACTTTTATTTAAATATGCATGGAAAAATAAAAAGAAATTTATAGCTGGAATAGGTTTATTTGCAGTGATTTACTCTTTAATCATTGGCGGGTGGATGTTCAGGAATTATGTCCATTTCGATCAGTGGACAGTTGCTAATAAGGGTGGAATTGTACTCTATTACAGATCCAAACTTGATGAAATGACCACCAAAGAATTTATGGCGTCATTTATATACTGGCTTCCGGGGAAACGGGTAAGGGAGAATATACTCGACAAATTTTTTGATGAAGAAGATTACATAAGATTAAATAAAAGCATGGACAATGAAGTAGGTTATAGAAGACTGGCAAATAACGATCTTCAGGATTTAATTGATTTATATAAAGACCGGGGTTATGAAGAGCAGGAGGCTATTTTATACGCTGATAGGGACCTCAGGAAGACAGCTATAAAAAACATATTAAAAAATCCTTTACGGCATTTAATGATTTCCATTCCCATAGCGTGGTTTGGCTCATGGGTGGAAACAGGATATAAATTAGTTCTTTTAAATCAAAATCTTTTTTTTATTGAGTTTAGAAGTGCATTGTTTATCCCCTTGATTATAATTGCATGTTTCTTTGCTTCTGTGATATGGTCAATTATCAAGAGAAAATGGGGAATTCTGTTATTCATGGTGCCTTCGTTGTATTTATATCTGATGAATATGTTTGTTACTCATGGTAAGGAAAGATATAATTATCCGTTAATACCAATTCTTAATATATCTGTAATATTAATTATATTTTTTATTATTAAAAAAATTAAAGGAAAGAATGCATTAAAAACTGATAAGAAACCGTAGGAAACACATATAAAGGAACAATAATTTATTTGGAATGAGATCTAATAATTTTGATTTAGAAAGCTTCATATTTAAAGTAATTAAAAAAGCTGCTATATAATAGTTCCATTTTGGTTTTTCAAGATTTACAGCTCTACATTTAAAACCAAAAAGCTTACCTATTTTTTTTCTTGCATAGGCAGTATTAAATTTGTAAACAAGTGCTCTTTTCTGTGATTTAATCATTTCTTTGGCTGAAACCTGCTGCATTTCTATTACATTTTCACAGGTCATTTTTTTTAACAGATTATCTGATTTCTCATTTCTGGTAATTATTGCCGTATGTTTTATTAGATTATTTCTCATTTCTGATATCCAGAAATCTCCGCAACTAATATCTCCGTTAAAACCAAACTGATCCTGACAGGAGAAACACTTTGGTAATAAAAAATAATAAAGATTTCTGTATGTGCCAATATTATGCAGATATGAGATTGTCTTTTCGCTGCCGTCTTTCATTTGCAAATAGGTCATTCCGCGCCAGTATCCCTTTCTAAAAAATATTCTTTTCATCTCTTCCGGATTTATCCTGTTTTTTAGTAGAATTTTCTCAACTAATCTTTTGGAGTTATTTCCAGAGCAAAAAAGTGAAATACGGTAGGGGATCTTTTCCTTTAATTCAGGATACTCTTTTTCCTTTATTTTTAAAGTCTTTAAAAAACAGGGAAGGGCTACAACTGCAATCCGGCCATCAAATTCGATAATATCCCTTAAGTATTTCTTGATAGGAAAATCCATATAAATGCTTGTTCTACAATCAAGTATCTCTTCAGCATTACTGGCAATAAAAGTCTTAACGCCGATTTTTCCGTCGAACATAGCCTGTTTACTAACAAGTGCTCCATCAATTTCACCTTTTTCTAAAAGATATATTAAAATCGATGAGACTATGCCTCCGGATGCAGCTCCTTCTCTTATATCTTTGTCATTAGAATAACCGATGTACAAACCGTTATAATTACCGATATATTTTTTAGGATTATCGTAGTCCAGAACTTCGTTTTTATAAGGTTTTTTATATTCCTTTAGTGCTTTTTTTATAATTTCTATATTTTTCCGTGAACTTTTCTCTATGGTGGGCAGATTCTTTTTAATCTTTTCATAAATTCCCTTTCTTTTTGCCTCAAATCTTTTAAATTCAGTTACCAGTTTTTCGAGGCTTAATTGTTTATAATCAATAGCATTCTCACCAAGCAAAAACATATCAAGTACTTCTTTATACTTGTGGCTCCATCCGACCAAAAAAACAGGTACATTTTTATGAAGCGCACCTACCATTGCATGAAATCTTGATGCAACCATTAAATAGGAAGAGCTAATAAAAATCCTTAATTCTTCAGGAGTAAAAACATCATTATACCATCTGCATTCTTTTTTATTTCTTACTCTGTCAAATATTGATTGACAGACTATAAGATCATTATTATGGCTACTGGCTGTTCCTTTTCTGGCAGAATTGGCAATTATTAAGACTCCATATTTCTTCTCTTCTATCAGATAATCAATAAAACCACTCATTATTTTTTTGTAATTGATTCCTTTACGGGTACAATATTTATCAACTACTGAGCTCAACGAAATACAGACAATTTTTTTTCTATAAAAACTATCGCCTTTTATTATATTTTTTATTCTTTTTTCCATTTTTGGGTCACCGGGCAAAGAGAATGCCCCATCTGCGCATAATGTAACATTTGTGAGTTTTAAACTGTTCAGGTGAGCTTCGGTTATTTTTCCTCTTGCGCAGATCCTGTAAATCTTAGGCAGGGCTATTTTAGCAAGGGTTCTGTTCCAGAATGTATTGAATGGTCCTAAAGCTTGTGAATATTTAATGACAGTTTTTCCGAGTAGCAGTGGTGTTGCAATGCAGATAAAATTATAAGTGTTCATTATAAAGCCTCTGGAATCAACAAAGGAGATTCCGGCAGCATCTATAACGATATCTGCCTGGTATATACCTTTTAGGACTTTATATTTTAAAAGGATCTTCTTTACCGGTTTAAACCATTTAAAAATATAATATAAAATGGCAAGACTGAAACCAATAAAAATAATTTCCTGAGGTTTGCATGAAACTACTTTTAAATTTTTGAAAGGATTTTCCGCCCTGTCGCTTTTTGGATATACGGATAGTAAATTGTAAGTCAAATCTTTATATTCCGCATCAAGGCTCCTTATAATACTCTTGAGCATTGCCGCAGAACCTTTATTGCCTGCAAAGTTAGCGGCTAGAATTGCAATCTTTCTTGCCATATTGTTAAAAAATTTTTATTTCTATTCTGGTGTATATTCTAATATATACTTGAAAATATAAAAACTTTTAATTATTATAAACTAACATATCATTTGTGATTTAATTGATGAGAAGTTTGCATAATACGCAATTCATTGTAGATGAAAATTTCTTTCTCAAAAATAGAACCAATATCCTTATAATCCTTATTTTTCTGATCCTGCCCTTTATTTTTTTTGAAGGTTCTTTTAATTTGAGTTCAATTATTCTTGGTATGAGGGATGCCCAGGTCGGATTTTTCCCTGCCCTTGATTTAAAAGTCCAAATAGTTAAAAACCTTGAGCTGCCTTTATGGGATAGATACATATTTAGTGGATATCCGATGCTATCAACACCGAGTGACAGCGCATTATATCCCATCAACTTAATTCTTGGTTTGATTTTCCCTATTGGAGTTGCCTATAACTTATCTGTACTTCTTCACTATTCTCTTTCAGGAATATTTTTTTATTTTTTTATGAGGCAATATAAGCTCAATAAGATGGCGTGTTTTTTATCAGGACTGATATTTATGTTCAGCGGTATGATGATAACACACAGGGATCATATCACAAGGGTATATACAATTATATGGATTCCTCTAATTCTGCTCTTACTGGAAAAATATCGTAAAAGCAAGAGAATTGAATTTATGCTTTTGGCTTCAATACCCTATGCAATGTCTTTTTTTGCAGGAGATCCTCAATTATTTCTTTACAGTTCTATAGTGATTTTGTTTTTTATTCTTTATTATTCATTAATTTATAGAGGTATAAGAAATTTATATTTTTTATCTTCTTTATCCATTTTTTTACTGGGTGTCTTGATTATTAGTGTTCAATTAATTCCATCTATAATAATGATGCAGAACAGCTACAGAAGTGAGATAAGCTATACTTTCTTTAGTGATTTTTCTTTTAATCCTAAACTGCATCCTTTATTATTTATGCCCTTCTTTTTCGGAAGGGGCTCATATGTGATTTCAAACATTCCGAAATATTTTGGTGACTGGAATGCAGGTGAAATGATTAAATATTTTGGGATATTAACGATGCCCCTTGTGATTCTGGGTATATTTAAAAGAAATAAACATAAATACCTATGGTTGTTTATAATGGCACTTTCGCTTCTGCTGGTTCTTGGGAGGTATACTCCTTTCTACAAGTTGATGTACGAGATACCCTTATATAATAAGTTCCGTGTTCCAGCCAGGAACTGGTTTGAATTTGGTCTGGCTTTTTCGATACTGGCAGGTTTCGGATTTGATTCTCTTTTTAAAAATGATAAAAGAATTAAAAAAATACTAATCGGTGCGATTGTATTTGTTTCTGCGATACTGATAAAATTCTTCATATTTTTTATGTTATTTAAAAATGTTGTTCAAAAAGGCGCAGAAAGTTTTCTCTTTTATAGCGGGGAAGAGCTGGAGCTATTATATAAGAATTTAAACTTTGGTAATTATTCTGTATATGCTCCTTTATCTATTATGATAATAACGATAATCTTATTTACTGTCTTGATTTTTAAAAGAAATAAAATCCTATTATTTGTTTTAATAATTTTTATATTTCTGGACCTATTCTCAATGGGTCATTTTATGGATAGACCGAGAGATATGACGTATTTATACAGTAATTTAGAAGAATCAGAGGAATTTGACTTTTTGAGTGATGACGAAGAAATATTTAGAATATACCCGCAGACAGAAGAAACGGGTGAATTTAAATTTTATCCTAACAGGAATATACATTATGGACTGGAAAGCATCATGGGTCATGATCCGATACTATTAAGAAGCTATGGTACCATAACCAAATTTCCTCAGGACCCTTCGTCTGGTATAGATTGGAGAGCGCTACTTGAAAACAATAAAATTATATCAATGTTAAACACAAAGTATATTTTTATAAAAAGGCCTTCTCTGGAGGAAGATTTATTGGAAATTGTAGAGGATAAAAATTATCAGTTAGTCCTGGATAATGGGGATATTCTTGTTTTAAAGAACCTTAATTGTTTACCCAGATTCTATTTTGTAAAAGAAGTAATAGAAATTGATGATATTAAAGTAGCCAGAGATATTTTATGGGGCGAAGATGAACACGGTTATGGAGGCGAGTTTAATCCTTCAGATACTGCATTAGTTGAAGACTATGATTATAATCAACATGATTTTAATTCAGCCGGGCAAAATATTGAAATCATTTACTATAAAAATAACAGTGTAAAATTAAATATAGTTACAAAAGAGGATAGTTTTATGGTTTTTTCAGATAACTATTATCCCGGATGGAGTGCGTTTATAAATGGTGAAAGAACAGATATTTATAAGGTAAACGGCATATTAAAGGGAGTAATAGTTCCGGCAGGTAATCATGAGGTCATTTTTAGATACAGACCGCCATATTTTATGATTACCGGCATTACGAGCATTGTATCGTTGATATTAATAGCAGGATTTTCGATTCTTTTTTATATCAGAAAAAAAAGAAAAGAAATTTACCGTAAAGACCAAAACGATTATCAATCCAGTCATGATATTTGAGATTAAACATCTGCTTTTATAGTTATCTTTTTATTTCTCCTGAGTAAGTAAGTTATTACAAAACTCAATAAATCCCCGGATATTGTAACCAGTCTCAAGATAATTGAAAGGACAAGTGCCTTTGGCTGGCCTATATAAGGAGCGAGCAGAGCGATGATAACCAATTCCCTGACTCCGATTCCTCCAGATGCGCCCGGGGTTATAAAACCAGCTACCCACGCTACTGCATTTGTTCCAATGATAAATAAAAATAATAAGGAGGATTCGCCCCAGAAATACTTATTCAGATACCACATGATAGAACCTGAAAAGGTAAAAAAGATCATGCAAAGTATTAGTCCCAGAAAAACCTGAATCCACAATTTTCTTATATTTAATGATTTTAAACTAACGATTACATTATGCCTGACGAGTTTTTCTTTTATTCCGGGAATATATTTTATTATCAGAAAGACAATTAAGGACAAAAATATTATTATCCCGATTATTATAGCGGCTGATACTAATAGATTATTTACACCTTCAAATACGAAATTTTTATAACCATAGATGATTGCAGAAATGAAGAAAATGGAGATAGAACTTAAAATAAGTAATATGGTTTCGGTAAAAATGCTATTGATGATAACACCGTTGGGAATGCCTATGTTTTTACTTAATATATGTCTGCCCAAATAATGAAATATATTACCAGGGATATATTTGGCGATCTGTGACCTTCCCAGTATTATAAAACTTTCCTTAAAAGTTATTTTAAAGCCAAATCCAGAAATGAGATTTTTCCAGACCTGACTTAGTATTAAACTTCTTAAAGTGGTATAAGCTATTATTGCTATTAATATTCCGGGCCAATTCTCAGAAAATTTAAATAAATCTCTTATCTTTTCCCATTGACTATGACCGATCCAGAAGATATAAAATAGAGATATGGCAGCAACGCCGTAACCAATGATTCTTGTTATTTTTTTAAAATCTAATTTTTTTTTCTTTTTCTGCCCCAATAAAGTGATTACCTATTTTAACGTACTATATGGAGATATTACTCATGTAAACAATATAAAAAAGTCGACTTATAAATGTTTACGCAATTTATATTGTATATCTTCTAAAAGGCTCCTATTTTTTGATATGAGATCTCCTATTAAACCTAAAATCCCAAATAAAACTCCTAAAATTATTAGAATCGCAGTAAATATCAGGGACTGAATATGACCTGCTCCATTACCCACTATGAAAAAGTATAAAAATCTTATACCAAGTACAATACCAGGTATGAAAAAAAGCAAACCTATTATTGTAAAAAATCTAAGAGGTCTGTAGGTTATAAATATTCTTAATATGGTTATTAGTGATCTATTTACATATGATGGTATACTTTTTATAAGTCTTGAAGGTCTTAGTTTCTCATTGACTCTGATAGGCACACTCAGAATTGTGATTCCACTCAAACCCGCCTGGATGATTGTCTCGAGAGTATAAGTATATTTTGAAAAAACATTTAATGAATATGCCGCTTCTCTCGAAATTGCTCTAAATCCGCTTGGTGCATCTTTAATATTTGTTCCTGAAACTATCTTTACCACCCAGCTGCCGAATTTCTGCAAAAATTTCTTAACTTTTGTAAAATCTTTCATTTTGTCTATTGGTCTTTCACCAACAACTATCTCTGCCCTGTTTTCTATAATTGGCTCAACAAGTTTTTCGATATCATTGGCACAGTATTGGTTGTCTGCGTCAATATTTACTATTATATCTGCACCAAGACTTAAACAGGTCTCTATACCTTTTGTAAAGGCTTTTGCTAATCCTGAATGCCTTGGAAGTTTGACTATATGATGGGCACCATTTTTTTTTGCTGTTTCTATTGTTTTATCAGTGCTGCCGTCGTCTATTATTAAATATTCAATAGTATCTATAGATCTAATTTTCTTAGGAAGGTTTTTTAGAGTTATAGGAAGTGCATATTGCTCATTATAACAGGGTATTTGAATAATAAGCTTCAAGCCCAACTCTCCTTAGAATTTTATTTTTTATTTAGAGAATTTAATAACAAATGTTAGTATTGCCATATTCTAAATTCGTAGTTAAAAGAAAAAATTTTGTAAAATAACATAAATAGGACATATAATATTTACCAATGAACAATATATCGTTACTTTATTCAGCAATATCCAATTTATTTTACCATATTTGTATTATTAAAAATATTTTTTAAAAAAGCATCTTTTACCATTATAAAACAGCATTTTTTACCATTATATATCACGATGTCATAAAAATATTTAAATCAATGATGAATTAATTAAATTTTTTAAAGTTATATAATCTTTATTTGTAACTATTTCTTTATCTCCAATAGTGATGCAATAGTATGTTAATAAGTATTATTTCAGATGTGAGATATAGAACTCGTGGAAATTGTGTTTGATTTGTCTTAGGGGCTAGGTTATCATTAAGTCAAAAATTTTAGAGATTGAATAATTATAAGTAATTTATATGATATAAGCAATTTATATGAAATTAGCAATTGTACATGATTTTATGAATCAGTGTGGCGGAGCAGAACGAGTTGTCGGCTATTTTCTTAAAATATTCCCCGGGACTCCGGTTTATACTTCAATTTATTTCCCAGATGATACTTTTAGTTTTTTTAAAGGCGAAAACATTTCAACTACGTTTATGCAAAAAATTCCGTGGATCAGGAATTATTATAAAAGATTGTTTTTCCTTTATCCTTATGCTTTTAGAAGTCTAAAACTTAATGATTATGAAATTATATTATGCAGTTCATCTTCTTATTCTCATCTTGTTAATAAATACAAAAATTCAGTTCATATAAACTATTGCTATACTCCTCCCAGATTTTTATGGGAGACAGAGAGTTATTTAAAGGGCGAAAAACTTACAGCTTCAGCTTCTGGAATAGTCAAGCCTATAATCTATTTTTTAAGGAAGATGGATCTAAAACAGTCAAGGAAAATTGATTATTATATTGCAATTTCCAAGTATATAAAAAATAAAATAAAAAGGATTTACAAGAGGGAATCAATTGTCATATATCCTCCCATAGAAATAGAAAAATATAAATTCAGAAAAAGAAAGGAAGATTTTTATCTTATTGTGTCCAGATTAAAAGGGTATAAAAGAATTGATATTGCTGTAAGGGCTTTTAATATATTGGGTAAGAGGCTACTGATAGTTGGTACCGGAGAAAATGAGGTTAATTTGAGGAAAATTTCTGGTGAAAAAATAAAACTCTTAGGTAAGGTAAGTGAGGGCAAGCTTTTAGATTTATACAGCAGGGCTAAATCTCTGATTTTTACCGGTAAAGAAGATTTTGGTCTTACTCCGGTAGAAGCCCAGGCATCCGGGACACCGGTTATAGCTTATATAGAAGGTGGTGCATCGGAGACTATTATAAACGGCAGAACGGGTTTTTTCTTTGGTAAACAGGAGCCGGGAGCATTAGTAAAAGTTATTAGGCAATTCGAAAAAAAACATTTAGATTCCATCAAGTGCAGGGAGAATGCTAAAAGATTTGATTTTAAAAATTTTGAAAAAGAAATAACGAATTTTATCGGGAATATATATAAAGAAAGATTTAGTTCTTAATCTTTATGAATGATAATCTATCTAAAATCTATAATTCTTTTAGGAAAGATCTATTCAGTAAACTGATATATTTCCTGTTGGCATCTTCGGCTTTATTTTTACTAGTAAATAAATATCCGTATTTTAGTATATTTTCTATTTTAATTTTAGTATTTTTAGGGGCTTTATTTTTATTTTACAAAGGTTCGATAACTTCTGTTCATTTAAGTGCCCTGGGAATTTTACTCATTATTTATATTTATTTTATATTAAGCTATTTTGTGACAAATCAAACCTTTTCAAATTTTTTATCCTATGAGTTTCTACGTTATGATGGAAATTTTTTCTTTTGTTATATACCTTTTTTTGCTCTGGCTATTCCATATTTTAATTATGAGAAAGTTTTAAGAATATATTTTGCCTTTATATTTTTTACTTTTTCCCTATTATCTATAGCTGGTATTATTGCAATTCTAACCAGGAATTATTCTCCTATTCTTTTAAATGATAAATACAGTGGTCTTATGCTGGTTGGTTTGAATAATACACATAATGCCACAGGATCTGTTTATGCCTTGGTTAGTCTTTTTGCTTTAGTTTTTACTTTGAAAGCATTTAAGAAGCAGAAAATATATTACATTATTATTTTATTGCTTTGTCTTTTCGGATTAATAATGACTCAGAGTAGAGGAAGTTATCTGGGTTTTATAATCGGAGCATTATTTGTGATCTGGCTGCATTATAAATCGATTTTGAAATTTATTTCTACTGTAGCAGTAATGCTGGCTGTGTCTATACCATTAATATTTTTTACTAATTTACATGAAAGATTTATAAAAATGATAGATTTTACTGATACAGAAAACTATACAATTATTACTAGAATAAATTTATGGAAAAAAGCATTATTTTTATTTAAGCAGAGCCCTATATTTGGTGTTGGTTTCGGTAGATTTAATGATATCAGTTACAATATTAATAATTATGGATATTCCTTAATAAGAATGGATGAATTTGTGGGTATTCCAAAAGTATTTTATACTTTTCAGTCCCAGGATTTTGATTTTAGTTCAGCTCACGCGCATAATTCTTACCTGCAGTTCTTAGCTGAAACCGGAGTAATTGGTCTGGGTTTGATAATAATCTTCTGGATTTTATGTTATAGAATCATACTGAGAGCGTATAATTATACAAGGAATGAATTCTCTAAGAAGGTATATTTATCTTGCCTGGGTAGCATTATTGTATTATTCATCATGTCTTTTGCCGAGAATTATTTTTCATCAACCACTATGATGATGTGTCTTTCTGTAGTGACTTCTTTATCACTTGGCTTATACTGGCAGGAAAAATATAAAAGGAATGTATAAGTATTTGGAGTGATTTATATAAAAAAATGGTAGACATAAGATCATTTAATTATAAAAAACTAATAATAAGAACAATTATTTTTCTGATATTCTATATTATATTCTTCCCATATATGAAAATTATTGTAGAAGTCAACATGCCTTTGATGTTGTTTGCTCATTCTTTGATGTTTGCAATCTTCATTTTATCTTTATATAAGGTCAAATGGGGATTATTCTTATTTATATTTCTAATTCCACTACTGAATTCCCGCGCCTTGCTTTTCATGATCAGACCGAGGTATATAGTAGTTTTTTTAATTTTTGGGTTATTTCTCGGTTTTTTAGTCAATAATACCAGCAAACTTTTAAGTAGTAGTTCATTAAAATACTCGGGGGGGATTGTTTTTGACTCCAGTATCATAAAAGCGTTTATTTTTTTTACTATTATCCTATTTTTTTCATGTGCCATAACTATATTACGTTATTCTAATTTTTATCCTTTTATAACCAATAATTATTATGATCTTATAATAAATGTAAATGGAGTAAGGTCTACAGACTCTATGGTCTGGACCATAAAATATTTTTATAATTATTTTATAGGATTTTTATTCTTTGTAGTAATTTTTAATGTTATCGATGATTTTAAAGATATTATAAATTCTGTAATTTCCATAATATCTGCTACAGTTATTTCTTCCGGAGTGGTCATATATCAATATTATTTCAATCCGAATTTTGCAAATATTGGAAATTGGGCCAATTCAGGA
This sequence comes from uncultured Actinomycetota bacterium, assembly GCA_964610385.1. Taxonomy (GTDB): domain Bacteria; phylum Actinomycetota; class Humimicrobiia; order Humimicrobiales; family Humimicrobiaceae; genus CAZBSE01. Next base: position 157,770 of record CAZSXW010000003.1, read on the forward strand.
AGATTTAATTCAACCTTTTCGGATCCAAATGCTCTGGGTGCTTATACTATTTTGTTATTCCCAGTTTATATAGGGCTTTTAATGTATTTTAAAAGATGGTATTTAAGACTGTTGGTCCTTGGGTCATTTTCATTATTTTTTATGTTATTGATTTTTTCCGGGTCAAGAAGTGCATTTATAGGAGTTGTACTGGCAATAATCATTTTTATTGCTATTTTTATAAAAAGAGGGTCCAGATATATAAAGAGAAGATGGGTGTTTTATTCTAGATGGATAAAATCAGTCTTAATATCGTTTCTGATAATCATCTTATTGAGTATATTGTTTTTCCCATTATATTTGGTATATAATCAGGATTCTTTCATTATGGAAGTAAGCTTGATACGCAGGACCATAGACACTGTTAAGACGGGTATATATTATACCAGAGAAGTCGGGATCATAGAGGGCCTCAAATCAATTTCCAATTATAGATATATATTCTGGGGCCAGGCAGCTGCAATGTTTAAGGATTACCCCCTTACAGGAGTAGGTCAGGGCTCATACCTTCTCCAGCTTCCAAATTACCTTACTATGAACAGGACAGGATACTTAATAGATGGGAAACTGGCTGTGGATTATACAGGGAATTACTATCTGCAGGTGTTATCTGAACTTGGTTTTCCCGGCCTGGTTCTTATCCTGTTTATTTTTTATCTGCTGATTAATAAGGTATTTAATTATTTCAGAGCGAAGAAACGCATGAAAATTTTTGAAAACAGTGATTGGCTGCTTATAGCTCTTTTTATTTCATTCATTTCAATGCTGGTAGGGCAGATATTCGGGCCCCATACTAATTTTGATGAGGTACAATTTACTTTATGGCTGGTAATAGGACTTATGATAGCATATATAAAAGTGAAGCAGGTAAGGATCGATAAGCAATTTAAACCGCTGCAGATATGCGAAAAGATAAGATTTGGACTTAGAGAAAAAATATCCCTGTCAGTTATTTTAATAATATTTATTTCAAGCATGACCTTTAGCTCTGTTACGGCTTTATCTGTTAATGTAGGCCAGAACCTTTATGATATTAAAGGCAATTATAAAGGTTGGGAAAACAGTTATGGATTCTATAAGGTGGAAACAGTTGAAGATGAGACGTTCCGGTGGACGGGTATTGATGCCAGTGAAGTGGTTGAGAAAAATGGAGATAAGATGATAATCCCCATAAAAGATGCCATCCCTATAGAGTCTCGAAAACCCCTTGCGGTAAATATCTTTGTCAATAATAGACTGGTAAAAAAAACGAAGCTTGAAAATAATAAGTGGACTGATGTTGTGATAGATATACCTGATTCTGCAAGAGACCATTTTACGCTGACCCTGGCTTTCAGCAGGAGCTGGGTTCCAAAAGAATTGGGTTACACCCCGGATACAAGGGAGCTTGGTGCCATGGTAGGAGAATACAGATTTATAGATTAATTAGCGTTATATATAAACCATTTTTAAATTTTTAGTGTTTCTCTTATAATAAATAATTGATTTTTGTATGTTTATGGAGCATATGCAGAATTCTCAAAAAAAAGTTTTTAGTATAAAAACTAAAGTATTGTTTGGGTTTATACTGGTAGTAAATGACCTGTTAATGGTGGCTTTAAGTTGTTTTTTATCTTATTATATAAGGTTTTATACCAGGATTTTTACAGTAAATGAATTATCCTTTACCATCAGCGATAATTATATAATTTATTCCGTGATCTTTATTATAATAATTATATTCGTTTCTTTTATTTTTAATCTTTACAGTTTAAATAATGTTTATAGAAGTCCAGTCTATTATCCCTCGGCTCTTATAGTTACTGTTTTAGGCACGGTAGCAATATATTTTTCGGGAAGGATATTCGGTGGTTTATATTTATCGCGAATATTTATCGCACTTTTATTCGTCATAAGCACGATTCTTCTTTTTTCAAGCCGGTATGTAATCGGTATTATTACCAAAAAGATTTTTAGAAAAATGGGTATTCCTGATAGAGAATTTTTGGCCGGGATAGGTGAAAATATAAAGGTGATGAGAAGGCTGCCCCGCTCTAAAAAGAAAATAATATACGGTATTACGCTGGTTATAAATGATATAATATTCCTGGCGCTTGCTTTCTATATTTCCTATTATTTAAGATTCCATACCGGTCCTGTTGCCGAGCTAAACCTGACGTATCAGCTGGAAAGTAACTATTTCTTTTATTCTATCGTATTTATAATATCCGCAATTATCTTATTTTTAATATACAGGCTTTACAACTGGGATTATATATATAGAGGGTCTGGCTATTATTCCCGCATCATAAAAGGACTGTCAATAAATATTATAGTAATAATACTGGCAGGCTATCTTTTTGACTTATTCACTTTTTCTAGAAAATGGATCCTTCTCCTTTTTGTGTTCAGTATTTTGTTTATATTGATCAGCAGGTTGATAATCGAGTTTGTGACTATAAGGTTGATCAGAAGGTTGGATATAAGGTCCAGAACGTTGGTAGTAGGTATAGGTGAGAATGCCCACAGAATTGAGGATAGTTTCAGGAAATATTCAATGGAGGGGGATACTATCCTGGGTTATATCGATAAAAAGAGCAGGATCCTGAAGAATAAAAAATACAGCAGACAGTTTAAAATACTCGGTTATCTTAATGACCTGGAAGATGTTATCTATAAAAATGGGATTCAGAGAGTAGTTATTTCCAGTCCTGAATTTAAATATAATGAAATGCTTGAGATTTTGGAAAAAATGAAGGGCATTGATATATCAGTGCTTATATTCCCGGGTTTTTTCGAGTTCTCGATCAAAAGGATGAACATGAGAGAGATTGCCGGCATCCCCCTTATGCAAGTTTCAAATATAGGATTTTTTGGATTTAATCTGTTTTTAAAGAACATAATTGATTACCTGCTGGGAGGCATAATGTTCTTATTTTTTATTCCCGTTTATCTGATTGTGGGATTGGCCATAAAAATAGATTCTCCTGGTCCCATATTTTACAAGCAGAGGAGATATACCAAAGACTGCAGGGTGTTCTATATGTATAAGTTCAGATCGATGTTTATGAACGCTGAACGCAGGCTTAAGGAATTGGAGGGATACAATGAAGCCGATGGTCCTCTGTTTAAAATAAAAGGCGATCCACGCATCACAAAAGTAGGCAGATTTATCAGAAAATTTTCTATTGACGAACTGCCCCAGATAATAAATGTTTTAAGGGGCGAGATGAGTCTGGTAGGACCCAGGCCCCCACTACCGAGTGAGGTGGAAAAATATGATGAATGGGAGATGAAGAGGATGAATGTAAAGCAGGGTATAACAGGTCTCTGGCAGGTAAGCGGAAGAAGCGAACTTTCCTTTGAGGAAATGGCAAGGCTTGATCTGTATTATATCCAGAACTGGTCGATTGAAATGGATATAAAGATACTTTTAAAGACTATCCCCACAGCTCTGTTCGGGAGAGGGGCATATTAAGAGAGTCAGCAAAATATGTTTTCAAAAGTAATAAAACTTTTTTCGTACCGGGAGCTTCTTTCTAGTCTTACCAAGAAAGAGCTTAAGGTAAAATACCGGGGGTCGGTCCTGGGCTTTTTCTGGTCCCTTCTTAATCCCATACTTACCATGCTGGTTTATACCTTTGTATTTTCCATTGTACTGCGGGGAGGAATTAAACAATTCGCAGTGTTTCTAATCTGTGCGCTGCTCCCCTTTAATTTTCTGTCAAATTCTGTCAATTATGGGTCTGGCTGTATTATTTCAAATAGCAATCTTGTAAATAAGATTTATTTTCCCCGGGAGATAATTCCTTTATCAATTGTACTATCAAATCTGATTAATTTTTTCTTCGAGCTTGCTGCCCTTTTTATAGTACTGGGTATAATGGGCTACAGATTCTATATATATCTTTACCTGCTTCCGGTATTGATATTTATACAATTTTTCCTTGTGGCCGGAATGACCTTTTTAGTATCGGCTTTAAATGTTTTTTTCAGAGACCTTCAGCATCTTATCACGATAATTATGATGGTCTGGTTTTTTGGGACTCCCATCATATACCCGTTAAGTATGGTCCCTGAAAAGTTTCAGGTTTTTTTAAAGATAAATCCAATGACTATATACGCTGATTATTACCGCAATATTTTTTATTATGTAAAGTATGCTGAAAATGCGGGTTTTCCTTCAACTGTAGATACTCTGGTGGCTGTGGGCATCTCTTTTTTAATATTCTTTATCGGTTATTTTGTATTTAAGAGATTGGAGCCAAGATTTGCCGAAGAGATCTAAAAGGATAAAAATGGCTAAAAATAAAAATAAACTTGATTATTCTGCAAGTGAAATAGCAGTCGATATTAGATCGGTGTCAAAAAAATTCAGGATTCATCATGAGAAGATCCCCAGCCTTAAGAATACCATACTCAAGCTGAGGCGTACCACTTACGAGGAGTTTTTAGCTCTTGATGACGTGTCTTTTTCCGTAAGGCATGGAGAAACGGTCGGCATAATAGGACCTAACGGTTCCGGGAAGAGCACACTTTTAAAGCTTATTTCTAAAATAATCCTGCCTACCACGGGAAAGGTAGTGGTAAACGGCTCTATGTCTGCTCTTCTGGAACTGGGTGCGGGATTTCACCCCGATCTTACCGGCAGGGAAAATATTTATATCAATGCTTCCATACTGGGCATGAGAAAAAGGGATGTAGACAGGAAGCTGGGTGATATCATAAGCTTTTCAGGACTGGAGAGATTTATAGACACACCAGTGAAGAATTATTCATCAGGTATGTATATGAGGCTTGGTTTTTCTGTGGCCATCAATGTAAATCCGGATATCCTTCTTGTCGATGAAGTACTGGCAGTGGGCGATCAGGCATTCCAGTCCAAGTGCTATAAGGTCATATATGATTTTATGAAAAGGGGAAAGACTATAATCATCGTCTCGCATGATCTTGATACTATTTCGGATCTCTGCAGTAAGGTAGTATTCCTGAGAGACGGAAAGATAATAGATATAGGAAAACCTTTAAATATTGTTACCGAATACAGGGCCTATATCGAAGAACTGGATAAGAAGAGGATAATCGAGCAGCAAAAGGCGGAGAGAAGAAAGATATTTAAAACGGTGATCGAGGGCAGAGAGAGGATAATCGACGGTGAAGAAATAAGCAGGCTTTCAGGCCTTGGAGTAGGCGGGGAAGCCATTAATAGATTTGGAAGCGGAGATGCAGAGATCCAGGATATACAGCTGCAGGACAGGAAGGGTAAAGAAATAGATTTCTATAAGTTTGGCGATGATGTAAAGATAGTCTATGAAGTGCTGTTTAAAAAAAAGGTCAGGGAGCCGATATTTGGTATCAGACTGACTGATCACAAAGGAAATATCATTTACGGGACTAATACCAGATTAAAAAAGATAGATACCGGAAATTTTAAAAAAGGTGATAGGATAAGAGTCGCTTTCTGCTTTAAAATCAATCTGATCGGAGGGGAATATTCGGTTTCGCCTGCAGTTGGTTATAACGATAACAAGACTTACTGCGACTGGGTAAATGACATGTTTGCAGTAAATGTGATACACAGGAATATAGCCGAGGGGCTGGCTGACCTGGATTCTGAGATAAGTTTAAATAGGTTAAATTCCTGAGAAATTTTATTTTATTGGATGGCCTTATAGTAGATATTTAAAGTTTTTCCCGCAGTTTCCGACCAGCTGAACCGGTTTGATCTGGTGATAGATTTCTTCTTCAGTATGCTTCTTATTTCCCTATTATTGAGGACATATAGTATCTGTTTCTCCATTCCTGCATCGTTTCCGGAAGGTACGAGTATACCCGAATCCCCTATCACTTCCTTCAAAGAGGAGTTATCAAATGCCACTACAGGAAGCCCGCAGCTCATTGCTTCCAGTGGAGGGAGACCAAAACCTTCAAAAAGTGAAGAGTAGACAAATAGTTCAGCCTGGTTGTATATCTGCACAAGGTCTGAATCAGGGATTCTTCCAATAAATAGGATATCTTCTCTAAATGGACTGCTGTCCCTCTCCCTGTAGGTGGCTTCGCTTTTCCATCCCGTTCTTCCGGCTATTACCAGCTGGTAATCAAAGCTTTCTTTTTTTTGTCTGAGGTTATTGAAAGCTTTGATCAGTGTTATAAAATTTTTTCTGGGTTCGATGGTACCAACGGAGAGTATATATTTTTTAGTAATCCTATATTTTTTTGGTATATTTTTATTTATTTCATCGGGGACTAAATTTTTAAATATTTTATCCGCAGCCAGATAAACTATATCTACTTTACCGGGATTTATCTTAAAGAATTTTACAATATCATTTTTAGTACTTTGTGAATCAGCAATTATCTTCTTTGAGGTATGTGCGTTTCTCCTTACATCTCTGGTATATTTTTTTATAAACCAGTCAAAATTGAATTCCGGAAACCTTATGAAAGACAGATCATGTATGGTAAGGATTATATTCCTGCTTAAGGTTGGTGGGATTAGGTAGTCGGGGCAGTGAAGCATATCGGCTTTAAAACCCATAAATTCAAGGGGAGGAAACCTGAGCCTGTCCCAGAGGGCAAGTTTTTTTTTGGAAGTCTTATATAACTTCAATTCAATACTGCTGCTATTGAAGGATTTTTTTATATCGTATACATGACTGATATGTTTTTCTGTAATGTACCTTCCGGTAAGAACATAAGTATTTTTTTTATCGATTTTAAGCAGGTTTTTTAAAAGGTTTAGTATATACCTTCCAGCACCGATATCCGGACCGTGGTTCAGAAGGGTTGATATATCAATTCCGATTCTTAAAATTTTATCCGTCATTGTAGCTTATCTATAAATTTATGGACTGAGGTGGGTTCATAATCCAGTTTACTGTGAAGAATATTTTTGAACATACCGGTCTCTGTCTTAAACTTGGTATCTTTAAGGTCCATAAGGTAGTTGACATATACTGAATATCTTTCGTTTCCCAGAATCGCAAATAGCCTGCAATAGGACTGGTAAAGATTGTCAATGGAATAAACAGGTTCATTTTTTACCACATCAAAAAATACTTTTTCGCCCCAGCTGTATTTAATGATATCGGTATCGAATATCTGTCTCGAAAACTGGATAAACTGTCTTTTGTTCTTGAGGTATCTTAAACTTTTTTTATAATCTCTTATTATTTTTTTGGCAGTTTCCTTGAGATTGACATCCTTTAAATTCTTTTTCTGGATACCTATCTCGTTTGAGATGATCCTATCAAGGTTATGTGATTCTGCATTTTTATAAGCTGTTTTTAAAAGGTTCAGTTTTTGGTAGTAGTATTTCGTCTGGAAAGCAGTAGCTTCGTCCCTGAAACTGTATGCATACCTGTGATAGCAGATGGCGGAGGGGCAGGATCTGAATTTATATCCGTGAAGATTTGCCCTGTAGCAAAAATCCACATCTTCGTAAAATAAGAAAAAAGTAGGGTCGATCAGTCCCACCTTGTTTTCGAGGAAAGCATCGCGCTTTATCATACATGATACAAAAGATACCCCAAAAACGTCTTCTGGTCTGTTATACTGGCTCAAATCTAACTGCCCCAGCCCGTAATGGCCAATATAAAAGTTTTCATCGACGTAAATCCCCGTGCCTTCCAGAAAATCCCTTTGATAATAAAGTTTGATTTTTGGAGATGTACCTATGTAGGTGCTTTCAAGACTACTGATGTAGTTTACCATTTGTTCTATTGCGTCGTGATTGTATATCAAGTCAAAATTTGAGATCAAGACCAGATCTGAATCAGCATATTTAAGGGCCTGGTTTATGGCTTCTCCCAGGCCAAGATTCTTTTTGGAATATATTACTTTTATATTTTTAAATTCTCTTTTTATATCCTCAAGAACATTGATGGTAGAGTTATTATCAAAAATAATGATGTCTATATTCTTGAATGTCTGATTCTTGATGGAATTCAGGCATTCTTTCAGTACCGGATAGCTTGAGTTGTAGTTGACGATTATCACGGACACGTCTTTGGCTAAAAGCGGTCTATACATGTCAAATGCCGGCTTTGCTTTTATATCCGATTCGGAAAGATCGAGCATTCTTTTGATTATGCTGTGATATTTTTTGACACTGTTATCCCAGGTGAATTTTTCTGAATATTTTAGAGCATTTGTTCCCATTTTTTTTCTCAGCCCGGCATCTTTCACAAGTATTTCCAGTTTTTTTATGAAATCACTCCGGCTCTTTACTATAAATCCGGTCTTTCCATTTTTAGAGATTTCCGAATGGGCGCCAATATCATAACAAAGGGTCGGTCGCTGGAAACTATGAGCTTCTGCAATGGGTAGATCAAATCCTTCCCATTTAGAGCAGGTAGCATAAATGTCACAGGATTTGTAGATTAAAGGCATGAGTTCTTCGGGAGCATTGCTTATAGATAATATACCCTGATTTCTTAGTAATTCTTCATCATTCTTGGTACCGTATCCTACTGCTAAAAGTTTTACATTTTTTTGTCTGGTTGAGATGTCTTTGTATATGTCCATAAGCTCTGATAATCCCTTATAGGGTTGATTGGTAAGGTTAAGTCTACCGACAAATAAGAGCAGCACGTCTTCAGGATTTACCTCTATCTCTTTTCTAAAGTCATTTATTTCTTCCCTTCTGATCGTTTTCTGCTGATAGTGGTCACATCCGTTGTAGATAAAGTCAGCTTTTTCCTGTAAATTTTTAGGAAGGCAGTTTAGTAAATATCTTGACACGGTAACAATTTTATTCGCTTTCTTGAAGTATGAGATATTCTGGCTTAACTCCATATATTTATATCTCAACCTTCTTTTCAATGAGAAGCCGCTGGCCGATATTATCCCGTGATCGACTACCAGTGCCGGCTTGCTTAATGCAGGTATTAAACTATAAAAAGGGAATGACTGTATGATAAAAAGATCGATATCTTTGCTGTTGAGGTAAGGGACCAGTTTTCTTATCCTTCGCTCGTAGACAATGGGATTTGCATCGGGTTTGAAATAATGCAGCTTCTCTATAGTATAGGATTTTCGATTTATGAAAGTCTCATCAAAATAATTACAGTAAACCCTGCAGTCGTAACCTATCTTTGCCAGTCCATCTGCCAGTCTGTCTACTACCAGGTCAACACCGTGGCCTTTTATCATCCGGTCAGTTATAAAAGCTATGTTTACCCGTCTCACGTTTTATGACTTTTTTATACTTTGTGATAAATATGGTTTTAGAGCTTAAAATTATAAATTAAATTTTATCATTATATCGATTATAAAGGAAAATATTTATGAGCAAAATAGACAGCATGCCCCATTTTGATTGTTTAAATCATGATATGAATTGTGGCCTGTCCTGCCGGTGGACATATTCTATGTAAAAAAATAGATTGTCTGTTATAATTTACTCTAATCTATCTAATATTTTGGAATTTAGTTTTAGGAGATTAACTTTTATGGAAGATGTTCTTACTTCCCCCATGATTTCAGTAGCGATTGTCAATCTTAACGGAGAGAAATATTTAAAGGAGTGTCTTGACAGCTTAAGGGAATTGAATTACCCACAGGATAAACTGGAGATTATAGTGGTAGATAATGGTTCAAGTGATGGATCTCTGGTTTTAATAAGGCAGAACTATCCCAGAGTTAAAATAGTAGAAAATAGTAAAAATATGGGTTTCGCTTATGCGAATAATCAGGCTGCAAAAGCTGCCGGAGGTGAATATATAGCTTTTTTAAACAATGATACCAGAGTTGATAATAACTGGTTGATTGAACTTCTAAAGCCTATCTATAAGGATAAAGAGATTGTAGCGTCAGGTTCGAAAGTCCTTTCCATAGATGGAAAGAAAATCGATTTTGTAGGAGGGATGATAAATTTTGAAGGGAAGGGTTTCCAGATTGATTACGGCACACCGGTGGAAAAAGACAATTATGACAGTTATATGTTTCTCCCCTTTGTGAACGGCGGCTCAATGATGGTAAACAGGAAAGTTTTTCTTGATGTCGGTGGTTTTGATCAGGATTTTTTTGCTTATTATGAAGATGTTGATTTAGGCTGGAGGCTCTGGGTGCTGGGTTATAAAGTCGTATTTGCTCCCAAATCTATTGTCTATCATCATCATCACGGGACTTCAAAAGCTTTCAGTGAGGATAGGCTTAGATTTTTAAAAGAAAGAAATTCTCTTTATTCTGTTTTTAAAAATTATGATGACAGTAATCTAGCAAAAGTGATCTCTGGTTCTCTGGCAAATATTTTTAACCGTATCTTTACGGATTTTAAATTTGATTACAAGAGCTATTATGACCTTAGTTCCGGTGCCGATAAACATAAAAAAATCACCCCGCAGGTAATAAAGGATGAACACTTAAGTTCACTTATGGCTGTAAGGAACTTTCTGGATGAACTGCCGGAGCTTACCAGGAAAAGGAAGAAAATACAGGAAAAAAGGAAAAGGGATGATAAGGCAATCTTTTCTTATTTCAAAGGGCAGTTCCTGGCAGTTTCACCTGACAGGGATTACCAGGAAAAACAAATAAATCTTTTAAAATCCCTGGGTATCTATGAAATTTTTAAAAAAGAAATAAAGAGAAAGCTCGTCATAGTGTCAAGTGAAGTCGTCTCCGGGGAGATGGCCGGACCGGCAATAAGGGTGTGGAATTTTGCTCAGGTCTTATCCCAGTATATGGAAGTTATTTTAGCTGTTCCCAATAAAGTCAATCTGCCGGAACAGAATTTTAAAGTAATTCAGTTTGAGAGTGACGGCCAGTTAAAAGGGATTATTGATCAGGCTGATATAATACTCAGCGGTGGAATGGCTTTTGCTAAATACAGGAGCATAAAAGATTCGGGAAAGTATTTGATAATAGATATTTATGACCCTTACAATCTGGCCACACTTGCCGAATACAGATCCGAGCCTATAAAAGAGAGGCTGGAAATACATAAATCCATACACAATATTTTCAATGAGCAATTTTACTATGGAGATTTCTTTATATGTGCTTCAGAGAGGCAGAGGGATTTCTGGCTTGGTATGCTGGCCGCATTAAACCGGGTCAATCCGCACTCCTACAATCAGGATCCTACTCTGAAAAAAATGATTGACGTAGTCCCGTTTGGACTTCCATCCGCAAAGCCTGTTCATACCATAAGTGTATTAAAAGATAAAGTAAACGGGATAAGCAAGGATGATTTTGTGATAATCTGGGGTGGGGGTATCTATAACTGGTTTGATCCGCTGACCCTGGTCAAGGCAATGGCGGAAATAGCAGGGGCAAGAGATGACATTAAATTGTTTTTTATGGGTGTAAAACATCCGAATCCTGAAGTCAGGGAGTTGCAGCTTGTAAATGATACTGTTAATCTTGCCAAGAAATTAAATGTATATGATAAAAATGTCTTTTTTAACTATGGATGGGTCGACTATGATAAAAGGCAGAATTATCTGATAGAATCAGATGCTGGAGTGATAACTCACCCTGAACATATTGAGACCAGATTTTCGTTTAGGACCAGAATACTGGATTACCTCTGGGCAGGTCTGCCGGTAATTTCAACAAGAGGTGATTACCTTAGCGATCTTGTCGAAAGAAAAGGTCTAGGTATGACTGCAGGAGACGGTGATGTACAGGGAATCGTCAATGCTGTTACAAAGCTTGCTGACGACAAACGATTTTACCAGCAGTGTGTAGAAAATATAGAGAGAATAGCAGAAGATTATACCTGGGAAAAAGTATGCCGGCCAATAATAGATTTTTGCCGTGATCCAGTTTCAAGTGCCCTGAGAGATAGAAAATCCGATAATACAGGCAGTAACGGAAGCGATGATTTATCTGCAAAAAAAATCAAAGCATCAGGAAAGAGCAGGCCTTATCTTATGAAGAGGTTTTTTTATCACTTCTTTAAAAGCGGCCCCAGGAAGACTTCGAGATTTTTGCTTAACTATCTAAAAGGCAGATAGATAGTAAATAAAAATATTCTTGAGATAAATATAGGAAATACAGATATATGAAATAGTTATGAATTCAAAAGACCGGGATACAAAGCCGAATAAAAAGAAGCTCATCCTAAGGATTATAAATATTGTTATTGTGGTAGGTTTTGGAGCATTTCTGGTTTATTATCTTCTGGGTAAAATAAGCGTTGGACAGATAAGGGATGCCATTACAGGAGTGGATAAGCCTTTTCTTATAATAGCCCTGGTAATATTGGCGGTAAGCATTTTTATCAGGACATACCGTAAGAATATACTGGTGGGGTCCAAAAGGATCAGCATGGCGGATATGTTTCTGGTAGTTCTTATCAGGAACGCTTTTAATATGGTGCTTCCCGCGAGAACCGGTGAATTATCCTACGTGTATGTACTGCAGAGAAAATTCAAATTCCCTCTTGAAATCGGCGTATCCACTTTGATAATAGTACTGGTATTCGATTTGGTGATTGTCTTTTCACTTATAGTGATTTCTGTTATCGTAGTCCTAATTAACAAATTTTCAGGCTCCTATCTGGCTGTTGTCCTTATAGCTGCAGCACTTCTTGTCGTTCTTCTTCTGGTTTTGTTTTATTTTTCAAGAGTAATCGGATTTTTACTTATGTTGATAGAAAAGATCCTGGCAAGATACAGGATAGGCAGGAATAAAGTAGTGCGGGCTGTTTATAAAAAAATGGTTGATATAAATAAAAATATTGAAATAATACAAAAAAGGAGAATATACTGGAAAGTATATCTTTCTTCGATTGCAATAAGAGTTTTAAAATTCGGGTCATATTATATGATGATTTATGCCATATTAAAGCCGGAGGGATACGGTTTTAGAGAACTTAACTTCTGGATGATATTCCTGGCTGTAGTGGCCGCAGAAATATCTGCCGTACTTCCTACTCATGCTCTTGCGGGCTTTGGGACCTATGAAGGAGCTTTTTTATTGGTGCTTGGGATACTGGGATTTAAAATAACCGGGGTTGCATGGGAGGCAGTCGCTTTTGGTTATCATATAATCACACTATCGTTCATCGTAGTTCTGGGATTTATAGCAGTTATTATATTGAGTATGCCGTTCTATAAAGTAAAAGAAAACAGTAAGGATCAATTGTAAAAAAGGACAGAATTATTCTTTAAAAGGGATGAGAAACTTTTTTAAAAGGCTCGGAAGCCTGATAGTCACAAAAGAGATTTTTGAAGACAAAAAATCGTTAAAGCTTCTTTATAAATACTTTCTTATAGGGCTATTAGTCAGATTTATTTTCTTACCATTTTTTTTCGAGAGAGACATACTCTCGACTTACCAGAGAGCCGCCGAAACAATTTATACAAAAAATTTAGGATTGGATAACCTGCAGATAATCACAAATATGATCCATACTGCGTATCTGTTTATTATAAAATCAATTTTTCCAGCAATAAACGAGTTATTCCCTGTCCTGCTGGAGAAGGATACCTGGGCATCCTGGATAATGTTCAATAGCAGTTATAATGTATTTACAACGCTGACTCTTTTTAAAATACCTTATCTTATATTTGATATAGCTTGCATGTTCTTAATCCTGAGGGTTTCCTTCGATGGTAAGCCTGGAAATAAGCTGCGGGCTTTTAAATTCTGGATGTTTAATCCCATATTATTATTTGTGGTGTATATCTTTGCCAGACATGATGTGATTGCGGTATTTTTTACTCTTATTGCACTGTTTCTGGTAAAAAAGGATAAAAAATACTGGGCAATTATCGCACTTGCCGTTGCTGCAGCAATGAGATTTTTCCCCATAATGATACTTCCCCTTCTGGTGTTGTATATGGCACGTACTAAAAAGGATTATATTTTATTACCTCTGGCAGGATTTTCCGGTATGGCGGCGGTAGAGCTTTTGTGCCGCTTTGTTTTTGACAAAAGTGTTATAATACCGCTGCTTAAAACCACACATTTCGAGTATTTACTTTCTACGAAGTTTGATCTTGTAGGCGGGTCCCATAGCAGCATTTTTATTTTTGTTGCGGTTTATATATTTATAATTCTTAGTTTTTTACATATCAAAAGGAAGAGTTACGATTTGCTCCTTAATTACGGGGCAATCGTATACCTGGCTTATGTGGGTATCTGTTACTTCCATCCCCAGTATGTAATATGGACAGTTCCTTTCCTTATAATTGCATTTGTAAGGAGAAGGTCACTTTTGTATTACCACTGGATTCAATTTATCCTGGTTATGGTGATATTGATATATTGGGGGGATCTTGTTACCAAATTTGTTCTTGCACCCATAGATCATAGATATTTTATATACCTAACAGGTATTATCCCTGTTATCGAGCGTTTTTATGATTCTGCCAAATTCGTTAATATATTTAGAAGCGTTTTTACGGGGGTATCGTTATGGATGATTTATCTTATTCATAAAGACAACAGGAAACTGATAGAGAATGATAAAAGAAATTTTTAAAATTAAAATTATTATACTCAGTCTTATAACAGTATTGATTCTGGTACTGTTCACCGGATGTACTGGAATTTCTTATATTCCAGGTGCCAGTTACGGTTATTATATATGGGAGGAAGATGGGAATATTTTTATAGAATGGAGTTCGGATAAAAGTGATGTGGAATTTGGTGGTGTGGTTTTAACCGATGGGATAATAACCAAATACAGGTTAAAAGAGCTGGAAGAGGAAGATGTAGTCGAAGTAAGCAAGGACAGGATAGAATTTTCTGCCGCTCTGAGCAGTACAGACTACTCGGACGGTTTTAATTTTACCCTGCAGGACTATACTTATCTGGAGTTTGATTTGAAAATCAACGATGCATATGAGCTCTCCAGAATAAATCTGGGAGGCTTTCTGGAAAATCCTGAAAGTGATGTTTTCAGAATAGGAAAAGACTACTTTAAACAGCTTGAAATGAAGCCCTGGTACCAGAAGCATCCATTTTCCGAGTTCTTTTATAAGTTATTTTCCAACAAATACTTTACCTTTTTATATCTCTTTATATTGGGAGTGATTGTTATAGAGATATTAAGAGTGACGGTCATTTCCAGGAGAAAAAGAAAAGTAATATGGCTGGTGGCTTTATATGCAGCGTTGATCATGATCGAAGTTTTAATTTATTTTGTTTTAAAAATTTTTACTAATTGAGATCCTGTCTGTTTTTAGGAGATTTTATGAGAAAAATCGCACTTATAGGGGTTGACGGTCAGCTTGGAACTGATATCAACAGTCATTTTAAAAATAAAGGTATTGAGCCTATAGGACTGGTGGGTTTAAAGGATATTGATGTATGCAATTACGAGGTAAGTGAAAGCGTTTTAAAGAAAATCAGGCCGGATATAGTCATAAATACCGCAGCCTTTAACGATGTGGACCGTTGTGAAGACGAAACTTTACTGGCTTTTGAAGTAAATACAATAGGGGTTAAAAATCTGGCGTTGATATGCAGGGAGATCGATGTCCCACTTATGCATTTCGGTACTGATTACATATTTGATGGTAAGAAAAATACACCTTATGTAGAAGATGATTGTGCAAGACCGCTCAGTATGTATGGAATATCTAAACTGGCGGGAGAGCAGGTAATACCTTATATCCTTGACAAGTATTATATAGTAAGGTTGTGCGGACTATACGGTCATGCAGGTTGCATCGGCAAGGGGAGCACTAATTTTGTGGAATCAATGATAAGATTAGCAAAGAAAAAAAAGGAAATAAGAGTGGTAAATGACCAGGTGCTTACTCCAACCAGTACCGTAGATGTTTCAAAAAAACTTTTTGAGTTAATACAGACCGGAAAATACGATGTTTATCATATGACTAATACCGGGAGTTGTTCCTGGTATGAATTTACCTGTGAAATATTTAGGCTCATGAAATTAAATATCAAAATCGTACCAATCACCACTAAGCAATTTGAAGCGAAAGCAAGAAGGCCGCGCTATTCGGTTTTGGATAATTTTAACTTGAGGAAAATTGGACTGACTGATTTAAGAAACTGGAAAGAAGCACTGAGAGATTATATCCTGGATAGGGATAACTGAATACAATCAATAAATTACCATCTTACATGCTTGATGATTGATTTATTTTAAATTTAACGATTAAAGTACAGTTGTTGAAAAATTTAAATAAATCTTGTACTGTTTTTGCGAAATAATTAATTAAATCAATATTAAATGAAAACTGTTACTAATCTAAATAGTAAAGTATATTATCAAGGCCAATATTGGAATAATATTCCTCAGGTTTTAAGATTTATATGTAAAAAATTTACTGGTGATGAAGATAAGTGGTGGATATCAGATTTTAAGGAAAGATATGCCGCAAAACCATTTCAGCATGGTCTTTTTTTAAATTGTGGAGATGGCAGATGGGAAAGAGAATTTATTGATAGAAAAATCGTAAAAAGTGTGACAGCTTTTGATGTTTCACCTGATCTATTGGAAAAAGCTAAAAGTTTAAAAGGTGAACGCGCCATAAACTACATATTAGCTGATGCAAACAAAATAAGACTTAAAAGATCATCTTTTGATCTGATCGTTAATATTGCGGCACTTCATCATATCCAGTATATAAATCGACTCTGTAAAGTCTTGGCAGCGTCTCTAAAAAATGATGGATATTTTGTAAGTTTTGACTATGTCGGTCCTTACAGAAATCAATATTCCTTGTTTAATTGGTTGCTTATTAAAACAGTGAATAGGTTTCTTCCGGAAAGTATTAGAAAACCAAACTTGGGATATCCCCACTTACCGACTATGCTTCGTGTAGATCCTACAGAGGCTATACATTCGAATTTAATATTGAAAACTATAAACAGGTATTTCGATATTGTTGAAAAACATGATACGGGAGGGGGAGTTGCTTATGAAATATTTACGCATAATCCCAAGCTTATGGATAAAAATCTATTAAATATGTCTGAGACCAATTTATGGATAGATCGGGTATTGAAGTTGGATCATATCCTTTCAAAACTCAGAATTATACCAAGCTTCTTTTCATATTTTATAATCAAATCCAAGAAAAAGAAATTACCATCTAAAAAAAATAAACATTTTCAAGTAATTGAAAACTTACGGGAGGAATATTCTTTAAAATTAGAAAATACTTACACAATTAAAGATTATTTTATCATGATTAAGGGATGCAGATCCTGGAGGAAAAGGTTAAAAATGATATTTAAATACATATCAGTTAATTTAATAAAAACGGGAAAGCTTTTAAAATATAATTTCTCCTATAAATAAACATGACTGAAGAGAGACGAAGAGGAAGATTATGAAGGAAAGAAAATATAAAAAAATTGATAATTTTCTTGTAGAATATTATGCTTGGCGAAATTAGAAATCCAATAATGAGGCTGGTTCCTCTTAAATATAGAATGTCTATAAGAAGACTTTTAAGATTAAATAAATATAAAGGGTCTAATAAGTACTGTCCCATTTGTGATTCATACCTTAAAGAGTTCTTGCCTGTAGTTTTTAATAATCCTACGGAAAGTTCATCATTTATTATAAGAAAAAATGCAAAATGTCCGGTATGCGGTTCAATAGAAAGACACAGATTGATGTATTTATATTTAATGAATAAAACAAATATATTTAAACCACCTATAAAAAAAGTACTTCACACGGCACCGGAACTGATATTGACAGAAAAATTGGCAACAAATAAATATATTGAATATATTAGTAGTGATATTAATCCAAAAAAAGCTGGCGCAAAGTTAAAAATAGATTTAACAAACATAGATGTTGCGGATGATACGTTTGATATTATAATTTCGAGCCATGTTCTCGAACATATAGTTGATGATAAAAAAGCTCTAACTGAAATGTACAGAATTTTAAAACCAGGGGGATGGGCTTTGATTATTGTGCCTATAATAGCGGAAAAAACTTTTATGATCCCCGATATAAAAACTGACCGGGATAGATTTTTATTTTATGGCAAAGAAGACCATGTTCGCGGTTATGGATTGGATTTTAAGGAATTTCTGAAAGATGCTGGTTTTAAGATAGAGGTTCAAAATTATTCAAAGGACTTAAGTGATGCGGAAATCCAATATTTAGGTCTCCTGAAGGAAGACTATATTTATCATTGTACAAAGTAATTTTATATTTATATTTTTTTATCTTATATAAAATTTTTCCGGATTTAAATCCAAGTTAGAGAAAGAACTTTTTGTACCATAAACTTAAGTTTATAAGTGCCCATAGAATATGATTATGGTTATGCTTTAACTGGAGATGTTCCTTTATAAGCCCTGATAAATAGGAGCTGTTAAAATTCTCTATGATAATAGGAGATTTTTTAAAGAGGTCTATCATATAGTCTTTTAATTCTTCTCTCAGCCAGTTTTTGACCGGTAGACTATAACCCTGCTTTCCTCTGTAAATGATGCTTTCCGGCAGGAACCTGTATTTTTTCAAAGTTTTTCTGAAAATATACTTTGTTGTCAGTTTATTGAGTTTCAGGCCAGCTGGAATTGAAGCACAGAGTTCAACGAATTCATGATCCAGAAAAGGGACTCTTACTTCTAAAGAGGTGGCCATACTCATTTTATCGATCTTCATCAGGACACTATCGGCCATGGTAAGTTTTATATCTACAAAAATATCCTTGTCTATTTTACTTTCGGAATTACAGATCCGAGAAAAGTAATATATGGGGTCAAAGGGAGTAAAAGATATGCTGTTCTGTGAAGATTTATTAAGAATATTTTGCTCTATTTTTGGATTCAGAAAGTACTGCCAGCGCATAGCTCCTGCTTCTTCGGGATAGAGCGTTCCCTCTATATAGCGTTTAAGCATGTTGATGGCGCCTTTTTTTTGAGGCTGGTCAGGGAGTCTTAGAATTATTGGTGATAAGATCTTTTTTCTAATAAAAGACGGAAAAATATTGTAGTAGCGGTTTATTTTTGCTGCTTTAAACCTGTCGTATCCCAGGAATATCTCGTCTCCTCCTTCCCCACTCAGGCAGACTTTTACTTTTTCTCTTGCTTTACAGCTGATGAGGTAAAAAGGAATAGTGGAAAGGTCGGTCATAGGCTCGTCCAAATGATAAAGGCTTCTTTCGATATCTTCCGGTGAAACCGGCTTGATCATCAGTACATTATGTTCGGTATTAAAAAAATCGGATACTTTTTTAGCATAAGGGAGTTCCGAGAAAGTCTTATCTTCATATCCAATGGAAAAGGTCCGGACCTTATTTGGATATAGTCTGGAAACAAAACCTACAACAGTACTGGAATCAAGCCCTCCTGATAAAAAAACACCCAAAGGAACATCACTTATAAGGCGCCTTTTTACGGATTTTTCCAGAGTAGTAAAGATCCTATCTGCTGCCTCTTCTTCATTGGACACTTCCGGCTTAAATTTTAGTTCCCAGTATTTTGTGGTCTTCAGGTCACCGTTCTTAAAAATGGCGTAATGCCCCTGACGCAGTTTGTATATGTTTTTAAACATAGTATCCGGAGCAGGAACGAATTCATATCCCAGATAATAATACATGGATTGGAGGTTTACCTCCTTTTTCACACAATCTGCTTCAAGTATGCTCTTTATTTCTGAGCCGAAGACTAATTTACCATCCTTTAAGTAGTAATAGAGAGGTTTGATCCCTATTCTATCCCTGGCCAGAAAAAGTTCCTTTTTTTCTTCATCCCATATGGCGAAGGCAAACATGCCGTTAAATTTTTCAAGACACTCGGGACCAAATTCTTCATAGCTTTTTAGAACTACTTCAGTATCGGTATGGCTGTCAAACTTATAACCCATGGCGATCAGTTCTTCTTTTATATCAGGAAAGTTGTATACTTCACCGTTGTAAACAATCCACAGCTTACCATTTCTACTGGATATCGGCTGATTGCCCTTAACTGAAAGGTCGATAATACTTAAACGGGCATTTCCCATGGATAATGAAGAAAAAGTCTTTGTGCCGCTGGCATCCGGTCCCCTGTGATGGATCTTTTGGACCATCTTTTGAATGAGTTTTTTGTTATCCCAGTTAAAACCGCATATCCCGCACATGATATCACTTTCTGAATATTATTTCATAAATTTTACATGCTGATAAAAAAAGAAATATTAGTTATCTATTTTCAGAGATAATTGTTATCTATATACCACTCCGCTGTTCTTTTTAAGCCTTCTTCTATCCCCACCCGTGGATTATAGTTTATTTCTCTTCTGGCTTTATCGATCTTAAAAGCCCGGTTTTGTCTGTACCAGTCAACCCGCCGCCTGAATAGAGGAGGGGATATTTTAAAGGGCATATATATGAATTCACATAAACAGGCTGCTATATATATAGGTAAAAAAGGCAGTTGAATAAATTTTACTTTTGTACCCATCGACTGGCCGACTTTTTTAACCAGTTCTTTGATTGTAAAATACTGCAGGTCAGCAATGATGTAAGTCTCGGCGCTGATCCTGCTGCTTTTCCAGGCTGCATAGAAGCCGTCATTAAGATTATCTATATATACGGGATGGTATAAAGCTTTACCATTTCCGAACATATAGAACTTGCCTTTTTTTGCAAATCGAAATAGATAAAAAAATCTCTCAGGATCACCGGGGCCGTATATGGCAGTGGGCCTTATGATAACACTCTTGAGTCCTTTTGCAGTAAATTCCCTTACCACTTTTTCGCCTTCATATTTGGTATACTGATAATAATCTACAGGTACTATTGGAGAATCTTCATCGCCGGGAGGATTTTTAATATCTCCGTGTACACCCTGGGTTGAACAATAAACGAATTTCTTTAAAGGTTTTTTAAGTGCCTCTTCGCAAAAGATGCGGGTACCTTCTACATTGACGTTCCAGTAAGTTTTTTTCGTAGCGTTGATCTGTCTGAAAGCTGCGGCCAGATGAAAGACACCTTCTACGCCTTTCAGGCATTTTTTCACTGTTTCTCTATCGGTAACTGTTCCCAGAGCAATATTCGCTCCCTTTTTTATAAGATAGTCATATAGGATACCTTTTTGGTTATCCAGTGCTGAAACCTCATGTCCCTTATTTATTAAGTATTCTACCAGCCTGCTGCCTGTGAAACCGGTTCCGCCGGTTACTAATAATTTCAATTTTTCTTCCTTTCCTTAAAGAATTTAAATAGCAGTTAGTTAAAATAATATGTTAATTTTAAGACTATTAAAAAATTGTCACTAAATCATTTCCGATATTTTATATCATTTGGCATTAATAGGAAAGACCTCTAACTGGAAAATGGCAAGACGGCTTTAACTGGGTGGATGATCTTATTACCTGCTCTGGTAAAAAGATGTTCTGATATCTTTGATGTAAAAGAAAAGAGCAGGCAGAGTAGCGATGATAATGGCGATATGACCTAACAAACCTATGGTAAATGCGCCTGTTTTAGAAAGGCCCAGCAGGGAGAAAAAGTATACAAGCAGTCCTTCGTTGACTCCTATTCCTTCGAATGAAATAGGGATTCTCGAGATAAGCTGCACCAGAGGGATTATAAGCAGAAAGTATATAAATGGTATGGAAAGGTTTAATGCACGGCATGCAAGATAATTCCCGATTATGGGTGCGGCCTGTTCCAGAACGGATAAACCTAAAAACAAAGCCAGTGTGCTTTTATTATTCTTGTACTGTACATAAGAAAGGTAAAGGTCTTTAAATTTACTAAGTAAGCGGTTTTGCGATAATTTTTTGCTCTTATCTATTTTGCGGTATATGAATTCGCTGAATGGAATCAGCATAAGCAGGGTAAATGTAAACAGAACAATTGCAGCAATTCCCAAAAACCGCCATATATTCAGTTTGAAATAAGATATCAGAAATAATGCGGCAATAGGAGCTAAGATGGCAGATGCTATAAATCCCAGCATTCTTTCCACTATTACGGAGGATAGCGCATCGGTTCCCCGGCGCTTTTCACTATGCAGCTTTATAACCCGGACTATATCCCCTCCGACTGTAGTGGGCAGGAAAACACCTATAAATGTTCCTATATAATAGGTTTTTATGGCAGTAAAAAAAGAAATATCCATATCTTTTGTCCTGAGTAGTAAATGCCATTTGTAAGCCATAAAAATCCTGTCAAGGGTAATAAGAAGCAGAAGAAGTATTAAATAATAAGGATTTACATTCCTGAGAAGTGAAACCATATCACTGATATTGATAAGGCGCAGAAGTAAGACTATCAATGCGGCGCTGATTATCAGTTGGAGGATAAGATTGAATATACGTTTATTCTTTTTTACGAATTCGGTAATGGTATGGAAAGTAGAATTAAATTTTTTTTTCATAAACCAAAAGGAAACTAAGATTGATATATCTTCTTAAATAACTTCAAAGTTTGTTCCGCAGTTTTGTGCCAATTAAATTTTTTTATATTTTCCAGCCCGGCTGCTATGAGATTTTTTCTCAAATTTTTATTATTTAAAATATCATATATCGACTGTGATATTTCTTTACGGTTATACGGGTTTACCAGTAAGGCAGCACCGCCCGAGACTTCCGGCGTGCATCCTGTTTTTGAACAGATGACAGGACATTCGCATGCTTGGGCTTCAAGTATGGGTATGCCGAAACCCTCATATAAAGAAGGGAATATAAGGCATTGGGCCAGGTGATATAGATAGGGGAGATCATTGTCCGGAACGAATCCCAGGGTTATAACATCGTTTTTGAGCCTAAGTCTTCTTATCAAATCTATATCACTTTCATACTTCCACCTTTTAAATCCGGCTACTACTAATTTTACCGGAATTTTATTCCTTATTATATTAAAACTTTTAACGATATTCGAAAAATTTTTCAGTGGGGTTATTCCTCCTATGAAAAATATATATTTCTCGGGGAGATTATATTTTTGCTTTACAGCCATAATATATTTTTTATTCTTTTTGGCTTCAAACCTCTTATGGTAAGATTCGTATATAACTTTGATTTTGTCTTCTTTTACATTGAGATATTTTATAAAGTCATTTTTACCGGTATTGGTCATAACAATAATTGAATCAGCCCTGCGGCAGTAGAGCGGAGTCATTATACGAAAGTATATATGGTCATACCATCTAAATATATTAGGCAGGGCAAATTGTTCAAGTCCATGCAGAGTGAATATTTTTTTAGAATGAGCAAACAATGGAATGGACAATTTCGGATTAAAGATCAAATCTATCTTTTCGGATCTTACAGCTCCGGGGACACCTATTTGGTCCCATAACAGTTTATTGGTTATATTTATAACCACTTCCTTGACGTTTTTATATTTGGAATAAGTACCTATCAGCGAAGGGTCATTGTATAAAAAAACATATTCATTTTTTTTATCGATATCCAGCAGATTTTCAATAATGTTCTTGGTGTAAACTACTACTCCTCCTAACTCATTTAAGTGTCTTAACATAACACCGATTTTCATATTTTGAGTTTCCTTATGTTTTTTTATTGTCCATTATCATGTCTGGTATCCAAGACTTAACAATAATTTACTATTATATTATTTTTTATTAATATTTTAAAAGTGTTTCTGGCTATAATATTTGATTAACAAATAGTAGTGATATTAGCTTGGCAAATTGTCGCCTTCTTAATCGGGTATATTTTTTATAATTAATAAAAAATTTTTTTTTGTGTATAATTAGTTAAAATTTTTAAAGTAACTATTTTTAGTAATAACAAAAACATGAGTTTTTTTTAAAATGAACATAGCAGTTACCGGTGGAGCAGGATTTATTGGTTCTCATCTATGTCAAAAGTTAATAAATATAGGTTTTAAAGTAATCTGTATCGATAACTTCGATGATTTTTATAATCCTCACCTGAAGGAAGATAACATCTCAGAAATTATCGATAACCCTGATTTCAAGCTTTATTCCTCGGATATCTGTAATCAAGATCAAATGGAAGAAGTTTTCTCGAAAAATAAAATAGGGATGGTAATTCATCTGGCGGCAAGAGCAGGGGTAAGACCATCGATAAAAAATCCCTTTATATATGGCAAGGTGAATGTTCTGGGGACGATTAATTTACTGGAATGCTGTAAAAAATATAATATTGATAAATTCATTTTTGCTTCCTCCTCTTCTGTTTACGGTGGCAATAAAAAAATTCCTTTTTCGGAGGATGATAGTGTTGACTGTCCTATTTCTCCGTACGCCGCTACTAAAAAAGCCGGGGAATTAATCTGTTATACATATCATAGTCTGTATAAGATATCGGTTTTTTGTTTTAGATTTTTTACTGTTTACGGCCCCAGGCAGAGACCTGAGATGGCTATTCATAAATTTACCCGCCGCATACTTAAAGGAGAGCAGATAGAGATCTACGGTGATGGTTCATCTTCCCGGGATTATACTTATATTGATGATGTGATTTCCGGGGTGGTCAAAAGTCTTGACAGGATAGAGGGTTTTGAAGTCATAAATTTAGGCAATTCCAAAACAGTTAAATTAATGGATCTGATAAGGTTGATTGAAGCTGTTACCGGGAAGAAAGCGAGTTTAAAATTTTCAGACAGCCAGCCAGGTGATATTTTTATAACCCATGCGGATATTAGAAAAGCAGGAAAAATGTTAAAATATCTTCCTGATACCAATATTAAAGAAGGTCTGATCAGATTTGTAAAATGGTATAAGGAAAAGGAGGGAAGAGGGCTTTTTAAATGAATAATGTCTCAAAAAAGATTAAAACCGCTGTTGATTTGTCTGTAGTAATACCAATTTATAACGAAAAGGAAAGTATAGGGAAACTGTACAAAAAACTTAATGAAACTCTTTCGGGGATGAATATTAAATATGAAGTACTTCTTATAGATGATGGAAGCACAGACGGTACATTCGACGAACTTGTTAAGATCCATAATGAAAACAAATCATATAAGATTATCAGTTTTAGAAAAAATTTTGGACAGACATCTGCCATAAGTGCAGGTTTTGATTTCACCAGCGGCGGCGTAGTTATAACTCTGGACGCTGATTTACAAAATGATCCCTCCGATATCCCCATTCTGCTGAAAAAATTGAATGAAGGATATGATATTGTAAGCGGATGGCGGGTGAATAGAAAAGACAGAGCCGTGACCAGGAGATTTCCATCAATGGTTGCCAATAGATTAATATCCAGACTTACTGGAGTTTATCTTCATGACTATGGGTGCACTCTGAAGGCTTACCGGAAAGAAGTAATAGAAAACGTCGATCTGTACGGCGAAATGCACCGGTATATTCCCGCCATAGCCAGCTGGATGGGAGTGAAGGTTGCGGAGGTTCCGGTCAGGCACCACAGCAGGAAATACGGAAAATCCAAGTATGGATTTTCCAGAACCATAAAAGTAATTTTGGATATAATAACTGTAAAATTTCTTTTAAGTTACTCCCAGAGGCCTATACAGGTATTTGGCCTGCTGGGTTTATTTTCGTCTGCTGTCGGTTTTATCATGACCGTTTATTTGATAATAATGAGAATATTTTTCAGCCAATCCCTGTCCGATAGACCTTTGTTTATTTTGTCTATATTTATGATTTTTATAGGAATCCAGCTTGTCACTATGGGGCTTCTGGCGGAAGTGCTTATGCGGGTACATCATGAGGTCCGAAATAGACCTACGTATGTTATAAAAGAAATGATTCTAAAGTAAGTATTGACTTATCATGAGTAAATTACGCCGTATTTTTAACCTTCTTAGGATCTATATAAATTTCTGCTTTAAAAAAACCGACTGCCGCTACTACCCTATCAGATTATGGATAGAATTATCCAGTAGATGCAATCTAAGGTGCCGCTTCTGTGTAAATAAGACCCTGCCGCCTGATCAGAAGGGAGATATGGATTTTCAGTTGTTTAAAAAAATAATAGATGAAATAGCCGGCAAGGTTCACGATGTTAATTTGTTTCACAGAGGGGAACCGCTTCTCAACAGCGACTTGATACCGATGATCGCTTATGCAGCTGAAAATGGAGTTAAAACCAGAATTCATACCAATGCTACTCTTATGAACAAAGAGCTGGACAGAGACATTATACTGTCAGGTCTGGATTTGATCTCCTTCTCATTTGACGGGTACACAAGGGAAACATATGAAAAAAACAGGGTCGGAGCCAAATTCGATGAAAGCTTGGCCAATATAATAGATTTCCTTAAGGTAAAGAAGCAATTGAAATCAAAGAAACCATATACTGTCGTTCAGGTCATAGTCAATAGGGCTAAATTGGCAAAAAAGAAGGCTTTAAAACAAAAAAGAGCTTTTTTACAGAATTTTAAAGATCTTCCACTGGATAAAATAGTAACAAGGTCCGCTCATAACTGGGGAGGATTACTTAAGATAAAATTGACAGATGATGACACAGATGGAAATAAAAAAATAAATTCTTGTACCTTCCCATGGTATTCACTTACCATATTTTATGATGGAAGGGTGTTTTTATGTCCCCAGGACTTTGAGGGTAAAATTCATGTAGGCAATATTAGTGAAAGCAGGGTAGAGGAAATTTTCAATAGTGTGACAATGAGAAATATAAGGAAAGCATTTAAGTCTGGTATAATTGATGATAGGTTTCCCTGCAGGAACTGTGATAGAATTAGAAGAAAATCTTTTTTAGGAATTCCTATAGAGTATCTGGGGATTTTTATAAGAGATCACCTTAGAAACTAAAAAATAGTGTTAAACATGTAAGATATTTAGTATATTAGATATTTCAGTTATATTCTTTAAGAATTTAGAGGGAGTTGATTGAAATAGAAAAATACGAAGATAAGATACAGAAGACACTTTTCGCTAAAGACAGGTCAAAAATTTCAAAATATATAGATTTATTCGTAGGAAGGAAAGGCTTTATTAATTTATTGAAATATGAATTAATAATCCTGCTTTTCCAGGATATGCGTGGAGCAATCGGTATCTTTTTCAGAAATTTATTTTATCCCTTGCTGTTCAAAAAGGTCGGCAGGGGAGTCAATTTTGGAAAATCGGTGACTATAAGGCATCCTCATAAGATAACCATTGAAGATAATGTAGTAATAGATGATTTCTGTGTTCTTGACGCCAAGGGATTGGATAATAAGGGTATCAGTATGGGAAAAAACATTTTTATTGGCAGAGGAACCATTCTGAGTTGTAAAAATGGCGATATAGTCCTTGAAAAAAATGTAGTGATGGGATTTAACTGTGAGATAGTTTCAAGCAGCAGAGTGATAATTGGAGAAAATACTCTGGTTTCTGCATATGTTTATATTATTGGTGGTGGGCATGATTATTCCAGAGTAGATATTCCTATATCCGAGCAGGAGAAGCCTTCCTATGGGATAAAAATAGAAAAAAATTGCTGGATAGGAGCAGGTGCCATGGTATTTGATGGTGTTACCATAGGCAAAGACACTATTATTGGGGCAGGAGCCGTGGTTTCAAAAGATATCCCACCTTTTTCCATAGCAGCGGGAATACCGGCAAGAGTTGCCAAATTCAGGAAATAATTGAGTAGCTTATTTAATAAAGAATGAAAAACAGGCTTATCTCTTTTTATAGAAAAAATAGGAAAATAATACTTCTCCTGGTCAGGATCATAATCAGCTTTTCTCTTATTGTTTATTTGATAAAAACGCAGATAAAAAATTTCTCAAGTATAATCGAAATTTTAAAATCATCTGATAAAATCCTGCTTCTGCTTTCATTGTCTACTCATGCTCTGGGTACCTATATAACTGCTGTCAGGTGGAAGATCCTTTTGAATACCCAGAAAGTAAGATTGAGTACGGCTACGTTGAGTGTCATTGTCCTTATAGGTTCTTTTTTTAATAATTTTTTACCCACAAGTATTGGAGGAGATGTGTTTAGAACCTACGATGCCTCAAGAAAAGCTAAAATTCCTATCGGTACATCTGCTTCCGTAATTCTGGTGGAAAGATTTTCCGGGGTGGTAGGTGCAGCAACCTATGCTGTTATAGCATTGTTTTTGGGATTCACCGCAATCGGGCACCGATCGGTAATCATTCCAATTATTATTTTTTTTGTCATAACCATAATTCTGGCTTTTTTGATTATCAATCCTTCTCTGTTTAGATTAGGTAAAATTTCCAATAGATTTAAATTCATGCGTAAAATAAATGAGAAATTATCTAATGTCTATGACACGTTAAGAAGCTTTAAAGAATATAGAATGGCACTTGTAATGGTATTGGTCTTTAGTTTTCTTCTTCAGTTTACGGTTATACTCAACTGGTTTCTGGCAGCCAAAGCTCTGGGCATCAATTTAAGTTTAACCGCCTTTATATTTATCGTACCCGTAGTGGCAACCATAGCTATGATCCCCATCTCTGTCGGCGGTATCGGATTGAGAGAGAATTCCCTGGTCTTCATAATGGTCGCAATGGGGGTAACCAGTGAGAAAGCTGCCTTGTGTTCTCTACTTATATTGCTTATGTTGATCATAATGGGTATTATAGGCGGGGCCATATATATTGTAAGGCCTTTTTTTGAGAAAAGGTTTAATAAGACGGAACCGCAGACACCGGATGATTTTAAGACTTAGAATTGGAGTTTATGGTATTTTATAAAAAATTTTCCAAGTATAAGTTTTTCAATAAGGAAGGGAAATTAAAATCCGGATAAAAATCTTGTTATAATATTATGGAATCGTCTGGTGATATTTATATAAAATTCACCATATTTGGAATATATTACGGTATAACCTATTGACTTTGAGATGGAAAATTTTATGAAAATACGGAACCCAAATCTCTGGAAGCATCGGGTAATATCGTTTCTTGAAAAATGGGGGAGGCTAAGCAGCGAGCCCCGTCGTGAGATATATCCTCTGGGTAAAGGTTCATCCGGGTTGAAGTATCCCTTTCGAATGCAATAATCATATAATTCTGTTCCGGGATAAGGATAGAAAACAAAAATACTTACTACATCCGGTTTTATTTCAATGTTTAAGTTAATCGTGTCCAGATGTTTTTCTAAGGTTTCATCTGGAAGCCCGACCATATTTAAGGTTTTGACCTGGAACCCGATTTTTTTAGCCATTCTTGCAGTTTTTATAATCTGATGATTGGTCATATTTCTTTTTAAAATTTTTTGGCGTAGTTCTTCATTACCGGATTCAAGACCTAAATCGACTCTGCGGCCACCTGCCTTCTTTAATTCTTTCAGCATTTCTTCTTTGCAAATCCCTACACGGCTGCAGAAAACGAATGGCTTGCCGATTTCCCGAGTATATCTTTGGCAAAATTTTATACGGATTGTTTTATTCATCATAAAAATATCGTCATCGAAGAAAATTTCTTTAAATCTGTATCTTTCATTAAGATATTCCAACTCCTCCATGATATGTTCTGCGGAACGGAATCGGACATAATTTCCCGGTTGTGATCTGCCTATAATCCTGTTTGCGCAATAAGTGCACCGGTATGGGCAACCTCTGGTTGTTAGTACACGTACCTGTGCAAATCCGTAAAGGTCGATTGATTTTTGATAATTAAAAAGTTCCCTATCCTCGAACGGGAGCTCATCGAGATTGGCAATAAATGGCCTTGTCTTATTTTTTATAATGTTCTCCCCAATCCTAATCCATAGATTCTTTATCCTGCTGAAATCTCTGCCGGTCTCCAGGGCATTCACCAGTTCTAATAAGGGGTACTCTCCTTCTCCGATGCAGATGGCGTCCAATCGGGGGACATCTTTGATGCACATTGGGTAAGACGTAGGGTGTGGACCGCCACAGACTGTAAAAACACCCTGAGGGATATTACTAACCAGTTTCTTTATGAAATAAAACTGCTCCGTTGTCGAATATATGCCTATTATATCCGGATTCTGCTTTCTGATATAAGCTTTCCATCTCTCGAGGTCGGGTTCCCTGGTAAAATGTATAAGGGAGACGGATTGTATCCCATTTTTCTTAAGTACGGCAGAAAGAGAAGCAAGTCCGTGCTGGTAGTATAAAGGACCGAATTTTTGATTTATCTCTGTAAATAAAAGAAATACTTTCATGGATTGGTATTATTTCACTAAAAATAAATTCGTCAATAGTCTGATTATTTCCTTTGAGAAATCTTTTTTAACAGGTACAGAATTTTTTCCTGGTTGATCCTTATCCTTTTAATAAGATTTGCAGATATGCCTACTATAAAGAATGTGATCGAGATAAAAAGAAAGGTTCCGCCTACAAAACCCGACCAGACATTGGGGTGGAATGAGCCTATGGAAACGTAGGTATACAGCAAAATCGATCCAAAAAAAATACTGATTATAAAAAAGAACAAAGCAATATAAGAAAAAAAAGTAAAGGGTTTATAATCACGGTAAGTTTCAAGGATAATTTTAAGGGTATTTATCCCGTAAGAAAAAAGATTGGAAGAAATTTTCGAAACTCTTGAAGGGTAATATTTAACTTTTATGGGAATTTCAACAATATTCAATTTCTTGAATGACAGATCAATGAATAATTCATGGGTATAGGTAAAATTTCCGTGAAGATTTAAAGATAGTAGTGCTTTTTTGGAATATGCTCTGAATCCACAGGACACGTCATAGTACCTTTTGCCGACTATTTTACTTATTAAAATTGACATAAGCTTATTGCCCCAGAATTTGACCAGTGGCATTTTAGGAAAATAATCCTTATCTATAAATCTTGAAGCTGTTACAAAATCAAAATTGTCATTTAGGATAGGCTCAAGCAGTTTGGGGATATCTTTAGGATTGAACTGAGAATCTCCATCAATATTGACCATTAGATCGAAATTATTATCAAGGGCATGCTGAAGGCCTGTCGAAAAGGCTGCTCCGATTCCCATATTGTAATGGTGTTTTATTACTTCAGCACCAAGGCCTCTGGCGATTCTGGCAGTTTGGTCCGTACTGCCGTCGTCTATCACCAGGATTTGTATTTTGGATATACCCCTTATTTTACCGGGTATCTTTTGTATCACTTCCCCTATTTTTTCTTCTTCGTTAAAGGCGGGGATTATTACTAATAATTTTTTTACCATGCTGATTTAGTCCTGTTGAAGTTTCCAGCTATTTATTTCTTTCATATGTTTGACCATCTCATTATAAAAACGGATTTTTGAAAATTTAGCAAATGCTATCAAGTCTTTAGGTAAACATTTTCCCCTTACTCCAAGTTGGTTTCTAAAAGGGACGGTTAAATGATTTTTTCCTATCCATTTTCTTTCATACATCGCTTTTTTAATAATATTGTAATCTATACCTTTATTATTACAAACCTGATATAAGTAGTTTGCAAATATTACTTTTACAGCATAGAAATTGTTTATTGCATATTTAATCATTTCTGCTGTTTTATTATCAGTTTCAATAATTTCACTATTATTAAATTTTTCTTTTGGGTAAAAAATATTTCTTATATCTTTTATTATTTTATTTTCTTTACTTCCCAGAACAATAATATCAGGTTTAATGGCATCTTTTTCAGCAGTTGCTTCAGTTAGAAATTCAGGATTGCTGATAATTATGCAGTTGTACTTCTTCATCAGTGTATCAGCAGTTCCAGGGATAACAGTAGACCTGAGTATATAAATATGTTTATTTCCAAATCTTTTTATTGTTTCTTCAACATATGATATATCACATCCATTTGAGTTTGTTGGTGTAGGAACACAGATGAATAAATATTTGAAATTTAGCGCTTCACTTACAGTAATGTTGCTGCGTTTAACTAACTTATCAAATATTTTTTCTACACCTAAAGCTTTAGAGGTTGCTATACCTATTACGCCGCCTCCAATAATGGCTGCTTGATCTTTCATCTATTATTACCTCTACTTTAATAAAGAATTTTATATTTTTAAAATTATACAACTATAACATAAAAAATAATAAGATTTAATATTTCTTTACTTCTACAGCTGTTTAAACTTAAATAATTTTAGTATAAAATGTATCAACAATATAGAGCTAATCGAACATCGGGAGAAAATGGAATTTAAGGACACCAAAGAAAAGATTTTTTATGGGCTTTTGATCATCCTTACAATAAGTATAAATTTAGCCGGTATAATAGCAGGTAAATACATAGGGATGAACCTTAATATCTTGGGAAATCTGATTTTATGGATTGTAGTTCTTATAATAACATATATTGCCAAGTTATTTTTCTGGTTCGTTCTGCATAGAAAATTTCAACTTTCGTTTATATATCCTTTTTTAAGCCTGAGTTATTTCTTTTCCCTGGTTTTAGGGAAAGTCTTGTTTCAGGAGGCTATTACCACCCAGAAAATAATAGGCACGATAATAATAGCCTCAGGGATTTTTATCATAATGATGTCTGGTAAAAAGTTAGAAAGCACTTAAAATATGATTTATCTTTATATTTTTTTAGCAGTACTGGTACAATTTTTAGTAGCCCTGGCACAGTTAAATTTAAAGATAGGTTCTACCAGGGTTAGTTTTAACAGACCTTTGATAAATAATCTAAAAAATAAACATCTGATCATAAGTATATTTTTATTTTTATTTGTCCCCGTACTTTCAGTAATTATAATGAGAGTGGTAGATTTCTCTGTTTTTTATTCTTTTACTGCCTTGAATTACTTTTTTGTTATGTTGTTTTCCTGGAAGATACTCAAGGAAAACATTGATAAATTCAGGATTATAGGAAATGTACTGGTGATTGTAGGAGTAGTGATATTTAATTTATAGCAGGGTTTTTTATGACAAGCTTTTGTATTTATAAATGGCAATGGGAAAATCCTGGAGGATGATATGACCAGCAAAATAAAACTTTTTGTTCTAAATAAAAAAACAGCCATATCTGCGGTTTTTTCTTTTTTAATACCCCTTATTATTTATCTGCTGACTTTGGAGCATAAACTTATCGGAGGGGATACGGCTTGGTATGCACTTGAAATACCTGCCATGCAGGTTTTTGTACCGACAGGATATCCTACTTTTTCGATACTGGGCAAGCTTATCACTTATTTACCGATTGGTGATCTTGCTTACAGACTTAATCTTTTCTCGGCAATATTTGGAGCTCTTACCATATTATTCTTATTTCTTCTAATAAATAAACTGATAAAAAATGAGCCGGTAAGCTTAATAAGCTCCCTTTGTTTTGCTTTTATTTTACCTTTCTGGAGTGTGGCAAATAGATTGGAGTTTGATACCCTGAATAGTTTTTTTATAGTTCTGGTGCTTTTCTCTGCAGTTCTTTATGGTGAAAAAAAGAACAGAAAGTATCTATATTTTTTCTTTTTTTCACTGGGATTGAGCCTGACCAATCACCCGATTGCTTTCTTTGTAGTACCGGCCATCTTTTTATATGTGATTATAATAAATCCCAAAATCTTTAAAAGTATCAAAGCAGTTTTTCTCAGTATATTGTTTTTTATTCTGCCCCTGCTTTCATACTTTTATATTTATATAAGGTCACTACAGGGTTATGGAGAGGTTAACACTCTAAAGAGGCTTTTCTATTATGTAACTGGTAGAAATGTGACAGGAGAACTACACGGGGGTCACTTTACCGATAGAAATCTTATAGATGTTCTGCTGGTCATTATTGATTATCTAAAAATCATTTTTGAAAGCTACGGTGCTGTCCTGATAATAATAGCATTGATAGGGTTTATCTTTTTGGTCAGGAAAAATAAAAAATTGGGTATTTTTTCGGTTTTATTTATAGTTTTCAATATTATAGTCCCGCCCTTATATTTGAGCCATGCCAATCCGAATTACATGCTGGATACCATGATAATACTTGCCGTTTATATCGCTTTTGGCTTTGTTTCAATACTAAATTTTTCAACTTCTATTTTTGACAGGACAATGAGCGGTAAGAAGAAATTAAAGATAGATAAGTTTTTAAGGTATTTTTTAACAGGTGTTATATTTATATTTTTTACCTTACAGCCAGTTTCTCTTGTTTACGTAAATTATAATGAAGCAGATCTCTCAGAACCGGATGATGTATATGAATTCTGGCTTGAAGCATATGATAATATGGAAGAAAATTCCAAGATTTATATCCAGTCGCCTTCCGAAAATATCAGTATGTTTGTAAATAAATATGAGTATGGAGACAAGCAGATACAGTTGATCAGGCATACCGGGCAGGAATACAGTTCGGATAATATTGAGAAAGATTTCAAAGAAGGCACAACTGTATACTTTATCGGAAATGATAATTTCCTTCCATTGTTTGAAGTCGAGCAGATAGGAAAAACCTATTACTGGAGCCGGTGGTACAGAGAATATCTAAAGTTATATAAAGTAGTTGGAATCAAATTTTATAAAGAAGATATTGAAATCGAACACAATATTGACAATTATTCTGTGGGATTTGGTAAGTCATTTACTCTTGAATATATAATCAAAAGCGCCGGCCAGGAGACTGCAAAAATTAGCTCAATGGAGCTTGAACTCCCCAACGGCATAGAATTTGTAGGTGTAGAACCGGATGGATATATAGATCATAATCCAGGAATAAGCAAGGGGATTTACATGTGGGTAAGCGATGAGTACAGAGTAGAGGGTGGAGGCGAGATAAATATAAAGATTAATTTAAGAGGCATTAAACCCGGAAAAGCTGTGATCAAATTTAGAATAACTACCTCAGGCCTGTATATAAATTCTGAAGATATAGAAATAGAAATAGGATCATGATTTGTTTAGCAGTTGTTTTCCCGAGTATTAAAAATTAAAGATATCTATTGTTTTATGGATAAAATCACCCAAGTATTTATTATAAATGCTGAAATTTGTGATTTCGAAAAATATGACTAATGCCATAAGGAAAATTATGGCAAAAAAGAGGTAATATAAAACTTTAATAAGCAAGAGTTTTTTCATTTTATAAAAGTAAATTATTTTTATGGCATTATATCATTTATTTTCTGTTACCAAAATCATCCAGGTAATAGGTCACAGTATTAAATACCGTCTGGGCCACAATTGCGGATCCTTCAGGGGTGTAATGTATTCCATCGCCGTATAAATAATGGCCTGGATTTTGAGAAAGGGGAGTGAGAACATCAATAACCGGAAGGGAGTATTTATTGGCGATTTTTATGATCTCGTTATTATATATGGGATAACTGTCTTTGCCGGGATAATAAACCGGTCCGATGAGGTTTAAAAATACAGTAGCGCCAAGGTTTCTTGCTTTTATTACAATCCCTTCAAGGTGAACACTGAAATTTTTAACTCCTGTACCGGCATCATTTGTACCGTATGCAATTATGACTATCTGGGGATTATATACGCCGACAGTGCTGTCAAATCTTACATAGCCTTGAGGAGCTCTTTCTCCGGATACTCCGCTGGGAATAGTGTTATAGTCGGCATAGGGGTAACTTGATTCCAAAAGCTGGTCAAATCTCTGAACCCAGTCTGATTTTGCTATAAGGGAATCACCCATTACGACTATAGTCATATATATATGTCTTTTTACACCGATGCTTTCCTGTTCTAATTCGGTTTCTGAGTCACTATTTTCTATTTTAAACTCAGTGGTTATATTTCCACCGGTGTAGAATAAATCATCATTGACTTTTATCTGGAAATCTATTTCTTTACTCTGCCCTACATCGAGATCATTTAGATCCCATATAAGACCTCTGATATCATCACTCCAGCGGATGCCTTCCGGAGTACCTGATCGGCTGATATAGGTAGCGCCCTGCGGAGTGGGACAGACCAGACTGTAACTGTCAGCTTTTTTTTCACCTGAATTGGTTATGATTATTTTTATATTTATAGTCTCACCTGCCCATAGATAACCGCCATTGGCATCACTTAAAAGGATTTCCGAACCTGAAAAATCCGGCAGGAGTACTACTGGTTCGCTGGTAGAATCTGATGCTCTTACGTCCTGGTCACAATTTATGGTACCGTTGTTCTCGATTAATTCTCCATCAGCCAATTCATAATTAACTGTCGCCTTAAATTTGAGAGTATGAGATTTATTTACCTCAAGAGTATCTGAGTTCCATAACACCGTATTATCCTGAAGACTACCTGAATCACTTATCGATTCTTCGATTATGGACACATTTTTTGATAGGGCACTTTTTATTTCGACTCCGGTTGCATTCATATTCCCTTTGTTTTTTACCGTCAGAGTGTATTCAATAGTATCACCCATATGCAGATATCCCCCATTTTCATCAACTGCTTTTATGCCAAAACCGCTAAAGTCGGGGCTGCTTTGAATGGTGTGATTAAAATTAGAAATAATATCCTGGCTGTATGTCTTATCACTGATAATATAATTAAATTTTATCTTATCCAGGATTATTTTCGTATTGTCATCCAGGGGCTTATCGGCGGTCACTATAAAATTTATCTTTCCATTCTGTCCTGATTCAATATCGATAAAGTCAAAGACAATTATATCCCCCCCGTCCCTGGTTGTTGTTTCGGCGTCTGAAGAATCAAAAGATGTATTTTCAGGTATAGCTACCTCTATTTCTAATCTATCCACAGCTCTATTACCTGTATTCTGAAAATTTATATAATATGATATTTTACTTCCCGGAGCGATCTGCTCGGCGGTATCCGAATAAATATAATTATGAGAAAGATCAGAAAAGTTAGGTCTGAGGTATATGAAAAAATAATAGCAGATAATAATAGCTAGAGCTATTATCAATACTGCAGATATTATTACCCATACCCATTTTTTATTGTTTTTGACAGCAGTAATATTCACTTTTTTTATTGCTTCT
Organism: uncultured Actinomycetota bacterium; assembly: GCA_964610385.1. GTDB lineage: Bacteria > Actinomycetota > Humimicrobiia > Humimicrobiales > Humimicrobiaceae > CAZBSE01. The sequence goes on from CAZSXW010000003.1 coordinate 194,438, forward strand.
CCTGTATTTTTCAGCTGTTTTGCGGTCTTCTTTAAAAAATCTTTCATAAGTGTACCAGATATATTAAAAGTTTAATCAAGTTCTTAATTCTTAAAATAAAATATAAAAAATATAAATAGAATACTTCAAAAGATAAAAAAGTCAATAATAACAAAGGATATATAGACATTCTATTTTTATTATTTTATTTTTATTTCTATATCATCACCTTCTATATATACATTGTTTGTGGTGATTCTGAATTTAATAGTGCTTTCTCCCGTATCTATTATCTTAAGTCTCAATATCAGGTCTATCTCGCCTTCACCTTTTATCTTGTACTCATCGCTTACCCACATATAAATCCCATGGCTTATTCCGGGATTCTGATCTATATATCCACCTGGCTCCACACCTACGAATTCTATGCTGTCGGGGAGTTCAAGCTCCAGTGAACTTATTTTAATATCCCGACTGTCATTATTTTTTATGACGTACCTGACGGTGAATTCCTGACTAATCTTTTCCGGGTAGGGATCAGCTATACCTTTAATTTCAATATCAATAAGCTCCAGATAACCTGCATAACTTTGGGGCGGAATACCACCAGCGAATTCTACCCTTTTTATATCATTAAGGTTTATAGTCCTGATATCTTCGATCCCGGTCCCGTATCTAACGGCACCTCTATAGCCTGCTTCCGGGATCAAAGGCCATTTCTCGAGAGAGTTGTTGTCGTAAGGCCAGGCAAAGAATAAGACCTGGTTACCCAGATGTGATTCTATATCTTTCTTAGACTGGATGAGTTCGTACATAAATTCATCATCTGAAGCAAGTCCCAGTCTGATGTGATTTACCGAGTGGGATTGGAATTCACAACCGTAATCATACATTTCAATGATCTCCGGCCAGATAAGTATTGGTCGTTCGACATCAGTTCTGGGATTAAAAGATGTATTCATCTTTCGGTCTGTTTCGGAATCCCCTATGGCACCGGTGACCAGAAAAACTGTCATTTTATAATCATATTTTTTAAGTATCGGAAAAGCATTGGTATAAATATCCTGATACCCGTCATCGGAAGTTATGATTACCGCTTTTTCCGGCAGGGCCCTTCCATGATCAAGGTGGTCTAAAAGATCCATGAAGGTTATGGTCTCAAATCCAAAATTCTTAAGTGTACTGCAGAGAAAATCGAAATAACTGGTATAAAGCTCGTTTGGTATTTCTATCTTATCTTCTACACCATGAAGTCCTATTATGGGGATATAATGTCTTTCAAATGTTTTGACACCATAAATCGATACACTATATTCAGAGAGTGTGAAAGGTCTAATATTATCAGAAGATATCTGCAGTCTGCACCAGGCATCGACATCTGATGAAATATCTTCTTTGACTTCTATGTCTGTGCTTAAGAATTCCTCTCCCCCGGCCTCGAGAGATCCGATTTGCCACCTATCTTTATCATCTGTTTTAAAATAATCCGATAATATCAATTTTACCTCTATATTATCTTCCCGGCTCTCTCCATTATTGATAATATGCACTTTTACCTCAATAGGATCACCGGGGTAAATATCATCTCCGTTGAGATCTGCAAGCTCTATAGTAGAACTGGAAAGTGAAGTCGCAGGTATTGTTTTATCGTCTGCCTGACCGGTAGCAGTAACGGTACAGGATTGACAGCAGACTACGAGAACTGTTATTAAAATAACAGAGATAAGCGATAATGGTATCCGGTATTTCTTTTCTATTGTTTTTATTTGAATCCTCTTTCTGATTAATGGATTTAATCTTAATGACTTGATCCAGCTTTTATTTTCTTAATGTCTTAGTGAAATTTTAAGTATTTAACAAAATAATATCAAGGTGATTGATAGGTGCGTAAGCAATACCTGTCAATTACAGCGAAACGGCCGAAGTTTAAATTTAGTTTTAAATAATCTGTCAAAATGGTATTATTTTTATTTAAAACGGGGATTATTAAACAGAAATTACTTAAATTTTATGGTATAAGGAGTGGTCTTGAGAATCTTTTTAATAATATTTTCATTTGTAAATACACTTTTTTACATTTTGATTTATTCTTATTTCGATAATATCCTGGGATTCTTTAGTGCAATAAGTCTTCCGTCGACCGTTTCGAATTATGTTAAGTTGCTCATGCTTCTGATTATAGGGTTTTGTATCGGCCTTACGGTAATGCTCATGTTAAACCTGAGACTAGGTAGAAGCTCTTTCAGTTTTAAGAACCTGTTATTGATAGGCACTGTTCCATTCATATTTCTTATACTGTCGGAAGGCACTATAACAAATTTCATAGTGACCAGTTTGTTCAATTCCAGCAAAACAATAAGTGAGTTGATATTCTATCTCTTCTCAAGACAGACCATCTGGTGTTTGTGGCTTGGTTTTGCTATTGGTACATCAATAAGGGTAAGTTTTTCAAAGAGAGAATACAAGCATATATCTATCAGTGGTACCGAGAAGGCAGATTCCAAGTCAAAAATCTTTAATGTATCTGATACATAAAGGCAGGATCGCTGTCATTGCCTGCAACATTGGTCAATTGATTAAGATCTGTACCATCCGGACTTACAATATATAAATCTTCCTGGCCACTGGTAATGCATTCAAAAGCTACCAGGGCATTATCGGGAGAAATAGCCGGGTGGCTACAGTCTGTAAGAGAGCCGCTTATTCTGTTAAGGTTTTCTCCACTGATGTCCATAGTATATATATAAGAATTATCATCTTCATAAACCGCAAAAACGATCATCTCTCCGTCTATAGAGACCGCAGGCACTCTTTGTCTCATTTTTATATCGGATATTTTTTCAATGTTGTCCCCGTCGTAATCCATTATATACAGGTCTTCATTTCCCACGGTCCCGGATTCGTAAATGACCTTATACTGAAAGGGGTGGCCGCAGGGGTGCCAGTCGGAGATACCGGAATTGAATGTCAGGCGTTTCATGTTGCTCCCGTCACTGCTTATTCTGTATATCTCCCAGTCTCCGTCCTGATATACCTCGAAGAAAATGAATCTGCCATCAAAAGACCAGGCAGGATAACCGCTGCGCCATGGATTTTGTGTAAGCTGAGTTTTTTCTGTTCCATCCCAGTTCATGACCATTATCTGCCAGATGCCGTTGATATCCGATGTGTAGGCGATCTTCTCACCATCGGGAGATACGGCAGGGTAATTGTCATTACCCTGATTGTCTGTCAACTGTGTGAGTTCAGTTCCATCCAGGTTCATGCTGAATATATCTTCGTTGCCGTTTTTATCGGAAGTGAAGACTATTTTTTTAAGGGAATATTCTATATCAAGGCTTCGCGGTTTACCTTCAATTGCCCAGTTTTTATTTGTGGCCCATCCTTTTATCTCTATGGTCTGATCATCTAGTTCACAATCTTCTATAGAGACTATGGCATTGGATACCTTTTCACCCTCTATTTTAAAATCCCTCATACCCAGAGAATAATTCCCTGAGGTGGAAAATGAATACACATACAGGGTATTTTCACTTCCTTCTTCAAGACTGCTTCCATCGAAATAAAGGGAATAACCTGAATTGATGTAATTTGCATTCCCGAAGGTATTGGCCACATCCGATCTTTCAATTCCATAATCTGCCTCGCCTAAAAATTCTCCGAAGTCCCTTGGACCGTTTAAATATACTTCAATTCTTTCCACCCCGGTATTATTTGAAGAATCAAAGTCCACCGACCAGCCGGATACTCTAATACTGGATTTGTCAGCTTCTTTTATAATTTCATTTTGTGAGGGATCATCTATAGATAATTGTATATTCGTGGAATCTTCTGTCTCTCCCGGTATTGAAATTTTTTTTCGAGTATAATCCCAACCATATTCCGGTATTAGTGTGTAAATATAAAGGTAATGAATCGAACCCGGTTCGAAAACATAACCTTCATTATCAACAGCCAGAAGAAAACCTGATTCTGAAAAGTCCTCACCATAGATCATAAAAGCTTCTTCGGAAGTCATACCATATACTACATTCCCCAGGAAGATGCCGCTTTCCCTGCCGCTGTCAAGATATATTTCTATTTCGCTTATGGCTTCCGGATCGATTTCGACTTCAGGTTCATCTTCTTCGGTGTTTACTTCCGTATCTTCTTGGGTTACTGTGATATCCTGCTCTGTTTCGGGGGCCTCTGAAGACTCAGAGCCGGAGAAGATTTTAACTCCGATGTATTTTAAAACTATTATGCCGAAAAGGATTACCACTACCACAAATAAAATTATGATTATTACTGTTACTGCTTTCATTTTTATTGGTCTATAAATATCAAAGGTTTTATTTGAATGCTAAAGGCTTAAGAGTAATTAAGTTATATAATTTTAGAATTATAAACATATTTTTAGGTTTTAAAGTATAACAGATTACAGGGTTAATTGAAATTAATATCTTTTTAAGCTAACATCTAATCATTAATTTTTACATGCATATATATATTAATTAGAATTGCTGGACAGGAAAAAAATGAGAATTTTTTTAACAGTATTTAGCTTGGTAAATACAATTCTATACTACACTGCTTTTGCATACTATGATAATATTTTGAATGCCTTTACCGGTTATAACCTGCCTGTCGGTCTCCTGATATTCCTCAAGTATTTTATTATTTTTGTAGTAGGGTTTATGATAGGACTTTTGATAATCCTTTGCATGAAACCCAAAGCTAAGATGAATTATTTTGACCTAAAGGTGTTTTTAATAGTGGGTCTTATTCCAGCTTTTGCTTTAATACTTAACGGTACCGGTGCCGTTAATCTTATGGTTACCAAACTATTTAGTTCGAACCAGACTATTTCGGACCTTATCTTTTACTTCTTTTCCAATAGTTATATCTGGTCTTTATGGCTGGGAATCTCTGTTGGTTCATCTGTCAGACTGAGATTTGTGTCAAAAGATAAAAAGTTTAAACATCAGGTTATCGGTTAGCTGCGAAAAATCTACTACTTGTAAAGGAAACTTGGATCTTCATCTATACTGGAAGAATTGGTTATATTTGTCTTTGCCCCGCTGGCAATATCTATTATAACGATGTCTTCTTTTGACCCTTTTTTCTCATCGTAAATAACATATTTATCATCGGGAGAGAATGATGGGTGCCCGTCCCAATCCGGATTAGAGGTAAGCTTGGTCTCATTTTGCCCGCTGTAGTCCATGATCCAAATATCACTGTTATTTCCGGAATATCTCATATAAGTTATTTTAGTACCATCATTTGATACATCGGGAACTCTCCTTCGGGGACCGCTTCCACCTATTTTTCTGATCCCCGAACCACTGTGATTCATGACATAAATGTTTTCCTTTCCCGTGACACCGGATTCATAGATTATCTCATATTTAAATGGATGTCCGTTAGGGTGCCAATCGTTATAGGTAGAATTAAAAGTCAGCCTTTTTTGTTCTGTCCCATCGCTTTTTATTCTATAGAGCTCCCAGTCTCCATTGATGTAAGCTTCAAAATATATATATTTACCGTCGAAAGACCAGCTCGGGTACCCGCATCGGAAACTATTATGGGTAATCTGTTTTTTATTTTTTCCGTCCCAGTCCATTACCATTATTTGCCATATACCCCCGATATCCGAAGCATAGGCGATTTTACGCCCATCTGGAGATGCTTCCGGATAAAAGTCGCTCCCGGAATAACTGGTCAGCCTGGTGATACCTGTACCGTCAATATTTATGCTGTAGATATTTTTATTACCGTCCCTGTTGGAGGTAAATACTACCTTTTTTGTGCTGTATTCGTCTTCACTTTCGCTTTCAGAAGTCTCATCTTTAGATGCCCGTTTTTCTTCCAGATATTCATCCACAAGTTTTTTATCTGCAGCCCAGCCGGTGATCTCAATTATATTGTCCTGGGAGAGTTTTTCCTTATCGATATAAGCTTTAATCACTGCTTTTTCTTCCTTTTCCCCCGATAGGTAGATTTCTCTCTTTTCATAATTAAATGAATTGTCTGTCGAGCTGTACGAATATACGAACAGTGTATGCTTTGAGCCCGGTTCAAGGTCGATAGGCTCATCAAAGTTGAAGCCGCTTCTAAGGTAATTGAGATTGTCCAGAAATTCTGTCACATCATATCTTACAAGACCGTAATCGATGGTTCCTATGGACTTGCCATAATCTTTCGGTCCGTCCAAGTAGATCTTAATTTTTTCTATACCCGGGCTTTCTTCATTTCTTAAATCAACAGTCCAGCCATTGATCTGCTGAAGGTTTTCAGTTATTGATTTATCCTGGGGTTTATCTATAAATATGATTATGTCTCTTTCACATTCTTTCTCGCCGGGCAGTTTTACTTCTTCTCTGATATAATCCCATCCTGATTCAGCATTGTAGAAATATATATAAATATAATGGGTCGAACCAGGAAGGAAACCTGCATCATCATTTTTCCAGGTAAAAGTGAAACCTGTATTTTTAAACTCTTCTCCGTAGAGGTTATACGCCTCCATGGATTCCTTTCCGCAAGTTGTTTCACCCAGGTATATACCGTTCTCTATATCTCCATCCAAAAAGACTCTTATTGTATTATCTTCTATTGTTTCCTCCTCTTCTTCCTCTGCTTCTATGTCTTCTGCTTCCTCTTCGCTTTCTTCTTTATCATCCTGCTGGGTTTCCGTAGTTGTCTCATCATCAGAGGTTAAGTCGGTCTGTTCTTCTTCTGCTTCCTTGTTTTCTTCATCTTTTGCTCTTATGTTATCGATATCCGGACTGGAGACACCTTCCATATCATCTATTGTCTTTACTTCTGAATCGGGGGTAATATTTTTACTGTCTTCGATTTTTTCTTTCTCTGCAAGATTATATTCTTCCTCATTATCAATATCTTTATTTATGCTGATTATAGTGATTCCAAATAGGGATGTAATTGCTAAGAAAAGAATTAGAAGTATTATTAATATAACTTTCATAAAAATAAATTGTCTTTAATATTGCTACGTTTATGTTATGGTAGTATAAAGTTTTTATTAGTACAATTATAATTGAAAAAAACCAAAAAAATAAAATATATTCATTACGACAATTTTATCCTGCAGTTTCAATTATATAAATAAAGTCGGTAAAATAAAAATATATTAGATTTATGGTGATTTTTTTAATATGAAAAGAGTACTTATAATAGGCATGAGTCCCTTACCTTTTGAGAATGATAGGAAGGTATACGGAACAGGTATCAGGACCTGGCAGTTTATACTGCCCCTGCTGGAAAAAGGTTTCAGGATATGTGTGTGTAATTACGCCATCCCTTCTGCATACCAGAATGATTTTAAGTCAATATTCAAAAAAAATCTCAGTAAAAGCTACGGATACCGTTTAGAGTACCATATACTTAAAAAAGATGATTTTGAAAATATTGGACTGCTGTCAAAGATTTTTACCGAATTTAAGCCCGATTGTATAGTAGGCTGCACCTTTTATCCTTCTTATATTGCTTCCAGGATGGTTTATGATATGAAAGACAGAAATGTACCTTTTTGGGCTGATTTATTCGGTCATGTAATGGCGGAAGCACAGGCCAGGGCAAATGTAGATAAGGATGACGACTGCCTGTTTCATTACTGGAACAGCGAATATAATATTGTTTCTAATGCAGATATATTTTCATGCGTGTCTTCAAGACAGCAGTATGCGCTGATAGGAGAACTTGGAGCAGTCGGGAGACTTAACAGATATACGGCGGGTTATGATTTTACCGACATAATTCCCTGTGGTATTCCCGGGGAAAAATACAGGCATACAAGAGATGTCATCCGGGGAAGAGACGGCGTAAAAAAGGATGATTTTGTAGTACTCTGGACAGGAGGATATAATACCTGGACTGATGTAGATACGTTATTTAAAGGTCTTACCCTTGCGATGTCAAAGAATCCGAAGGTTAGGTTTGTATCTACCGGAGGGGAGATCCCGGAACAGGATATAAAGACTTATCCCCGGTTTTTATCTATGATAAACAGCAGCCCCTACAGGGATAGGTTTGTGATGAAAGGATGGATCAGGGGAGAGGATGTACCAAATTATTACCTGGAAGCAGATGTGGGTATAAATATAGATAAAGATATTTATGAAGTAAGGCTGGGCAGTAAAAACCGTATTCTGGACTGGTTGAGAGCAGGTCTATGTGTGCTGTCGTCCAATGTTTGTGAATTAACTGATTTAATAGAAAAGGAAAAGATCGGATATACTTTTAAACCTTATGATTATAAGGAGCTTGGCAGTAAAGTAATTTATCTTGCCGGGCACCCGGATGAAGTAAAAAAGACTGCAGATGCAGGCGGGAAATACGGGCTGAAAAACTTTAGTTTTGACCGGACTACCCGGAAATTACAGAAATGGGCAGCCAGTCCCTCATATTCTCCTGATAAAGGGAAGGAAAGAAAACTTTTTTTAAAGAGGGAAGAAGCAGTCAAAAATCTGGTGAAAATAACTCTGGGGCAGAAAAAGATGATAGAGGAGAGAGACAGGCGCATATCAGAGCTTGAGGGAATAGTAAAGAAGAGTTTGATCTATAAGATATACAGTTATCTAAAAATCATTAAAAGAAAAATATCCCGTTGACCTTTATCCCGGTGTTGTCTTCAACTAACATGGTAAGGGTCATGACAGAAGATTATATGGGTACTGAAAGTTTAATAGTAATTGTAACCTATAACAGCCAGGATTTTATAGAAGATTGCCTCTGTTCGGTAGCGGGACAGAGCTATAATGATTGGTTTCTTGTAGTAGTTGATAATAATTCAAGTGATAATACCATAGCAAGAATAGAAGATTACAGAGATACCCGCCACGGGATCGATGAGAGTAATTTTAAGCTTATCGCTCTGAAGAAAAATCTCGGATTTTCAAGGGCAGTAGATTATGCGGTTTTCAACTTCATACAGAAGGAGAAGAAAGATCTTGAAAGGGACTTAAGATTTCTGGTTTTTTTAAATCCCGATATATATTTGAAAAAAGACGCTCTGCAGGAATTGATTTCAACTTTTGGAGCTGTCAGAGATCGGCACAAACAGTTTAATGAAACGGGTGTTGCAGGCGGGCTTATTCTTGATTATAAGAAAGATATAATACAGCATTTAGGGGGCAGAGTCGAAAATAATTTTATTACTTCCCATATTGGTCAGGGGAAAAAATATAGAAAGAATGAAAGCGAGAAGGACCGGTCGGCTCCGGTCGCCGGCATAAGAGATGCAGATTATGTTACCGGAGCTTTTTTTGCTACTGAATTTGAAGTCTTTAAGAGCATTGGAGGTTTAGATCAGGGTTACCGGCCTTTATATTTTGAGGAACTTGATTACTGCCTCAAGATCAAAAGAACAGGAAGAAAGGTGGCGGTAAACTATAATTCTGTCGCCAGGCATTTTGAGGGTGCTTCGGTAAAAAAATTCAGTAAAAATTTCTATAAGTATTACCACAAAAACAGGATTAGATGTGCAGTTATAAATATGGGAATTCTTGATTTTTTAAGTAAGTTTATTCGCTCAGAACTGTCATGGTTAAGGAGAGATGCCACGGCTGAGCAGACAGCCCCCATTTTATATGCTTATTTTCTAAATCTTATGTTTTTACCCTATAATTTAGTAATTAAAATAAAAAATCATTTAATCTTAAATAAATTAGAGTTAAAATGATTTCATCTCAGGATTGACGGGGTCATTTGAGGATACTGAGATTTATTGCCGGTTTTTTGGCTGAAGTTTTATGCAAGAGGAATATATAACGGGGAGTTATTATGGAAACTGAATTAGACAGAAAAAATGATGTCAAGCTTGGTAAAAAAAGTTCTTCAAATATCTGTGTGATAAGTTACGACATTATTGGCAGAAATATGGCCGGTCCAGGTATTAGGTTTTATGAGTTTGCTAAAATTTTGTCTGATTACCTGGATGTGACCTTGGTCACTCCCAATAAAATAGATATTGATACTGAAGGTTTCAAGGCCAGACAGTATAAGCTGGGCAATTACAAGAGTTTGCAGAAATATGTTGATAAAGCAGATGCCATATTGATACAGGGCCATATTCTTTATTACTTTCCCTTTCTGAGAAATTTCAAAGGTAAGATCATCGTGGACCTTTATAATCCTTTCAATTTGGAAAGCCTGGAAATGTTCGGTGATAGTGATATGACTGAAAGGATCAGAATCGACAAAAACAATTTGAATATCTTAAAAATGCAGCTTTCAATAGGTGACTTTTTTATCTGTGCAAGCGAAAAACAGAGGGACTATTGGGTTGGGATGTTAAATGCCATGGGTAGAATAAACCCCTATAATTATGATTCCGATAAGACCTTGAAAAACCTGATAGATATTGTCCCTTCGGGAATGCCCTCCCAGCCTCCCAAGCGGTCTGCCTCATTTACCGGGGATAAGATCCCGGGTATAGGTGAGCGTGACCATATAATCTTATGGGGCGGAGGCATATGGAACTGGCTTGATCCGATTACACCTATTAAGGCGCTATGGGAGATAACCAGGAATAAAAGGAACATAAAAATGATATTTATGGGGATCAAACACCCGGATGCAAGCCTTCCTGAAATGAGGAAATGTAATGAAGCAATAAAGTTAAGCAAAGAACTCGATATGTATGAAAAATTCGTGTTCTTTAACGAATGGACACCCTACGATTTAAGACAGACATTCCTGCTGGACTCGGATATGGGTATTTCCATTCATCAGGAAAGGATTGAGACCGAGTTTTCCTATAGGACAAGGGTCATGGATTACATATGGGCAAGGCTTCCGGTAGTAACTACCGAAGGGGATTCTATAGCTAAGATGGTAAAGGCTGAAAAAATAGGCGAGGTGGTAAAATATGAGAATACCGCCCAGCTGGCAAGAGTCATGGAGAACATGGCTACTAATAAAAGTCTGAGAGAAATATATAAAAAGAACTTGATCAGGATAGCCCCCAGATTTTACTGGGAAAATGTGACCAAACCACTTGTCAAATACTGCGTCGATCCTGATTATGCATTAGATAAGAAAAAGATCATAGAGCTTATAGACCTGCAGAACAGTAAAATCTCAAGGATAATAAAAGACAATTTTGAGGGTTATGCAAATGTACTTAATATAACTTCCAATAAATATAAAGATGAAGAAGTAATAAGTGGAACCAGCGTAGGCAAAATATTCTGGGCTGAGATAGATGTGGACTTGATGGCTGCAGAGGATGAAGAGAAAGAGCTGGATGAAATTGGATTGCTAAAGACTAAGATAACCGAAAGGACCAAGTATGAAGGTATTATTTTAAATAATGTATTTTATAAGATATCCCCGAAGTTTTTTTATGACCTGGTGAATGTTCTTGCGTCGAGGTTGAAAAAAGATGGACTTTTATTTTTTTCAATTCCAGAGCAAAGAGGGTTGTACAAGCTTCTCGGGGAAGGTAAGGTGAGAAGCCGTTCTACTGCAAGGATCGATGACTTTACTATTGAATATATACTAAAAAATGCCGGTTTTGAAATCAAAGATAAGGGGATATGGGATGAAATAGGGTATAAGACTATGGATGCGGTTGAGAATGAAATAAGTGAGATATACGGAAAGAATGAATTATTTGAGCTTTTCGAAGTTAAACTGGATAGAAAGAATTTTGAGGAGGTAAAACTTTTAGGCAGATTTGATATTTTAAATTCCGAAGATCTGACCAAAGATAAGAGCATGAAGGGAGCGTTTAGGAGATACATCTATCTACTTTCCAGTATGTATTTTGAAAATTTAAGAAAGAGTTATAACCAGTCAATGAAAGCTATCAATAATAACATCCAGGTTCAGATAAACAATGAGATGAACGAAATAAATCGAAAAAATCGGGAAAGATTGGTTCTTATATATTTTGATATATTCCGCACCCTTTATAGGGAAATAAAGAGTCTGGGTTACGATATAAGCAGTTTAAGGGAAGTTCTGGGTAGTTTCAAACCTAAAAGCAAATCAGGCCTGAAGGTAGATATTGACCAGAAACTTGAGGTCTTGCTTAGGGATCTTGAAAATATTGATAGAATAATGGGTCTGACTATTTCCAATAAATATTATTTGGCAAAAAAGCTTAGATCTTAGCTGTTAAATCTAAGGGATAAATCATATCTACAGTGCGCATGAAATTTTACCAAATATTGAGCTTATTGAATTTTCACAAGATAATATTTCAGGCAAAGGTAAGGTGAGAGATTTAATTGGTCCAGGATGATGATCCTTTGATATCGATTATAACTGTAAATTTTAACGGTATAAGATTTTTAAATAACCTTTTTAACTCCATAATCAATCTTAATTATCCGCCCGAAAAGATACAGATAATAATGGTGGACAATAATTCCAGAGACGGCTCGGTAGAATTTGTTAAGAATAAATTTCCACAGGTGGATATAGTAGCACTGAAGGAGAATAAAGGATATGCGGGGGGCAACAATGAAGGATTTTACCGCTCAAAAGGTAGGTATGTTGCCCTTATTAATAATGATTGCGTGGTGGATAAGAACTGGTTGTGCGAAATGCTTGCTGTCTTCAGGCAGAATGCCGATAGTTGTAAAATAGGAGCGGTGGGATCCAAAGTAATTTTTTATTACACGTACCTGCCGCTACAGCTGATAGCCGGCAGCGGTAATAAAGAAGGTCGGTGGGGAAGTCGGAGATCAAGGAGGCTGGGTGTTCAAATATATGATATAAAAGTAGGGGTCTCCGGGAAAAAAGAAGGCGAAAAAGATATTTTAAATAAAAGTGTAAAATATATGGATGGCTTTTACCCTCAGGAATCAGATAGCAAAGGGAGGATCTACCGCTGGTCGGGAGGTAATGCTGTTCTGGCGGTACCGATCGTGGATTTAAAAAAAGATCTGGATTTGAGTTTCAGGGTGCTATCGTTTATCACGCCCAATGATTTACAGTTGATAATAGGTGGAGAAATAATAGCAGATATAAGGGTCACCAGAAGAGCTAAAAGAGTAGAAATGAAAATCCCCAGGAGGCTTTTTACTTATAGGAAGGATATCATTAACAGTTGTGGTATTGAGATAAACCGGTCTCTTTACAGCAGGGATAGGGGTTTTGAGAGTTTTGATGTAGGCCAGTGTGGGCGGGTTGAAGAAGTCTTTGGGCTTAGCGGAAGCAGCTTTATGATGGACAGAAAAATGTTTGTGGAGATGGGCTGTTTTGATGATTCCTTCTTCACCTACTATGAAGATGTCGATCTGTTCTGGAGATCCAGGCTGGCAGGCTGGAAAACTTTCTTCACTCCTAAATCTATAGTAAGGCATTTTCACTGTGGTACCAGCCAGGAGTGGTCTTATGATTTCATATATCATGTGCTAAAAAACAGACTGCTTATGATTTTTAAGTGCGGTTGGCCGATTTTATTTTTTAAAAGTTACGTGGTATTTATCCTTTCAAATATAATAAACATCTTAAGTTACCTTGGTACAAAGCTGAGATGGATAAGTCAGAAAAGAATTGATATACCGATCAGAATAAGGATTTTCTTTGAACTCTTTTATTTACTGCCAAAAAACTTGTTAAACAGGATTAAAATAAGGAAAAGCAGCAAAATAAGTGACAGGATGATCAAAAGCTGGGTAAGGAATTTTTAACAGGGCGAGCTCATGAAAAAGATCGGAATTTATGACAGGTATTTATCAACAGCCGGAGGTGGAGAACGTTACAGCTGCAAGATTGCCGAGGTCTTATCCGAAAGAAAAGGATTTGAAGTAGATCTGATCACTGATATTTTTGCAGATCTAAAAGAGGTTTCGGGGAGGCTGAACCTTAATCTTGATAGGGTAAACCTGAAGGTATTTCCTTTTATATCTGAGGATTATGCTGAAAGAGTGACAAAGAAATATGATCTTTTTATAAATGCTACTTACCTAAGTTCCCTTTCTGCCTATGGTAAAAGAAATATATATCTGTGCTATTTCCCGACTCCTTTTGATGTTGATTTCCGTTTGATCCATAAGCTTATACTGTTTTTTTTCAGGCTACCTGCGGTATGGATATTTAAAATTTCGGAAAGATTGTCCCACGATTTAAGTGAATCAGAAGTCATTGAGGGGCTGTATGATATAAAAAGGTTTATATTAAGGAGGGGGAGCTGGAGCAGCGGAAGGGTTGTTCTAAAGGTAAAAAAGGCAAGCAAGCCGCTGATCCTGGGTTTTAAAAATCCCAAGACAAGTAACCTGGATGAAATGAGTGTGAGTATCAAGGTATATGGCGGAAAACAGGTAAAAAAAGACAGACTTTTATATCATAGAGATATCAGGCTTAAAAAAGGAGCTGTACATACTTCCGAGATTCCCTTGAATTTTGATGATAAATACTACCTGGTGATAATCTCATCCGATATTTTTATTCCCATGGAAGTCGACAGCAGTTCCAGAGATTCCAGAAAACTCGGTACGGTGGTCTATGAAAGAAGTAGGATAGGTTTTTTTAAAAAGGTGATACTTAAAATTTTAGGGTATATACCTTTGTTCCTGGTGACTTTTCCCAGAGATCTTAAATTTTTAAAAACTTACAACAAAATAATTACCATATCACAATATTCTAAGAAATGGGTGAAGAGATTATGGGACAGGCAGAGTACTGTTTTATATCCTCCCGTGGATATTGATAGCTTTAAATCTGGGATGAAGGAGAAAATCATCTTGAGTGTGGGCAGATTTTTCCCCGAGCATCATAATAAAAAGCAGCTGGAAATGGCTGAAATATTTAAGAAAATGCTGGAACGATATCCTGTTGAAATGAAGGATTATACCCTATATCTGGTCGGTGGCGTGGACAGGAGACCGGACCATCTGCGGTATGTGGAAAAGATAAGGGAAGTGGCCAAAAATTACCCTATAAAGGTGATCACTAATATAAAATGGCCGCTTCTGGTGGAGCTTTTTGCAAAGTCACGTATTTTCTGGCATGCTTCGGGGATGGATGAAGATGAAAAAGTCAATCCGGAGAAATTCGAGCATTTCGGAATAACTACTGTTGAGGCAATGGCAGCCGGGTGTATTCCGGCGGTCATAAATAAGGGGGGCCAGAAGGAGATCATAAATGACGGGCATAATGGGTTCTTATTTGAAAGCTGTGAAGAGCTTGAGAATATTACTATAGGCATAATACGGGGGGAAGTGGATACTAAAAAGATCGGTAAGAATGCGGCTCAAGACTGCAGAAGATTTTCAAATTTAAATTTTAAAAAAGGATTGCTTACAATAATCGATGATTTATTGGAAAAGTAGCAAAGACACCCGGGAATGGTGGTATGATTGGATATCAGTATAATAATCGTAAATTATAACAGTCTTGATTTTATTAAGGGATGCCTGGAGAGCATCAAAAGACTCAACGGATCGGGCAGGAATAAAAAAAATCAATCAAGTTATGAGATACTGGTCGTGGATAATAAGTCAGGCGATGGAAGTATAGAGTATCTAAAGGAGCAGTCTAAGATAAGTGATATTCTGTATTTTATCCCGAATAAGAAAAACATGGGTTTTTCAAGGGCATCCAATATTGGAGCTTTAAAAGCGAAAGGCAGATATTTACTGTTTTTAAATCCCGATACCAAGTTTTTGGAAGGTGATTTAAGATCTTTAATAGATTTTTATAATAAAAATGATATAAACGGCAGTGTAGGAGTGGTAGGAGCAAAGATCTTAAATCCTGATGGGACACTTCAGCTCAACTCAAGGTCTTTTACGACCCTTGCCAGACAATTTTATGAAAGCTATTTTTTGCACAGGATATTTAAGAAGACCCTTATTTTCGGTTCTTATTTTATGAGCTGGTGGGACCATGAAGGAGAAAGGGAAGTAGATTGGCTTGCAGGATCATTTATGTTTATAAAAAAGGATGTCTTTATGAAAGCCGGCATGTTTGACGAGGATTATTTTATGTACAGCGAGGACAGCGACCTTTGTCTGCGGTTGTATAGAAAAGGTTTTAAAAATTACTATTTCCCGTACTTTATTATAGAGCATGTTGACAAAGCTGTTGCCTCCAGGAATATGGCTGTAAGAGAGGCAGGGATATGGACAAGCAGAAGATTATATTTTAAGAAAAATTATTCCCGGGCACATGCCGTGCTTTTAAGTCTTATTTATTTGATAGGTGTTATAAACAGAATACTGTTATTTATAATACTGTGTATATTCAATCCTGTAAAATTTGGCAGAGCCAGGCTTTTTATGTATTTTAAAGTATTAAAATTATATTTTGGAGGTCAGGGTTATGGAAGCTGAAAACCGCAAGAGGACCGTAATGCCTGGCATAAGTTTTATAACTACTGTTTATAATGAAGAAGGGAATATTATTGATTTTCTAAAAAGCCTGATGGAGCAGTCATGCCTTCCAGATGAGATGATTATAGTGGACGGAGGTTCCAAAGATAATACTTTTGATGTCATTTTAAAATTCTTTAAACATACTGCCTCTTTGAGATACAGGGATCTAAAGATAATGTTAAAGGGTGACTGGGGAGGCGGAGTAAGAAGACAAAAAGGACAAAGGCCAATGATAAATGTCAGGTTGATAAGGAAGGCAGGGGCAAATATTGCACAGGGAAGAAATGAAGCCATAAAAAAAGCTTCAGGTAGTATCATATGTGTAAGTGATGCAGGCTGTATTTTGGATAGAAACTGGCTTAAAGAAATAACTGACTTTTACGGTGGTGGTAAATACGGTGTGATCGGAGGACTTAATATGCCGCTGTGCAGGAGTTTTATGCAGAAATGCCTTGCATTATGCATCATGCCCGCAGAAAAAGAGGTGAAGGCCGAAAATTATATGCCATCTTCCAGGAATATCAGTTTCAAAAGGGAGGTCTGGGAAAAAACAGGCGGATACCCTGAAAATATGGAATACGGGGAGGATATGAGATTTAATTTTAATATAAAAGCTGCCGGTTATGAAATAAAGTTTAACCCCAGGGCAGTAGTATATTGGAAGATGAGGGAAAACCCCGTTCGAATATTTAAACAGTTTTTTAGATATGCCAAAGGCGATGCTGCAGGAGGTATGTACCCATTTCGTCATATTATAAGATTTACGACATTATTTGCTTTTCTAGTCATCTTGTTAAGTGCATTTTATTTCAGCAAGTGGATACTGGCTGTATTGATACCCCTTTTTATTATTTACCTGTTTAGGCCTTATGCCAGACTGATAGGAAACAGGAACGTTAATAGGAATTGCAGCTTCAAAAGATTCGAGAAACTGTTTTCCATCCCCGTCATACCTTTTTTAATGCTTCTGATAGACTTTTCTAAGATGTGCGGATATGTTTACGGAGCCTTCCACAAAATATAATACAATAAAAATATAATATTCAAATAAGTATTTATAAGTATTTTTAAAAAGTATTTAATTATTTTTAAATTTGTTTTATAATATAACCTAAAATATAAAATTTAATCATTTTATTATAGAAATTTTTAATTAAATATGAGATAGTAATAAAAATTAATTATTAAATATATTATTAGAAACTAATACAATTTTAATAATAGTGATTTTTAAAAGCTGATGTTACCTAAGGGGTGAAAGATGACTTACGAAGAAGATGTAAAAAGAATCGATACAAATGAGCTAAGGGTCAACCTTACTAAGTATCTGACGGAGAATTTGGGAGATACCATATTTATAACAAGGTATAACAGATTAGTGGCAGAACTTAGAGTCTATACTGAAGAGACCAGGAGAAAAACAGAGCTCAGAATAGCTAAAAAGATGCTGGAAGCTGCTGAACGAAGCAAGAAGAAATAGTATGCCGGCTGAAGTTATATATATTAAATCATATATGGTTCTTCAATAGATTCCTATGCCGTACTGCTTTATATTAGAAGCCAGATAATTGTAATTGACTTGCTGAATAATTATGCTAATATATATAAAACCTAAGAAGTAAAGGTCGTAGTCAGAGATTTTAGTGAGATTTATGATTTTTAGCGAAAAAAAATATAGTTATATAAAGAAGCTTATTGGCGTATTTATCTGGCTTAAAGATAATTCCTGCTGGCAAAGCTGATGAAGCTTGGCTTGTGGGAATTTCTTGCCTATGTCTAATTTTTTTCTACATATTTAATTTACTTTAATAAATAATCAAGAATTTTAAGAGTATTTCCATAAGAGCTAAGCAAAAGTGCTGAATCCTTAATGGAAATACTTTTATTTATATATTAAGGATTAAGGGAGAGATTGATTGATACCGATATATTGAAGATTTAATTTATCAAATATTAAAGAGCGGGATATTATGTTCTATCCGTCTAAAGATGAATATATAAAGATTGCAGAAAAATATAATTTAATACCGGTATATAAAGAATATATAGTAGATACGGAAACTCCAGCTTCGATGTTTGTCAAGACCGGGGGACTTGAGGAGTACGGGTTTTTACTGGAAAGCATAGAAGGTTCAAAAAATCTGGCCAGATATTCTTTTATTGGAGTGGGATGTGAAAATTTGATAAAGTTTGATAACAAAGTTTTTACTTTGACTGTCAAGAAGAATAAAGTATTTGAAGCAAGTACCAGTACCCCACTTTTGGAATTAGAGAAAATCATGAAAGAAAACAATATATACAAAAATCCGGAACTCGATCATTTTGTAGGTGGTGCCGTGGGTTATCTTAGTTATGATCTGGTCAAATATTTTGATCGGATACCGGTCGGCGAAAATAAGATGTGCTTACCTGAGATCATGCTTTATCTTACCGACCTGGTAATAGTATTCGACCACCTTCTCAATCGTATGAAAATAATCTCCACGGTTAAGATCGACCATAGGATTTCTGCCGGAAAGACTTATGATGTTTCAATAGAAAAGATTACAAAACTTGAAAAGAAAATCACAGGGATAAAAGGTGATTATTTAAAGAACAGCCTCGGTTCGGCGGATGTAAAAAAATATCCCGATGTCATTATTTCGGATTCTAATTTTAAAAAAGAGGATTTCCTGTCCGCGGTAAGACAGGCAAAAAAATATATTACTGAAGGAGAAACTTTTCAGGTAGTGCTTTCTCAGCGGTTTTATACCGATAAGTTTTCCGATCCCTTCAGTATTTACCGGGGGCTCAGGACTATAAACCCATCACCCTATATGTATTATTTTAATTTTGGAAATATAAAAGTAATTGGAGCTTCTCCTGAGCCTCTGATCAAGATAAACGGCAGAAAAATACTGACATGCCCAATTGCCGGTACCAGAAGGAGAGGCATGACTTTGAAGGAAGATAAAGATCTAGTAGATGACCTGCTGCATGATAAAAAAGAAAGAGCAGAACATAATATGCTGGTCGACCTTTCCAGAAACGATCTTGGCAGAGTATGCAGCTACGGCAGTGTAAAAGTAAAAGAATATATGAGTGTTGAGAAGTATTCTCATGTCATGCACCTGGTATCAAAAGTGGAAGGGAATTTAAGTAAGAATAAGACCATATATGACGCTTTTAAAAGTGTCTTTCCTGCGGGAACATTGTCCGGTGCTCCAAAAATAAGAGCAATGCAGATAATTAGTGAACTTGAACCCGACAACCGTGGACCATATGGGGGAGCAGTGGGATATTTTGGTTATGACGGTAACCTTGACAGCTGTATAACTATAAGGACTGCCATTGTAAAAGACGGCACGGCTTATATCCAGGCAGGGGCCGGGATAGTATATGACTCCATACCTGAAAATGAATTCGGTGAAACTGTGAATAAAGCAGCTGCTCTGTTTAAGGCTATCGGATTGTTTAAATAGATAGATTGTAAGTGATTTATAAGGAATGATAAATCGAGTATGGAGGTCTATAATATGAAAAATTTTTTAGAAAAGGTTATAAATGGTGCAGGTCTAAGCCAGGATGAAGCATATAGTGCGATGCAGTTCATAATGGAGGGTAATGCAAACGACTGCCAGATCGCGGCTTTTCTGATTGCCTTGAAGATAAAAGGCGAAACTACGGATGAAGTGAGCGGGTTTTCCAAAGCTATGCTTGACAAGGCCTTAAAGGTGAAAAGTAAATATAAAAATATAGTGGATACCTGCGGGACCGGAGGTGACTGCCTGAATACATTCAATATTTCAACCACTGCTGCATTTATAGCTGCGGGTGCGGGAGTACCAGTGGCAAAACACGGCAACCGGAGCGTGTCCAGCAGTAGTGGAAGTGCCGATGTCCTGGAAGAGCTGGGAGTAAATATAAATCTTGAATGCAGCGAGGTCTCCAAATGCCTGGATGATATAGGTATTGGTTTTATTTTTGCTCCCAAAGCGCATACTGCTATGAAGTATGTGGCAAAAGCAAGGAAAGATATAGGTATGAGGACCGTTTTTAATATTTTAGGCCCCTTAACCAATCCGGCAATGGCAAACGGGCGTATTCTGGGTATATTCGATGGTGCTCTAGCAGATATCATGATAAACACCCTGAAAAACTTAGGAGTAGACAGGGCA
Source organism: uncultured Actinomycetota bacterium (assembly GCA_964610385.1). Taxonomy (GTDB): domain Bacteria; phylum Actinomycetota; class Humimicrobiia; order Humimicrobiales; family Humimicrobiaceae; genus CAZBSE01. Next base: position 214,908 of record CAZSXW010000003.1, read on the forward strand.
TTTGTGGTAAACGGTGAAGAAGGGCTCGATGAACTTTCGGTATCAGGTAGAAGTTCAGTGGCCGAGCTGAGGGATGGAAAGGTCAAAAAATATGTATTTGACCCGGAGGAACTGGGTTTTAGAAAATCAAACTTAGACGATCTTATTGGTGGAGATGCAAAGGTAAATGCAGGTATTTTGGTGGACATTCTTACCGGAAGTGAAAAGGGTGCTAAAAAGGATTCTGCTGTCATCAATGCGGCAGCCGCTATAGTGGCCGGGAAAAAGGTAGACTCACTGGCAGAAGCGGTAGAGCTGGCGTGCAGCTCTATTGAGAGCGGGAAAGCATATGAGAAACTCAGAGAGCTGATAGAATTTACCAACAGGAGAAAAAATCAGGATAAGAGCTAAAAAAACGATGAAAATAGCTTAAATACGGGATAATTTTTAGGAGTGATCTTGGAGTATTTAAAGGAGATTTTGATCTCAAAAAAAGAGGAAATAAAAAATATAGAAGAGGGCTTAAGACTGATAGGATCTAAATCGGGAAAAACCCGAAGGGATAAGAGAAGTTTTTTGAATAATATCAGCGGCGGAAAAGTAAATGTAATTGCCGAGTTCAAAAGAGCTTCCCCTTCAAGAGGGATCATAAACAGTCAGCTTGACCTAAGGGAAACAGTGCTTGCTTATGACAGTTTTAAAAGTTTTATCCGTGGTATTTCTGTGCTTACGGAGTCCTTGTATTTTAAAGGAGGCCCTGGAGATATAGGGGTGGTAAGGGAAAATTCTGATCTACCGGTTTTAAGAAAGGATTTTATCTTCAGCGATAAACAGATCTACCAGAGCGCTGCTCTTGGCGTTGATGGTATCCTACTGATAGCCACACTTTTAGGGAAGCGAAAACTAAATAAACTTTACCGTTCAGCGGTAGGTCTTGGATTAGAAGTACTTGTAGAGATACACAGACTGAAGGATTTAGATAAGGCACTGGAAACTGGAGCAAGATTTATAGGTATTAATAATCGTAATTTGAAGGATATGAGTGTTGATAGAAATATTATCTATAAATTTTTGGATTACAGGCAAAAAAAAGATATAAAAGATAAAATTTTTATCTGTGAGAGCGGAATCGAGGATATTGAGTATATTAAAGATCTGTTTTCAAGAGGTATAAACACTTTTCTGATCGGCGGTTATTTTATGGCCAGCAGAAATCTTAGGAATACTCTTAAGAATATGGAACTCGGGCTGAGAGAGGAAAAATTAATATAAACTGTAAATATAAAAGACGGGATTGAATATGATCTGGATAAAAATATGCGGGATAACCAATCTGGGAGATGCGGAAAAAATATCTGAATTAGATGTAAATGCGATGGGATTTATACTATCCACTGACAGCCCCAGAAGGATAGACAATTCCGGGGCAAAAAGAATAATTAAAGCAGTCAGAAATAAGAATGAAAAGATCTCACTGACCGGCGTGTTTGTAAATGAGAGAGTTGAAAAGGTGCTCAGGGATTCTGACGGCCTTGATCTTGACATGGTCCAGCTTTCCGGAGATGAGGACAGGGAGTATTTGAAAAGTTTATACAGCAGAAGCGGTGATATAAAAATAATAAAGGCAATAAGGATTAAAAACGGGTCTCGGTCCTGCCAGGCTGAACTGAATGAACAGATCCAAAGGATAAAAGAATATGCAGATTTTATCCTGCTGGACAGTTATAGCAAAAATGTTTACGGTGGAACGGGCATATCTTTTGATTGGAATATGGCAAGAAATTGTGGCCAGACGGTTCCTATTATATTATCCGGCGGGCTTGATGCAGAAAACATTGAGGATGCGGTAAAAACGGTGAAACCCTTCGGTGTTGATGTATCGTCTAAATTGGAGATCTATCCCGGTAAAAAGGATATATCCAGGGTCAGTGAATTTGTCAAGATTTTAAGATCAATGGAGTGAGCGGTCGAATGAAAAAAATTAAAAAAAGAGCAAGAAAACAAGGCGATACTTTTAATCCGAAATATCATGAGGACTACAGAAGTGGATATTTTGGAATTTTTGGCGGAAGATACGTTCCGGAAATATTGATAAATGCTCTGGATGAGCTGGAGAGGAACTACTTTAAATTTAAAAAAGATAAGGATTTCCAAAGAGAGCTTTCCTTTTATTTAAAAAATTACGTAGGGAGGCCGACACCTCTTTATTATGCCGAAAGACTTTCAAAAAGGTTGGGGAGAGCGAAAATATATTTAAAGAGGGAGGATCTCTGCCACCTTGGCGCCCACAAGATCAACAATACTGTCGGCCAGGTCCTGCTTGCCAGGAAAATGGGAAAGAAGTTCATAATCGCCGAAACCGGTGCGGGACAGCACGGAGTTGCAACTGCTGCGGCAGCAGCACTTTTCGATATGAGATGTAAAGTATTTATGGGGAGTATAGATATTAAAAGGCAGCGGTCCAATGTCTACCGGATGAGGCTTATGAATGCGGAAGTAATTGAAGTCACATCGGGCAGCAAGACATTGAAGGATGCCGTAAATGAAGCTCTCCGCTACTGGGTGTCAAGAGTGGATGATACTTATTATGTACTTGGCTCGGTTGTAGGCCCCCATCCCTATCCCACCATGGTCAGGGATTTTCAGGTGATCATAGGAAAAGAGACCAAAAAGCAGATAATGAATATAGAAGGAAGACTTCCGGACTATATCATAGCCTGTGTCGGCGGCGGCAGCAATTCCATCGGAATATTTTACCCATTTTTAAAGAATAGAGATGTGGTAAGGCTTATAGGAGTAGAAGCAGGAGGCAAAGGTATCAAGAGCAAGAAACATGGAGCGACCTTATGCTGCGGTGACAAAGGCATCTTTCACGGGGCCTATAGTTATGTACTGCAGGATGATTACGGCCAGATAGAAGAAGCCTACTCCGTATCTGCAGGTCTTGATTATCCAGGAGTCGGTCCGGAACATGCTTATTTTAAGGAAAAAGGAATAGTGAGATATGAGCATATATCGGATAAGGATGCCCTGGATGCATTTAAATTATTATCAGAATGTGAAGGTATTATTCCGGCATATGAAAGTGCTCATGCACTGGCTTATGCTGCAAAACTTGCTCCTACCCTGGATAACCGTAAAATAATAATCATCAATCTGTCGGGTAGGGGAGATAAGGATATTGATAACAGTAGATAAGGATGATAAATGGAAAAAACCGGATATAGATTTAAAGGTAGCCCTATAGAGAATGTCTTTGCAGGATTAAAGAAAAACAAAAGAAAAGCCCTTGTCCCCTTTTTGACCTGTGGATTTCCAAGTATCAGTGGCTTTTTTAGTCTTTATGAGACTCTGGAAGAAAATGGAGCTGATATAATCGAAGTGGGAATACCGTTTTCTGACCCGCTGGCCGATGGTCCCGTCATTCAGGCTACCTCCAAGATTGCTCTGGAAAATGGAATAAATACCGATATTGTCCTGAGTTCAATACTCAAGATAAGGAAAAGAAGCAGTATACCCATAGCTGTTATGACTTATTTTAATACCGTTTACCATTATGGATTTGACCGGTTTTTGAAAAAAGCTGAAGAAGCGGGTATAAACGGCCTTATAATCCCTGATTTGCCTCTTGAGGAATTCAGGAATTATAAAGATTATTTTGGCATGACCAATATAGATAATATTATGTTTGCTTCTCTGACTTCCACCTCAAAAAGATTATCAGCTATTGCTAGAGAGGGGAGGGGATTTATATACTGCGTTTCGGTAAAGGGAGTCACCGGTATAAGAGATGATGTAAATCCGGAGGTCAGGACTTTTTTAAAAAATCTGAGAAAAATAACCAGCCTGCCGCTGGTACTGGGTTTTGGCCTTTCCAACAGGAAGCAGATAGCTCAGATAAGAGACTATTGCGATGGGATTATAATAGGAAGCAAAATCTTGTCTCTGATTCTTGAAGCAAATAACTTTAAGCAGGGTATTAAAAAAGTAGAGAGTTTCATATCTGGTGTTAGTGATATATTATAGATATGATTGATATATATATTAATGTGGAATATAATAGCTATAATAATAGCTATTTATAGGAGGGATATTGAAAACAGTTCAGATGACCCTGGATGAGGATTTGATAAAGGAAATAGATAAAATAGTAAAGAAGCTGGGAATTACCCGGTCTGCTTTTGCCCGTAACGCTTTTAGAGAAGCTATTAGTAATATTATAGAAAAGAAATTGGAGTTTAAACACCAACAGGGTTATATTCGTGAACCAGCGAGGTCCGGAGAGTTCAAGGTATGGGAATCAGAACAGATATGGATTGAAGAATGAAAAGAGGAGAAGTCAGGTGGTATAAATTTGTTGAACCGGATAAAAAACGTCCTGTGGTCATTCTCACAAGAGATTCGATAATGAAGTTTTTAGGGGAAGTTACAGTAGCTCCCATCACTTCTATAATCAGAAATATTCCTTCGGAGGTTCTTTTAAGTATGGATGATGGAATGCCTAAAAACTGTGCTGTTAATCTTGATCATATACAAACTGTTTCGAAGAGTAAAGTCGGATCTTTAATTACAACATTAAGTCAGGAAAAAATATCAGAATTAAGATCGGCACTTCTATTTGCATTGGGATTTAAAGCAGATTATAAAAATTTTTAAGTACTGGTGCTGACCAGGCTGGGGTCAAGTATATTTTTAAGGAAGGGTAAGAAATCAAAGATTTAGTATTAAGTATAGTCAGTTATAACAGTCTTTCTTTTTTAAAAGAGTGTCTGGATTCCATATCAGAAAATCCGCCCGAATTAAAGTATGAGGTCATAGTAGTCGATAATGCATCCAGCGACGGGACGATAGGATTTGTAAAGAAGAAATACCCTGAAGTAACTCTGATTTCAAATGATAAAAATGTTGGTTTTGCTGCAGCCAATAATAGGGTCATAGAAAGGTCGGATTCAAAATATATAATTCTTATGAACAGCGACTGCCGGGTCTTTAGGAAGTCACTGGATAATTTAACTGTATTTATGGAGAAAAATCCTGAAGTGGGAATAGCAGGGCCAAAAATAATCAACACAGATGGGACAATACAGTTATCCTGCAGGAAATTTCCTTCTGCTTTTGATGCTGCAGCTCATACCGTACTTACCAATATCTTTCCCCGCAATCCCTTTTCAAGAAAGTACAAGCTGGCCGATATAGAAAAGGACAGAGCTTTTGAAGTGGACTGGGTTTCAGGTTCCTGCATGATAGCCAGGAGAAAGGCCCTGAAAGATACTGGCTTGCTTGACGAAAATTATTTTATGTATGTAGAAGATCTGGACATCTGCTACAGGATGTGGCAGAAGGACTGGAAGGTATACTACTGTCCTCATGCCGAAATCATGCATCATATAGGAGGCAGCAGCGGAGGCAGAAAAATCAGGTCAAGTTTTAGAATGCAGAAAAGTGTATTTTACTTTTTCTGGAAAAATTATAAAAAGAGCTGGAAGATGATCCTTGTACCGCTGCTTTTACTGCTTCTGGGGTTCAGGTTTTCCCTTGCCGTTATAAAAAGCGTTTTTTCCAGATAGAGGTGGTGCTGCGGATACCGGACCCGGTTTTGTATTTTTTAAATTTTGGATTTTATATTAAAATAATTGCTAAATTAAAATAGTCATTCGGGAGAGCGCGCTTTTGAAAATTTTGATAACAGGTGCAGCCGGCTTTGTGGGGAAACACCTTTTGGAATATCTAAGAAGAGACCAGGATAATAATATCCTGGCAGTCGATCTAAGCTTTAAAAATTTAAATTCAAATGATTCTTTTAAAGATGTGGATCTATACGAAGCTGATCTTACTGATAAGGAGCCGGTATTTAGTATTATCAAAAAGTTCAAGCCCCAGCAGGTCTACCATCTTGCGGCACAGAGTTCTGTAAGCTATTCATGGGAAAATCCTGTAGAGACTTTCAGGATCAATGTTTTTGGAGGTATTAATGTTCTGGAAAGCCTTAGGCTTTTCTGCCCCAAATGCAGGATTCTTGTAGTATGTACTGCAGAAGAATATGGGGAAATAAATGACGGGTGTAAGGCTATTGATGAGGGTTTTAAAATTTATCCCCAGAATCCTTATGCTATCAGTAAATCGGCCCTGGATTTTTTCAGTTCTGTCTATCATAATGCATATCGGCTTCCGGTGTTGATCAGCAGGTCTTTTAATCATATAGGCCCCGGACAGTCCGAGAGGTTTGTATGTTCTGATTTTGCCAGGCAGATAGCTATGATTGAAAAAGGGCTGCAGGAACCTGTGATAAATGTCGGTAATCTAAAAGCTCAAAGGGATTTTTTAGATGTAAGGGACGCAGTCAGCGCGTATCACTGCATATTAAATAAGGGAAAAGAAGGGCAGATATATAATGTCTGTTCCGGTAAGAAGTATAAAATATCGGATCTGCTTGATATACTCATATCATTAAGTACGGTACCGGAGATCAGGGTCAACATTGACAGAGATAAATTCAGGGCTATCGACGTAGAGATAATCTATGGAAATAACAGTAAATTAAAAGCCCATACAGGCTGGAAACCCGTATATTCCATTAATAAGTCACTTAATGACACCATAAATTACTGGAGGGAAAATGCTGTAGAACGGGCTCAGAGTAGAGGGGAGAGTAGATCAAATTGAAGGCAGTTATATTGGTTGGTGGAGAGGGCACCAGACTGCGGCCAATTACTTTTTTAAATCCAAAGCCCATGCTTCCGCTGGTAAACAGACCTTTTATGGAAAATTTTATCTTATGGCTAAAATCTCATAAGATCAAAGATATAATCTTTTCTACCTGCTATCTTCCGGAGATCTTTGAAGATTATTTTGGGGACGGCAGTGATTTTGGATTAAGACTGACCTATGTCAGGGAAGAGGATCCGATGGGAACATGCGGAGGTGTGAAAAATGTGGAAAAATATTTAGACGGTGATAATTTCATGGTATTTAACGGAGATATCCTTACATCACTGAATCTGACCAAGATGACTGCTTTTCATAAAAGTAAAAAGGCTGATATAACCATTGCATTGACCGCAGTCGAGGATCCAACATGTTACGGGTTGGTACCTATCGACGGTGAAGGCAGAGTGAAGCAATTTCTGGAGAAGCCGAGCCAGGATGAGATAGCTACCAATCTGATAAATGCCGGCATTTATATTATCAAGTCTGATATTATGAAACTGGCACCGGAAGGGGTCAAATATTCTTTTGAAAGAGGACTTTTCCCTACTGCTTTGAGTGAAGGGTATAGGATCTATGGCTATATCTCGGATTCTTACTGGATGGATGTGGGAACACCAGAGAAGTATCTAGCGGCCCACTATGATATTCTAAATAAGAAAATGATATTTAAATTTCCATATAAGGAAGTATTGGAGAATATATATATAGGAAAAGATTCAAAATATTCAAAGAATAATTTTGTTTCCGGTCCAGTAGTAATTGGAAAAAGAACCAGGATTGAAAAAGGAGCCAGGATAATGCCTCTTACGGTAATCGGGGATGACTGTATGATTTCTGAGGGAGCTGAGGTTTCTGAAAGTATAATCTTTAACAATTGCAGAATAGGTAAGGGCTGTCTCATAAAAGAATCAATAGTCTCGAATAATGTAGAAATCGGCGGTGGTGTAAGTATTGAAGATTTTTCTGTCATAGGAGACAACAGCAGGATAGAGGAAGATAATGTGTTAAAAAACGGTATAAAGATCAGCGTGAATTCCAATATAAAAAGAGGACAGCTTAAATTCTGAATTTAAATTTCACAATAAATTATTTAAAATTTAAGAGGGGGAGATAACGGTGAGAGCACTTATTACCGGAATTACCGGTCAGGACGGGTCTTACCTTGCTGAGTTTTTACTTGATAAGGGTTACGAAGTCTATGGAATGGTAAGGCGTTCATCAGTTGAAAATTTTAACAGAATAGAGCATATAAGAGACAGGTTAAAATTTATCCAGGCTGATCTGCTGGATCAGTTGTCGATAATTGATGCGGTGAAGGAGTCAAGACCAGACGAGATATATAATCTTGCTGCCATGTCATTTGTACCCACTTCATGGAGGCAGCCGGTACTGACGGGTGAATTTACCGGTTTGGGTGTGACAAGGATGCTGGAAGCGGTAAGGCATATGGATAAGAATATAAAATTTTACCAGGCTTCCAGCTCGGAAATGTTTGGAAAAGCAAGAGAAGTCCCACAGAATGAAAATACCCCCTTTTATCCCCGCAGTCCTTACGGAGTAGCAAAGGCCTATGGTCATTACATGACTGTAAATTACAGAGAAAGTTATGATCTGTTTGCCTGCAGCGGTATACTTTTTAATCACGAGTCCCCCAGGCGCGGTCTAGAGTTTGTTACCAGAAAAGTGACTTATAATGCAGCAAAAATAAAATTAGGGCTGGCTAAAAGTCTTTATATGGGTAATTTAGATGCCAGGAGGGATTGGGGATATGCCAAGGATTATGTTGAAGTAATGTGGTTGATGCTGAAGCAGGACAACCCCGAAGATTATGTCATCAGTACGGAAGAAGCACATTCGGTAAAGGAGTGGGTCGATATTTCCTTTAAATGTCTGGATCTTGACTGGACAAAATACGTAAAAGTTGATAAAAGGTATATCCGTCCGGCTGATGTGGATCTTTTAGTAGGTGATTCCAGTAAAGCCAAGAAAAAACTGGGCTGGAAGACCAAGGTCAGCTTTAAGCAATTAGTAAAGATTATGGTCGAATATGACTATAATCATCTAAAAAAGCAGATGTAATATTAAATAAGAAAGAAAGTCATAATATTGAAGAAAATATCAATAAAATTCGGTACTGACGGATGGAGAGGTATTATAGCGGATGAATTCACAGTTGAGGGAGTAAGGATTGTATCTCAGGGAGTAAGCAATTATCTTAAAAAAAAGGTCGGAAGCGGCAGGAAACCGTCTGTGGTAGTCGGTTACGATGCCAGGTTTCTTTCCGAGAGGTTTGCTGAAGAATCTGCAGAAATATTAAAGCTGAATGGCATTGATGTCTATTTTTCCGATAAAATAATTACCTCACCGGTTCTTTCTTTTGCCGTGATTGAAAAAAAAGTGGATCTGGGGGTCATGATTACTGCGAGCCATAATCCTTATTACTATAATGGCTATAAGATCAAGGGGTCGTTTGGAGGATCTGCCACTATGGATATAATAGCAGATGTGGAAAAGGAGGTAAGCGAGGTAATCAAAAATGCCGAAAGTTATAAGGAATATCTATATCCGGAAGAAACAGATAGGCCTGGTATTGAAAGGACTGACTTTCTACCCGCCTATAAGCATAATATTCTAAGCAAGGTAGATACGGATATCATAAAGAATTTTGATTTTAAACTGCTGCTGGAACCTATGTACGGCGCAGCGCAGGGAATATATAAAAAAATCATCCAGCAGTTCAATCCTGAAAATGTTACCGAAATACATTCGGAAATAAATCCTTCTTTTGGTGGCATAAATCCCGAGCCGATCGGGGATAACCTTGCGGAAGCCAAGAGTACTCTGCTGAGAAAGAAGTACAGGCTGGCTATCTGTCTTGATGGTGATGGTGACAGGATTGCAGCATTGGGGGAAGATGGTAATTATATCAGCTCACATCATCTTTTTGCCATAGTGCTGTGGTATTTAGCTGATAGGAAGAAGATGAGGGGTAAAGTAGTAAAATCGATCAATCTTTCTTCGGTACTGGATAAGATTTGCTCAAAGTATGGTCTTGAAGTAAAAACTACTCCTGTAGGTTTCAAGTATATAGCGGAAGAAATCCTAAAAGGTGGAGTCATTATGGGCGGTGAAGAAAGCGGAGGCCTCTGGGCGGGAGGAGACATACCCGAAAGAGATGGGATGCTTATGGGACTTAAACTAATTGAGATAATATGTGATACCGGTATGACATTAAACCAGATACTGAAAAAGATCTATGATGAGTTCGGATATTTTGTCTTTGACAGGATTGATCATGAGATTGATATGGATCAAAAGAAAAATTTAAAGGACCTACTGGAAAGAGGTATACCAAAAATATTGAAAGAGGCGGGAGTCAAGGAAGTAATCACCCTGGATGGCTACAAATATATAATGGAGAATGGAAGCTGGATAATGATCAGGCTTTCCGGTACGGAAGCGGTAGTGCGTGTTTATACTGAAGGCGGCAGCGATAAGGAAGTAAGATATCTTCAGGAACTGGGTAAAAAAGTATTGGAAAGCGCTTTTTAAGAAATCTTAATATCTATAGAAATAAAATAATGAAGAATGATGAGAAGGAAGATGATATGAATATTTTAGATAATCTTGATAGGATAGAAAAGATCGACAGCCAGGGCATGCTGGAAGTGGAAGAGAATTTTTATTACCAGCTGCTTGAAGCAAGAGATATAATCTTGAATTCTGATCTAAGGCAGTTGGAACAAAAGGAATTCAGGGGCATCGCTTTTTTGGGTATGGGAGGATCTGGATTTACAGGCGACATCGTCAAAGCCCATATAGAGGATGATGTCAGTATACCGGTAGAGATTGTGAAAGGATATAATCTACCCGCCTTTATAAAGCGCGATTGGTTGGCAGTTGCAGTAAGCTATTCGGGAAACACTGAAGAGACTATTTCTGCAGTCAGGCAGGCATTGGAGCGTGGATGCGAGGTCCTTACAATCTGTTCCGGTGGGAAAATGGAAAATATTGCCAGAGATAATAATAAGGCTGTAATAAAGATCCCATCAGGTCTGCAGCCCAGGGGGGCGATCGGTTATTTGTTTATTCCTGCTTATCTGGCACTGGATAAACTCAATATCATAACTCTGGATCCTGTTGATACCGAAGAGGCATTTAATCTAATAAAAGAAAAATCGGCTCTTTATCAAAGGGAGACAGAAACCGTCAAAAACCCTGCAAAGAAACTGGCTTTAAAAATATCAGATCGGCTTCCTATAATATACGGAACAGAGGGTCTGATGGCTGCAATTGCTTACAGATTGAAGTGCGAATTTAATGAAAATTCAAAAACTCCCTGCTGGTGCAATGAATTTTCGGAACTTAATCATAATGAAACTGTCGGCTGGGAAAGGCTGAAAAGTATAACCAGAAAATTTGTACTTCTGATTTTACGGGATAAGGACGAGAAAAAAAGGGTAAAAACGCGTATCGAAGTGACTTCTAAACTGATAAGAAATAATATAAGTGACATTATAGAAATACCGGTAGAAGGTAGATCTAAACTGGCAAGAGCATTATCTTCCATGTATCTTGGAGATACGGCCAGTGTCTATCTGGCAATTCTGGCAGGTATAGATCCCAGCCCGGTGGAAAAAATAGATTTACTTAAAAGTGAGCTTAAAAAACTAAATGATAAAATATAAAGGGCATAGAAAGGAAAACTTTAATGGACTTTGATTTGAAAGATATTAATCTGGCAGAAGAGGGTAAAAAAAAGATAGAATGGGCGGCCTTGGAGATGCCGGTCCTGAAGAGTATAAGAAAGGATTTTTCGAAAAACAAGCCTCTTAAAAAACTTATTGTAGGAGCCTGTCTCCATGTTACATCAGAAACTGCAAATCTTATGATCGCCTTAAAAGAGGGGGGAGCAGATGTATCTTTATGTGCATCCAATCCGTTGAGCACCCAGGATGATGTAGCAGCTTCACTCGTAAATGACTTTAAGATCAGCGTATTTGCCATAAAGGGTGAAGATAACAAGACCTATTATAAACACATAAACAGTGTTCTAGATACCAAGCCCCAGGTCACGATGGATGACGGTGCGGACCTGATCTCAACCACCCACAGTAAAAGAAAGGAGCTGCTAAATGGGATATACGGGGGTACCGAGGAAACGACAACCGGGGTAATAAGGCTTAAAAGCATGGAAAAAAAAGGTGTGCTTTATTATCCTATTATTGCCGTAAATGATGCCAAGACCAAGCATTTTTTTGATAACCGATATGGGACCGGCCAGAGTACTATCGACGGGATTTTAAGAGCGACCAATATTTTACTGGCAGGTAAAAAATTTGTGATTGCAGGATATGGCTGGTGCGGAAGAGGAGTAGCCACAAGGGCAAAAGGCATGGGTGCTTCAGTGATAATACTGGAAGTAGACCCTCTTCGTGCTCTGGAGGCTAAATTGGATGGATTTGATGTAATGAATTCCAGTGAAGCGGCAAAAATAGGAGATATTTTCTTATCGGTCAGTGGTGATAAAAATGCTATAGGAAAGGAAATTTTAAAAAACTGCAAGGATAACGCTATTCTTGCCAACTCCGGCCATTTTGATGTCGAGATCGACCTTAATTACCTGAAAGCAAACAGCAGGTCAAAAAGGAAAGTCAGGCCCTTTGTTGAAGAGTATCTTATGAAAGACGGGAGAAGGTTATATGTACTTGCTGAAGGGAGACTGGTAAATCTCAGCGCAGCAGAAGGACATCCGGCAAGTGTTATGGATATGAGTTTTGCCAATCAAGCTTTAAGCGTAGAATATATCCTAAAGAACAAAAAAGGCCTTTCAAGAAAAGTTTATCCGGTACCGGAAAAAATTGACCAGAGAATAGCAGAGCTGAAACTAAAAAGTATGGGCATCAGGATAGATAAATTGACGCCGGAGCAGGAGAAATATCTTAGTTCATGGGAAATAGGGACATGAGTCTTCATGCAGAAGAAAGTAGGGTATATACTCTCATATGGGATGGATCTGTTTTAAAATTATTAGACCAGAGAAGGCTCCCTTTTAAAGAGGTATATCTGGACTGCAGATCGGCTGCTGATGTAGCCAGGGCTATCAAAGAAATGGTGGTAAGAGGAGCACCGGCAATTGGCGTTGCGGCAGGTTATGGCACCGCGCTTGCAGCTCTTGAATTTCAAGGTAATGATAAGCAAAAGTTTGTAGAGCATGTAAATAAGAGCATAAAGCTGCTTTCAGGGACCAGGCCGACGGCTGTAAATTTATTCTGGGCCTTGAACAGGATGAAAAGAATCCTTGAAAATGCAGCTGACCTGGATGTAGGTAAAACCAGGGAAAAACTGATAGAAGAAGCTGTAAAGATTGAAGAGCAGGACCTGAAGATAAACCTTAAAATCGGGCAGAATGGAAAGGAGATCTTTGCCGGGAGCAAGGCAAAGATCAGAATTCTCACTCACTGTAATGCCGGAGCACTGGCAACTTCAGGATATGGTACTGCACTGGCAGTAATAAGGAGTTTGAACTCAGAAGGAAAAATAGGAAACGTAATTGTGGATGAGACCAGACCTTTTCTCCAGGGAGCAAGACTTACTGCATGGGAACTTCATCAGGACAGGATACCCTTTTTTATTATATCCGATAATATGGCAGGTTATTTTATGTCAAGAGGAGAGGTAGATGCAGTTTTGGTAGGTGCGGATAGAATAGCTTCGAACGGTGATACAGCCAATAAGATAGGGACCTTAAGCCTGTCCATACTTGCAAGGTATTTTAAAATACCTTTCTATGTCGCTGCTCCGATCTCAACTGTTGATATAAAAATGGAAAGCGGGGATAATATTCCTATAGAATACAGAAATGAAAGGGAAGTCAGAGAAGTCTTAGGGAAGATTATTATTCCGGAATTTATGGCGGTGAAGAATCCGGCTTTTGATGTGACACCGGCTGAGAATATAACTGCAATCATAACTGAAAAAGAATTGATTTACCCCCCTTACAAAAAAAATATCAGCAGGATTTTTGAGGACAAGAAATAAATAAAATAAGGAGTGCATAAATTATAATGAAAAATAAAAAGGCCATAGTATTAGCAGCAGGTCTTGGAACAAGACTCAGACCGCTTACAGATCTAATATCAAAGCCAATGGCTCCCATAGTGAACAGGCCGGTTATGGAGCATATCATAAAACTTCTAGTCAAACATAAATTTACCGATGTTGTCTGTAATCTGCATTGGTACCCGGAAGAGATAAAAAGTTATTTTGGTGACGGATCAAGATGGAAAATAAACATTGTTTATTCATATGAGGAAGAACTGCTGGGTACCGCGGGTGGGGTAAAAAATGTGGAAGATTTTTTTGAAAAAAATACTTTTATGGTAATAAGCGGTGATGCCCTGACCGATATTGATTTGACCAGAGTATTTAAATTTCATAAACAGAAAGGCGGCATAGCTACAATTGTCCTGACTGAAGTAGAGGATACTTCAAAATATGGTATAGTGTTGCTGGATAAAGATAAAAAGATAAAAGGTTTTCAGGAAAAACCGTTGAGCGGAAAGGCAAAGTCAAATCTTGCAAACAGCGGGATATATATATTTGAGCCGGAGATATTTGGCTATTTACCTACCAAAGGAAAATTTTATGATTTTGGAAAGGATCTCTTTCCTGATCTTTTGAAAAAGAATATTAAATATTACGGCTATCGGCATAATCAGTATTGGAATGATGTCGGCAGTCTGGATGAATATCAGCAGGGTAATTTTGATGCACTTGAAGGGAAGGTAAAGGTTGATATTCCTGGAAAACAAATAAAAGACGGAGTATGGGTTGGTAAAAATTGCAAGATCCAGGAAGGTGTCGTTATAACCCCTCCAGTGTGTATCGGAGACAATTGCACAATAAAGAAAGATGCAAAGCTTTTTGGTCCCATAATTCTGGGAAGTAATACTACAGTAGATGAGAGGGCAGTTCTGTATAGAGGAATAAAATGGGGTAGCGGTTATATAGGAAAAGATGCCTCTCTGATAGGAGCTATCATAGGTTATAATACGAAGATAAAAGATAAAGCTTCGATCCTGGAAAAAGCGGTTATAGGTTCTAAAAGCGTTATCAAGGATGGGATAAAGATCCATCCAAGTGTAAAAATTACGTCTAATGAAATAATCGACATTGATACCTAAATTACCAGGTGAAAATATTAGGAATTTGACTGATATTTTTAAAGATATTATCATTCCACCCGTATGTGCAGTCTGCGGAAAAATCAGTTTTGGATCACTCTGCGGGGAATGTATGTCTGAGATTGAAGAAATAAAGAATAAAATATGCAGATACTGCGGCAGGCCGTTATCATTGGATGATTCCAGCGGCAGAGGATGTAGTTACTGCCGGGATAAGAATTATCAATTTTACCGGCACAGGAGTTTTGCTGTATATAAAGGGAAGATAAAAAAAATTATCGCGAAATATAAGTACAGCAGGATAAATGCTTTAAAAGGAATTATAATTGCTTTTTTAGCCAAGACTTATACTGAAAACTATAAATATGAAAGGATAGATTACATAGATACGGTACCAGGGGAACATATGGAGGTTTTATGCAGGGGATTGTCAAAATCAATAAGGATACCTTTTGCCGGAAATATATTGAGAGTAAGAGAAGTATTAAAGCAGCAGGGACTTGATTCTGTACAGAGAAAAAGTAATATAAAAGGAGCATTTAAGGTGAAAAACTGCCTCCTTGCCTGGAGGAAAAATATGATGCTGATAGATGATATCTGGACTACGGGGAGTACCTTGAACGAGATAGCCGGCATTTTAAAAAAATCCGGTGCGGATAAAATTTATTTACTGACTTTTGCCAGGGGGATATGATAGTGGTTAAAAGATTGGAAGGAACGGTAAAGTGGTTTAGTCTTGAAAATGGTTTTGGCTTCATAAAAGCAGAATCGGAAGATTTAGATGATATTTTTGTAAGTTTTTCTTCTATACAGGCAGAAGGATTTAAGACCTTAAAGAAGGGTCAGAAGGTGGAATTTGAATTAGAGAAGGATAAGAGGGGTATTGCGGCAAAGAGAGTAACCATAAAGTAATATGTTTATCATTATGCAGGTTTTCGATACTGATTAGTTAATAAAAACATTAAGGGGGAAATAGGTGGAATTTATCATTAAAAGCAAGAATCTGGAGTTGGATGAAAAAATAAAAAGCTACGTGGAGAGAAAAATAAAGAATAAGATAGAAAAAGTTCTGGATAAAATAATTAAAATGGAAGTAAAATTCATGTTTGAGAAAAATCCAAGGATCAATATGAATAATATTATAGAGGTAACGGTCTTTACCAATGGATCGGTCATTAAGGCCACAGATTCCGGAACCGACGTTTTTGAAGCTGTGGATAAGGTCAATGATAAACTGGAAAGGCAGGTCAAAAAATATAGAGAAAAATTAATAAGCAGGGGAAGAAAGGGTAATAACTTAAAAGAAACCGGGGGGCCTGTAGACAGTGATTCCAAAACGGTAACCTTGGATGGTCAACAGAAAAAGACCATAGTCAAAACCAAAACTTTTACTTTAAAACCCATACCGCCAGAAGAGGCAGTACTTGAAATGGAACTTCTCGGGCATGACTTTTTTGTTTTTATCAATTCGGAGACCGGAAGAACCGCAGTTGTATACCGCAGAAAAGATAATAATTATGGTTTGATAGAACCTACTGTATAATAAGTATATAGGAAGTGACTGGGAATGTTTAAGAAAATCGGAAATATCTTAAAAATTGGAGAAGGCAGGAGATTAAAGAAATATGAAGAGATGGTCAAAACCATAAGAGACCAGGAAAAAGGTTTAAGCACGCTTACCGACAGCCAGCTTTCTGAGAAGACCATTGATTTTAAGCAAAGGTTTGAAAAAGGGGAAAAGCTTGAGGATTTAATGCCGGAGTCCTTTGCGGTTGTAAGGGAAGTGGCGAAAAGAACTCTAAATATGCGTCATTTTGATGTCCAGATACTTGGAGGTATAGTTCTTTTCGAGGGTAAAATTGCCGAAATGAAGACAGGAGAGGGCAAGACGCTGGTCGCGACACTACCCGTGTATCTAAATTCTTTTACCGGTAAAAGTACTCATCTGGTCACAGTCAATGATTATCTGGCAAAGAGGGACAGTGAATGGATGGGCGCCATTTACAAATTCTTGGGTCTTGATGTCGGCCTTGTTCAACATGGTATGCCTACGCTGGAAAAAAGGAAACAGTACCAGGCAGATGTAGTATATGGAACTAATAATGAGTTCGGATTTGATTATTTAAGGGATAACATGGTGATGTCCGGAGAGAATATGGTACAGAACGGTCATCATTATGCAATTATTGACGAAGTCGACAGTATCCTGATAGATGAGGCAAGGACACCTCTTATTATCTCTGGAGTTGCTTATGGCACTACCGAGATCTACAGGAAGTTTGCCCAGGTGGTGCTAAGACTTGAGATCGATAAGGATTTTGAGATAGACGAGAAAGCAAGAATAGCTGCAATTACGGAAGAGGGCGTAGCAAAGGTCGAAAAAATCTTTGGGATAGAAAATCTGTACAGTCCTTCTAATTTCCCATATATAAATGCTTTAAACCAATCCCTTAAAGCGCATCATCTGTTTAAAAGAGATGTGGATTATATGATAAAGGACGGTCAGATAATTATAGTGGATGAGTTTACAGGTAGGCTGATGCCCGGAAGAAGATACAGCGAAGGTCTTCATCAGGCCATAGAGGCCAAGGAGAGAGTAGAGGTAAAGGATGAAAATCAAACTCTGGCTACAATTACTATTCAAAATTATTTTAGGATGTATGAGAAACTGGCGGGAATGACGGGTACTGCAATAACGGAAGCAGAGGAATTCAGACATATCTATAAACTCGAGACTGTAGTAGTACCAACTAATGAGCCGATGATAAGAAAGGATCTTCCAGACTTGATATACAAAACAGAGCAGGTCAAGTTTAATAATGTAGTAGAAGAAATAGTCTCGAGATGTGAGAGAGGTCAGCCGGTACTGGTAGGCACTATTTCCATTGAGAAATCTGAAAGACTCAGTGGAATGCTTAAAAGGAGAGGAATACCCCACGAAGTCTTAAACGCAAAATACCATGAAAAGGAGGCAGAAATAATTGCCAAAGCCGGACAGATGAAAGCAGTCACCATAGCCACCAATATGGCTGGAAGAGGTACAGATATAGTTCTAGGCCAGGGGGTCGTAGAACTCGGAGGCCTTCATGTGCTTGGTACGGAAAGACATGAGAGCAGGAGGATTGATAATCAGCTTAGGGGAAGAAGCGGAAGGCAGGGAGACATAGGTTCAAGCCAGTTTTATTTAAGCACCGAAGACGACCTTCTGAGACTTTTTGGTTCCGAAAGGATATACAGGGTAATGGAAACATTTAATTTTCCGGAAGATCTACCGATCCAGCATCCTATGATAAACAGGTCTATTGAAAATGCCCAGAGACAGGTGGAAGCAAAAAATTTCGGGATAAGGAAGCATGTTCTTGAATATGATGATGTTATGAACAAACAGAGAGAAATAATCTATGCCAGAAGAAAAAAGATCCTGGAAGAGGATGATTTAAAACAGACTGCACTTGATATGATCAAGGATGTAGTGGATAAAAGTGTCGATCTCCATATAAATCCTGCAGATTATCCTGAGAACTGGGATCTGAAGACATTAGCCAATTTTATCAGTTCGATATTCTCAGTAAATATTATATCAGGTATTGTAAACGAGGAAGAAATCGAGAAGAGTAAATTAAATGCCGGTGTATTAAAGGAGAAATTGCTGGAGAAAGCTTACCGGATTTATGAGAAACGAGAGGAAAGCTATTCTTCTCCGATTATAAGAAAATTGGAAAAAATAGTGATGCTGAATGTCATTGACGGCATGTGGAGAGGTCATCTTCTGGAAATGGATTACCTGAAGGAAGGTATAGGATTGAGGGCCATCGGTCAGAGAGATCCACTGGTCGAGTATAAAAGGGAAGCATTTGGTTTATTTAAAGAGCTGATCGAGGAAATAAAGTTCGATACGGTCAAGTTATTATATAATGCCAGAATAATTCCAAAGGGTGAACAGGAAACAGCAAAAAGTCAGCCGTTAAAAAATCTGGTTACCAGTGGTCCTTCAAAGACAGGGGTAAAAACATTAAAAGCAAGGCCTGTGACATCAAAGAAGATAGGCAGGAATGACCCCTGCCCCTGCGGAAGTGGGAAGAAATATAAAAAATGCTGCGGCAGATAATGTAATATCAAAATATACGGAGGAATTGATGATAGAAGATCATAAATCAAAGTTCGATAAATTGACCAAGAAACTTATTTTCTTAAGAGACTGTCTTTGAAATAGATGATAAGACCTCAAAGCTGCAGAAGCTTCGTAATAAAACCCTATCAAAGGGTTTCTGGGACGACCGCGAGAAGGCACAGAATATCACCCAGGAGATCAATAATCTTAGTGAGATGATCAATATTATAAAGAACCTCGAAGAGAAAGCAGAAAACTGTAAGCTGGCTCTGGAAATACTGGAAAGCGAGGAGGATAAAACTCTGGAAAATGAACTGGTGGAGAATCTTGACTATATAGAAAATAAGTTAAACCATCTGGAGGAAAAAGTCCTCCTGAGTGGTGATTATGATTCTTATCCTGCAGTAGTTACTATACATCCTGGAGCCGGAGGGACAGAATCCCAGGATTGGGCCGAGATGCTGTTCAGGATGTATACCAAATGGATTGATAAGAGGAAATTCTCCTATATCATCAATGATTATCAAATAGGTGAAGAAGCGGGGATAAAGAATGTCACTTTCACCGTAAGAGGGAAAAACGCGTATGGTCTGTTAAAATCGGAAAAAGGCATTCACAGGCTGGTCAGAATTTCGCCTTTTGATTCTTCTAAACGAAGACATACTTCATTTACTCTGGTGGATGTGATCCCGCTTTTAAACCGGGATATTGATATAAAGATAAATAAAGAGGATCTAAAGATAGAGACCTTCAAGTCCAGCAGTGCCGGGGGACAGCATGTAAATGTCACTGATTCTGCTGTCAGAATAACACATCTGCCCACGAATACTGTAATACAGTGCCAGAATGAAAGATCCCAGATACTAAACAGGCAGACTGCTATCCAGATCTTAAAATCAAAGCTTTTTGAGCTGGAGCAGCAAAAAAACATAGAAAAAATAAATAAGGTAAGAGGGGAAAAGAAGGAAATAGGCTGGGGGAATCAGGTAAGAAGTTATGTTCTCCAACCCTATCAGTTAATCAAGGATCACAGGACCGGGATCGAGATCGGGGATGTACAGTCGGTGCTTGACGGTGATATAGATAAACTGATAAGAGGATTTCTTGAAAAAAAGGTATCCAAAGAGTAAACTCATCATAATTAAATTTCGCAGTTTCTGGAGAGCTGGTCCAAAATGAATATGATTGAATTTAAAAATGTCAGTAAAGTATATGAAGATGAAACGGTTGCATTAAAAAATATAAATCTGTCCATTAAAAAAGGTGAATTTCTTTTCCTGGTAGGTCCAAGCGGTTCCGGAAAATCTACTTTTATAAAATTAATCATAAAGGAGATCGAAGAGACCAGCGGAAACATATATATAGCAGGAAGAAATATCTGCAATCTTAAAGCAAGCAGGATACCTCAGTTAAGAAGGAACGTGGGGTGCGTGTTTCAGGATTTTAAGATCCTGCCCAATAAAACAGTATTTGAAAATGTAGCATTTGCACTTGAGGTCATAGGAAAACCGAGTTATGAGATAAAAGTCCAGGTCCCGCAGGTCTTAAAACTGGTGGGGCTGTACAATAAATTAAATTCATACCCCCATCAGTTGTCGGGAGGGGAGCAGCAGAGAGTTTCTATTGCCAGGGCATTTGTAAACAGGCCGCCTATACTTCTCGCAGATGAACCTACCGGAAATATTGATCCCCAGACATCTGAAGGGATAATGAAAATACTGTCCAGGATAAACCTTATAGGTGCTACGGTACTTATGGCCACTCATGACCGCAATATTGTAAATTCCATGAGAAGGAGAGTCGTTGAACTGGAAGAGGGAGAAATAATAAGGGATCAGAAGAGAGGGGTATACGGAGACTGATGGTAAGGACCAGATATTTTTTCAGCGAGACTTTCACCAGCTTCAAACGTAATTTCATAATGGGATTTACAGCAATCACCACTGTTGCCATCACTCTTTTTATGGTAGGGTTTTTTGCCATAATCGTCTATGATATCCAGGGTATAATAAAATCGATAAAAAGCCAGGTGGAAATCGCAGTATATCTTGAAGATAATATCTCAGTGGATCTAAAAGACTATATCGAAAATGAAATATTAAGCTGGAGTGAGACCGAAAAAGTCACCTATATATCCAAAGAACAGGCGCTTGAGAGATTCAAGGAGGAGAATGAGGGAAGCGACATATTAAAAGAAATACAGGGTAATCCGCTGCCGGCCTCTTTTGAAATAACTTTAAACAATCCTGAAAAGATCGACCAGATGGCACTTCGCTTTTATGACAAAGATGGTAATTATATCCCGGGTGTAAATGACGTAATATATGGTAGAGAATATGTCAATACACTATTTTCCATAACTGCTGTCATAGGCAGCATAGCATTGCTTATAATCATAGTTCTTCTTCTGGCAACGATAGTGTTGATATTCAACACAATAAGAATTTCCATATATGCCCGCCGAAAAGAGATCGAAGTCATGAAACTTGTAGGCGCCACTAACTGGTTTGTAAGGATACCGTTTTTATTTGAAGGTTTTTTTGAAGGGTTTACGGGGAGTATCATTTCCGTTATATTATTGTATTTTCTGGGTAATTTCTTATTTATCAGAGGCGAAAGAGTGATCGCGGACACTATGAGGATCAAGGAGCTGGCCATAGTAGGCAGCGGTAATGTGGAATTCTATGTATATATAGGTGTGGTCATCTTAGGTGGCCTTATAGGTGTTATAAGCAGCGGGATCGCTCTCAGGAGGTATGTTAAAGTCTAAGCGATGCTTAAATTTTTAGGATTTCAATTTTTTTTATAATAGTATTAAAATATGCATATTAAAAAAGATGTAATAAGATGACAATTAAAAGTAAAAATATCATAGCAATATTTGCAGTAATCACTATAGTAATCTCGGCCCTTACCCCTTTTTTGACCTCATCACCAAGATCAATCTATGCCCAGACTCTTGAGGAGCAGCTGGAGCAGATAAAGAAGGAAAGAGAAGAAACCCAGGAAAGAATAGAGGAAGTAAAAAAGACAGAAACGCAGTATAGAAGCGAGGTAAATGAAGTAGAAGGGCAGCTGCTGGGTGCACTGGACGAGCTGGACAAGCTCAACCAAAAACTTTCCGAAGCAAAGAGTGAAGTAGATAAGACGACCATAGAGCTGGTTTTAAAAGAGGAAGAATTGAACAAGATAGAAGAGGAGCTTGATGAAAAGATATCTATATTGAATGACAGGGTCGCCTCGATCTACAAGAACGGGAACGGCAACATACTGGCTATAATTCTTAAGGCAGAGGATTTCCTGGATTTTATATCAAAACTTAAGCTTATGAATCTTTTTGCCCAGCAGGACACCCAGAATGTGCAGTTGATAAAAGAAAAAAGGTACGCCACTATAGGGCTGAAAAAAGCAGTAACAGATCTAAGGGAGGAACAAAAGGAGCATAAAAGCAGGGTAGAAAAACTGGTCGCTCAGGCCGAACAGAAGGCCAACGAGATCGATGATTTATATACCGAAAAGAAGAGCCTGCTTTCCAGTACAACCGCCAATAAAAACGCCCTTATACGGATGGAAAAAGATCTTGAGATCCAGGAAGCAGAGGTAACCAGGATCCTTGAAAGCTATTTATATGGTACCGCTCCTTCGGGTAAATTTATGTGGCCTGTCGCAGGGAGGATCCAATCCGGTTTTGGTATGAGAATGCATCCGATTTTCGGAGTAAGGAGGTTCCATTCTGGTATAGATATTGTCGCTCCATACGGGACACTGGTAAAAGCCGGTGACGGAGGAGAGGTAATAAGTGCCAGCTATTCAACCGGATATGGTTATTATATTATACTTTATCATGGAGGAGGTTTTGCTACCTATTATGCCCATCTATCCAGTATAAGAGTATCTGTAGGGCAGTTTGTAGACCGGGGACAGGTGATAGGCCTGGTTGGTTCCACGGGATGGTCTACAGGTCCGCATCTGCATTTTGAAGTCAGGATAAATGGTAATCCGCAGAATCCCTTGGGTTATTTGCAATAAGATTGTGAAATTTAATTTTAACTGTTAAATAAGGTAATCTCTTATGAAAAAAATAATTACTGCAGTGCTGGTCAGCATAATCGTGGTTGTGTTTACATTTTCTACCGGATTATGGCTTGGTATCAGTTTCGAACCTTTCAAAAGGTATATATCCAATATATTCAGAGAAAGTGCTGCTAAATATATCCCTGAAGAAGCGGAAAGCGAATTCAGTATAGAACCTTTTAACGAGACTATAGATCTTGTTTCTAACTATGCTCTTGAGGAAAAAAGTAAAGAAGAACTTCTTAAAGCAGCAATAGAGAGTATACTTGCGGAACTCGATGATGAATATACGGAATATTTTACGACCGAAGAATATGAAATGATTATGGAGTCATATAGCGGGACCATGAGCGGAATAGGAGTTGTTGTCACTCTTAATGATGAAGGTCAGGTAGTGGTGGTTATGCCCCTGGAGGGTACGCCTGCTTACAGGGCAGGGATTAAAGAAGGGGATATAATAACTGAAGTCGATGGTGTAGATATAAAAGACATGGCTCTGGAAAAAGTAGTGGCTATGATAAAGGGTGAAGAAGGGACCGATGTAGATCTGAAAGTTTATATACCCGAGGATGGCAATACAGTTGAATTGACCATAACCAGGGCCAAATTTTATATCCCAAATCTTACCTCGGATCAGCTGGAAGGTAATATAGGCTATATATGGTATTACACTTTTCAGGATAAAGGTTCACAGCAACTTGATGATGAGGTTCAAAAGTTAATTGACAATGGTGCTAAAGGGATAATTTTGGATCTTCGATACAACTTGGGCGGAGTGTTAACTGATGCAATTGAAGTATGTGATCTTTTTCTAAATGAAGGTTTAATTACTACCGTAAAAGGAAGATCGGGGGATAAAGAAATAACTGATGAATATATTGCAAGTAAAGGAAAATACACGGAGATTCCTCTAGTGGTGTTGATTAACGGGTTTTCGGCAAGTGCTTCAGAGCTGACCGCCGGCGCATTAAAAGATAATGATAGAGCGATACTTATTGGAGAGCAAAGTCATGGGAAAGGGATAGTCCAGGTGCTCTATGAACTTTCGGATGGTTCAGGAATAAAATTCACCACAGCAAGGTTTTTCCTGCCGTCGGGAATATCCATACAGGGTACGGGAATAGAACCTGATATATTGATCGAATTGGAGCCAGATTCTGAAGAAGATTTGCAGTTAAGCAGGGCTATAGAGGAAATGGAAATACTTTTAAATGAAGGTTGATGAGTAGATTAAAAAAAAAGGGTGATGCCGGAAAAAGTAAAATAATTATCGCCCAGAATAAGAGAGCTTTAAGGAACTTTTTTATTTTAGATACCTATGAAACCGGTATTGTACTGGAAGGATCTGAAGTAAAATCTATCCGGAGTCATAGAGTAAACTTAAGGGACAGTTACGGCAGGATAAAAGACGGTCAGCTGTTTCTTTTTCATATGCATATATCTCCATACGGAAAGAGCAGGACAGAAGATATAAACCCCACCAGGACCAGGAAACTTCTTATGCATAAAAGGCAGATTAAGAAAATAGAGCAAAAATTGATTG
Source organism: uncultured Actinomycetota bacterium (assembly GCA_964610385.1). Classification (GTDB taxonomy): domain Bacteria; phylum Actinomycetota; class Humimicrobiia; order Humimicrobiales; family Humimicrobiaceae; genus CAZBSE01. The sequence continues at coordinate 239,509 of CAZSXW010000003.1, forward strand.
ATAAGAGTCTTACTATGGTACCCCTGAGCGTATATATGTTGAAAAACAGGGTCAAGGTTGAAATAGCGCTGGCAAAAGGCAAAGCTGGAAGAGATAAGCGCAGAGATATACAGGACAGGGAACATGAGATTGAAATAAAAAGGGCTTTGAAAAATCATTAATTTTGATATAAAATATCCTGGCGTTAAATCTGAGGTTTTGCTTGCTTTAACGGGGGCGACTTGGATTCGACGGGGATAGGTTGAGCTTGGATTGCAAGTCGAGTATCAGAACTCGTAAATAACTGAACTAAACATAAACGCTAATGATAATGAATTAGCATTAGCAGCTTAATTTAAGCTGCTACGTCTACGAAGAGTTTCCTGTGCTTTTCGATAGGCGTCGGTCAGCAGGATACTCTGGTAGGAGACGCCTGCAGCATTACCAGGGGAAATTTTTTGCGGGCTGGCTTTTTTAATCGTGTCCATACGAGTAAAAAGGTAAGATTAAAATGTGGAATAAGCTTGTAGACATCTAGGTGTCAATATCTTCGGACGCGGGTTCGATTCCCGCCGCCTCCACCAATTTTCTGATTTAAAGTATGGAAAATCCAAGAAAATATGGGAAACCACCATTCAGTATTGCTGTGTTACATGGAGGGCCGGGTGCACCGGGAGAAATGGCTCCGGTAGCAAGGGAGCTGTCCTCTGATCGGGGTGTTCTGGAACCTCTTCAAACATCAGCTTCGCTTGAAGGTCAGGTACAGGAATTAAAAATGATCCTTAAGGAGAACGGAGACCTACCTTGTGTGCTGCTCGGCTGGTCGTGGGGCGCCATGCTCGGCTATATCCTTACTGCAAGATACCCTTCAATGGTAAAAAAACTAATAATGATAGGGAGTGCAGTATTTGATAAAAAGTATGCCATTAAAATAACTGAGATGAGGTTTGACCGTCTAAGCAGTAAAGAGAGAATGCAAGCACTGAACCTTATGAAAAAACTAAGCGACCCGGATACGGCAGATAAAGATACTGCTATGTACAGGTTTGGAAAGCTCCTGTCAAAGGCTGATTCTTACAGTCCTGTATCCCACAAAGATGAGATGCTGAAGTGCCAGTATAAAGTATTTGAGGGTGTGTGGAAGGATGCAGCCGGTCTTAGAGACAGCGGCAGGCTTTTAAAGCTGGGAAAACAGATAGGGTGCCCTGTTGTAGCCATGCATGGTGATTATGATCCCCATCCTGCCAAAGGGGTCCGGGAACCCCTTTCCGGTGTCCTAAGGAATTTCCGTTTTATACTGCTTAAAAAGTGCGGGCACCAGCCCTGGATCGAGCGTTTCGCAAAAAACAGGTTCTATCAGATACTTGAAGAAGAGTTGAGATAAATAAGAGACATCAAACATTTTTTATTTTTTATTAAAATTATATAATTAGTGAATTAAAAACCTGGTTAACTGCTTGGAGATTATTTTATTATATATTGGTAAATGAATAGGAAGAAAAGATTTGGACAACAGGGCAATAGGAGTATTTGATTCCGGTGTGGGAGGACTAACTGTACTGCGGGAAATAATAAAGGCAGTTCCTGATGAGAGCACCATATATTTTGGGGATACCAAGCGGTTTCCCTACGGCCCCCGTGATCTGAATGAAGTCAAGAGACTGGCATTTAAAATAACCAGGTTCCTTTGTGATAAAGATATAAAACTTATCGTTATTGCCTGTAACACTGCTGCCGCTGCAGCCTTGGAAAGTATAAAGAAACAACATATCGATATACCGATAATAGGTGTAATAGGTCCGGGTGCCAGGACTGCCGTTTATAATACAAGAAATAAAAGAGTGGGTATCATTGCTACCAAGGGCACCATTAAAAGCAGGGCCTATGATAAAGAAATCAAAAGGATAGATCCTGAAATAAAGACATTTTCGGTACCTTCTCCATTGCTGGTAGATTTTGTAGAAAAAGGGATTCTTAAGGGAAGTGATCTCGATAAAGTTATTTACGGTTATTTAAAGCCGTTATTTGAGGCTGATATTGATGTTTTGATAATGGGCTGTACCCATTTTCCATTGATCGAGAAGCAGATTTTGGCCTGCAGCGGTAATGGCATCAGGGTAATAAACTCTGCAGTGGAGACTGCCAAGGATGTAAAGAAAGTGCTTTCCGAAGAAGGAATTTCTGCCGGGAAAGGCCACAGGCCGGATAGAATTTTTTATGAAACGGGCATGGTAAGTAGTTTCTTTAAGGTAGGTAAGATGTTTTTGGGTTCGGAGATAAAGGAAGTCATAAGGACAAGGCTTGATATATAAGTAATGTTTTATCATTAAAGGGAAAGGCAGAAGCAAATGGTTAAAAGAATTGACGGTAGGAAAGATGATGAAATAAGAAAGATAAAAATAACCAGAAATTATATTTCTCATACCGAAGGTTCGGTGTTTATAGAGATGGGGAATACCAGGATTGTATGCACTGCCACTGCTGAGGATAAAGTCCCTAAATTTTTAGCCGGGAAAGGATCGGGCTGGATTACTGCGGAGTATGATATGATACCCGGCTCTGCTCCCCAGAGAATAATAAGACCCCAGACTTTGGGCAGGATCAACGGCAGGACCCATGAAATTCAGAGGCTTATTGGCAGATCGCTCAGGAGTATTGCAGATCTGAGCAAGATCGGTGAAAGGACAATATGGATAGATTGTGATGTCATTGAAGCTGACGGTGGGACCAGAACCGCATCCATAACCGGAAGCTTTATCGCCCTTTTTGACTGCATGCATTCACTGGTAGATAAAAAAATCATCGGAGAGATGCCTATAGAAAGTTTTTTGGCTGCTGTAAGTGTGGGGATAGTAAATGGAAATATCCTGGTGGACCTCTGTTTTGAAGAAGATTCAAAAGCACAGGTGGATATGAATGTGGTAATGAATTCCAAAAAGGAGCTGATAGAAGTACAGTCCACTGCGGAAATAACTCCTTTCAGTAGAGAAGATTTTGACAGGATGATGGAAAAGGCAACTGCCGCAGTTGCGGAGATCATAGATATCCAAAAAAAAACATTAAATAAAAGTTTATAATCATCACTTTTTATCAATTAAAGGTAAAGGTTCAGATCTTTTGCAGATAGTCATTGCTTCAAAAAATATCGGTAAAATAAAAGAAATAAAATCATATGCCTGCAGATTGCCAAAGGTACAATGGCTGACTTTTAAAGACTTTAAAGCTTTTCCTGATATAGAGGAGAAGGGAAGAAGCTTTTTAGAGAATGCAGAACTTAAGGCAGAAGCCATTTCCGACTATACGGGTATGATAACTCTTGCTGATGACTCGGGACTTGAAGTGGAATTTTTAGGTGGCAGACCTGGAGTGAAATCATCAAGATATGCGGGTGAGAATGCTTCTGATAAAGAGAACCGGGATAGGCTGATGGCCGAACTCAGGGATGCAAAAAATATTTCCGACAGAAGAGCCAGGTTTGTATGCAGTATGGTATTGTGGGAACCTGAAAAGGGCTCTATTTTTAAGGCCAGAGGTTTATGCGGCGGTTATATAGGTTTTGAAGAAAAAGGGACCGGAGGATTTGGCTATGACTGTATCTTTATACCTTCCGGGTATAATAAGACCATGGCACAGATGGACAGGGAAGAAAAGAACAGGATCAGCCACAGGGGGAAGGCAATCAGGGCAGTTTGTGAGTTTATTGTAAATTTTTAGAATTATGATATTATTTTTGTGCTAAAGAATCGGTCGGTACAGCCGGGGTGTAGCGCAGTTTGGATTAGCGCACCTGCTTTGGGAGCAGGGGGTCGGAGGTTCAAATCCTCTCACCCCGACCAATACGGGCGGGAATAGCTCAGTTGGCTAGAGCGTCAGCCTTCCAAGCTGAGGGTCGCGGGTTCGAATCCCGTTTCCCGCTCCATTTTTTATTTGGGTTTAGTCCCCTTTTTATACATTATAAGTAAATAGTAGATAATAGGTACAATCTGGCGGAAAAATATCAGGAGAAGGATCCACAGTACTTTGGCGTCCTTGCCCCCATACGCAAAATCTTTATTATCTCTTCTTGCGCAGTCTATAAGAGTAATTATCCACAGGACAAATAGACCCAGACCGATTAGAAAACCGAGCATCATGAAGCAAAAAACCGCAGTAATAAAGAGCATCGACAGCGAAGCCATCATAACTGCAGCAGCGGAAATAAGAAAGTCCATTTGTTCTCCTGTCGTATTTTTTAATACTTTCCGACTGATTTTATTTTATCATGTTTCAGACCTGAGATAAAAGAAGCGTGATGTAGTGTTTTAAAACAAGTCTGGTTTTTTTATCAACGAAACCGTCCTTGACTTATGATATGATATTAACTAAAGTATTAAGCTGGTTTTGAGAGGTTTAGGGACTACCGGAATTTTTAATATTAAATTTTAATTTGTTATAATAATTATAAATATTTTTGCGCCAGTAGCTCAGCTGGATAGAGCAACGGACTTCTAATCCGTGGGTCGGGGGTTCGAATCCCTCCTGGCGTACCATATAAAGTTACTATAGTTTGCAAAGATTGATATAGCTAGATTGTGTAAAATATGCCAGAAGTGCATATTTTACGGGATTCGAAGAGACGGACTGAGTCGAAGATGAAGGAGTCTGTGTCTCTGCAGAGAGCGTAGCGAGACGAAAAAACGAATCCCTCCTTGTGTACCATATTTGTAAGCGGAATAAAGATATTTGATAATATAGCTGTCTTTTTGGTTGAAATATTAAATGGTGAGAATAGCTCAGCTGGTAGAGCACAGGATTGTGGATCCTGGGGTCGCGGGTTCGATCCCCGTTTCTCACCCCATTTTTTAAAATTAGCGCCTGTAGCTCAGTTGGATAGAGCGTCGGACTTCGAATCCGTGCGTCGGGGGTTCGAATCCCTCCAGGCGTACCATATTACTTTATTTAAGTGGGCCGTTAGCTCAGCTGGTAGAGCACCTGACTCTTAATCAGGGTGTCACAGGTTCGATCCCTGTACGGCTCACCATTTATGCGAGAGTGGCGGAATTGGCAGACGCGCTAGACTTAGGATCTAGTGGGGTAACACCTGTAGGGGTTCAAGTCCCCTCTCTCGCACCAGAAAAGATATAATTTTTAAAGTAGATTTATGAGTCCATATGGAAAACATGCTATAAGTGCATGTTTTCCGGGACTTGAATGGACGGACTGAGTCGAAGACGAGGGAGTCCGCGGTTACGTGAGCGAGCGAAGTGAGACGAAAGACCAAGTCCCCTCTCTCGCACCATTAAGCTTTCAAAGGACTATAAAACTGTGGTTTGTATTTTGTTTGTTTTCTATTATAATATGAATCTTAATATGGAAATATGACTTTACAGTTTTAGATATTTCAGGAGGATTTTATTTGAGTTATAAAATAAAGGGCCAGGAAAAGATTGATTTAAACAAAGTCAGATTGATCATAGAGGTCCCCAATGGTTCTTTAAAGAAAAATGTCGGTAAAGCCTATAAAAAAATATCCAGTGAAGTTAATATCCCCGGTTTTAGAAAAGGTAAGATACCCTATCATGTTATAGATATAAACTTCGGGAAGAATTATGTACTGGGTGAAGCTGCAAGTCTGCTGATATCTGAATTGTATCCGAATATCGTTGTAGAATCTGATCTTAAAACCATAGATTATCCTAAAGTAAAAATAACCCAGCTCCAGGAAGATCTTCCTCTGGTCTTTGAAGTTGAAGTGGAGCTGGAACCTGAAATAAAATTACCTGACTATAAGGGCATAGAAGTGACAGGACTTTCGACAGATGTCTCTGACCAGGAACTTGAAAAACAGATAAACAGTATAAGAAGCAACTTTGCTACCCTGGAGCCGGTTGAAGGCAACAAACCTGTATCCAAGGGTGATTATGTTACCCTTGATTTTGATGGAGAGGTCGAAGGCAGGAAATTTGAGGGCGGTAGTGCCAAAGATTATCTTCTGGAAGTTGGTTCCAATACCCTGTTTTCTGATCTTGAAAACTCGCTGGTGGGTTTAAAGAGAGGCGAAAATAAAAAAATAACACTCACCCTACCGGCTGATATTAAGGACAAAAAGCTTGCTGGTAAGAGGGCAAGTTTTAATATTTTTATAAAGGAAATAAAGAGAAAAGCATTACCTAATATAGACCAGGGATTTTTAAAGAACTTCGGCGATTACAAAGATACAGAGAGTTTTAAGAACAGTATTAAAGAGAGAATGATAAAACAGAAGAAGAATATAAGGAAAGGCAAGATTGTTGGAGAGATTTTAAGCCATATCATGGATAAGATGGAGGACGATGTTCCCGGAGCAATGGTGAATAACAGAATAGAACAGATAAATAAAAATATCGATGAGAACCTGGAAAAACAAAAAATAAAAAGAGCCGATTATCTAAAGGCCATAAATCTTCCGGAAGACAAATTGAACCAGGAGATCAAGGAGAGAGCGATAAGGGAAATCAAGGAATACTTGATCTTTAAGGCACTGGAGAAAGCGGAAAAGAAAAATATAGAACCTTCAGAAGATGAGATTAAAAAGGAAAAAGATGATATTATAAATAGATATAAAGAGGAAGATTATATAAAGAAAATAGAAGAATTCCTGGAAAAGCCTGAGGGTGATGAGACGGTAAAGCAGACTGTCAGGAGAAAAAAAATAATTGATCTATTAGTGGAAAAATCAAAGGTCGTAGAGGAAAAAAATAAAGAAAACAGAAACAAGGGCAGTATATGGACACCTGAAAAAGGAAAGAAAGAGGCAGGAGGAAAAACTAAGAAAATTTGGACTCCTAATTCAAAATAAACAAGAAAGAGCGATGATTAAAATGTATAACGATTATTTAGTACCCATGGTGATAGAACAGACCAATAGAGGTGAGCGATCATTCGATATTTACTCTCGCCTGCTGAAAGAAAGAATAATTTTTTTAGGAGTAGCCATAGATGATAATATTGCCAATCTGGTTATGGCACAGATGCTTCATCTTGAAGCTGAAGAACCGGATAAAGACATACAGCTATATATAAACTGTCCTGGTGGAGTAGTGACCTCAGCTCTGGCAGTATATGATACCATGCAGTTTATAAAGTCGCCGGTATCGACTATATGTATAGGCCAGGCGGCAAGTGCGGCGGCAGTTTTGCTCCTGGCAGGAGAAAAAGGTAAGAGATTTTCACTTCCCAATTCAAGAGTCATGCTTCACCAGCCGTCAGGTGGTGTTTCGGGGACTACAATCGATGTTGAGATCCATGCGAAGGAAATGGTAAGGATACGCGCCCTTCTTAACGAAATAATTTCCAAACACACCGGACAGGAAGTAAAAAAGGTAGAGAAGGACACTGAAAGGGATTTTATATTAAATGCCAAAGAAGCCAAAGAATACGGGATAGTAGATGAAGTTATCTATAAAAAGTAAGATTAATTAGAGGGGAGTATAGATTTGTCGACTACTAACGGGAAAAGAGATGATTTTCTAAAATGTTCTTTCTGCAGTAAGTCTCAAAATCAGGTAAAGAAACTTATTGCCGGACCTGGAGTGTATATATGCAATGAGTGTGTAGACCTGTGCAATGAGATCATAGATGAGGAACTGAAAGAGGAAAGGGAGGTTGATTTTAAAGATCTTCCCAGGCCAAAAGAAATATATTCCATCCTCAACCAATATGTAATAGGTCAGGAAAGGGCAAAAAAAATACTTTCTGTAGCGGTATATAATCATTATAAGAGAGTAAAATATGAGGACAAGCTGAACAATGATGACACAGAGATTGAAAAAAGTAATATTTTACTTATAGGTCCTACGGGCTGTGGAAAGACTCTTCTGGCACAGACTCTGGCCAAGATATTAAATGTCCCCTTCTGTATTGCAGATGCAACATCGCTGACTGAAGCGGGTTATGTCGGTGAGGATGTAGAGAATATATTATTGAGATTGATACAGGCTGCAGATTTTGATATCAAAAGAGCAGAGACTGGTATTATTTATCTTGATGAGATAGACAAGATAAGCAGAAAGTCTGAAAACCCTTCTATTACCCGTGATGTATCCGGGGAGGGTGTACAACAGGCTTTACTTAAGATCCTGGAAGGAACTGAGGCCAATGTCCCGCCTCAGGGCGGCAGGAAACATCCCCACCAGGATTTCATACAGATAAACACTAATCATATCTTGTTCATCTGTGGGGGCTCGTTCAGCGGGCTGGAAAAGATAATAGAAAAAAGGATAAATAAGAGCAGCGTCGGCTTTATTTCGGGCGAGGTTTCCAGTAGAGTTGAAAAGATCGATATGCTTCTCCCCCAGACCATGCCGGAAGATCTATTAAAATATGGATTGATACCGGAACTTATTGGAAGGTTGCCCATTGTAGGTACATTATCAAATCTTTCTGAAGATGATCTGATAAAGATTTTAGTAGAGCCAAAAAACTCTCTGGTCAGACAATACGGCAAAATGTTTAAAATGGACAAAGTCGATCTTGAATTCACCAAAGGCGCTTTAAGAGAGATTGCCAGGCAGGCTTTAAAAAGAAAAACAGGGGCGAGGGGGCTAAGAGCTATTATGGAAGAGATCATGCTGAATGTCATGTTTGAAATACCCGCCAGAAAAGATATAAGTAAATGTATTATCACCAGAGAGGTCGTTGAAGACAGGATAGAACCCCAGGTAATAACCGGATCTAAAAATAAAGTTTTTTTGAAAGATGAGGAAAAATCAGCTTAAAACGTTTAGCAAGGTCAAAGGCAAATATGACCCCTTAAGGCTTGAAAAAAAAATCTACGGATACTGGTTAGAAAATAAATATTTCCTGGCAAAAGTCGATAAATCAAAAAAACCTTTCTCTATTGTAATACCGCCTCCGAACGTGACTGGATACCTTCATATGGGTCATGCTCTAAACAATACCCTGCAGGATGTAATCATAAGGTACAGGAGAATGAAGGGGTACAATACTACCTGGGTACCCGGTACCGACCATGCTGGAATAGCTACCCAGAATGTAGTTGAGAAGGCTCTGGAAAGAAAGAAAACAAGTAGATTTAAACTGGGAAGGGAAAAGTTTATTGAAGAAGTATGGCGCTGGAAGGAGAAATACGGCAGCCGAATAATAACTCAGTTAAAGTTGCTGGGATGTTCCTGTGATTGGGATAAGGAGAGATTTACTCTTGATGATCTTTACTGTAGGGCGGTTACAAAAGAATTCGTTTCGCTGTATAGAGATGGCCTGATATACAGGGGGAATTATATGGTAAATTGGTGCCCCAGATGCCGGACTGCTATTTCGGATATTGAAGTAGAACATGTCCAGAAAGAAGGAAATCTGTGGGATATAAAATATCCCTTAATAGATGAGAAAAGCGGCAAGCCTAGTAAAGATGAATATATAGTAGTCTCAACTACCAGGCCAGAGACTATGCTCGGAGATACGGCGGTTGCTGTGAATCCGAAGGATACCAGGTATAAAAAATATAAGGGAAGGTTTGTCTTCCTACCTCTGATGAAAAGGAAAATACCTGTGGTAGAAGATGATTTTGCGGATATGGAATTTGGAAGCGGTGCCGTCAAGGTCACGCCGGCGCATGATCCTAATGATTTTGAAATTGGAAAAAGACATAAGCTTGAGCAGATCAATATATTCAATGAAGATGCCACTTTGAATTCTAATGCTGGCAAATACAAGGGACTGGACCGTAATATTGCCAGGAAGAAAGTACTGGAGGATCTTGAGGGGCAGGGTTATCTGACAGGTAAGGATGTGCACACTTCCGCAGTGGGGATATGTTCCAGGTGCAATACCACAGTGGAGCCGAGGATTTCACTACAGTGGTTTGTATCGATGAAAAAACTGGCAGTGCCGGCTGTCCGGGCGGTAAAAGAGGGAAGGATAAGAATAATCCCAAAAAAATGGGATAAGATATATTATGACTGGATGGAGAGTATAAGGGACTGGTGTATATCCCGTCAGCTGTGGTGGGGGCATCGTATTCCTGTATGGTATTGCAAAGATTGCGGTGAAATGACTGTAAGCGAGGAGATCCCCAAGGTCTGCAGAGAGTGCGGCAGCAGTAATATAGAACAGGACAGGGATGTACTGGATACCTGGTTCAGCTCCTGTCTCTGGCCCTTTGCGGTTTTTGGATGGCCGGAAGAGACAGAGGAGTTAAAATACTTCTTTCCTACCTCTGTTCTGGTAACTGCCCATGATATTATCTTTTTCTGGGTGGCAAGGATGATAATGATAAGCCTTTATTTCAGGAAAAACATTCCTTTCAGGGAAGTGTTTATAAATCCTATAGTCATCGATGCATACGGACAAAAAATGAGTAAATCCAAGGGTAATGTTGTAGACCCTATAGAAGTGATTGAAAAAAACGGCTCGGATATTTTAAGATTTACTCTTACCTCTCTGACTACACCCGGCAAAAATTTAAATCTGGGTGACGAAAAAATCGAAGGGGTCAGAAATTTCGCAAACAAATTATGGAATGCATCCAAGTTTGTAATATCCAATATAAGTAAAGATCCTGAGATCTATAGTATGGATGTTGATGATTTTGATTTGAACCTATGGGACAGATGGATATTATCCAGGTTAAACCATACTATAAGTAATGTTGAAAAATATATGGCAAAGTATAATTTTTCTTATGCCTCAAGGCTTCTGAATGATTTTTTCTGGAACGAGTACTGTGACTGGTATATCGAATCGGCAAAAGTCAGAGTTTACTCTGACGTGAATGATGATGATAGAAAAAGTGCATTATTCATATTATGGTATATTTTAGAAAAATACCTTAAACTGCTTCACCCTTTTATGCCTTTTGTTACAGAAGTGATCTGGCAGGATATTCCTCATATGGGTGAAAGTATAATGATAGAGAGCTTCCCTGAATTTGGTCAGGACAGGGTAGACCGGGAAATCGAAAATAAAATAGAAGTAGTTTTTAAAGTCATAAGTGAGATAAGAAAAATAAGATCTGAACTTAAAATAAGCCCGGCTGACAGAGTAAAGGTCAATTTAGCAGCATCTAAGGTAAAAATTAAAAATATATTGGAAGAAAACAGGGAATATATTTACAGTCTTGGGAAAGTAGACAGCATGGAATTTAAGGACTGTACCGGTCAAAAAGGTTATATTAAGACTGCTGTAAGAAATATAGACATTTTTATTTATATTCTTGATGTAGTTGACATAAAGCTTGAGATCAACAGAATAAAGAACCAGATGGCAAAGACAAATGCAGTAATAGAAAAAAGTAAAATGAAAATATCAAACCCCGCTTTTAATGATAAAGCACCGGCAGAAATAATCCAGAAAGAAAAAGACAGGCTGGATCAGGCAGAGAAAACTCTAAAAATCTTGGATGATCAGTTGACCAGGATCGAAGATGCCAGTAAATAGCAACTGGTAATAAAAGTGAGGGATAGTGAATTTCAGGCGAGCGAGCAAATATTTAGACGACTGCCTTATTTTTGGAATAAAGCCTGGGCTGGAAAGAATTGGAAAGATACTCCAGCTTTTAGGCAATCCTCACAGGAAGATCGATTTTATTCATATCGTAGGTAGCAATGGAAAGACTTCTACTACGAAAATGGTCGCCGGCATATTAAATCATCACAGTATACCTATCGGGTATTATATCTCCCCACATATAAGAAGTTATACCGAAAGGATGTGGATCTGCGGAAGCGATATATCAGAAAACAAGTTCGCCCGGATTTTTGATCAGATATATCCTCTTGTCAAGCAGGTCAATAAAATGGACCTTAATGGTCCTGTTACCCAGTTTGAGATAATCTCTGCCATGGCGTTCAAACTGGCAGAAGATGAAGGTGTAGAGGTCATGGTGCTTGAAGCAGGAATGGGTGGAAGATGGGATGCTACCAATATCGCATATTCAAAGGTCGTAGGGCTTACCGGCGTGAGTCTTGAACATACCAAGATGTTAGGCAGCACCATCGGAGAAATAGCGGCCGAGAAAGTAGAAGTGATAAAAAAGGGCGCATTGGTTGCGACTACGAGCAGAGATCAGGAGGTGCTGGGGATAATGACCAAAAAAGCGGAGGAAACCGGCTCAAAGCTGTTCTGTTTAGGGAAAGATTTTGACATTCAAAAAAAAGTGGATCTGGGTCTGGAAGGCTGGATAGTTGATATAAAGGGAATAAATAAAGTATACGGGGATCTAGAGTTACATCTTCTCGGGCAGTATCAGCCTTTGAACCTGTCTCTGGCAGTAGTACTTTCAGAGCTTTACCTGGGAAGTAGAAATAGAGAGCTGATGGAGTATAAATTGAATCGGGCTCTGTCCGGTATCATGGTCAGAGGAAGGTTTGAGATAATAAGAAAAAAGCCGGTTGTGGTTGCGGATGCTGCCCATAATCCGGAGGGAATAGAAAATTTCGTAAAGGATGTCATAAGATATTTTGGTGACAGCAGAAAAATTATAATTTTTTCAGTTCTTAAAGACAAAGATTATGAAAAAATGATAGAGAAGATAATATCTGTGAGTGATATCTTGATTTTGACTTCAAGTTTAGACCGGCGAAGTTTAGACACAGGTAAACTGGAAAAGGCAGTCAAAAGCAAAATAAAATCGTCTAAAGAAGCAGCCCGCCTGCCGGTTGAAATATACAGGAGAGATAATATAAAAAAATCTGTGAAATTTGCTTTAAAAATTTCTGGTGAAAATGATATTATATGCATTACTGGTTCAATAACTAATTTAAGTTATATGATTAATCAGTAGATTTTACGTTATGATGCAGAAATCTGTGAATATAACAATTTTTATTTGGAGGGCAAATGGATTTATTTGAGTATATCAATGATGTTTTGGCTTTTTTTAAGCACCCAGCATGGAAATATTTAATCTACGGCATTATTTTTGTTTTAATAATTGTCTGGCTTGCCTTTGTTTACTGGACTTTTAGAGATGCAAAACTTAGAAGCGGGTCAGTGGTATCTGCGGTTTTTTGGTCTCTGGTGGTTTTGGTGTTAAATTTTTTGGGGCTGATATTATATTTAATATTAAGACCTCCGGAGTATATCGATGATGTAGTTGAAAGAGATCTTGAAATTGAGAGGATGCAGGCACTGCTGAACAGCAAACAATCCGCCTGCCCGTCCTGCGGGAATGTTATCAGAGACGATTTTTTAATCTGTCCTTACTGCAGAAAAAAATTAAAGAGTCCCTGTATCAACTGTGGTAAACCTTTGGATCTGAACTGGAAAGTGTGTCCTTACTGTAAAACAACCCAGTGATCGGAAAGAAAATTTGACATAGGAATATTGGAGATAATGTGGAGAAGAGCCTGATTATCATAAAACCTGATGGAGTAAAGAAAAGAATAGTCGGAGAAATAATATCGCGTTTTGAAAGAGAAGGTCTGATTGTTGAGAGACTAAAGATGATGAGGATAAGCCGAAAGCTCGCAGAAAAGCATTATAATGAACATAAAGAGAAAGATTTTTTTAATATATTGATAGATTATATAACTTCCGGTCCTGTAGTAGTAATGGTCATAAGCGGAGATAATGCTATCAGCCGGGTAAGGGAGCTTATGGGACCGACTGATTCCAGGATTGCTAAAAAAGGCACCATAAGAGGAGACTTTGGTGATGATATAACCTCTAATGTGGTTCATGGTTCGGATTCCAGGCAAAGTGCCGAAAGGGAGATCAAATTATTTTTTAATAAAGAACCGGTTGATATTGAAACAGGAAAGGTTTAAAAAAAGGATCATACTGGCTTCTGCCTCTCCGAGAAGGAGCGAGATATTAAAAATTTTAAAAATAGATTATAAAGTAGTAAAGCCTGAAGGTTGCAGAGAGGTACTGTTCAAAGATCCTTATAAGACTGTTATCAGCAATAGTATTATAAAAGCAAAAAATGTTTATAATAATATAAAAAAAGACCTGCCGGAAAGGAAGGGCTCTGATTATAAGGATGGCTTTTTAATTGCAGGTTTTGATACAGTTGTGTACTTTAAAAGACAATGCTTTGGAAAACCGGAAAGCATAGAGGAGGCAGAGAAATTTCTACTTGTCCTGTCCGGCAGTGTACACAAGGTAATAAGCGGTGTCTGTGTCTTAGAAGGCATATCAGGAGAGTGCCGATTTGACACCGAGACTACCAGGGTAAAATTTAGGAGGCTGAAGCCGAAAGAGATCAAAGCATATTTGGATAAGGAAGAGGTATTGGACAAAGCGGGTGCTTATAATATTTTTGGGCCGGGAAGTCTATTGGTTGAGAAGGTCAGCGGTTGTTTTTTTAATGCAGCCGGACTTCCAGTAATAAAATTTGTAGACTTATTGGAAGGATTTGGATTTAAGGTCATTGGTTGATTAAGGAGTTTAGAGATGCAGGTATTTGATTTTTTCTTGAATATAATAGGTAGAGATATGGGCATCGATCTGGGGACGGCCACTACTCTGATATATGTAAAAGGAAAGGGCATAGTACTGGAAGAGCCTTCTATAGTGGCCATTGATAAAGAGAATAACAAGGTACTGGCAGTCGGAAGAGAAGCTAAGAAAATGGTCGGAAGGACACCCGAGAATATAGTAGCTGTCAGACCATTGAAAGACGGGGTGATTGCTGATTTTGAGATAACAGAGAAAATGCTCAGATATTTTATTCAAAGAGTCCATAAAAATGTAGCCTTTGCCAGGCCAAGGATAGTCATTTGTGTTCCGTCCGGGATCACACCTGTTGAAAAAAAGGCGGTTGTCGAAACTACCGAGCAGGCCGGTGCTAGAGCAGCTTATATAATTGAAGAACCTCTGGCTGCGGCAATTGGTACTAATTTACCTGTTGATAAGCCCAGCGGCAGCATGATTATTGATATTGGCGGCGGGACTTCTGAGGTGGCAGTTATCTCTCTGGGATCAATAATTGTAAGCCAATCACTCAGAATAGGCGGTGATGAAATGGATGAAGCTATAATCTATTATTTAAAGAAGGAGCACAATCTGTTTTTGGGAGAGAGGACTGCTGAAAAGGTGAAAATGGAGATAGGGTCTGCTTTCCCGCTTGAAGACGAGAAGAAGATGGAAATAAATGGAAGGGATCTGGTAACCGGACTTCCCAAGACGATTATTGTTACCAGCCAGCAGATGAGAAAAGCGCTGGAAAAGGAATTGAATGATATCGTAAATGCTATTGTTGAAGTACTTGATGTCACACCCCCAGAACTTGCTTCAGATATATTGAAAAGAGGCATTGTTCTGGCTGGAGGAGGGGCACTGCTTAAGGGGATAGCCGAAAGAATATCCAGGGAGACGCATTGTGATGTGCGCCTTGCCCCGGATCCTATAGCGGCAGTGGCTATAGGTGCGGGCAAATGTGTTGAGGATTTTAATGCTTATAAGAAATATCTGAAGTATTCAAAGTAACTTATTTTACATTCAATCTAAATATTTACTCATGGCTTCATTAAACAGAAGATTTAAATACTTTATTATTATAATCATCATAATCATTTTATCTCTGGTGATAATTACCGTAAGCTACAGGCAGTCTGAATTAGTCCAGGGTGTAAAGGCAAAAACTATCGATGTCTTAAAACCTGTACAGGAAAAGCTTGTTTTGTTCTTTAATCCCATAACCCGTTTTTTTAATTCACTAAAGGATTATATAAAGCTGAAAGACAAATACCTCAAGCTCCAGGAAGAGAATTCGGAACTCAGGCATGAATATAGCGAAAATGTAAATCTTAAGATAGAAAATGATGCCTTAAGGAAATTGCTGGGTATAGAGCTTAGAGAGGATTATACGACCATACCTGCAAAAGTAATAGGATACTATGAAAACAAGTGGCAGTCAGAGGTTATTTTAAATGTCGGTAGTGGTAATGGAGTATTGGAGGGGATGGCGGTTGTCAATGAAGATGGGCTGGTGGGAGTAGTGGCAGTTACGGGTAAGGATTCATGCAATGTAAGACTCATAAATGATCCCCAGACTACCATAGGTGCAAGGATTTTATCTTCTAGAAAGCTTGGAGTTATCCAGGGCAGCCAGGATGGAAAAGTCAGCCTGAATTATATTTTAAGTGAAGAGTCGGTATTTAAGGGAGATATAGTGATCACATCGGAATACGGAAATTTTCCCGGAGAGATTTTAATAGGCCGTGTGAGTAAAGTTTTAGAAAATGCAGGTGGTCCCTATAAATCGATTGAAATAGAACCTTTTGTAGATCTTAAGAGCATAGAATATGTTCTGGTGGTAAAAGAGTAAAATAACATATATAAGATATGAAGATTTTTTATAAAATATTGCACTTCTTTATATTAATGGTCTGTCTGCTGCTGCAGATAGTATTTTTCGAATACTTTAAATCATTTTCCCTGAACTTCGACCTCCTTTTAGTAATGGTGATAGCAGTAACTCTGTTTGACGGTCTTTTTTGGGGATTGCTGTATGGATTTGTGATAGGCCTGGTGCTGGACCTTGCTGTAGGTGATATAGTAGGAATAAGTGCATTGGTCTATTCTCTAAGTGCCTTTATTGCCAGCCGACTGATTATGGAAGAATTCAGATACAAACTTCTAAATTATTTATTTATTGTATTTCTGACCACAGAAATAAACATTTTAGCCGTGACTATAATACGTTATTTGTTTAATTTTAGCAGCGGTTTACTAAGGATAGGATTAGAGATGATAACCGCGCCTGCCTGTAATATAATTTTGATGTTTATTATCTTTCCTGTTATAAGAATAGGTGCAAGGGAGGGTGCAGAACTTGGGTTCAAATATAAGGATAAGATTTAATATAATAATCTATTTTCTAGTGATGATTTTGATCGTGCTTGTCATAAGACTTTTCTTTATACAGGTAATGAGCGGCGAATTATATGCTGAAATGGCTTCCGAAAGTATCGTCAGAGAAAAGACAATTGCAGCTCCTCGGGGAAATATTTATGACCGGAACGGAAAATTAGTAGTAGAGAGCATTCCGGTAAGTGCAGTAGCGGTAGAACCCAGTTTAGTCTCTAAAAATGAAGAGGTCATTGAAACCTTAAGCAGCTGTCTGGATATATCTATAGAGGATATAAAGAAAAAGTTAAATCAAAGCAGTCAGTCATATATTGACAGAGTCATATTAAAGACAGATATCGACAAATCTGACCTGATCTATCTTGAAGAGAACAGCGGCAGCCTGCCCGGAGTTGAAGTTATCGATGTGTATTTAAGAAAATATAACTACGATTTCCTGGCATCACACCTGCTGGGATATACTGGAGAAATAGACGAGGAGAGGCTTAAATCAAGTGATTATAGCGATGAGTATGAAGGTGGAGATCAGATAGGGCTTAGCGGGCTGGAAGAGACTTATGAGAGCATACTCAGAGGTATAAAGGGCAAGAAAATATATGAAGTCGATCCACTGGAGAGGCCGGTAAGCGTTCTTGAAGAGAATGATCCGGTCTGTGGGAATGATCTATACCTGACAATTGATATTGACCTGCAGAGAGCCGTTGAGGAAATTCTTTACCAGGGTATTTTGGCGGCAAGGTTGAAAAAGGACAGAGGTACAGGCCAGTATTACAAAGTCCCTGGAGGAGCGGTAGTGGTACTCGACCCTGCCAGTGGTCAGATAATAGCCATGGCCAGCTATCCCACTTTTGACCCTGAAATGTTCGTGGGGGGCATATCATATGATGATTGGAATTATCTAAATGATCCACAAAATTACTACCCCTTGAATAACAGGATGATCAATGCTTTTCCGCCTGGTTCGGTAATAAAAATAGTCACCGGTTACGCCGGTCTGAGTGAAGAAATAATCGGTGAATGGGCAAAATTAAATTGTGCAGGAGTTTGGCTGGGACTGGGAGAAGATTCTCCAAAAAAATGCTGGGCGGCTCATGGAAGTCTTGATATAAGAGGAGCTTTTAAAAATTCCTGTGATATCTTTTTCTATCAGGTCGGGTATGGACTTTTTAAAAAATATGATAATGACCAGGAACTTCTTCAGCAGTATTTAAGAACTTTTGGTTTTGGTGAAAAAACTGGTATCGACCTTCCTTATGAAGATCAGGGTCTGGTCCCGGATAAAGAATGGAAAGAGGATTATTTTAAATATAGCCCGGCATATTCCATCTGGTTTCCCGGTGATACTGTAAATATGGCTATAGGACAGGGGGACCTGCTGGTAACACCTCTTCAGATGGCGCAGGCTTTTTCAATAATAGCCAATCACGGTATAAAATTTACTCCTCATCTGGTAAAGGAGATAAGAGATAGCCAGGGTGATTTATTTATAGAAAATTCTACCGTGGAATACCAGGACTTAAATCTTAATGAACATTTTATGGAAATAATAGAAGATGGTTTGATACAGGTAGTCGGTACCGGAGGCACTGCTGCAGGTGCTTTTGCCGGTTTCCCTCTGGATGAAATACCGATGGCGGGGAAGACCGGTACTGCCGAATTTTACGGTAGGCAGGATTATGCCTGGTTTGCAAGTTATGCTCCCGTGGGTAATCCTGAATATGTAATAGTGGCAATGCTTGAAGAGGCAGGTTCCGGTGGAAGCAATGTCGCTCCGATCGTAGAGGAAATATACCGTTATCTATTCAATATTGAATAAACAGTGATTATAAATGATAAAAAGAAGAAAAAGAAGCTTTAGTGATTTTGGAGACCTTAGCGATGGTAAAAGAAAAATAAGGTTTGATTTTGTATTATTATTCCTGGTCATTGCTATATCTTCCTTTGGAGTCTTGATCATATATAGTGCCACCAGAGAAACCCTGCCGGGAGGGGTGACCGATCCTCAAAGCTATCTAAAGAAGCAGCTAATAGGCCTGGCGATCGGAATGATACTGTTTATCGCATTACAGTTCATAAATTACAGAAAAATAAGGAAATTCTGGTGGCTGGCTTTTATTATCGGTATTCTTTTTCTTGTAGCTGTTCTTATTTTCGGTTATGAGGTCTATGGGTCAAAAAGCTGGATAGATCTGAAGTTCTTTACAGCCCAGCCCTCTGAGTTTTCTAAAATCTTTATGGTAGTGTCTCTGGCTGCGGTTATGTCAAAATGGAGAAGGGAGAAAGTATATCAGATCAAATTTAAGAAGGTAGCTATTTCATTTGCGATAACTCTAATATTCATGGCACTGGTTTTACTTGAGCCTGATTATGGGACTGCGCTTATTTATTTTATTGTATATATAGGCCTGTTATTTTTATCCGGGGCTAATTTCCTATATTTACTGGCAATAGTTGGGTTGACTGCAGGAGGATTTTTCCTGGCCCTTAAAGCTGGGTTAATAAAGCAGTATCAGCTGGAGAGGATTTTAGTAGTCTTAAATCCCGAGGCTACAAGTGAAGGTGCCAGCTATAATTTATATCAATCCAAACTGGCAATTGGCTCGGGGGGCATTTTAGGAAAGGGCCTCTTTTTAGGGAAACAAACAAATTTAAACTATGTCCCTGAGCACCATACTGATTTTATATTCTCTGTTGTAGGTGAAGAGCTGGGTTTTATCGGAGCGCTCGTGGTGATATTGATCCTTGGCGCTATCATATGGAGATGTTTTCATATAGCCCTTAATTCTTCAGACAGTTTTGCAAGGCTTCTGGGTGCAGGAGTCGGCCTTATAATCTTATCACAGGTGGTTATAAATATAGGCATGACTATAGGTATAATGCCTGTTATTGGGATTCCTCTGCCATTTTTAAGTTCCGGTGGTTCCAGTCTTATAAGTCTGCTGCTGGGTATAGGTCTGGTGGAAAATATTTACCTATGGAGAGAAGTAAGAAAAGACCATGAAGTAGCTTTTCAGGAGTTCAAATAATCTATAAATCTCTGGGATAATTAAATATGAAGGAAATTAAGAGATTAGATTTCAGCCTGCTGGAAAAAATCCTGAAGGGGATCGAAAAGCCCGGCAGGTATGTGGGTAGTGAAGTGGGTACTAAAAGCAAAAGGTTCGACCGGAACACTGATTTTTATCATCTGGTATTTGTTGCCCTTGTGTTTCCGGATATATATGAAGTGGGTATGTCGAATCTGGGAATCCAGATATTGTATGACATAGTAAATAAGAATAAATATTATACTGCAGAAAGGGTCTTTGCCCCCTGGATCGATTTTGAAAAGAAACTCAGGGAAAACGGAGTAAAACTATTTTCACTGGAAAACAGGATATTTTTAAACTGCTTTGACCTTATAGGTTTTACCGTCCAGCATGAGCTTCTTTATTCCAATATATTAAATATACTTGATCTCGGTGGAATAAATATAAGATCTGAAGAAAGAGATGAAAGCTTTCCCCTTGTTTGTGCAGGGGGCCCTGCAGCTGTCAATCCCCAGCCCATTTCAAAATTCATGGATTTCGTGGTTATCGGGGATGGCGAAGAAGCGATCGTATCTATACTGGAAAGATTGAAAGCATACAAGGATAAAAGTAAGGATAAAAGATGGTTCCTGAAAGAGATAAGCAGATTGGATGGCATATATGTTCCTGAATTTTACCGGTTTCATTATTATAAAAACGGCAGTATTAAAAACATTGAACCGGCAAAAAAGGTCAAAAAAGCGACTGTAAGGGATTTGAACCATTACGGTATAGTCCGGGATCCTGTAATACCCAATATTAAGACCATTCACGACAGGTTTGCAGTAGAGATTATGAGGGGGTGCTATAGGGGTTGCAGATTTTGTCAGGCAGGTATTATTTACAGGCCGGTCAGGAATAGAGAGGTAAAATCTCTGGTCAGGCAGGCAGCTGCCGGCCTTAAAGGCACCGGTTATGATGAGATCTCGTTTCTATCATTATCTTCGGCAGATTACAGGGATATTGAGTATCTGCTGGGAAAAATTGCTTCTTCCTCAAAATCAAATAGGATCTTTTTTTCACTGCCTTCTATAAGATTGGACAGCCTCAGTCCCAAACTGGTAGAGCTTATCAGAAGGGGCAGGAAGACAGGTTTGACCTTTGCTCCGGAAGCCGGAAGCCAGAGGATGAGGGATATAATAAATAAAAACATAAATGAAGATGAAATGCTTGACTGTATAAAAATGACTTTTCGTAAAGGCTGGGAAAGGATAAAGCTCTACTTTATGATCGGGCTGCCTTTTGAAACAGATGAAGATATAACCCAGATAATCTCACTGCTGAAAAAGATAATCAGGGTAGCCAGAAGTAATATTGCCACCAGTAAACTGTCAAGATTGAAGATTAACGTCAGTATAAATGCTTTCTGTCCTAAGCCCTTCACACCATTCCAGTGGGTGGAGCAGGAAAGCAGGGAAAAGTTGAAAGATAAATTTGATTATATTTTAAAAAATTTGCCCAGGCGGTATATAAATACAAGCTGGACCGAACCCGGCCGAAGTATAATAGAATGTGCCCTGTCCAGGGGAAATGACAGGGTGTGTGAAGTCATAGAAGGTGCCTGGAGGAGTGGAGCGAAATTTGATAACTGGACAGATCATTTTAAACTACATATCTGGGAAGAGGAATTCAGGAAAGCCGGACTGGATATTGATTTTTTTACTACCAGGGGATTTTCAAGCAGTGAAGTATTACCCTGGGATATGGTGGATATGAGTGTAAGTAAAAGATTTTTACTGAAAGAATATGATAAATCAAAAAAGTTCCTGCGGGAACAAGATAAGATTTAAGTTTTATAAGAAGGATGAATTTAAATATTTATCCCATCTGGATATTATCAGAATAATATTACGGGCTTTAAGAAGAGCAGGACTTAAAATCGAATACAGCCTGGGTTATAACCCTAAGCCCAGAATAGTTTTTAGCCCCCCGACTCCATTGGGGGTAGAAAGCATGGCGGAGTACTCGGATGTACTTATCCGGGAAGATATAGGCGGACGGGTGTTTAAGGAAAGAGTCAATTTACAGCTTAAACCGCAGATGCAAATAACTAAGTCCAAAAAAACAGCCCTAAAAACGGCCAATCTTATGAATGATATTGCGGTAAGTCTTTATATTTTCAGGCTTGAACCCTGCTATCCTGATAGAGGCATATACGGTAGATCTTATAAGACTATGGAAGACGATCTAAAGAAATCTGTTTTTTCCCACTCGATATATGACCTAAAAATAAAGCGGGGCGAAGCGGAATCTTATATTTTTTTTCTAAAACTATTTGGATATGCTAAAATTTTTAAAGAAGACAATAATGAATTTTTTAAGTTTAATGATTTTTATAAATATTTTACGGGCTGGTTGAAAAATTACGGCATCGGTGTAAGGGAGGCAAAAAAAGAAGAATTATTTGTAATGAGAAAAAATATACTCAAAACACCTATGGATGTAGTTTAAATACCCGGCAAAGGAGAATGATCAAAATTGTATAAAGAAATGTTAATAAGTCTGGATAAAAACGAGACTAGGGTCGCAATTCTTGAAGCAAAACAGGTGACTCAGCTATTTTTTGAACGAAAGAGCAAAAAATCTTTGGTAGGCAATATCTATATGGGAAAGGTCAAAAATGTCCTTCCAAGTCTGAATGCAGCTTTCGTGGATATCGGAGAAGATAAAAATGCATTCCTGTACATCAATGAGATCGGTCTTGGTATGGATATCGATGATGGTGAGGAGATCCCCAAAAAGATACAGTATGTACTTAAACCCAATCAGATGGTAATGGTGCAAGTGACAAAAGACCCCATGAAAACAAAGGGAGCACGGCTTACTACTTTCATATCCATACCAGGTAGATATCTGGTTCTGGCACCATTTAATACCGGAATAGGTATTTCCAGAAGACTTAATGATAAAGAGAGAGATAAATTAAAAAAACTTGCGGAAGGATTGAATAATAAAAACAGTGGACTGATCGTAAGGACTGCTGCCAGGGAGGCAGATATATCATTATTGAAGAAAGATCTAAAGCAGCTTAAAAAGAAGTGGGATCATATAAAGAGAAAAGCGTCTGGTCAGACCAAGCCTGAGTTAATCTCAAGCGAGTATTCCCTTATTATAAAAATAATGAGGGACGTGTTTTCGGAGGAATTCAGCAGCATATATGTAGATAAAAAAGTGCTTAAAAGGGAGATAATAAAATATCTTAAATCCATAGGGTCTAAATTCAACAATATATTGTTACATCATGGAAAGGAAGACCTGTTTGAAGCATTTCATGTCAATGAGGTCATAGAAAATGCTCTGGAGAGAAAAGTATGGCTTAAATCAGGCGGGTTCATAGTAATAGACCATGGAGAAGCGATGACGTCCATTGATGTTAATACTGGTAAGTATACTTCTAGCAAAAGCTCGGCTCAGACTATATTGAGAACAAATCTTGAAGCAGCTGAGACTATTGTGAGTCAGTTAAAACTCAGAGACATCGGCGGGATAATAGTAATTGATTTTATTGACATGGCAAGCGAAAAGGACAGGAACAAAGTCTTCAACAGGTTTCTTAGTTGCCTTGAAAGCGATAAGACTAAAACAGAAGTATCGCAATTCTCAAAATTCGGACTTCTTGAGATGACCAGAAAGAATGTATCTGACGGGATTCTGGGCACCATGTGTAAAATCTGTCCCTACTGTGAGGGTTCGGGATATATAAAGTCTGAGGACACCATAACTTTGGAGACCGAGAGAAAAATAAGAAAGCTTGCCAGGGAGAGCGATTCCAAGGGTTTTCTGGTGAAATTAAACACTGCAATTGCATCACTTGTGATCGGGCCTAAGGGGAAAAACTTAAAACACCTTGAGAATATAACAAAAAAATATATAGATATTCAGGGTGACCCAAAACTTCCGCTTAATTCTTTCATAGTGGTGGCCGAAGGTTCGATCGCTGAGATCAAAGATGCTGCCAAACCGTTTAAAGTTGGGGATATACTTGATCTATTGGTAGAAGAGCCTTACCTCTACAATAAAAGTGATGCTATTTCAAGGGTAGACGGGTTTGTCATCCAGATTATTGAAGGAGTAAAATACATGGGGAAGAGAGTAAAAGTTGAAGTCAAGTCTATTTCCAGGACCAGTGCGGTAGCCGAGATCTGTGATTAGATAGGCCTGGGGAACGGTAAATCTTTGAAATTGACAGGGTTATATGGTATGTGTTAATATTTCACTCTGTAATTTATAGAGATCAGACGGAGGATTAAAATTTACGCAATAATCACGACCGGCGGAAAACAATATAAGGTGGAAGAAAATAAAAATATAGTAGTTGGAAGAATTGAAGGAAAAGAAGGAGATAAGGTTACTATTAAAGACGTCAATCTTATAAGCGACGGCAATAAGATAGAGATCGGTAGGCCTGTATTGTCAAAAGTCGAGGTCAAGGCTACTATAAGAAAGCAGATAAAGGGAGATAAAGTAATTGCTTTTAAATATAAGCCCAAGAAAAGATACAGAAGAAAGGTGGGGCACAGACAATTACTTACCATACTGCATCTGGATAAAATAAATATGAAATAAATAATAATGGGAGAGATTTATGTCAAGTAAAAAAGGTGTTGGAAGTAGCAGAAATGGAAGAGACAGTAATCCGAAATTTTTAGGTATAAAAAAATCCGGAGGCCAGCTGGTCAGTGCCGGAAATATTATTGTTAGACAGAGGGGTACTAAATATAAGCCGGGTCTTAATGTCGGTATGGGAAGAGACCATACCCTTTTTGCCAAGACCGATGGCAGAGTTGAGTTTATAAAGAGAAGTAAAAAGGGTAAAGTAATAAATATTATTTCTTTATAATTATCCCGGGAATGCCGGTTTGGGCTGAGTGTAGTATAGATTATATGTTGCGGTTCTCTTCGATGTAAGGTTGGCTATCTCTCAAAAATACTCCTGTATTCTTTATAATACTTTTTGGCTCTGGTTTCTGATTTTTCTCTCGCATAACTGATCTCATTAAAATTTTCGCTTACCTTGGAAACGATATTTGAGTCAATTTTATTATTCTTGACCATATTATTTAAGACTTTTAGACTTTCTTTCTTATTCATACCTTTTCTATAAGGCCTGTCTTCTGTTATTGCAGCAAAGATATCCGCGACCGCCATAATTTTTGAGCCAAGGCTTAATTCGCCTTCTTTTAAATGAAATGGATAGCCGTTTCCATCCAAAGTTTCATGATGGAACGCCGCCCAGGAATTTATAATTTCCAGGTTTGTTATATTTTCAAGTATTCTATAGGTATAGTAGGTATGGCTTCTAATAATCCTGAATTCTTCGTCATTGAGGCCTGCAGCTTTATCCAGTATTTCAGACGGAACAGCCAGTTTACCGAGATCATGGAGATAGCCCGCTATTTTCATCATAGACACTTCATTATCCGAGAAATTCATAGCCCTTGCCAGGAATTCGGCTGTAGTGGTGACCCCGCTTGAATGAGTAGCCGTAAACGGGCTTCTGAAGTCGATAATATGGCTGAACATGTTTGCGAACTTATCTACAAGGTCCATTTCGAAGTCTAAAGGCAAATAACCGAGTTTGTCCGTAAATGTAGAGATTTCAGGCTGGCTTACGGCATCCAGCCAGAAGTATTCTTTATTCTTTAAATTTATTATTTCCTTTATTATATCCGGTCTGTATCTGACTCTGGAGCCTTTCTTTATCATGTGACAAATATCGCCGACCTGTGACAGGATGTCTTTGTTCTTATCAATCAGCACATCGATTCTATCGGCAATATGGATTATCTGAGCGGAGAGCTTTATTGTCTCAGGGAGTTCCGTATCCTCAATGTCTTTCCAGAGATGATGATGAAATTTAATGACGGATGCTATTTCTGCGAGCGGATAGAAATCTTTCAGCAGAACATATCCTATGTATGAATGGTTGTTGGTAGGGTGCTCGGGCTGGTAATCGTAGTTTAAAATCTCGTGTCTTTCCTTAAGGGAAAATGAGCCTATATCATGAAGCAGTCCGGCTATGATTAAGTTGTATTTAAAGTTATTGGGAAGACCCAGACTATCAGCTATGTTTAAAGAAGTAAATGCAACCCTTTTATTATGGTTGTTTAATTCTACGTCTATAAGATCTGTAGCTTCTGAAATACTCAATACCAGATCAAGAAATGGAATTGGTTTCTTTGATAACATTTAATTAATTATAAACCGATTTATTATTTTTCTGTTATCTACACGGGTGGCCTTTGTTATAATATCTGTGCGTATTATTTCTTAATATCTGAAATTTATAAAATAATTATAGCAACTATAATTACTATTTCAAATGGCCTGTCAATAGATACTGTCGGGCTGTAGACTATCAGCCGTAAAATACAGTTGATATTTGACTATTTTTTAAGCCGGTGGTTTTTTATTTGCTTGACTCGCTGGATTCTTCCTGTAATATTTAGATAACATATTAAAAAAAGATTTTTTATAGATATCAATTCAGCGAGGATTTATGAAGGGCAAAATGAAAGCTCAAATATTCTATGGGCCGCGGGATATAAGATATGAAGAAATAGATATACCTGCAATAGGAG